>NZ_LJCP01000010.1 GCF_001399755.1 Thiohalorhabdus denitrificans | reverse complement strand
TGTTGATGAGGTTGGCGGTGGTGCCGTAGTTGTCGAGCAGGTAGTTGTTCTCGATGTCCACGTTCACCGATTTGGCCTTGATCATGTGGCCGTTGCGGGCGCTGTGGAAGTAGGAGCCCTTGATCACTAAGTCCTTCACCTGCCCGGCGTAGACCAGGTGGCCGTTCTGGGTGGGCTCGTCCATGTCGTAGAACTCCGAGTCGTGGATCTCCAGGCGCTCGGAGTTGGTAGAGGCGAGGATGCCCATGCCGGCGTTGTGGACCTCCACGTTGCGGAGGATCAGGGCGCCGGTGTTGTCGTGGTGCCAGATGACCTTGTCGGTGCCGGCGTCGGAGAGCTCGAGGCCGTCGACCACCACCTTGCCCTTGGAGTAGTTCACCAGCACGGCCTTGCCGTCGCACAGACGGGACTTGAGGTGGGGCCGGCCGTCGAAGCCCCGGATGGTGAGGCTCTTGTTCTCGGGGATGACGGCGCACTGCTCGTAGGTGCCCCCCTCGATGCCCACGGAGCCGCCGTCGGGCGCCGCGTCCACCGCCGCCTGGACGCTGCTGTATTCCTCACCTTCGCCGACGCAGGTATCGGCGGTGCATTCGGCCCGCTCTTCCGGGGCTTGGTCGGACGCGTTTCCGGATTGGAGCTCCTGGGCAACGGCGTCCGACTGGGAGCCGTCGCCGCAAGCGGTTACGAACAGGGCGGCCAGGGTGAGTCCGGCCAGCCCGTAAAGGTTTCCCCCGCCTTTTCTGAACATTGGCTGCGCTTCTCCTATGTGCTTGCTTGGCCCGGACCGATGGGGCCGGGCCGGTGGTGCTCGGTGGCTCCCCGGGCGCGTTGCCCGGGGTCCGCTTTCCGCCGTGGCTCGGTGGAAGGCGAATCGGTGCCGGGGGCCTTAGGGCCCCGGCTCCCGCGATTTCGCGCGGAAGCGATGAAAGGGGTGTGATCCGGGGGGTCGGGAAACCGGGGGCAGTCCCGGCCGGCGTCCGTAGTGGGCTCCGGAAGGTGGAAACCGTAGGAAAAACAGGCGTTCGGCTCGGGCATCGGTACCGGATGGTTAGGGGTTTCCCTGAAAGTGAGCGCATACTCTCATAGGGATCCCCTACCGTCTAGGGGTTTTCCCGAAAAAGGGCGGACGAACCCTAGGGACTCTGCCTAGTCCCTAGGGGGAAGCCCCATGGAGGAAAGAAAGGGAGAGGCGTACGGGGGGCGAGGGAACGTCGGAGAGGAAAAGGGGTGGCTGTGGGCCGAGGGGCGTGGATCGGATCGGGGCGGGCGGCTAGAATGCCCGCGGGTCGGGGTGCCGGGGCAGGAACGCCTCGGCGGCGGCCCGCTCGTCGGGGGTGTTGATGTTGAGGAAGGCCTCCGTCTGGCCGGAGAAGTCCGCGAGGGCCGTCAGGTGGCGGTTGAACCAGCGGGCCACGCCGCGGCCGCCGTCCTCCAGGTACCCCAGCAGGCTATCCAGCAGGGCGCGGTGGAGGAGGGCGAAAACCGGCTGCAGGCCCTCCCCGGTCTCCACCGTGGCGAGCTCGCCGTGCAGGGCGCGGCGGGCGACCAGAAGCCGCGTGGCCAGGTCCAGGGGGAGGCGGGGGCAGTCGCAGGGAACCGTGAGGATCAGGTCCGTCTCCGCCGTGCGCAGGGCGGCGGCCATTCCCGCCAGTGGGCCGGGGTAGCCCGCCATCTCGTCGGCGACCACCGGGAAGCCGTACGCCGCGTAGGTCTCCCGGTTCCGGTTGGCGTTGATGATCAGGCGGTCCACCTGGGGCCGTAGCCGCTCGATGGCGTACTCCACGATGGGCCGGCCCGCCAGGGGCTCGAGGCCCTTGTCCCGGCCGCCCATGCGCCGGCCGCCTCCACCGGCCAGGATGACCCCGGTCACCGGCGGGTCGTGAACGGGCGTGCCGTGCCCTGCGTCGAAAGGGTCCACCGCGCTCCTCCTCGCTGCCGGGCGTTCGGGCCCCGCGGGGGTCCACGGGCCGGCCCGGCCCCGCACTATACCGCACCGCCCCGGACCTCGGGGCATCCCGGCGGCCATCCGCCGTCGCATTCGGGGCCCCGGAGCGGGCCTCTGGAATGGGCATTACCGCAAGGAGCCTCCGCGTGAAGGGCTGGCCCCGCATCCAAGAGATCCCCTACCACCCGGACAGCGCCGATCGCTTTGCGGCGATCGCCGACCGTCCCTGGGCGGTGTTCCTCGACAGCGGGTACCCCTTTGGCGCGGTAGCCCCCCACAGCCGGTACGACATCCTCGCCGCCGATCCCTGGGCCACTCTGACGGAAGCGGACGGCGTCGTGACCGTGCGGACCCGGGAGGGGACCCACCGCCATCGCGAGGATCCCTTCACCGTTCTGCGCGCCTACTTGCGGCCCGGGGAGCCCGGTCGGCATGGTCTGCCCTTCACCGGCGGGGCCCTGGGCTATTTCTCCTACGATCTGGCCCGCTCCCTGGAGGTGCTGCCCAGCCGGGCCGAGGATCCGGACCGCCTGCCCGGCATGGCGGTGGGCCTCTACGACTGGGCGGTGGTGGTGGACCACGGCAGTCGCCGGGCTTGGCTGGTGGCCCACGGCCGCGACCCGGAGACCGCCCGCCAATGGCCGGAGCTGGTGCGGCGCTTCCGGAAGCCGGCGCCCCGCTCCTCCGGCGCGGGGCTGCGGCTGCGCTCGGGGATTGCCTCCAACCTGGACGCCGGGGCCTACGGGGAGGCCTTCCGACGGGTCCAGGAGTACATCCGGGCCGGTGACTGCTACCAGGTGAACCTGGCCCAGCGCTTCACCGCCTCCACCGAAGGCGACCCCTGGGAGGGATACCGGGCCCTGCGCGCCGCCCATCCGGCCCCCTTCGGTGCCTACCTGAACGTTCCCGGGGCGCAGATCCTGAGCAACTCCCCCGAGCGCTTCCTGCAGGCGGCCGGGGGTCGGGTGGAGACCCGCCCCATCAAGGGCACCCGCCCGCGGGCGGCGGATCCGCAGCGGGACCACGCCCTGGCCCGGGAGCTGTTGGACAGCCCCAAGGACCGGGCCGAGAACGTGATGATCGTGGACTTGCTGCGCAATGACCTCGGGCGGGTCTGCGCGCCGGGCTCCGTGCGGGTGCCGGAGTTGTTCGCCCTGGAGAGCTACCCCACCGTCCACCACCTGGTGAGCACCGTCACCGGGACCCTGCCCGCCGAGCGGGATGTCCTGGACCTGCTCCGGGCCTGCTTCCCGGGGGGGTCCATCACCGGGGCGCCCAAGATCCGGGCCATGGAGATCATCGAGGAGCTGGAGCCCCACCGCCGAGGAGTCTACTGCGGCAGCATCGGCTACGTGGGCTACGACGGGGCCCTGGATACCAGCATCGCCATACGCACCCTGGTGCACCTGCAGGGTCAGGTGCGCTTCTGGGCCGGCGGCGGCCTGGTGATGGACTCCCGGGAGGGCGCGGAGTACGCAGAGACCTTCGACAAGGCCGCCGCCATGCTGGCGTTGCTGGATCCGGATCGGGAGGGGCGCTAGGAAAGAGGGCCCGCGGTCGGGTTCGGCCCACCCCGGTTGTTCCGGTATCCTGTGGCGCCCCCCGGGGCCGGGCCGGGGGGCGCCCCTGGCAAAGCCCCGGAGCCACCGACAGGAGCAGTCGTGCGTCCCACCCCCTTTTCCCAAGCCTGGATCCATGTGCTGGCGCTCGCGGCGGCGGCCGGTCTGGTCATCCTCTTCGTCGAGCTTTCCGGCCTGCGGGAAGGCGGCGTGGCGGAGCCGGAGGGGGACCGGGAGCTCCGGGAGCCGGGGGGGGAGGACCTCCCCGACTTCCGCACCCACGAGAATGTGGGCGAACGGAAGGCGGCCTTCTTCGCCTTCCTGCGGCCCATCGCCGAGGCCGTCAACGAGCGTGAGGCCGCGCGGCGGGAGCGCCTGCGACGCGCGGCGGAGCGCCTGGAGGCGGGGGCGGAGCTTTCCGCCGAGGAAGGGGAGTGGGTGCGGTCCATGGCGGACCGCTACCGGGTGGCGGCCGAGGGGCGTCCCCCGCGCGAGGTGGTGGCGCACCTTCTGCGCCGGGTGGACACCATTCCCGTCTCCCTGATCCTCGCCCAGGCGGCCAAGGAGTCGGCCTGGGGGACCTCCCGCTTCGCCCGGGAGGGCAACAATCTCTTCGGCCAGTGGTGCTTCGAGCCCGGGTGCGGGATCGTGCCCGCCCGGCGGGAGGAGGGGCTGAGCCACGAGGTGCGGCGCTTCCCCACGGTGCGGAGTTCCGTGGCGGCCTACGTCCGCAATCTGAACAGCCATCCCCGCTATGCGGAGCTGCGGGAGATCCGGGCCCGGCTGCGGGAGGAGGGCCGGCCGGTGACCGGCCACGCTTTGGCCGCCGGGCTCGACGGCTATTCCGCCCAGGGGGAGGCCTACGTGGAAGCGGTCCGCGATCTGATCCGCCACAACGACCTGGGGGCCGTCGCCGATGCCGAGTAACCCGCGCTGGACGCTGCTCCTGCTCGCCGGACTCGTGGGGGCGGGGCTGAGCGGTGGGGCCCGGGCCGCCGACCACGCGGTGGTCCTCATGTACCACCATGTGGACGCGGACGGCCCGCCCAGCACCAGCGTCACCCCGGAGACCTTCGAGCGCCATCTGGGCTATCTGGAGGAGCACAACTTCACCGTCTGGCCCCTGGTCCGCGTCCTGCGCCACCTGGACCGGGGGAAGCCCCTGCCGCCGAAGACCGTGGCCCTGACCTTCGACGATGCCTACGAATCCGTGTACACCGAGGCCTTCCCGCGCCTCCGGCGCCGAGGTTGGCCCTTCACCGTCTTCGTCAGCACCGACTACATCGACCAGGGCTACCGCGGCTACCTGGACTGGGACCAACTGCGGGAGCTGGCGGCGGAGGACGGGGTGGACCTGGGCAACCACAGCCGCAGCCACCCCCACCTGGTGCGCCGGCGGGAGGGCGAGGACGAGGCGGCCTGGCGGGAGCGGGTCCGGGACGAGATCCGGGGCGCGGGGGAGCGTCTGGCCGCGGAGGCCGGCGAGCCGGTGCCCGTCTTCGCCTACCCCTATGGGGAGTACGATCGGGAGGTGCGCGCCATCGTGGAGGACCTGGGCCTCTACGGCGTGGGCCAGCAATCGGGGGCGGTGGGGGCGGGCAGCGACCTGCGCGCCGCGCCGCGCTTTCCCGTGGCCACCCCCTATGCGGACCTGGACGACCTCGGCCCCAAGCTGCGCAGCCGCCCCCTGCCCGTGACGGTCCTGGCCCCCGAGGACCGCGTGCTGCCGGCGGAGGCGCGGCGCCCGGAGCTGCGCCTGCGCCTGGAGGAAGGGCCCTACCGCGCCGGCGCCCTGGCCTGCTACGCCTCCGGTCAGGGCCGCATGGAGCGCACCTGGGTGAGCGAGGCGGAGGGGGTGGTGGCCGTGCGGCCCCGAAAGCCCCTCCGGTCCGGACGCACCAAGTACAACTGCACCGCGCCCTCCAACGAGGAGAGCGGGGTCTTCCACTGGTTCAGCTACCTGTGGATCAAGCCCAACCCCGACGGGAGCTGGTACCGGGAGTAGCCCGCCGCCCCGATCCCGGGGAATTGCCCGCCGCCGGGATGGTCCCGCGCCCCTCCGTGGTCTAACGCTGAAAGGCAGCTGGCCAAGAAACGGAGGGAGCCGTGAGCGGACGGATCGTTACCCTGACCCCGAACCCGGTCATGGACCTGCGCACCAGCGTGGACCAGGTCCGCAGCGACCGGAAGCTCCGCTGCACCGACCCCGTGCGCCAGCCGGGCGGTGGAGGGCTCAACGTGGCCCGGACCATCCGCTGGCTCGGGGGCAACGCGTGCGCGCTGTTCCCCGCCGGAGGCGGCACCGGGGAGGACATCAAGCATTGCCTGGAAGGCGAGCGCTTGGATTACGAGGCCATCCCGGTGGCGGGAGAGACCCGGGAGAACCTGATCGTCCTCGAGGAGGAGAGCGGCCACGAGTACCGCTTCGCCATGCCGGGCCCGGTCCTTTCCCAGGGGGAATGGGAGGCCCTCCTGGAGCGCCTGGAGCGGACCGAGCCCGCCCCCCAGTACCTGGTGGCCAGTGGGAGTCTGCCGCCGGGCGTGCCGGAGGATTTTTTCGCGCGGGTGGCGGAGGTGGCCAGCCGCCGGGGGGCGCGGGTGATCGTGGATACCCACGGTCGGCCCCTGGAGCGGGTGATGGTGCCCGACAGCGGGGTGTTCCTCCTCAAGCCCAACCACAACGAGCTGGAGATGCTCACCGGGCGGAAGCTGGCCAGTGAGGAGGAAGAGGAGGCCGCGGCCCGGGAGCTGACCGCGGATCAGCAGGCCCGGGCCGTGGTCCTGTCCCGGGGGCCCCGGGGGGCCATGCTCGTGACCCAAGAGCGGACCGTGCGCTTCCGCAATCCGCCGGTGGGGGTGATCACCCGGGTTGGCGCCGGGGATTCCCTGATCGCCGGCCTGGTGTACCGCCTGGCCGAGGGGGCCTCCCTGGAGGAGGCGGTGCGTTACGGGGTGGCCGTGGGGGCCGCGGCCGTGGCCAGTGCCGGCACGGGGCTCGGCGAGTGGGTGGACCTCGAGGAGCTGGTCCAGCAGACCGAAGTGGCCTGACCCGAGCCGTTCCCGGTCAGGCCTTGCGGCCCACCACCACCGCCTCGTTGCCCTCCCCGTACAGGTGGATGTCCGGCGCCATGCCCACCTTCTCGAATTCCGCCGCGATCTCCTCGGCCTGGAGGAAGCGGTTGCCCTGCACGTGCTCCATGAGGTTCTGGAAGGCCATGCCGCGCCGCTTGGGGTCGGCCAGGGCGGGCCGGTCGCCGGGCCAGTTGGGCTCCCAGATGACCGCAGCGCCCCCGGGTTTCAGGTGGTCGCGCAGGAAGGCGAAGACCCGGTCCTTCTCGTCCCAGACGTGGTGCAGGGCCCGGTTCATGGCGATCAGGTCGATGGGCTCGTCCACGGTGAACCAGTGCATGTCGCCCTTGCGGAAGTCCAGCCGGTCGGCGGTTCCCTCCGCCTCCGCCTGGCTTCGCGCCTCGGCGATGGCCGCGTCGAAGAGGTCCAGGCCCACGCCGCGCAGGTGCGGGTACTGGTGGGCCAGGCGCCGCAGGTACCAGCCGTTGCCGCAGCCCAGGTCCACCGCGAGCCCGGCCTCGCGGTCGATCTCCCGGTAGACGGGCAGGTCGGGAAGAATCTGCCCCTCGAAGAAGGGGCCGAACATGCCCTCCAGCATGGTGCCGAAGAGGTCGGCGATGGTCTCCCGCTCGCCCAGTACCTCCTCGCCGGGGCGTTCGCCGGTTCGCATGAAGTGGGCCGTGCGCTCGCTCATGTGGGCGCCGAGCATGGTGTGGATGGCGAAGGGCAGGGGGCTCGCCGGGTCCTCCGTGGCGAAGCCCTGCCCCCTCTCCGTCAGGGCCAGCCCGGGGCCGCTTTCCTCCAGGTAGCCGAAGGCGTAGGCGGCGTCCACCCAGCGCCGTACGTAGTCCGGGTCCATGCCGGTCGCGGCGGCGAGGTCCTCCGGGCTGCGCGGTACGTCGGCCAGGGCCCGGAACAGCCCGTTCGCCACGCCGATGAAGGCCAACTGCAGGGCCATGGCGCCCTGGGCCTGCTCCATGGCCAGCTCCCGGAGGGAGGAGGCGGGTGCGGACATGGTAGCTCCTGGTCGAGGTGGTCGGTGACGCGGCGTTCCCCCGCGCGGTGGCGCGGGGCGCCCTTCTACCCTGGATTATAGGCAAGCACCTGCGCCTTGGGGAGCGGGATCCCGGCGAAGGAGAGGTCCCGGGGCCGGGCAGGCTGCCCCGGTGCCCGGTGGGCCGCCGGAAACGGCCCTGGAATGGATCCCGCCCGGCAGGACCCCGGCGCGACGGGGCCCCTTATTCCCTGGGTGTGGGGGGCAGGGTGACCCGGACGGCCAGCCCGCCCAGGTCGCCGGAGCGGTCGAAGGCGAGCTCGCCCCCGTAGGCCGCGACGATGTCGCTGGCGATGGCGAGGCCCAGGCCGTGGCCGCTGGCGGACTCATCCAGGCGCGCCCCGCGCTCGGTGAGCCGGGGGCGCTCCGCCTCGGGGATCCCCGGGCCGTCGTCCTCCACCACGAAGCGCAGGCCCGGGCCCTCCTCGACGCGGAGGCGCACCCGTCCTTCCGCCCACTTGCAGGCGTTGTCCAGCAGGTTGCCGAACAGCTCCAGCAGATCCTCGCGATCCCCGTGGAAGGTCTTGCCCGGAGGCACGTCCGCCTCGATGGCGATCCCCCGCTCGGCGTGGATGCCCTCCAGGGCCCGGAGGAGGCGGGGCAGCTCGCGGTCGGCGTCGAACCGCTGGCCCGGCGAGCCACCGGCCAGGCGGGCCCGCTTGAGCTCGCGCTCGATGAGGCCCTCGATGACGCGGGTCGGCTCCAGGAGGCGGTCGCGGAGCTCCCGGTCGGAGCGGACCCGTGGGTCGTCGCCGAGCTGGCCGAGGCGGGTCAGGGGCGTCTTGAGGGCGTGGGCCAGGTTGCCCAGCGCCTTGCGGGAGCGCTCCTGGCGCTGCCCCAGCACCCCCACCAGGCGGTTGATCTCCCCTACCAGCGGCCGGACCTCGGCCGGGACCCGCTGGTCCAGGGATTGGCGCTTTCCTCCTTCCAGCGCCACGATCTGCCGGCGCAGCCGGTCCAGGGGCCGCACGCCCAGGGCCACCAGCAGCCACTGGAGGGCCAGCAGGGCCCCGGCCACCCCCAGGGAGACCAGCCCGTACCGCCACTGGAAGGCCCGCAGGTCGGCGTTGAGCGAGGAGAGGTCCTCGGCTACGGCGAGGGTGACGGGCCGACCCGCCTTGCGGAATCCGGCCGCGTACAGCAGGAGGGGCTGCCCGGCGGGGCCCTGGAGGTGCTCGCGGCGCACCTCCCCCGGGGGAACAGCTTGCACGGGAAGGGTGGTATCCCACAGGGAGCGCGAGCGCAGTTCCCGTTCCGGGGTCCGGACGGTGAAATAGTGGCCCGAAAAGGGGCGCTGGTAGATGGCGTCCGGGCTTCCCGCGGGCAGGCCCGGCTCGCCGTCGGTCCAGGTCAGTTCCCCCAGCAGGGTTTCGGCGTCGTGCTCCAGGCGGGAGGCCATGTAGTCCTCCGCCGTGCCCCGGATGGCGGCGCTCACCAGGAGGTACTGCAGGCCCAGCAGGACCACCAGGGCCAGGCTCAGGAAGGTCGTCAGGCGGGCCTTCAGGGAGATCACGGCCCGTCGGCCCGCAGCAGGTAACCCTGCCCGCGCCGGGTGGCGATGCGCTCCTTGCCGATCTTGGCGCGCAGCCGCCGCACGTAGACCTCCAGGACGTTGCTGTCCTTGTCGGCGTCGTACTCGTAGAGGTGCTCGCTCAGGGCCGCCTTGGAGAGCACCCGGCCAGGGTTGAGCATGAAGTAGCGCAGGAGGCGGAACTCGGTGGCGGTGAGGGCGTTTGTGGTGCCGTCTGGGGTCCGTACGGTTTGCGCCGCCTCGTCCAGGGTCAGCCCCGCCACCTCCAGGGGGCCGCCGGGACGGCCGTGCCGGCGGCGGAGGAGGGCCCCGAGGCGGGCCAGCAGCTCCTCCATGTGGAAGGGCTTGCCCAGATAGTCGTCCGCCCCCGCCTCGAAGCCCTCGACGCGCTCGTACCAAGCGTTGCGGGCGGTGAGCACCAGCACGGGTACGGGGTTGCCCTCCCGCCTCCAGTTCGCCAGCACGGTCAGCCCGGCCCGCTGGGGCAGGCCCAGGTCGAGGATCACCGCGTCGTAGGGCTCTTCCCGACCCAGGTAATCGGCCTCCTCGCCGTCGGTGGCGACATCCGCGGCGTAGCCGGCCTCCCGCAGCGAGGTGCGGACCCGCTCGCCCAGGTCCGGGTCGTCCTCCGCGACCAGGATCCGCATCTATTCCTCGATCTCCGAGGAGAGCAGCTCCCCGGTCCGGGCGTCGAAGTACAGCTCGCGGAAGGTGCCGCCGGCGTCGATGAGCTCCACCTCGTAGAGGTGGCGCCCGTCCTCTCTTTTCAGCTCCACCTCCACCAGTCGGGCGTCCGGATGGCGCTTCCGGGCCTCGGCCAGGATGCGCTCGAAGGGCAGGACGTCCTCCTGCTCGCGGAGTTGCCGCACGTGGTCCGAATCCCGGTGGCCGGGTCCGGAATCGGCGCCCACCGCGGTGGCGAGGGACGCCATGGCCAACAGGGCCAGGAGGGGTTTGCCCGGGAATAGGGCCATCGGCTCGACTCCTACTCGGCGCGCTTGCGGCCGGTGATCATGGCACGCACCAGGTTCTCGCGGTGGCGCCAGCCCGTGAACAGCACCCCGCCCACGTGCAGCCCCACCAGGGCCAGAGTCAGGTTGGCGGCCAGCTCGTGCACCTCTTCGAGGGCCTCCGCCTCGCCGCCGGCGTGCTCTTCCCCCTCCTCCCCGTGGTCGTCGGCGTAGGCGGCGGGGATCAGGGAGGGTGTCGCCGTCTCCACAGCGTACCAGCCTCCCAGCGGGCCCCGATGTTCCTCGGCCCCGTACACCATGAGGCCGGTCACCGCCGTGAAGGTGAGGGTGCCCAGCAGGGCGACCACCATGACGCCGCCCAGGGGATTGTGTCCCACAAAGCGCGGCTCCCGGCCGCGGACCAGGCGCTGCAGGTAGGCCTTCAGGGAGTTCGGCGAGGGGACGAAGTCGTGGAACCGGGCATGGCGGGGCCCCATGAAGCCCCAGGCCACGCGCACCAGCACCAGGGTGCCGATCAGGTAGCCGAGCCAGACGTGGAGGCCTTCCGGCTCCTCCACCAGGTAGGCGAGGAAGAAGGCGGCGGCGAGGGTCCAGTGGGAGACGCGGACCCAGAGGTCCCAGACCCGCGTTTCCTGCTGCGAGGGATTCCGGACGGTCATTCGGGGAGTCCTCCATGTGATGTTCCGTCACATGGTAGGAGGCCGTCCTGAATCCAGGCTGAATGGCGAACGGCAGACCGGCGGCGGCCCCGTGAGGCCGCCGGGCGGGGCGGTCAGCCCGGCTGGGCCGCTCCCGGCTCGGCCTCGGTGGCCTCGCCCTCGTCCTGGGCCAGGAACCGGGTCTTCTGGCCCTCCCAGAACCCCTGCCATTGCAGGCGGGCGGCGTCGAGCAGGTAGCGGATCCAGCCCCCGGAGGCCACCTCCGCCTTGGCCAGCAGGGGCCGGCGGGCCAGCGACTCGTCGCCCAGTTTCACCTGCAGGGTGCCCACCTCATCCTGCTCCTTGACCGGCGCCCGGAGGGGAGATTCCAGCCGCGCCCGCAGCTCCAGGTCGGAGTCGCTGTTGCGGGGGATGGTGACGTAGAGAGGCTCCGCCAGGGTCAGCTCCAGCTCCTCCGTGGCGCCCTGCCAGACACGGGTCGTCTCAACGGCCTCCCCCGCGGCGTAGAGCTTGCGGGTCTCGTAGAAGCGGAAGCCGTAGTTCAGCAGGCCCTGCATGGTGTCGAAGCGCTGCGCGGGCGAGGAGGAGCCCAGGACCACGCTGACGAGCCGCATCCCATCGCGTTCCACGGTACCCACCAGATTGTAGCCGGCGGCCTTGGTATGCCCGGTCTTCAGGCCGTCCGCCCCCTCCATGCGGCCCAGGAGGCGGTTCCGATTGCTCTGGGTGATGCCGTTGTGGGTGAGGGAGCGCTGCTGGAACATCTCCAGGTACTGCGGGTATTCGTTCACGATGACCCGGGCGAGCTTCGCCATATCCCGGGCGGTGACCACCATGCCGTCGCCGGGGAGGCCCCCCGGGTCGGAGAAATGCGAGCCCTCCATCCCCAGGTCCCGGGCGGTGCGGTTCATCATGCGGAGAAAGGTCTCCTTGCCGCCGGCGAGGTGCTCGGCGAGGGCCAGCGCCGCGTCGTTGCCGCTCTGGACCACCAGTCCGCGCAGGAGCTTATCCACCGAGACGCGCTCGCCCACCCTGAGGAACATCTGCGAGCCCTTGAGCTCCCAGACCTCCTTGCTGATGCGGACCTTGTCCTCCAGGGAGATCCGGCCTTCCTCGAGGGCCTGGAAGGTGATGTAGGCGGTCATCAGCTTGGCCAGGCTGGCGGGGGGATGCTCCTTGTCGGGATTCTGGCTGGCGAGGATCCGGCCCGACTTGGCGTCCATCAGGATGGCTGCCTCGGCGGGGGTCCCGGGGGGCTCCGGGACATAGCGGGCGCCCGCCCAGCTCGGGAGCAGGAAAATGCAGAGGCAAATCACAGCGATGAGTCGGTTCATCGATCTACCGTTCGTGGAAATGGTGGTCGGATCCTGCATGGTCCCCCCCAGATGGCAGTCCGTTCGGCACAAAAGGTTGCCCCAGTTAACGGAAGAGGGCAAGACCGCAAGGTGGGGAAAATTCTATCAGTGAATGGGGAATTCCTTTAGGGAAGGGATGGGGTTCTTCGAACTTGATGCGGATAGGACCTAGGGACCCTTCCCCACTTCCCTGGGGCGGTCCCTGGGGAGCCCCTTGGGAGGTAGGGGCCAGGCGGCGGCCCTGCTCAGAGGGCTCAGACCACCCGGTTGCGCTCCTCGCCCCGCTGGAAGGCCCCGATGTTGGCGGCCAGCTCTTCCACCATGCGTTGACGGGCCGCCCGGGTGGCCCAGGCCACGTGGGGGGTGACGATCAGGTTGGGGATGTCCGGGGCCAGCAGGACGTGGTCGGCGGGGGGCGGCTCCCGGGTCAGCACGTCCACGCCCGCCCCGCCCAGGCGGCCCTCGCGCAGGGCCTCCGCCAGCGCGGGCTCATCCACGATGCCTCCGCGTGCGGTGTTGATGAGCAGGGCGTCGTCGGGCAGCCGCTCCAGCTCGGCCCGTCCGATGAGGTTCTCCGTCTCGGGGGTCAGGGGGCAGTGGAGGGTCAGGACGTCCACGTCGGGGAGCAACTCATTCAGGGGAATCCGTCCCGGACGCTCGGGACGCCCCGGCAGCTGGGCGACCCGTACCTGCATGCCGAAGGCCTCCGCTACCCGCGCCACGTTGCCGCCGAGCTCGCCGTGGCCCACCACCCCCAGGGTCCGGCCGGCCAGCTCGGCGATGGGGAAATCCAGCAGGCAGAAGTGGGGGCTCTGCGACCACCGCCCGGCGGCCACCGCGGCGGTGTAGTCCTGCAGACGGGTGGTGAGGGCCAGGACCAGGCCGAAGACGTGCTGCACCACGGCGGGTGTGGCGTAGCCCACCACGTTGGTGACCGCGACGCCCCGCTGGCGGGCCGCCTCCAGGTCCACGTTGTTGGTGCCGGTGGCGGCGATGCAAATGAGCCGGAGGTTGGGCGCGCCCCGGATGGCCTCCGCGTCCAGGGGGACCTTGTTGGAGATCACCACTTCCGCCTCCCGGATGCGCTCCGGGACGGCATCCGCCGGCGTCTCGTCGAAGAAGGACCAATCCGTCGCGCTCGCCTCCAGGGGCCCGCGATCCAGGTCCTCCCGGTCCAGGGAGGTGGTGTCCAGAAAGACCGCTTGCATGAATGGTGCTCCTGCCTTGGTTGGGCTCGTGGTGGAACTGGCTCCGTCCCGCCTAGCAGGACGATGAAAAACTGCTGCGGAGGCCATCTGCGGCGTTGCGCACTGCTCGCTCCCTCACCTATCTTCTTGATATGCCTCGGTCGCTGCGCGGTGAGCGCCTTGCATCTGGCCTTCCTCGCGACGTTTTTCACCGCCCTGCTAGGCCAGCAGGACGGCCACGATGCCGGTGAGGTAGATGCCGTCGAAGGTCCCGGCCCCGCCGATGGAGGCCAGGGGGGAGCCCATCTTCCGGATGTCGCCGATGCGGAGCAGGTCGGCGCCGATCAGGACGCCGAGGGTCCCCCCGATGTAGGCCAGGGGGGCGCTCTCCGCCCCGCCCAGGAGCAGGGCCGCCACGGCGGCCGTGAGGGGGGCGATAAAGAGGGGCATGGCGATGCCCAGCCCGGGCACCGGCCGGCTGGCCAGGTAGCTGATGGCGGCCACCAGACCCACCGTACCGCCGACCTGCCCCAGGGAGAGGGCGTGGAGGTTCCAGAGGTAGACGGAGAAGGCCACGGGGATAAGGCAGCCGCCGAGGTTGACGGCCACCAGGGTGCGGCCCCGGAACGCCTGCTGCGGCCGCAGCAGGCCCAGGGAATAGGCGGGATGGACCCGCTGCTCGGGGGGTGCCTCCGCACGCATGGAGAACAGGGGCAGGTTGACCCCGCTGCCGAGCAGGGAGCCGAAGAGCAGCACCAGGAGGGCCTCCATGGGCAGACCCAGCTTGTCCACCGCGATGGTGAGGACGCCCACCTGGATGAAGGCCAGCAGAAAGGCGGCCAGGACCACGAACAGGAGCAGATGGAGGGGGGAGAAGGGCACGTTCAGGCCTCCCCGGCGTCGAGGGTGGGTGGCGGCTCCGGGACCCCGGCGCGGTCGAAGGCGGACCGCCGCTTCCGGCACTGGGGACAGCTCCCGCACGGCTCCCGCCGTCCGAGGAGGCAGCTGTAGGTCCGGCCGAAGTCCACCCCTAGCCGCAGTCCTTCCAGAACCACCTCGTCCTTGCCCATCTCCTGGAAGGGCGCTTCCACCGACACGGGCCCGAGCAGGCCGGCCATGCCCCGGAAGGCGTCCAGGAAGGGGCGGGAGGCGCTCGCCGCCAGGTCCGCGTCGTCCCCCGTGGTGCCGATCAGCAGCCGGTCCGCGCCCCGCTTCTCCGCCAGGCTCAGTCCCAGGGAGAGGGCAACCAGGTTCCGGTGGGGGAGGGGGATGTGGTATTGGCGCTCCTGTCCTTTCTGAAAGACCGGGGTAACCCCCGCGATGTCCAGCACTTCCAGGTTTAAGCCCAGCTCCAGGCACTGCGCCCGGGCGGCCCGGTACTCCCGGTCGGACGGACGCTGCCCGTAGTGGAAAAAGACGGGGGAGATCCCTTCCCCCTGCCGGGCCAGACGGTGGAGCAAGGTGGTGCTCTCGATCCCGCCACTGGCCAGAACCACGCAGCCCCCGGTTCCCCGGGCTCCCAGCTCAACAGCCATAACGGTTCGCCTCGATTTCCGGATCTTGTCCCCGGCCTCTTGACGCATACGACAAGAGGCACAATATCGACCATATGGACATGGAGAATCCGGTTTTCCTCCCAGGGAGTAAACCGGCGGTTTTTTTGTCTTACTAGGGTAAGAATCGGATGACCCGATTGACACCCCCACCCATGAGGATAGAAGGCCTATGCAGGAACGACTCGAAACCATTATCCGGGAGGGACGCCTCCTGGCCCAGGAGACCGGGACCCGGGTCGCCTCCATGGCGCGCTCGGCGTACCAGGATGTCATGTACCGGCTGGGCTGGACCCCGTCGGAGGACCGCGAGGAGGAGCCGCTCGGCCTGGAGGAGAAGTCCACGGAGACCGGCCCGACAAGTCCGGAAGGCTACGCCGCGGGACAGCTGTGGCGGCCCAAGGACCCATCCAAGAAGTCCCGCAAGATTCTGGAGATTACCAAGGAAGGAGGGGACTACTATGTGATCTGGCAGAACCCCGAAGGGGGCCCCCGCAACCGGATCAAGGAGTCTAGCTTCACGAGGTGGGTACGGCGGGAGAGTTCCTACGTCCGTTAGCCGGTTCCCGTTTCCTACCTTTGCAGGGTTGCCCGAAGGCGCTGCACCGCACTTTTTAAGCCTTCACTGACCGCCACCGGGTAAGCGGACTCGGACATCCGCAGGCCGCGGAGATTCGCCGGCAGATGCTCGCGCTCACGAGCCGCGTGGTTCCGGATCTCATCGAGCCCCCGTCGAGGCAAAAGCCGTTCCCCCTCCCGCATCACCGTCTCCAGCAACGGCTGGCCCTCCATGCCCGGCTCTTCCAGGGCCGCAATGGTGTCGCCCCCGTAGAATCCCTCCCCGCCGCTGTGGCGGTAGACCTGCTTGCGCGCGGGTAGCGTGGTCTTGCTCGTCGCCAGCTTCATGCGCGGTTCCCCGGCGTACTCCACCAGCTTGTAGGCGCTATCCAGGTAGGGGCTGTCCTCCGAGACCCCGAGATGGGTGCCCACGCCGAAGCCGTCTATGGGGGCGTCGTCCTCCAGCAGGTCGGCGATGGCGTATTCGTCCAGGCTGCCGCTGGCGAAGATGCTCACCCCGTGCAGGCCGCGTGCGTCCAGGATCTCCCGGGCCCCACGGGCCAGCTCGCCCAGGTCGCCGGAATCCAGGCGGATCCCCCGGACCCGGAAGGCGTCCCCCCACCGCTCCGCCATGTCGGCCACCTTCCGCACCCCCTCCAGGGTATCGTAGGTGTCCACCAGCAGGATGGTCTCCGGATAGAGGCGGGCAAAGGCCTCGAAAGCGGCCAGCTCGTCCGGGTGGGCCTCGATGTAGCTGTGGGCCATGGTGCCCGATACCGGAATGCCGTAGACCTGCCCGGCGAGCACGTTGGAGGTGGCGTGCACCCCGGCGATGTAGAAGGCGCGCGCCGCCTTCAGGGTGGCATCGGCGCCGTGCATGCGCCGGGCGCCGAAGTCCACCACGCTGCGGCCCTGGGCCGCCTCCACCACTCGGCTGGCCTTGCTGGCCATCAGGGTCTGGAAGTGGATCTGGTTGAGGAGGAAAGTCTCCGCCAGCTGGGCCTCGGGGAGCGGGGCGATCACCTCCAGGAGGGGCTCGTCCGGGAACACGGGGGAACCCTCGGGGACGGCGCGTACCTCCCCCGTGAAGCGGAATCCGGCCAGGTAGTCGAGGAAGGCGTCGGAGAACTGTCCCAGGGACCCCAAGTACTCCAGGGCCTCCGCCGGGAAATGGAGGTTCTCCAGGTAGTCCAGGGCGGTCTCCAGGCCGGCGGCGAGGAGGAAGCCCCGGTTGGGCGGCAGCTTGCGCACGAACAGATCGAACACCGCCGTGTCCTGCAGGCCCTCCCGGTGGTAGGCCTGCAGCATGGTGAGCTCGTAAAGGTCGGTGAGGAGGGCCGCGTTGTCGGCGGTGACCCAGTCCGCCCGGCTCATTTCCCGGGCTCCGCGCTGCGCTCGATTACGGCCCCCGCCTCCTGCATGTCCTCCACGGCCCGGTCGCCGTCCCCGGGGGTGGCGTCCACGGGGCGGGTGGCGGGCAGGAGCAGGTGAACCTCGAAGCCCTCCCGGGCCCCGTCGACGACGCTGGCCCGGACGCAGACGTCCTGGGCCAGTCCCCCCACCCAGAGGCGTTCAACCCCGGCGTCCCGCATCCGCTCGGCCAGGCCGGTGTCGTCGAAGGCCGAGTACTGGTCGCGTTCGGGGTCCATCCCCTTGCTGATGATGGCGGCATCCTCGGGGAGCTGGAGGTCGGGGTGGAAGGCCGCTCCCCGGGTCTCCTGGATGCAGTGGGGCGGCCAGGGCCCGCCGCGCTCGCGGAAGCTGATGTGGGTCTCCGGATGCCAGTCCCGGGAGGCGTAGACGGGGATGCCCGCTTCCCGGGCCAGGGCGATCCACCGGTTCAGGACGGGCACCACCTCGTCCCCCTCCGGCACCGCCAGGGAGCCGCCGGGGCAGAAGTCGTTCTGCACGTCGACGAGGAGCAGTCCGTCTCCGTTGCCGAGCTGTTCCACCATGGTTCTCCCCCGCGTGAATGCCTGTCTGTTTCCCCTTGGACCCCCGCGGAGGCCGCCCTTTCCCACAACCGACAGGGAGTCCGACCCTTCGTGCCTGCCGATGCTATGCGGTCTCCGGGGCGATCACCTCCGTGCGGTAGCGGTAGACCCGCAGGCCTTCCGGGCCCCGGTCCGGGGGCAGGCCGGCCTTGCGCTTGAGCTGGGTCCAGAAGGGCTCCGCCTCCGGCAAGACCTCCCAGACGGTGGGGAGGAAGGTCCCCCGCCGTCCGTCCGCTTCCAGGAGTAGCCCATCGCGGCCGGGCTGGAGCTGGGTCAGCAGGTCCGCCTCGCCGTCGAAGGAAAGCGGCTCGAAGGGCGTGAGGACCTCGACCTTCAGGGCCAGATCCGGCCGTTCGGCGGGGGTCAGGGCGGGGAACCGGGGGTCGTGGAAGGCCGCGGCGTGGGCGTTCTCGGCCACGTCCACCGCCAGCGGCCGCCTGGGCTCCACGGAGCCGATGCACCCCCGCAGGGAACCGTCCGCGTGCAGGGAGACGAAGCAGGCCCGCCATTCCCGCAGCTCGGGCGGTTGGGCGGCCGGGTCCACCTCCAGGGGCCGGTTCCGCTCCAGGCCGTGGTCGATGGAGATCCCGGCCAGCTCCAGGAGCCGGTCCGCGTGGGGCTGCAAGGAGGGCGTGGCCTCCGCGGGCCCGCCTGCGGCCGTTTCCGGCATCAGCTGGCCTCCTCCAGGGCGAAGGCGCCGTAGCCCACCACCCGGTCCGACGGGGCGCCGGCGTCCCCCGAGTTCCTCAGCTCCAGGGTGCGGATGCGGGCGCCCCTGTCGGCGGCGTGCCAGAGCAGGCCGCGCAGGGGGCGCACGCCGCAGGCGTGCTCGGGGGTTAGCTGCTCCGTCTCCAGCTCCTCGATGGCCCGGGCGGTTTCCGCGTCCCGGTCCCGGGCGCTGGCGTCGTCGAGGAAGTGGGAGAGGTCGGAGCTGACCACTACCAGGGTCTCGGGCCCGCCCCAGAGGTCCTGCAGGATGCGGCCGACCCGCTCGTCGTCCACGTTCCCCACCACCAGGGGCACCAGCGAGAACTCGCCGAGCACTCCCTGGAGGAAGGGCAGATGGGCCTCCAGGCTGTGCTCGCGGGCATGGGCCAGGTCCAGGGTCTGGGTGCCGGGATGGGTCAGGGTAATGCGAACGCCCTCGGCGTCCACCGGGACGGTGCCCAGGGGGGTGCGGAAGGTTGCGGCGCTGCTCACTGCCAGGCCGCGGAAGGGGACGAAATGGGAGGGGCCCAGCAGGATCACCCGGCGAATGCGGTCGCGGGCCGGGGCCAGGCGCGCGTACGCCGTGGCCGCCACCGCCCCGGAATAGGGGTAGCCGGCGTGGGGCGCGATGAGGGCCTTGGGGACCTCGGCGCCTTCTACGGCGGAGGAGGCGTCGGACAGCAGCCGGGCCAGCAGGGCGTCCAGCTCCGCCCGGTCGTCGGGGTAGAAGGTGCCGGCTATGGCCGGCGGTCGCTCGTTCGGCATATCGGTTCCACCCTCAGCAAGGTCGCCGAGCTTCATTACCAACATGGGGGTTTCACCATGGGGGATCAACCCGACCCGGGTTTCCGGGTATGCGCCTTCGACCCGGTCCCCTCCATGAAATTCCCGGCCGCCGCGCGCATCTAAGAAAGGTACAGCGTTTCCCAGGACAGCTATTGCTCCGGAGGTTTTTGGCTTGGCCGATCGCGATCCCGTGGAAGGCATTCCCACCGAATACTGGCACCGGCTCGAGGACGGCCGGATCCAGTGCGACCTCTGCCCCCGCTTCTGCCGGCTCCACGAGGGCCAGCGCGGGCTGTGCTTCGTGCGCGGGCGCCGGGACGACCGGATCGTCCTGACCACCTACGGGCGGTCCTCCGGCTTCTGCGTGGACCCCATCGAGAAGAAGCCGCTCAACCACTTCCTGCCGGGTACCCCCGTGCTCTCCTTCGGCACCGCGGGCTGCAACCTGGCCTGCAAGTTCTGCCAGAACTGGGACATGAGCAAGTCCCGGGAGATGGATACCCTGGCCGACCAGGCCGATCCCGAGGTGGTGGCCTACATGGCCGAGCGGGTGGGCGCGCGCAGCATCGCCTTCACCTACAACGATCCCATCATCTTCCACGAGTACGCCATCGACATCGCCCGCGCCTGCCGCGAGCGGGGCATCCGGTCGGTGGCGGTCTCCAGCGGCTACGTGACCCCGGAGCCGCGGGCGGAGTTCTACGCCCACATGGAGGCCGTCAACATCGACCTGAAGGCCTTCACGGAACGCTTCTACAAGAAGCTCACCGGCTCCGAGCTTGGACCGGTGCTGGACACCATTCGCTACATCCACCACGAGACCGACACCTGGATGGAGCTGACCACGCTCCTGATTCCCGGGGAGAACGACAGCCCCGAGGAGATCGAGCGCATGGCCGCCTGGGTCCGCGAGGAGCTGGGCCCCGAGGTGCCCATGCACTTCACCGCCTTCCACCCCGACTACAAGATGCGGGACTACCCCGCCACATCTCCGGAGGCCCTGGCCCGGGCCCGGGCCATCGCCCTGGAGAGCGGCATCCACTACGCCTACACCGGCAACGTCCACGACAAGTCCGGTCAGAGCACCTACTGCCACCACTGCGGGGAGCTTCTGATCGGGCGGGAGTGGTACCGGCTGAGCGAATGGAAGCTGGACGGCGAGGGGCGCTGCACCGCCTGCGGGACGTCCTGCGCCGGAGTCTTCGAGGAACGGCCCGGTGCCTGGGGCGCGCGGCGGCTACCCGTCCGCCCGGGGGCCTTCGCCCGGGAGCTGGAGGCGGCGGGGTGAAGAATCTCTCCACCATTCCCTGACAGGGAGGATTCGCCATGAGCCTGACGCTGTTGAGCGGTGTGTTCCGCCACGACCACCACATCCCGGCCAAGTACACCTGCGACGGGGAGGACACCTCGCCGCCCCTGGAGTGGGCCGGGATCCCCCGGGGCACCCGGAGCCTCGCCCTGGTATGCGACGATCCCGACGCCCCCGGCGGCACGTTCCATCACTGGGCGGTGTGGGACCTTCCTCCGGAGACCACCTTTCTGGAGGAAGGGTTCTCCAGCCCGGGCGCGCCGGGCAGGTTCCCCGAGGGCACCAACGACTTCGGCCGCCCCGCCTACGGCGGTCCCTGCCCGCCCGGCGGCCATGGGACCCACCACTACCGCTTCCGCCTCCTGGCCCTGGACGTGGACCACCTGGACCTCCCCGCCGACGCCACAGTGACCCAGGTGGAGGAGGCCGCCGGCGGCCACGTGCTCGCCGAGACCGAGCTGGTGGGCCACTACGAACGGGAAGGCTGACCCCTTTCCCCCTCCCGGGCCCGGCCTTCCCGGCGGGCCCGCCTCCCTTGCTTGACCACCCGGAAAAGCGCGCGGTTTGCCTCAGTTCCTGTGGCAGATCCCGCGGCCCGGGCCATTTCCTTTCCCGTAACCCGATGAAATAGAAGAATCCTTCCTTTTGGTCCGGAACTTGCCCCCGGCCGGGGCGAACCCGCAACCCGGCCACAAGGAGGGGCAAATGCGCCCGAACCGCATCCGGCCAAGGGGAGCCCGTCTGCGCGGGACCCTGCTCACCACCCTGGGCGCCTTCGGTGCCATGGCCTCCTCCCAGGCGGCCGACCTGGGCACCATCCAGGTGGAATCCAGCACCATCGATGACCGATTCGAGGACCAGCGCGACCGGCCCTCCTCCGTCCAGAGCCTGGACCAGGAGGAGGTGGAGAAGGCCCAGCCGCAGGATATCCAGGAGGTGCTGCGCCGGATCCCCGGCGTGACCACCGAGAAGAGCGGGGGGAGCTGGGTCAAAATCCACATGCGGGGCGTCGATGACCAGCGGTACATGGGCGAGCGGCCCGGGGTGGCGGTGGTGATCGACGGGGTGCCGGTGTTCGAGCGCACCGGCCGCGTCAACATCGACCTGGACAACATCGAGTCCATCCGGGTCACCAAGGGCGGCGCCTCCTACCTCTACGGGGACGACGCCCTCGGTGGCGCCGTCTCCATCACCACCAAGCGCGGCGCCGACGAGGCGGGGGTCCGCGTGGAGGGGGAGACCGGGAGCTACGGCTACCGCAGGTACCTGGGTCGGGCCGGCCTAGCGGGGCAAAGCTTCAACGGCCATCTCCAGGTCTCCAGCCGCTGGGCCGACGGCTACCACGACGACGCCGACCACCGGGCGGACTACCTGAACGGCAAGCTTCAGTACTACCTGGACGACTGGAGCGACCTGACCGTCGGGCTGGAGGTGGCGGACCGGGAGAAGAACAGCCACGGCACCGTGAAGGGGGTGACGGCGGCCGAGGAGGATCCGAAGAGCGAGGATCCCGCCTACAACGACTACGCCAACCACTTCGACGTCCGGCTCCGGAAGTACTACCTGACCTATTCCCGGGACCTGGCGGGCGGGGGCAACCTCATGGCCACCGGGTACTTCTACGGCGATCGCACCGACTTCGTCTCCAATCCCACCGACGACGACCCCGACCAGTACACCTACGACAATGACTACGAGCAGGCCCAGCGGGGCATCAAGGGGGAATACCGGGACAGCGCGGGGGGCCTGGCCTGGATGGTCGGAACGGATCTGCGCAGCAATTACTACGAGAACGAGGTGGCCTACCTGGTGGAAACCACGGCCTGGTCCGGGGGCGGGGTGACGACCTACCAGCCCGGGGAGCTCCGCGAGGACAACCGCACCGACGAGCGGGTGGCGGCCGCCTACGGCGAGCTCAAGGTGCAGCCCCTGGAGGCCCTGACCCTGACCGCCAACGGCCGCTGGGACCGGATCGACCTGGAGTACCGGGACCACCTGGAGGGCGCCGACGACGGCGAGGAGCGCTTCGGCGTGCCCAGTGGCCGTCTGGGCGCGAACTGGGCCGCCGGGGAGGACCTGGACCTCTACGCCAACGTCTCCACCGGTTTCCGGGCCCCCACGGTGGAACAGCTGTTCGTCGGCAGCTACAGCACCACCGGCACCACCGCGCCCAACTCTGACCTGGACCCGGAATTCGCCGTGAACAAGGAGGTGGGCCTCCGCGCGCGCGCCACCCTCGCCGGGGTGGACTGGCGGGGGAGCCTGGCCGCCTTCCAGATCGACCGGGACGACTACGTCATGGGGACCTCGGGGACCTACGCTGGGCCCGAGAGCGGGGAGGACGGTCGGTACGACAACATCGGCGGGGCCCGCCACCGCGGCCTGGAGCTGGCGGTCAACAGCGATCCCGAAAGGAGCGTGGCGGTGCATGTGGCCTACACCTACCTGGAAACCGAATTCACCGACTACGACAACTTCAACCTGCTCGTCTGGGACGAGGACGCCGGTGACTACGTGGTGGGCGAGACCCTGGACAACACCGGCAACGAGATCCCCCGCACCCCCAACCATACCCTCAACGCCATTGTGGACTGGCGGCCGCTTCCGGGGCTGACCCTCACGGCGGAGGGGGTGTACGAGTCCTCCTACTACGCCGACGAGATGAACCGGGTGGAGATCGACGGCCACGAGCTGCTCCACCTGCGCGCCCGCTACGAATTCGACGGCCCCGGCGGCACCCGCTGGTCCCTGTTCGGGCGCCTGGAGAACGCCCTCGACGAGGACTACTACAACTCGGTCCGCGGCCACCGCGACACCAACGAGGACGGCGCCTACGACGCCGAGGACGTCTCCATCGCCGTCAACCCCGGCCGCACCTGGAGCGCCGGGCTGAAGGCCGAATTTTGAGCCCCCACCCGGGCAGGAAAGGGCGCGTCGTGAACAGCTACTGCCGCCGAATGCCCCGCGGGGTGCAGGTGCTCCTGGTCGCGGTCCTCGCGTCCCCCGCCCCGGCGACGGCCGCCCTGGGGTGGGACCTCGAAGGGCGGGGCGAGTCCGCCCGCTCGGGGCCGGTCCTCGAGGATCGGCAGGAGGCACGGGTGACGCTTTGGAGTCCCGGACCTCGAGCGGTGAAGCTTGCCAATGGCCGCCCCGAGCTTCCGGCCACCGCCCCGGGCTACTACCAGGCCCTGGTGGCGGTCCGTCGCACCGGGGAAGGGGAGGAGAGCGCCATCCATTACCTGAAGCTGCGGGATGTCCCCCGGCCGGACCTGCGCGGGTCCCTCTCGGTACGGCCGGAGAACCGGATCAGCCCCGGGGACGTCACCGCCCGGAAGAAGGCCGCCCTGGAGATCGTGCCCGCGCCCCTGCCGCGGGAGCACAGCGGCTACACCGAAACCATGGTGGCCGGCTTCCGGGTCCGGTTCCAGGGCGAGCCCCTGGCCAACCGGGAGGTGGTCCTGCGGACGGGTAACGGCAGCCGGCTAACGGGGCGGACCGATGAGTCCGGAATGGTGACCTTCACGATCCCGCGGGACTTCGCCCGGGTCGGCACGAGCGCCCGCGCCACGCCTCCGGCAACCATGCGGCTGCACACTGCCCACCGCGCCGACGGGAAGTGGTTCCGGACCAGCCTGACGCTCCGTTACGGCCCGGATCCCGACCGCTGGCGGTCCTTCGCCTGGGCCGGCGTGCTGCTGGCGGCGGGCCTGGTGGCCGGCGGGGTTACGGCCCGGCGCGTGAACGCCCGGTCGGGGGACCGGGAACGGAAACGTGGTGCCCGCCGCGGCGGGGAAGGGAGGCGAAAATGAGCCGGGGCGAGGGAATCCTGCTACGCAACCTGACGGTGATCCGGCGGCTGGTGCAGACCCTGGTGGTGGTCTTCCTGCTCTTTGGGGCCGGGGTGGTGGGTCCCTACGCCGCCGACAAGGTAAGCGGGGCATGGCCCGCCCTGACCTGCGCCTTCGACAGCCAGTCCGGGGACTACTGCGCCCTGGTCCCCCTCCAGCACCAGAGCACCCACCGCATCGGGGAGGCCGTGGTCGGGGGACGGGATCTGGCCACGGGAGCACTGACCATGGGGTTGACCCTGGGCACCTTCCTGATCCTGTTCGTGCTACTGAACAAGGCCTTCTGCAGCTGGACCTGTCCCCTGGGCTATTTCCAGGAGCTGCTGGCGCTGCTGGGGCAGAAGGTGGGCCTTCGCCAGCCGGAGGGGCTACCGGCCGGCGCGGTGCATCGGACCCGGCCGGTGAAATGGATCGTCCTGGGGCTGTTGGTCTTCGGTATCCCCCTGCTGGCGGGCCTCGGCGTGAGCGCGGGCGGTTTCTCCAACCACGCCCCCTACTGCGAGGTGTGCCCCAGTCGCTTCCTGACCACCCTGGCCACCGCCGACCCGAGCCAGATCCGGGTGAGCCTGGCCAGTCCCGGGGCCGCCTTCTGGACCGGGAGCGGGCTGTTCCTGTTCGGCATGATGATCACCCTGGGAATGACCCTCCGCCAGCCCTTCTGCCGGGTCTGCCCCATGCTGGCCCTGCAGGCCGCCTTCCGCAGGCTGGGCCTGCTGCGCTTGGTGAAGCGGCCCTCCTCGCGCTGCGACAAGTGCGGTCTGTGCGCCCGGGCCTGCCCCATGGACATCCACGAGATCCAGTCTTCCACCCGGGCGGGCGACGCCACCATGGCCGACTGCACCCTGTGCGGCCGGTGCGTGGAGATGTGTCCGGAGCGGGACGTCCTGCAGCTCCGATACGCCGGAATCAAGGTGTTCGGCGCCGACCCGGTTTACTTCAAGGCCCGCAACCGGGCCCAGCGGCGCTGGGAGGCGGCCAGCCTGGTGGGCTGGTGGCGCCGGCGGCGCGCCGGGGAGGGGCGGGCATGACGGTCGAGACCGCCGCCCTGGGCGTGCCCGCCGCCCTGGCCATGGGGCTGGCCTTCGGGGCGGGGCCCTGCAATGTGGCCTGCCTTCCCTACCTGGGGCCCGTGTTCACCGCCGCCGTCCGGGAGGCGGGTGGCGGATGGCGGGTGATGGTGCCCTTCTCCCTGGGCCGCTGGACCGGCTACGCCCTGCTGGGCCTGGCCTCCGGCGGGGTGGGGCGGGCTCTGGTGGAGGGTTTGGAGGCGGCACCGGTCCATCTTCTCCTGGGGATGGCCACGACTCTGGTGGGGCTGACCCTGCTGGGGCGCCGGCCCCGCTC
This sequence comes from Thiohalorhabdus denitrificans, assembly GCF_001399755.1. NCBI lineage: Bacteria > Pseudomonadati > Pseudomonadota > Gammaproteobacteria > Thiohalorhabdales > Thiohalorhabdaceae > Thiohalorhabdus > Thiohalorhabdus denitrificans. Next base: position 579,707 of record NZ_LJCP01000010.1, on the reverse strand, counting down.
CCGGAGCGTATGCAGGCCCGTCGCGGCAGCGGACGCGCCGGGGCGGCCCCCGGGCTACCGCGGGGGACTGTTCCTGATGGGGGCCGGCATGGCCCTGAACCCGTGCCTTCCGCTGGCCACCCTGCTGCTGGCGGCCGCGTCCACGGGAAGCCCGTGGGCGGGCCTGGGCCTGGGCGCCGCCTTCGGCGCGGGGGCGGTGGCGGTGCCGGCGCTGGTGTTCGGGCTGGGGATGGCCCACCTGGGCGGGCAGCTTCGTGAGCACCTCGGCTCGCCGCGTCGGGTGGAGCAGGCGAGCGCCCTGCTCCTGATGGGTCTGGGAATCATCACCGCCATGGGATGGGTGACGCCATGAATGCCACCGAGCTGCTGGATAAGGGCGGGCCGGTGACATGGATCCTGATCGGGTACTCCGTGGCCGGTTTGGCCCTGGTGCTGGAGCGCTATCTGCATTTCCTTCGCATGGGACGGACCCCGGAAGGGCTGGTCGACCGGGTGAGGGCCGCTGTGGCCCACCCCGACAGGATCGCCGCAACCGGGCTGCGGGGCCCCGAGGCGGCCGTGGCCAGGGCCATGGCGGAAGGAATCCGGGCCGGAGCCAGCGACCTGGCCCGTGTCGGCAACCGGGTGCGTCAGCGGGAGGTGCACCGCCTGGAGCGGGGGCTGGGCACCCTGGGGGTGCTCGCAAACACCGCGCCCCTGCTGGGCCTGCTGGGAACCGTGCTGGGCATGATCAAGGCGTTCCGGGTCATCGAGGAGGCGGGGGGCAGGGTGGACGCGCAGGCCCTCGCCGGCGGCATCTGGGAGGCCATGCTTACCACCGGGCTGGGGCTGACCGTGGCCATTCCCCTGCTGATCCTGCTGCATCTGCTGGAGGGGGCTGTGGAGCGCAGGGCCCACGGGCTGGACCAATGCGTGTCCGCGATCCTGGAGGAGCGGGGCGGGGGGCGGACTACCGAGGAGCGGGACCCGGTCCCGGCCTGGGAGGGGCTTTCCGATGCCGGGTAGGTCCGGCCGCCGGGGCGGGAGCATCGGCCTCGCCCTGACCCCGCTCGTGGACATCGTCTTCCTGCTGCTGGTGTTTTTCATGCTCACGGCCCATTTCGTGGAGGAGCGGGCCCTGGATGTGCAGCTCCCCGAGGCGCGTACCGGTGAGCCCCAAAAGCCGCAAGAGTGGCTCACTGTGACCCTGCGGAAGGATGGCCGGCTGTTTGTGGGGGAGAAAGCCGTTTCCCGCCGGCGGCTCGAGGAAACCCTGGCGGAGCGTCTGGCGGAAAACCCCGCGCGGCGGATCCGGGTGCGGGGGGACACCCAAGCGGATCTGGGCGCCCTGGTGGGGATCATGGATGCGGCCCGGGGAGTGGGGGCTGGGGCGGTGGACCTGGTCACCCACGGAACGGAATGAGGGATCAATGGCGGATCCGCGCGGGGGCCTGGGCGGCGGCCCTCCTGGTCCACGCCGTCGTGCTGTGGCCGGGATCCACCCCGCGGGCCCCCGCGGGAGAACCCGGCTCCCCCGGTCCGGTTTCGGTCCATCTGGCAGCCTGCCCGCCGAGCCCGGAGGCTCCGCCTCCCCGGAGCGCGGCGGAGCAGAAGCCGGAGCCGGAGCCCGAGCCGGAGCCCGAGCCGGAGCCGGAACCGGAGCCCGAACCGGAACCGGAACCGGAACCGGAACCGGAACCGGAACCAGAACCGGAACCAGAACCGGAACCGGAACCGGAACCGGAACCGGAACCGGAACCGGAGCCAGAGCCGGAGCCGGAGCCAGAGCCGGAACCAGAGCCGGAACCAGAGCCGGAACCAGAGCCAGAGGGCGCCCCCGATCGGGCCTTTCCGGCAAGCGAGAAGGGCGGCGGGGGGGAGGCCCGGAAGGCGGGCCATGCGGAGCGGGAGGATCGGTTTCTGAGAAGGGTCCTGGAGCGCATCGAGAAGGCCAAGCGCTATCCCCCCGCGGCCAAGCGCCGCCGCTTGGAAGGCCAGGTGCGAATCTCCTTCCGGCTGGGAGGCCGGGGAAAGGTCCGCGACCTGCAGGCGGCGGGGTCCGGAGTGCTTGCCCGGGCGGCCCGCCAGGCCGTTCGGGGGGCGGAGCCCCTGCCGTCCCCGCCTACCGAGCTGGAAACGCCCCTTCCCATACGCTTCCGGATGACCTTTCGGCTACGGTAGGCCCGTGGGCCGAACTGGCCGTTTTCTGTAATAATTCCGGGGAGGACATTCAAGACAAGGAAGTGGATATGCGCGTCGCAGCCCGCCATTGGCTCGGTGCCCTTGGTCTCGGGTGGGGAGCCTTTCTGGTGGCGGCCCTGCCGCTGGCCGGGTGCGCCCCAGGCTCCGGCAGTTCGGGGGCACAGACCCTGCAAGGAGAACCGGTGAGCGGAGTCGGGGTGGCGCGCACCCACGTGGTGGAGGCGGCGCGCACGGGCCTCGGCGCGCCCTACCGGCTCGGCGGCAACGGGGACCCGGGCTTCGACTGCAGCGGCCTCATCCAGTACGCCTATTCCCAGGTGGGAATGTCGGTGCCCCGGACCGTGGAAGAGCTACGCGAGGAAGCTTCCGAGGTGGACCCCGACCGCATCCGGCCGGGGGATCTGCTGTTCTTCCGGATCTCGGGCAAGCTGTCCCACGTGGGGCTCTACGCGGGAGGGGAGCATTTCATCCATGCCCCCTCCAAGGGCAAACGGGTCACCTACGCGAGCCTGGAAAACGCCTACTGGCAGCGCCATCTGGCCGCCGCGGGCAGCCTGTTCTGAAGAGCGCCCCAGACGGGCCCGCCGCCCGGCTCAGAACAGCGTCATCTGCGTTCCCGAGGGTGGCGGGGGCGGGGTGAAGCGATGCGTATCAAGGGATAGGTCGTGGCCGGCCAGCCCCAGGCGCTGGCAGGCCAGATTGAAGCGGCGCCCGATCAGCTCGGCGTAGGCCCCCGTGCCGGTCATGCGGGTGCCGTAGCGAGGGTCGTTGGCGGCTCCGCCCCGGGCCTCCTCCACCCGGCTCATGACGTGCTCGGCCTTGAGGGGGTAGTGGGTGGCCAGCCATTCGCGGAACAGGCCCTCCACCTCGTGCGGCAGGCGGAGCAGGACGTAGCCCGCGCTGCGCGCGCCGGATTCGGCGCAGGCCTCCAGGAGCCGCTCGATCTCGCCGTCGGTGAGTACCGGGATCACCGGCGCCACCAGCACCCCCACGGGGATCCCCGCCGCCGTCAGGTTCTTGATGATGCGCAGCCGCCGGTTGGGGGCGGCGGCCCGGGGCTCCATGCGCCGGGAAAGCTCGCGATCGAAGGTGGTCAGGGAGAGGGTGACCGTGGCCAGGTTGCGCTCCGCCATGGCGGCGAGCAGGTCCAGGTCCCGCTCCACCAGGGTGGATTTGGTGACGATGGAGACGGGATGCCCGGTTCGCTCCAGGACCTCCAGGACGCGCCGGGTGATTCCGTATTTCTTCTCCACGGGCTGGTAGGGATCGGTATTGGTGCCCAGGGCCATGGGCGCGCACCGGTAGCCGGGGTGCGCCAGCTCCTCCTCGAGGAGCCGGTCCGCCTCGGGCTTGATCACTAGCCGGCTCTCGAAGTCCAGTCCCGGGGAGAGGTCCCAGTAGGCGTGGCTGGGGCGGGCGTAGCAGTAGATGCAACCGTGCTCGCAGCCGCGGTAGGGGTTAACGGACCGGTCGAAGGGGAGGTCGGGGGAGTCGTTCCAGGTGATGGCGGTACGGGCCGCGTCCACGGCCACCTCGGTGCGCAGGGTGGGCGGAAGGGGGTCCTTGTCGCCCCAGCCGTCGTCCACGGGCTCGTGGGTAATCGGCTCGAAGCGCCCCTCGGGGTTGCTGGTGGCGCCTCGCCCCTTGGGGGGATCGGCCCGGTTTCCGCCCGCCATGGCCATCTTGTCCTGTCTCAGCCGGAGAGCTGCCTTTCCAGGATGTCCGCGCGCCGTCGCAGGTCCGAGAGCTCGTCGAGCAGGTCCAGGGCCAGGGCCGCCCCCTGCGGGTTGACGCCGAGGTCCCGCTGGAGACGGAGCGCGGCCTGGAGGCGCAGTACCGAGTGTCCGGTGAAGCACCACCGGCCTTCCTCGCTCCCGGCGGGGTCGAGGATCCCTACCTCCACCATCTCCATGAGGTAGTCCGCGCCCAGTCCGCTGGCGTGGCCCAGCTCGCCGAGGGTGTAGACCACCGTTTCGTCCAGGACGATTCCGGACACCGGCTCCGGATGTTCCGCCATGGGCTATGCCCCGAGGTTCGCACGCGGGTTGAAAGGCATCTTCCGGGCCATCTCCCGGTACAGGTCCTTCTGCTCCTCCGTCTCGGGCTTGGGGACCTTGATCTGCAGGATTACATATTGGTCCCCGGGGTGGTTGCCTGGCAAGCCCCGCCCCTTGAGGCGCAGCTTCTGGCCCGATTGGGCACCCGCGGGAACGGTCAGGTTTACCGAGCCCCCCAGGGTGGGAACCGCGACCTGGTCGCCCAGTGCCGCCTCCCAGGGGGTGATGGGCAGGTTGAGGTAGACGTCCTTGCCTTCCAGGCGGAAGTGAGGGTGGGGCTTGATCCGGACCTCCAGGTAGAGATCCCCCGGTGGTCCCCCACCCAGTCCCGGACCACCCTGGCCGGAAAGCCGGATCTGCTGCCCGTCGCGGACACCCGGCGGGATCTGGACATCCAGGTTATGGGGCCGCTGGACCAGCCGGCCCTGGGCGTCCATTTCCGGGACGGTGGTGTGGACCTTCCGGTGGCCGCCGTGGAAGGCCTCCTCCAGGGTGACCTCCAGGCGGCCGTGCTGGTCCTCCCCGCGGCCGGTGAAGCCGCCGGCGCCGCCCCAGGTGCCCGCCCGGGAGCGACCGAAGGGGTCCTGCTGGCGGAAGCCGCCGCCGAACAGGGACTCGAAGAAGTCGCTGAACCCTTCGGGTCCGAAGCCCGAGAAGCCGCTGCCCTGGAAATCGAAGCCGCCCTCCCAGCCCGGAGGCGGCTCGAAGCTCTGACCCTGCTGCCAGCCGGAACCGAGCTGGTCGTAGGCGGCGCGCTTCTCGGGGTCGGAGAGGACCTCGTAGGCCTCCTTCACCTCCTTGAACCGCTGCTCCGCATCGGGCTCCTTGCTGACGTCCGGGTGGTATTTATGCGCCAGCTTGCGGTACGCCCGCTTGATCTCGTCGGCGCTGGCATCCCGGGAGAGCCCCAGGATCTGGTAGTAATCCTTGTATTCCATCCCGTTACCCTTGACCGCGCGGTTCCTGGGGAGGAGCCCGGCCTGCAAGGGGCAGGGCCCGTTTCGAGAAAGTCGGCGGGGAGGTTCCGCCGCAGGGAACGATCAGGCCCTGCCGGGCCCTTGTGCCTAGGCCTCCACCTGGATCTTGCGCGGCTGGACCTTTTCCTGCTTGGGGATGACGATCTCCAGGGTGCCGTTGCGGCTTTTGGCCTTCACGTTCTCCGCGTCGGCCGTGTCCGGCAGGGTGAAGCGCCGGAAGAAGGTGCCCCGGATCCGTTCGATCCGCTTGTACTCGCCGTCCACCTCGCTCCTGTCGTCCTTCCGCTCGCCCTGGATGGTCAGCACGCCGTTCTCGAGGGACACGTCGATGTCCTTTGGATCCACCCCCGGCAGGTCGGCGGTGATGGTGTAGCTCGACTGGCCCTCCTGGACGTCCACGGCCGGACGCCAGTCCGCGGCCACCATGCCGGTCTCGCCGTTCTCCTCGCCGTCCAGGCGGTGCTCGAACAGCTGGTTCATCTCGTTCTGCAGCTGGCTTATGGTCCGCCAGGGGTCATACCGCATCACTGCCATGGCCACCTCCTTTCGCTGATCGTCCTGTCCGAATCCGCGTGGGAATGTCACCCCTACGCAAAAAATGGGGGTGTTTTGCCGGTTTTCAAGCCCCTAAGGGGGGTTCGGGGAATCCGCTACAATGGGGTACGCTGAAACCCTGTCCTTTTACTAGGGTTGGCTTGGAGAGCCGGCCCGGGGAGCTTGTTTGATGGGCCGCACTCTTTGGCGAGCTGTGCAGTGGCTGGGGGACACGGCGTTCCCGCCGCTGCTCCTTCCGGGGGCGGCCATGGTGCTGACGGGCTGCGGCCTGGTTGGGGGCGAGGAGCGGGGCTCCTCCACGCTGGAGAGCATCCGGGAGGCGGGGGAGCTGCGGGTGCTGACCCGGAATTCGCCCACCACCTACTACTATGGTCGGGACGGGGAAACCGGCCTGGAGTACGATCTCGCCCGCCGGTTCGCCGAGGAGCTGGGGGTGGAGCTCCGCATCGAGGTGGTGGCGGACATAAGCGCGGTGTTCGAGGCCCTGGAGGCGGGCGAGGGCCACCTGGGAGCGGCCGGGATTACCCGCACCCCCGAACGCCGGGAACGCTTCGATTTCGGGCCCGCCTACCAGCGGGTGCGCCAGCAGGTTGTCTGCAAGCGAGGGGGGCGGATCCCCGACGATTGGGAGGAGCTTCCGGACGTGGACCTCCTGGTCCTGGCGGGGACCAGCTACGTGGAGCGGCTGCGGCAGATCAGGCAAGTGATCCACGACTTGGACTGGCGGACCACCGACAAGCTCTCCGTGGAGCAGGTGCTGCTTAAGATCCGCAAGGGCGAGGCGGATTGTACGGTGGCCGACTCCAACATCGTGGCCCTCAACCAGCGCTATTACCCCGAGCTCGTGGTGCCCTTCTCCATCACCCAGGAGCAGGAGCTGGCCTGGGCCCTTCCCCGGGGCTCGGAGAAGCTCCGCGGGCGCCTCGAGGAGTGGCTCGCCGGCCTCGAGGAGGAGGGCGTGCTGAGCGCGCTGCGCGAGCGCTACTTCGGCCACGTCAAGCTCTTCGACTACGTGGACATCGCCATCTTCCAGAGGCGCATCACCGACCGCCTGCCGCAGTACCTGGATCTCTTCCGCAAGGCCGCCGAGGGCTATTCCTTCAGCTGGCGGCTCCTGGCTGCCCAGGCCTACCAGGAGTCCCACTGGCGTCCGGATGCCCGCAGCCCCACCGGGGTACGCGGCATGATGATGCTTACCCGCCGCACGGCCGGCGCGCTGGGCATCGACAACCGATTGGACCTGAAAAACAGCATCCGGGGCGGTGCCGAGTACCTGAACAAGATGTTCCAGCGGCTTCCCGACAGCATCCAGGAGCCGGACCGTACCTGGGTCGCCCTGGCCTCCTACAACGTGGGTCTGGGGCACATCCGCGACGCCCGGCGCCTGGCGGAGCGGTTCGACCGCGATCCGGACAGCTGGAGCACCCTGAAGGAGATGCTGCCGCTGCTTTCGCAGGAGCAGTATTACCGGGACCTCCCCTACGGTTACGCGCGGGGGCTGGAGCCCGTGCAGTACGTGCAGCGCATCCGCCAGTATCACGCCATCCTGGCCAAGCAGTTCGAGGGAGAAGCCATGATGGCGCGCAAGCAAGGAGAAGCCGACGGGGAGGGGGAGAAGCCGGATTCCGGCCGGTGAGGGCGGCAAGCAGGGGGCGGCCCCCGGTTGGGGGCCGAGGGGATCCCGGGCTAATCCAGCTGGCGGTTGACCTGCTCCAGGTCCGCCATGGTCAGGGTTCCGGTCGCGGACTGCAGCCGCAGCCGGGAGAGCAGGTACTGGTTGCGCGCCTGGGCGAGGTCGCGCAAGGCGTCGAAGTACTCCTGCTGGGCATCCAGAACATCGATGCTGGTGCGCCTGCCTACCTCGAAGCCGGTCTGCACCGCCTCCAGCTGGGTCTCGGCGGAGCGCACTTGGGCCCGCAGGCTGCGAACCTCTTGCATGATGGATTCCAGGTCGTAGAAGGCCTGGGTGGTCTGCTCGCGGACCTGCTCCTGCTGGTCGTCAAGCTGGAGGCGGGTCTGGGCGGCCTCTTCCTGACGGATGTTGGTGGTCGCCGAGACCCGGCCCCCCTGGAAGATGGGCCAGTTCACCTGCAGGCTGGCGCTGGTGGCCTCGTCGGAGGTGAAGAAGCTGCCCCCTTCGACCTTGCTGTACTGGGCCTGAGCCGTGATATCCGGCCAGCGCTCGCGCTTGGCCAGCTCCACGTTGCTCCGGTCGATGTCGAGCTGCTCGCGGAGCCGGGCCAGCTCGGGGTGCTCCTCGAGCGCCCGATCCACCCAGGCCTCGGGATCGGGGAGCTCGGGGTCGGCCAGGGTTACCTCCTCCACCTCCTCCAGAGCGGGGGGCTGCCGGCGAATGAGGCGGCGGAGCCGCTCCTTGGCGGTCCGCAGGTTGTTGCGGGCACGGATCAGGCCCGTCCGGGACTGGTCCCGGCGGGCCTCCGCCTCCCGCACCCCGGTGATGTCCCCGGTGCCCACGTCGAACTGCGCCTGGGCGCGCTCCAGGTGTTCCCGAACGCGCCGCATCTCCCGCTCGGCGAGGTCCACCTCCTCCTGGGCATCGAGCACCCCGAAGTAGGCTTCGGCCACCTGGACCATGAGCTCCTGGCGGGCAGCCGACACCTGGACCTCCGCTTGGCGCTGGGCCTGCTCGGCGACATCCACCGCGAGCCAGGTGCGCCCGCCCATGAACAGTGGCTGGGTGAGCGTGAAGCTGTACTGGTCCTGGGTGAAGGTGGTGGTGCCGGACCCTCCCTGAATCCCGGTAACCACTTGGGTCTCCTCGGTCCAGCTGCGGCTGGCCTGTCCGTTCAGGGAGGGGAAGAAACCGGCCTGGGCCTCGTCCTCCCGGTAGTCGGCGATCAGGCGCTGCCTCTGGGCCTGCTCCAGAGTGGGGCTTACCTGCTCCGCCGTCCGGTAGAGCCCGAGAAGGTCCGCCCCCTGCGCGGGGGGAACGGCGAGACCACCGGCCAGACCGAACAGGAGGCCCAGCGTCCATGGCTTGCCGGTTTCCTTGCCCATAGAAGGTATCCTCTTGGCCTGTCCGGCGATGGCGGCGGTTTCGCCCGGAGTTACTGGAATCGGAGAAGCGCGCCGGGCTCAGCGGAAGGCGCTGTCCCGGCGCCGTAGTTTGCTGACCGATCGGTCAGAGAGTCAAGGCCTTCGACTGCATGGGCGTCCGAAGGGAGCCTGTCGGGCAGGGACACGGCCTGTCCACCCCATCATAACAGGCGATTATCCCGAGAGCTTTCCCGGGGCATTCCCCGCCTTGGCACCGGAACGCCTTTCGCCTTGACAACCCTCGGGTGCGGGGGGACGGTTTGTCGAGCTGACCAGTTGGTCAGAGGGGAGCGAATCACCTGGGAAGGACCATGACGGAAGATCGGGAGTGCACGGACGGGGGACGGAGGATCGCCGAGGTGGCGGCCCGGCTGTTCGCGCGGAACGGGTTCCAGGGCGTCTCCATGGCGGCTTTGGCCCGGGAGGCCGGGGTCAGCAAGGCGGCCATCTTCCATCATTTCCCCAGCAAGGAAGCCCTGTACTATTACGTAATCCGCGAGGCTTGCCGGGAGACCACGGAGTTCCTGCAGGGCGTGCACGGCGAGGACGGGCCCGCCGACCAGGCCCTGCGCGACTTCGCGCGGTACCACATGGGTCATCTGTTCGAGCACGCGCAGGTAGGCCAGCTCGTTTTGCGGGAGCTTCTGGAAGGGGAATCGGGACGGATTCGCACCCTGGCCGAGGAGGTGTACGGGGAGAACTTCCAGCGGCTGGTGGGACTGATCCGGAGCGGTCAGGAGGCCGGGCTCTTCGCCGCCGACCACGATCCGGCCCTGGTGGCCGTGGTGCTGGTGGGGGCCCAGGTGTTCTTCTTCCAGGCCCGGGAGATGATCGGCCACACACCGGGCGTGGGGTTCGCGGACGACCCGGACCGGTTCGCCGAGGGAATGATCCGACTCCTCCTGGAGGGCCTGCGCCCGCGCTGAGCGGGGCCGTGTTACCCTTCGCCCCGCAGAGGCGATTGGGCCAAGCGACGGAGGAAAGGAAGGTTCCCGCATGAATGAGGAGACCCCACCCGCTGCCGGGGCCGCCCGGTGGGTATCCGCCTGGCTGGTCTGGGCGGTGGTGATCGGCCTCAGCAGCCATCTCCCCGGAGAGACCCTGCCAGCCCAGCCCTTCGAGGGCGCCGACAAGGTGCTCCACATCGGGGCCTATCTGGTGCTGGGGGTCCTGGGCGTGGGCGCGGTGGCCCGCCTGCGGCCCCATTGGCCCCGCCCCGTGGTCGGCAGCGTGGCGCTTGTGGTGGGCGCCCTGTTCGGGGCCCTGGACGAGTACCACCAGTCCTTCGTGGCGGGCCGGGACCGGAGCATGGAGGACTGGGTCGCGGATCTGCTGGGGCTGGCGGTGGCGGTGATCGTCGCCCGTGCCGCGCGCGGCGGGCTCGCGCGGGCCTGGTTCGGGCTCAGCTCACCCCCACGCGCAGATTGATTCGCCCTTCCTGGGTGGAGACATCGGCGATGCGCAGGCGGTCACGCAGGCCCCGGGGAACCTTGCGCCCCCACTGGTGCTGCTCGATCAGGTTGCCCAGGTCCACCAGGACGCGCTCCTCGTGCACGTGCACGCCGTCCACCTCCTCCAGGGCCCCCAGGAGGGCGTTGCGGGCGAAGAAGGGGTCGGCCTTTTCCAGGGCGAGCGCCAGGCTCTGGCCGGGCTCCTCCGCAGCGGGCGGATCCAGGCGGAAGACGGCCCGGAACTCCACCCAGACGCCCACTTTCTTCATGCCCGACAGCTCCACCCGGTTATCCGCCGCGGGCTTCAGATGCAGGTCCCGGACCGAGGGGTCGTCCATGCGTCGCAGGAGGTTGTCGAGCACGGACTGGGGGATGGGGACCTGAAAACCCTCCCGAGCGGCCTTGACGGCCCACTTGGAGGCCATGAGCAGGCCCTTTTGAAGGAAGCGCCGTTGCACGGTTCCTGCCTCGCTGGATGCGCGGGAACGGTAAAATAGGAAGCCGCGGGCCGGGGCCCACGCCGAACCCATTCTGCCATCCCCGGCGGGAGTCGCCTAGCTGAAGGAGTTTGCCGTTGCTGGAATATCCCCGCATCGATCCCGTGGCCATCGAGATCGGCCCCTTCGCCGTGCACTGGTACGGACTCATGTACGCGGCGGCCTTCCTCCTGGGCTGGTGGCTGCTGCGCGTCCGCCGGCACCGCCTGGGGCTGACGCCGGAGGACATCGGCGACCTGGCCTTCGCCTGCATCCTGGGCGTGGTGCTGGGGGGCCGTCTGGGCTACGTGCTGTTTTACAACCCCGGGTACTATCTGGGCCATCCCCTGGAGGTCTTCGCCGTCTGGGACGGGGGGATGTCCTTCCACGGCGGTCTCCTGGGCGTGGTGGCGTCGGTGGTCTGGTTCGCCCGACGTCACGGCCAGCCCATCCTCGCCGTGGGGGACTTTCTAACGCCGGTGGCTCCCATCGGCCTGGGGCTGGGCCGCATCGGCAACTTCATCAACGGCGAGCTGTGGGGGCGGCCCGCCGATCCCGATCTCCCCTGGGCCATGGTCTTCCCCCACGTCGACCGGGTCCCTCGCCACCCCTCCCAGCTCTACGAGGCCCTGCTGGAGGGGCTGGTGCTGTTCCTCGTGGTCTGGCTCTACGCCCGGGTGCCCCGCCGCCACGGCCGGGTCTTCGGGTTGTTCCTGCTGCTGTACGGGGTGCTCCGGTTCGGCGTGGAGTACTTCCGGGCCCCGGACCCCCACCTGGGGGCCGTTGCCCTGGGGCTCTCCATGGGCCAGTGGCTGTCGGTGCCCATGGTGGCGGTGGGCGCCTGGCTGGTGGCCGCACCGCCCGGACGGCACGGGGAGGCGGCTCCGGGGCGGGATTAGCCCCCTAGGCTTTCCTGGCCCGGCCGGGGCTCTCCTAGGGCCCTCGATGGGGGGCGGGGTCCGCCCGGTGCTCCACGCGCAGGAACCGTCCCACCAGGGGCCACCCCGCCAGGGCCGAAATCCCCGTTACCGCGAAAAAAAGTAGGCCCAGGGCGACGCCGCCGCCCGGCGGATGCCCGGTCCAGGTCAGGCCGTAGAGGAAGACCAGCTCCCGCGCTCCCAGGCCGCCGATGGTCACGGGGGCCAGGGCGGCGATGGCCGACAGGTAGAACAGCAGCAGGTAGAGGGTTCCCTCCAGGCCCAGGGCCTGCATCAGCGCCCAGGCGCTGGCGCCCTGCAGGACTTGTACGCCCAGGGAGATCCCTAACGCCGGCAGGGCCGTTCCCCGGAAGCGGGGGAACAGGCCGTTGGCCAGTGCCGGGTAGAGCAGGAGAGCGCCCGCCCCGGCCGCCGCCCACGCCCAGGCCCCGTTCCACAGGGCGGCGAGGCCCAGCGCCAGGGCCCCCAGGGCGGCCAGCCCTGCGGCCCGGTCCAGTACTAGGGCGCGAATCAGGGCCCCCAGCCCGACGCTGAAGCGCCGTCCCAGCCAGTACGCCTTCAGCCCGTCTCCGCCGATCCCCCCGGGAAGGTAGAGGTTGCAGAACATCCCCGCGTAGTAGAGCCGCAGCTGCTCCCCGATGGGGGGAAGGGCCTGGAGGGGGCGCAGCAGAACCTGCAGCCGTACCGCGCTGAGCGCCTGGGAGCCGTTGAACAGCAGCAGGGCGGCCCCCAGCCAGAGGGAGCTGGCTTGGGCCAGCTCCCTCCCCAGGACATCGAGGTCGAGGGCGCCGAGCAGGAGGGCGAGCGCCCCGGCCAGGAAGAGGAGGCGGACCAGGATCCTAGCCGCTGCCCACAAACTCTTCCTTGACCCGGTAGGGCCGCTTTTTCTGGGACTCATAGTAGGTCCGCATCATCAGCTCGGCGAGGAAGCCGGTGGTGATCAGCTGGAAGCCCACCACGGTGAGCAGGAAGCCGAGGAAGAGCAGGGGCCGGGTGCCGATGGTCTCCCCCAGCATCTTCAGCAGGACGAGGTAGAGGTCCACCAGCAGGCCTCCCGCCAGCACCACCAGGCCCGAGCTGCCGAACAGGTGCATGGGCCGGGAGGAGTACTTCTGCAGGAACACCATGAGGGCCAGGTCCGATAGTACCCGCATGGCCCGCCCCAGGCCGTATTTGGATTGCCCGCTGACCCGCGGGTGGTGCCGGACGTCCATCTCCGTGATCCGGGCGCCTTGAAGGTTGGCGAGAACCGGGATGAAGCGGTGCAGCTCGCCGTAGAGGCCCAGGTTCTTGGCCGTCTCCGCCCGGAAGACCTTCAGGGTGCAGCCATAATCCGAGAGCTGGATCCCCGTCAGGCGGCCGATCAGGAGGTTGCCCGCCTTGCTGGGCAGCTTGCGCGACAGCCAGCCGTCCTGCCGCCCTTTTCGCGTGCCCGCCACCACGTCCCAGCCCTCGCGCTCCATGCGCTCCACCATGCGGGGGATATCCTCAGGATCGTTCTGCAGGTCCCCGTCCAGGGTGGCGATGTAGTCCCCGCGGGCGGCGTCGATGCCGGCGGCCATGGCGGTGGTCTGCCCGTAGTTCCGGGACAGCACCAGGACCCGGATGCGGGCGTCGGCCAGGGCCTTGATGGCTTCGGCGGTGCCGTCCCGGGAGCCGTCGTCCACGAAGATGACCTCGTGGTCGAGCCCCGCCAGGACTTCCCGGAGGTTCTCCAGCAGGGGCCGGATGTTGCCCTTCTCATCCATGACCGGGATAACGACGGAGAGCTTCATCGGGCTTCCTTGCACCTAGGGGCGTGGCCGCGGGGAACCATCCCCAGACATATCACGGTCGTGGCCTCCTGCCAGCCCGGCGGGTTCGGGCGTTGCCGGGACCGGGGCCGGCTGACGGGCCCTGGCCGGGAGGCTTTGCCTGCCAGGCGGCAGGGCCAGGGCCGCCAGGCAGACCAGGACCCCGGCGCCCGTCGCCAAGCCTCCCACCCAGCGGTGGAAGGCGGGATTCGCCGCTTCCTGCGCGGGGAACAGGGCCAGCGGGGCCGCCACCGCCACCAGGGCGCCGCCGAGGGCCAGCAGGGCTCCCCGGGCCAGCCAGGGGCCCGGGCGCAGGCCGCGGGCCCGCAAGGCCCGGGCCGCCCCCAGGGCGGCGCCCACCCACAGCCACCAGCCCAGGACGCGCCCGGGCGAGAGCCCGCTGGCGTAGCGGACGCCCTCGGCGAAGGGGGCGAAGAGCAGTCGGGCCGGGGACGGCGGGCCCAGGGAGCCGGCCACCACCGGGGTGATCCGTCCGGGGTCGGGGGAGCGCAGGGCCTCCAGCACCCGCCGGTCCGGGGGGTTGTCGGTGCCCCCGGACCCGGGATGGACCAGGGTCCAGGTGCGCCAGGTGCCGCTCCAGCCGTGCCAGTCGCTGCTCGCCACCAGGGCGAGGCCGCGACGCCTGGCCTCCTCGAGGATGGCCCGTCGCGTATCCTCCGGGACATCCGGGTGGCCCAGGTTGGCGATCTCGAAGCCCTTCACGCCGGCCTCGGCAAGGTCGTTCACCGCCCCGGGGCTGAGCTTCCAGGCCAGGGCCAGGGCCGCGCCCCCGTGGCGCTCATGCACGGTCGTGAAGAAAGCGGCGACTTCCTCCTGGGAACGGGGCCGGTCGGGAAGGGTAGGGCCCGGTTCCACCCCGAGGCCCAGCACATGCCCTTGGGGCGCATTCAGCTCGACGCCCGGGATGACGCTCGGGAGGTTCGGGTCGCCGTTGTGCCCCGCGGCGCTGAAAGCGCCACCGGGGTCCTTGTGCTCCGTCACCGCCACCACGTCCATGCCCCGAGCCGCCAAAAGCTCGAGCCCGGGGCGGGGGGCAGGGAGGCCGTCGTGGGAAGCGTGGGTGTGCGTGTGCAGGTCCGCCACCACCGTCCCGGGGTCGGCCGCCTCCAGGCGCCAGTGAGGAAAGGGAGCCAGCAGGTAAAGCCCGACGTAAGCAAGGAAGATCAAGCCCGCCAGCGCGCCGCCCAGAACGGCGGCGAGGGGAAGGAGGGGGCCGTGCCGGGTCGCGTACCTCCACCCCAGCAGGCCGCCTCCCACCATGACCCATCCCAGGGTGGCGTAGACCGCCAGCCGGGGATCCGGAGCTCCCGCCAGGGCATGGCCCACGGCAGCGACGGGCTCCACCAGCACGCCGGTCCAGGGGTATTCCAGGGTGGCCCCGGCCACGGGCGCCCCGGTCCGGGCGTCGAAGGGGCCGTGAGGATCCACGGGGAGCAGGGCAAGAAGGGTCAGGACCACGGCCGCCCCCAGGCCCAGGACCTCCGCGCGAGCCCACCCCAAACGTTTCCGCAATTCCCGTTCTCCAGCCGGACCCCGTGTATCCCACCTTGGCCGGGGGGGGCGCGGACCGGGAACTCGGAGCAGTTCCTAAGGGATTCCTTTACCCGGCTCCGGCCGGGTTCCGGGGCTGTCTGTCCAACCGCGGAAGGGTGACCGCCTTCCGGGGGGAGGCTCGGTAATGTCCCTGATTGTTGGCGCATCGGGCAGCCAGCAAGGTGAGAAACGTAAGGGGGAAAGACGGGCGGCAAGGAAGGCGGCAAGGTATTGGACGCGAACAAGGTATTCTTCGGGCTATTCCTGTCTTCCCTGGTTTTCCTCGCCTTCGTGGGGGGCTCCCTGGCCACGGTGGCGGAGGTGTTCCCGGCCGAATACATCCGCAACGCCTATCGGGCTGCCAACGCCTTCGCTCTCAAGTCCACCAGCCAGGGCAGCCCCTACTGGTCGGACCTGTGGATGCCCACGCGGACGTCCAAGCAGGGGGTGGTGGCCCACGACCCGGATCGGGCCCGCCAGGGCCTGACCCTGTTCACCTCCGGTCACGGCCCGAAGGCCTACCTGCTGGATATGGATGGCGAGGTGGTCCATTCCTGGGAGCGGCCTTTCAGCGAGGTCTGGGATGATACCTCCACGGTGGCCGATCCCGTTCCGGACAGCCACACCTACTTCCGGAAGGCCCGGGTCTTCCCCGACGGCGACCTGCTGGCCATCTACATCGGCGTGGGCGACACGCCGTGGGGGTACGGGATGGTGCGGCTGGATCGGGACGCCCGAGTGATCTGGAAGAACCTGGACCGCTTCCACCACGACTTCGCGGTGGCCGAGGACGGCCGCATCTTCGGGCTCACCCACGCCTTCCGCCGGGAGAAGCTGGAGGAGGTCGATCACATCAAGCCCCCCTTCCTGGAGGACTCCCTGGCGGTACTGTCGCCCGAAGGGGAGACCACCAAGAAGATCTCCCTGGTGGAGGCCTTCAACGCCTCCGAGGAATACCGCCGGCTGCTCTGGCGGATCCCCTACTACAGCCTCGAGGATCCCCTCCACACCAACGGCGTGGACTACCTCGACGAGGAAGCCGCGGAGCGCCTTTCCCGCAAGGTCCCCGAGGCCGCCGAGGGGCAGGTGCTCCTGTCCTTCCGGGAGCTGGCCGGCGGCGCCCTGGCCCTGCTCGATCCGGAAACGGAGGAGGTGGTCTGGGCCCTGCGCGGTCCATGGCTCTCCCAGCACGATCCCGACATCCTGCCCAACGGCAACCTCCTGCTCTTCGACAATCGGGGGCATTTCGGGCCGGGCGACCGCTCGCGGATCGCGGAGGTGGATCCATCCACGGGGGGCGTGGTGTGGGCCTTTTCCGGAGACGAGGAACGCCCCCTGGAGAGCCGTATACGCGGGGCCCAGCAGCCCCTGGACAACGGCAACATCCTGATCACCGAGTCCAACGGCGGCCGGCTGCTCGAGATTACCCCGGACGGAGAGGTGGTGTGGGAGTACGTCAATCCGCGCCGCGCCATGGATGAAGACGGCAAGAGTTTCACCCCCGTGGTCAGCTGGGGGCAGCGCGTCACCCCGGAGTACCTTTCGTCGGGCTTCCGGGACCAATTCGGGGACAAACGGCTAGTAAAGGGACAGGGCCTGCAATGATCGGAAAAGCCGCGTTCGTGCCGCTCCTGCTCATGGCCGCCGGGTTCAGCGAGGCGGCCTTCGCCTATGTGGGGCCCGGTGCCGGGCTGAGCCTCCTCGGGGCCCTTTGGGGTTTGCTCCTGGCACTGGGGGCCGCCTTGCTGTTTCTCGTCCTGTGGCCCCTGCGCAGGATGCGGAGGCGGAAGAAGGAGCAGGCCCGGGCCGGGGAGGACACAGGTCCGGCTCAAGGAGAAGCTGAGCCGGCCGGACCCGAACAGGAGCACCGGTACGAAGAGACCGAGTCCGCCCGGGCCCGCCGGATGGACGAGTGACCGTGGAAGGCCGTTTGCCGAAGGCCCGGGCCCAGCAGGCAGGTGACTAGGCCCGTCATGGGAATCCTGGAGGCCCCCGCCCCCCTGTTCTCCTGGCTGGATGCCCAGATGGAGGGCCTGTTGCCGCCCTGGGGGCGGCTGGTTGCCTGGGGGGCGCTCGCCGCCCTGGTTTCCATGGGCCTGTATCGGGCCCTCTCGGCCCAGGGGCGTATCGCCCGGGGCAAACGGGAGCTGGCCCGGGCGCGGCGGGAGCTGGATGGCTATGACGGCGAGCTCGGGGGTGCCTGGCCCCTGATCCGGCACTTGCTTCGAACGGCCTTCGGGCAGGTGGGGCGGGTGGGCGGTCCGGCCGTGGCGGCCTCGCTACCGCTACTGTCCCTGCTGATCTGGCTGAGCACCGCCTACGGCTACGCCTACCCGCCGGCGGGGACCGAGCCGGAGCTCCGTCCCCGACCGGCGGAGCTGGAGGCCCGATGGCGGGAGGCGCGAAGGAACGGGACGGAGGAGCACGCGGCGCCCCGGGTTGTGGTTGCTGACGGCGAAGGCCGGGTGGTGGCGGAGGTGGCTCTGCGGGAGCCGGTCCCCATCCTCCACAAATGGCGTTGGTGGAATGCCCTTGTGGGCAATCCCGCCGGATACTTGCCCGACGAAGCGGCGGTGGAGCGGGTCGAACTGGAGCTGCCCCGCCAGGAGGTGCTCCCCCTGGGACCGTCCTGGGCCCGGGGCTGGGAGCTCAGCTTCTTCCTGGCCCTGATCGCCGCCTCCGTCGCGCTCAAGGTGCTGTTCCGCATCGAATAGGGGAAAGGCGACGGGCTTGGGAAGGGAAACGGCTGTCCATACTGGCTTCGAGGTGGACCCCTGGCTGCATGTCCTGGGGCGGTGGGCCAGCGGCCACCCCCGGTTCTGGACCCGCCTGGGGAACTGGGAGACGCGGTTGTTGCAAGAGCCGCTGGCGGATGTGGTGGTGGAGCGCCCGGTCTATATCGCCGGGCTGGCGCGATCCGGGAGCACTCTCCTCCTGGAGCTTCTGAACGCTTTCCCCGGGGTGGCCACCCACCGCTACCGGGACTTCCCCTTCCTGCACATCCCCTATCTGTGGAACCGCTTCCTCGATCGCGTTCCGCGGCGGGACACCCGGCCCCGGGAGCGGAGCCACCGGGACGGCATCACCATCACCCCCGAAAGTCCGGAGGCCTTCGAGGAGATGGTGTGGATGGCCTTCTTCCCGCTGCTCCATGACCCCGCTAGCAGCGACATCCTGGACGGATCCACCAGCCACCCCGGCTTCGAGTCCTTTTACCGCGACCATATCCGCAAGCTGCTCCTCGCCCGCTCCGGGGACCGCTACGTGTCCAAGGCCAACTACAACGTTACCCGCCTGGAGTACCTGCTGCGGTTGTTCGCGGACGCGCGCTTCCTGATCCCGGTGCGGGATCCCGTGTGGCACGTGGCCTCCCTGATGAAGCAGCAGCGCCTTTTCCGCGAGGGCCAGCGGGAGAATCCCCGGGCGGTGGGCCATCTGCGGCAGGTGGGCCACTTCGAGTTCGGCGCGGACCGGCGCCCCATAAACGCGGGAAACCGGGAGGCGGTGGAGGAGATCGAGACCCTCTGGAAAGAGGGCAAGGAGGTGGCGGGGTGGGCCCGCTATTGGGCGGAGATCCACACCTTCCTGGCCGACCGCCTGGCGGCCAACGCCGCCCTCCGGGAGGCCTCCCTCGTGGTGCGCTACGAGGAGCTGTGCGCCGCCCCGGCGGAGGTGCTGGACCGGATCCTGGACCACTGTGGCCTTCCGGCCCCCGAGGGGCCCCTGGCCAAGGCCGCCGAGCGGGTGCAGTTCCCCACCTATTACCAGCCCGGGTTCAGCGACGGGGAGCTGGAGATTATCCGCTCCCACACCGCGGGCCCCGCGGCCCGCCTGGGTCTGGGGAGGCAGGCGCAAAGCGCCGATCTGCTGGCGGGGAATACAGGTTAATCGCAGGCCCCTAATGGGTCTCACCCATTTATGGCGCACCCGGTGCGCCGCCATCTTTGAAAGGGGTGGGAGGTTCCGATGCCGGGCCGATCCGGAAAGCTCGGGCGGTTAAGCGCGGATTTATACCCGGGGTCCGAACGGTCTTGACCCTATCAGCGGAGGCGGTGGTGCCAAGGGATCAGGTAGCGCGAAGGATTCACGAATACTTGCACGCGTGCGGGGTGGAAGATCCCGTACGCCAACGAAAGATCTGCCGGCGAGTACGCGCGGGCCTGGAGGCCCGGACCGACGATCAGGCGCAGGGGGAGGGTGGCCCTCCCTTCCGCATGATCCAGCCCCTGATCGACCGGGCGCTGGCCGTGGAGGCCGGGCTACCGGACCCGGCGGAGGAGGCGGGCCCCCGGGGCTGCCAGCCCCGCCTGCTTCGGGGCGGGCGCTGCCACCGGCCGGTTTTGAGCAGCTCCCTCACATGGAAAGGGCCCACGCCCGTTCCCGTGCGGATGCATCCCCAGGATCTGAGCGCTTTGCCTTCCATGCGCCGGATAGGCCTCCCCATACCGCGGCAGGCGGTCTCCTGGTCCTGGGTCACCATAGGGAGCCTCGCCTTCGTCATCGTGGCCTTCTGGTGAACGGCCCATGCTGAGCGGCACCGCCTGCCATCGCCACCTGCGCCGTTGGACCCTCTTGCTGCTCATCGTCGCCACCACCGCGGCCGGTACGTGGGTCCTGTACGCGGTGCTCCAGGTGCAGGGGCTGCACCCCTTCGAGAAGGGACTGCTGGCCCTCTTCCCAGTTCTCTTTGCCTGGATCGCCACGGCCTTCTGGACGGCCATGGCGGGGTTGTGGGTGCAGGTGCGGGGCCGGGATCCCTGCTGGCTCTCCACGGCCGGCACGCCCCCTGGAGAGGCCGGCCGGGAGACCCGCATCGCCCTGGCCATGCCCATTTATGAAGAGGATCCCCAGCGGGTCCTCGCCGGCTTGCGGGCCACCTACGAATCCCTGCAGCAGACCGGTCAGGCCCACCGTTTCGACCTGTACATCCTCAGCGATTCCCGGGATCCGGAGACCTGGATCGCCGAGGAGCTCGCCTGGAACGCCCTGTGCGAGGCCGTGGACGGCTTCGGGAGCATCTTCTACCACCGCCGGCGTCATAATTGGGGCCGCAAGAGCGGCAACATCGCCGAGTTCTGTCAGACCTGGGGCCTGAACTACGACTACATGGTGGTGCTCGACGCGGACAGCGTCATGGACGGAGCAACCCTGGTGGAGATGGCCGCCCTGCTGGACGCCAATCCCAGAACCGCTTTGGTCCAGGTTCCGCCGGCCCCCGTCAATCAGGAGACCCTTTTCGCCCGCATCCAGCAGTTCGCGGGGGCGGCCTATGGCCCCCTGTTCGCCAACGGGCTGAGCTTCTGGCAGCTGGGGGAGGGCAACTACTGGGGGCACAACGCCATCATCCGGGTGGCCCCCTTCGTCCGGCATTGCGGGCTGCCCGAGCTCCCGGGCAAGCCGCCCCTGGGCGGCGAGATCCTGAGCCACGACTTCGTGGAGGCCGCTCTCCTCCGGCGCGCCGGCTGGCAGGTGTGGATGGCGCCGTGGTTGGGGGGGAGCTACGAGGAGGCCCCGCCGAACCTAGTGGAGCACCTCAAGCGGGACCGGCGCTGGTGCCAGGGCAACCTGCAGCACAGCCGGCTGCTGTTGGCCCAGGGGTTCCGGCTACCCAGCCGGGTCCATCTCGGCATGGGGATCCTCACCTACCTCAGCTCGCCCCTGTGGCTGGTCTTCCTGATCCTCGCCGGCGGCGAGGCCCTGCGCCGCAAGCATACCGATCCGGTCTATTTCCAGGAGGGGAGCCCCTTTCCGGTCTGGCCGCCCTCCTTCTTCCTGGAGGCGGCCACCCTGCTGGTGATCACCCTGGGGTTCCTGTACCTGCCCAAGCTGGCCGGCTACCTGCTGTTGCTCCGGGATCCCCGCCTCCGGGCCCGCTTCGGGGGCAGCGGGCCGGCGGGGATGAGCATGCTGCTGGAGAGCCTGTTCTCGGCCCTGCTGGCACCCATCCTGATGCTGTTCCAGACCCGGTTCGTGGTGGCCAATCTGCTGGGGCGGGCCGTGGGCTGGACCCCGCAGAGGCGGGAGGCGGCCGGGGCGGAGCTGTGGCCGCTGCTGGCGTCGGTGGGCTGGCAGACCCCCATCGCGGTGGCGGTGGGGCTCTGGGCCTACCTCAACCTGCCCACCTTCTTCCTCTGGCTGTTGCCGGTCCTGGCGGGGCCGTTGCTAGTGGTCCCCATCACGCTGTTTTCGGGGATGGTTTCCTGGGGGCGGGCGGCCCGGCGCCGGAGCCTGTTCCTCATACCGGCCGAGAGCGATTCACCGGCTGTGCTACGCAGGCTCAAGGAGCTCACCAGCAGCCTCACGCCGGTCCCCGGGGCGCCCCCCGCGGAGCGGGGCTACGTCCGCCAGGCCATCACGGATCCCTTCGTCAACGCCCTGCACGTCTCCTTGACCGGATCCGCGCACAAGCCCCTCAGCGAGCAGTATTACCTGGATTCCATGCTCACGAGGGTGCAGGAGCGGGGCCTGGAGGATCTGGGGGAGGCGGAGCTGCGGGTCCTGCTCAACGACGCGGACAGCGTGCAGCGCCTGCATGCCCTGGCCTGGGAGGAACCGGAGGCCGGAAAGGTTCGCCTGGCGGCCCCCGGGTGACGCGGACCCGGGCCGTGGAGCCATAGCTGCCGGAACGGTTGGCAGCCCGGTAGGGGCGCACGGGGCTCGGGGCGTAACGTCCGCCGGAGCCTAGCTCTGACCCGGGTTCCACTGGTAGAGCCAGGTCTCGGAGAGGGCCTCTTCCCCCAGGCGCAGGAAGCAGCGCAGGTCGATGGGCTCCTCGCCCTCCCACTCCAGATCGAACTTCACCCGCCAGGCATCCGTCTCCTCCATTGGCCAGACGGCCGGATGCAGAACCTTGCCCCGCGTGGCGGAGACCACCGGCTCCACCGGCGCGTCCTTTGCCAGGATGGGAAGATCGCCGCCCCGGAAGTCGATGACGAACTTGTGCACCTTGCCGTCGGGGCGGTCGCCGGGGGTGCCGCCCTGGCCGAGGCGGGTGGCCCCCACATGGGCCACGCCCATGCGGGGAACGGGGGCCTCCGGTCCCCAGAGGAGCCGGTAGGAGAACTCCAGCTCCTTTCCGGGCTTGACGGGTTCCTTGGGGTTCCAGAAGGAGACGATGTTGTCGTGGATCTCCTCCTTGATGGGGATCTCCACCAGGTGTACGTGGCCCTCGCCCCAGTCGTTCAAGGGCTCCACCCACAGGTTCGGCCGGCGGTTGTAGTAGACCCCGGCATCCTGATAGTGGCGGAACTCCCGGTCCCGCTGGAGGAGGCCGAAGCCGCGGGGACTGGTGTCCGTGAAGCTATTGAGGGCCAGTTCCTTGGGGTTCACGAGGGGACGCCAGACCCACTCCCAGTTCCCCCGCCACATGGCCAGGCCGTCGGAATCGTGGACCTCGGGGCGGAAATCGGGGGTATCGGGGGCGTCGTTCTCGCCGTAGAGGTACATGCTGGTGGCCGGGGCCACGCCCAGTAGCTCGATGGACTGCCGCGGATAGAGCGTGGACTCCACATTCATGATGGTGGTGGACCCGGGCCGGATCTCGAAGCGGTAGGCTCCGGTGATGCTCTCGCTGTCGAGGAGGGCGTAGACGTTTATGTGGTCCTGCCCGGGCTCCGGCCGCTCCAGCCAGAAGGCCCGGAAGAAGGGGAATTCCTCGCCCTTCGACAGCCCCGTGTCGATGGCCAGGCCGCGTGCGGACAGGCCGTACTGGAGGTTCTCGCCGACGGCGCGGAAGTAGCTCGCCCCCAGGAAGGAGACCATGTCCGGGGCGAAGTTCAGGAAGTAGTGGAGCCGGAAGCCCGCAAGCCCGATATCTCCCAGGTCCGTATCGGAGCCGAAGGAGGCGTCCTCGTAGTTGAACATTTCCGGGGAGAAGCGGATGGGTCGGACCTCGCCCTCCGCAACCTCGTAGATCTTCACGGGGTGGCTGTAGTAATGCCCCAGGTGGAAGAACTGGGTACGGAAGGCCCGATCCGAGTCGTACCAGAGGGCCTGTTCGGGTCGATAGCGGATGGAGGTGTAGCCTTCGTAGCCCAGATTGGAGATGGGCTCGGGCAGATCGGACTGGCGCGGCTGAAATGGTCGGTTGGACAGGTCGCGGGCCCGTTTCTTCACCTGGTCGAAGTCGAACGGGGTGCCGGGTCCCGGAGCCTCGGGTTCGGGTGAGGGGTTTTCCTGACCGCTGACCCTGCGGCTGGAGGCCCCCACAAGACCCAGGGAAGAGAGAAGAAAGCCGCAGGCAAAGAATTGACGTCGGTCCATGCCGGTCCGCCTATGTGGATCGCGGCCCGCCCCAAAGGAGCGGCCGCGCGTTCATCCAAAAGTTTCGTAGCTGAACCTCCACAGTAGGCCGGCGGAAAAACTGGAAAAAGGGGGGTGTCCGTTTATAGTCAAGTGGTTTCGGCGGGAAAAACGTAAAAATAGTCTACGGTCCCCCCGCCAAACGGGAATCGGAGCGGGGGGGAAACGGTTTTTTTCCGTCTCGAGGATGGCAGGAAGGGGGGACGCCTACAGGTCCACCTCCCCGGTTCGGGCGGCCCGCTCCACCATGGCCACGAACTCCTCCCGCGACAGCAGTCCGTGCTCGGCCACCAGGTCCGCCACCGGCATGCCGGTGCGCTCCGACTCCTTGGCGATCTCGGCGGCCTTCTCGTAGCCGATGGCGCGGTTCAGCAGGGTGGCCAGGCCCACGCTGACCAGGGCGTACTCCCGGGCGCGCTCCCGGTCGGCCTCCATGCCGCGTACGCCCCGTTCCGTGGTCGCCGTCACCGCGGCCGTGAGCCATTCCAGGGCGTCGAATAGGGCGGAGCCCAGGGCGGGCATCATGACGTTCAGCTCCATCTGCCCGGCCCGGCTCATGGCCTGGATGGCCGCGTCCTGTCCCACCACCTGGTAGAGGGTCTGGTTGAGCATCTCGAACATGACCGGGTTCACCTTGCCCGGCATGATGGAGGAGCCCGGCTGCACCGGCGGCAGGCGGAGCTCGGCGAGACCGGTGCGGGGGCCGCTGGATAGCAGGCGGATGTCGTTGCTGATGCGGGTCAGCTCCCCGGCGAGGGCGGCGATGCGGGCGGAGAAATGGGCCAGGTCGGCCATGGACTGCATGGCCGCGGCCATGTCCGGATGGGGGGTGATCGGCCGCCCGGTGAGCCGCGCCAGTTCCTCGGCGGCCTTCTCCCGGTAGCCGCGGGGGGCGTTCAGGCCCGTTCCGGCGGCGGTGCCGCCCAGACCGATGCGCTCCAGGGCGGAGCCGGCCTCCTCCAGGCGCCGCCCTTCCTCGCGCAGGGTCCAGGCGTAGGCCCCGAGCTCGTGCCCCAGGGTGGTGGGCACGGCGTCCTGGAGGTGGGTGCGCCCACTCTTGAGCGTGTCCCGCTCCCGCTCCGCCAGCTCCTCCAGGGCCCCGGCCATGTCGTCCACGGCCGCCCTGAGCCGGGGTAGCTTGGCCAGGGCCGCCAGCCGGATCGCCGTGGGAATGGTGTCGTTGGTGCTCTGGGACTGGTTGACGTGGTCGTTGGGGTGGACCGGGTCGTAGCGCCCCGGCTCGCCCCCCAGCTCCCGGTTGGCCAGGTTGGCCAGCACCTCGTTGGCGTTCATGTTGTGGCTGGTCCCGGCGCCCGCCTGGAACCGGTCCACCACGAAATGGTCCCGGAATTCCCCGCCGAGCACGCGGTCGCAGGCCGCCAGGATGGCCCCGGCGAGCCGGTCCTCGAGGGCGCCGCAGTCCCGATTGGCCACCGCGGCGGCGCGCTTGACGCGGACCGTCGCCTCCACGAAGTCCCCGTCCGGGCCGCGCCCGGAGATGGGGAAGTTGGCCAAGGCCCGGGCGGTCTGGGCCCCGTAGAGGGCGTCGACGGGGACCTCGAAGGACCCCAGGCTGTCGTACTCGGTCCGGGTGGTTGCGCTCAAGCCGCTGCTCCCTTTGCGCCGAAGGTCGGATTGGGTGGGGATGGAAATCGGGGTTCGGGTATTGTAGGCGCGACGGGGGTCGCCGCAAAGGCGCGACGGGGGCAAAGGTTGTCCGCGGCGGGGGGCTACCCTAGAATGGCCGTTCTAATGGATGTCGGATTCCTTTACAGCCGGGTCCCGGGCCCGGATCGCCCCACCGGAGGGATACCATGCGGAAAGCGATCGCGGTGCTCGCCGTCTCCATGCTCAATGCCCCGGCCTACGCCGACCTGAACGGCGACCCGAAGCAGGGCGAGGCGCTCTACCAGGAGCATTGCGCCGGGGCATGCCACACGGACAGCGTTCACAAGCGTGACGACGTGCGCGCCACCAATCAGGCGGAGGTGGTCTCCTGGATCCAGCGCCAGTGCACCCAGGCCATGGCGCAGGACCTCTCCATCCAGGATATCGAGGATCTCGCCACCTACCTGAACGACAAGTACTACCACTATGACGAATAAATCGTGACGGGAGGCCACCGTAAAGCCAGGATCGCCACGGTCCTCATCACCCTGGGCCTGATCGTGGGCCTTGCCGGGCTCGGCGCCTACGCCGTGTCCAGGGAGCAGGCCCCCGAGGTGGTCCTGGAGGGTCTCGACGGGGACAGTTTCCGCCTGTCGGATTACCGGGGGAAGCTGGTGCTGGTGAACTTCTGGGCCCCGTGGTGCCCGCCCTGCCGGCAGGAGATGCCCGATCTGCAGGCCTTCCACGAGGCCCACGAGGACACCGTGGTAGTGGGACTGGCCATCAACTACCGGTCCCGGGAGAATGTCGCCAAGATGGCGGACATGATGAACATCACCTACCCGGTGGCCTACGCCAGCCCCCAGACGGCCGAAAAATTCGGCTCCTTCCGCGGGCTCCCCGCCACCTACCTGGTGTCCCCGGATGGTGGGATCATCGGACACCATTCCGGCATCATGTCCCGCGAGGAGATGGAGGCCTACCGGGACCGGCATGTAGGCGGTGGTTCCTGATGGGCTATCCGGTTTACCGATCCCCCTTCCCATCAACACAGCTCGTGGGTGTGCGTGCATGAAACGTGGCGCTCGGCTTCGGGGCTCCGCCGCCCTGGTATTGGCCTCCCTGGCCGTTCTACCGAACTGGGGGTGGGCGGAGCGCCCCGCCGCGCTCCCGCAGGGGCCCCTGGATCTGGATCAGGCGGTCCGCATCGGCCTGGAGAACCATCCTTCCCTGATGGCCGCCCAGGCCCGCACCAAGGAGCGGGAGGCGCAAGTGCGCTCCGCCACTGCGGGTTACCGTCCGCGCCTCTACGCCGAGGGGATCCTTCGTCAGGGCCGCCAGATCGGCGGGGAGGACGAGGGGCGGTTCACCGATGACAGCGAGGCTCGGATCGTCCTGGAGCAGGACCTGTACGATTTCGGGGCCCGGGAGGCGGCCGGCCGGGCCGCCCGCTTCGAGCGAGAGGCCGCCGAGCTGGAGCTGTTCGACGCCCAGCAGCGGCGGGTACTCGCCATCCGGCGGCAGTTCTACGACACCCTCCTCGCCGATCGCCAGGTCCAGGTCTGGAACGAGGCCATGGCGGTGGCGTTCATTCGCTGGGATTACGGGCAGGGGCGGGAGGAGCTGGGGGAGATTTCCCCCGTGGAGCTGGCCAGGCTGGAGAGCCGCTTCCGCGATTTCCGGAGCAAATACCGCGGCGCCCAGTACGACGCCCGCCTCGCTCGGGTGCGGCTGGCCCATGCCATGGGCCTGGAGGACGCCATGCCCCGGGATCTGGTCCGGCCGGACCTGGACCTCGACCGCGAACTTCCGTCCGTCCAGGAGCTGCGGAACCGGGCTTGGCGCACGAATCCGCGCCTGATCGCGGCCCGGCAGCGCCTGGACGCCGCCCGGGCGCGCACCGAGCGTCGCAAGGCCCAGCGTCTGCCCCGAGTGGTCGGGGAGGTGGGGGCGCAGCGGTATTCCCGGCAGTTCGATTTTCGCAACGATGTGGAAGCCGCCATCCGCGTGGAGGCCCCCCTGTACGAGGGCGGGCGCCTGGGGGCGCGGGTGGAGGCGGCCCGGGCCGCCGCCCAGCAGGAGCGGGCCAGCTGGCTGGAGCTCCGCCAGCAGGTGGAGGAGAACATCTACGATGCCCACCTGGACGTCCAGTCCTGGCAGGAGCGGCGCGCCTACGCCGAGGCCCTGGTGCGCCACCGGGAGCTCAAGACCGATCTGGCCCGGACCGAATACGTGCTGGAGCTGGAGACCGACCTGGGCGACTCCCTGACCGAGCAGACCCGGGCCGAAATGAAGCTGGCCGAGGCGAAATTCGGGCTGGCCATGGCCTATGACCGCCTGGACGCGCTGGTCGGCGAGCCTCTCGCATCGAAAACGGAGAAACGACAATGAAGCGGGCTGTACTGGCAAGCCTGGTACTGTTGGCGTTGGGCCCGGTGGAGGCCGTCGGGCAGGCGGCGCAGGGTCCCTGGGAGGGACGCCTGGAAGCGCGCCGAGCCCTCTCCATGGGGGCCCAGGTGAGCGGTCCCGTGGCCGAAGTGGTGGTGGAAGAGGGGGACCGGGTGAAAGAGGGCGAGCTCCTGGCCCGGATCGATCCCTCCAGCTACCAGGCGGCGCTGGCGAAGGCCGAGGCCCGGCTGGAGCGGGCCGAGGCGGTGGCCAAGGAAAGCAGCCGGGAACTGGAGCGCCAGCAGAAGATCTATGATCGCGGGCTTTCCGCCCAGCACGACCTGGAGATCGCTCAGCGGGACGCCGACCGGGATCGGGCGGCGGTGGAAGAAGCCCGGGCCGCGGTCCGCCAGGCGCGCGTGGATCTCGGCTATACGGAGATCCGTGCCCCCATAGACGGCGTGGTGGTCAAGCGCAACGTCCATCCGGGCGAGACCGTAATCGCCAACCTGCGGCCGCCGCTGTTGTTCCGGCTGGCCACGTCGGCGGAGTCCCTGGATGTGGTGGTGAACGTGGGCGAGGAGCAAGTGGCCGGGCTCGGGGAGGGGGACGAGCTGGAGGTGACCTTCCCGGCCTTCGATCGGAACCCCCTCCGGGGCGAGGTGGTCCGGATCGGTCAGGCCCCCGTGGATGCCCAGCAGGAGGAGCCGCGCTACCCGGTCCGGGTGCGGGTGCCCAATCCGGAGGGCGACCTGCGCATGGGCATGCGGGCCCGGGTCGCCGCCCCGTAGTAACGCTCCGTCGCTTCCGTCCGCCCCGAAACGACCTTCCTAGGAGCCCGCTTTAGCGGGCGAACCTGGATCGGACCGAGCTTCGAAGCCGGTAGATGCTATCGCCCACTGAGGCGTGCTCGCACGGGCCTGACCGCGTGGGCGGGGCGTCCTCAGGAGACCGCGGCCTCGGGGTCGAACAGGAAGACCCTGCCGAAAACCCAGTCCCGGCGCAGCCGGTCGCTGCGGCAGATGCCCTCCACGATCCGCCCCTGCCAGGAGTGCGGGATCCAGCGGGTGGGGTCGAAACGGGGCGCCTTCTGCGGCCCGTACCGTTCCGTGAGCCGCTGGGGGTAGTCCTCCAGGTCCTTCGCCGCGAACCGGCCCCGCTCCAGGGCCGACCGCGCCACCGCCGCGGCGTCGCGGGCGCTCTCCACCGCCGGACGGATCCCCTCGCCGGAATAGTGGCGGGCCAGCCCCGCCGCATCCCCCACCAATAGGAACCGGTCCCCGTGGGCCTGGTTGGGCACCGAGTCGTAGATCTTGTAGGGGTGGCCGCGGAACTTGGTGAGGTCCGCCTCCAGTTCGGGAGTGAGTCGCCCCAGGTCCCGCAGTTTCTCCAGGAAGCGCGGATGGGCGTCCCGGATGCGGGGGTCGCCCAGGCGGCCGATGCCGATGTTGAGGAAGTCGCCCTTGGTGAAGTACCAGGCGTAGCCGTTGAAGTCCGGCTCCAGGAACAGCTCCGGCACCTCGAAATAGGGGGTATGGGCCTGGATGCGCTCGGCGCCCACCCGTGTCTCGCTCTCCAGGGTCACCACCATGCGCTCCTCCGGAGCGTGGGTGGTGAGCTGGCGGCGGATGGGGTCCTTGGATCCCCCCGCGCCGATGGCCAGCGGGGCCCGGTAGGTGCTGCCGTCCCGGGTGGTCACCTCGAAGGCCTCGGGCCCGGCCTCCACGGTGCGGATGGTCTCGTTGGCGAACCGCGCCCCCGCCTCCCGGGCCCGCTCAAGCAGGTAGTGGTCGAACTCGGCCCGGATGATGCCGTAGCTCACCGGGCGCCGGTAGTCGGTGCGGTAGGGGGTGTCGCCCACCCAGAGCACCGCCGAGGAGAAGGGGCTGATGGTGTGGGGGTAGGCCTCCGGATCCAGCTCCAGGGCGTCCAGGATCTGCGGGGTGATCCAGCCCGCACAGAGCTTGACCCGGGGGAACTCGGCCCCGTCCAGCACCAGCACGTCCACGCCCTGCCGAGCGAGGTCCCAGGCGGCGGTGGAGCCGCCGGGCCCGCCGCCGATGACCAGCACCTCGGCGTCGAATCCCTTCTCACTCATAGAGGTCCTCCCGGGTAAGCGGTACGGGGGCGAAGCGGGGCATGCGCTTGGACGACAGCACCTGGTAGAGGAAGATCTCCCCCTCCTCGAAATAGATGCTGCTCATGGCCAGGTAGAGGATCCAGGTGCGGTAGGTTTGCTCGTCCACGTGCTGGAGGCATTGGTCGCGGTTGCTGCGCAACCGCTCCACCCATTCGGCGCAGGTTTTGGCGTAGTGCTCGCGGAGGTTCTCCACATCCTGGACCTCGAAGCGGCTGTCCTCAAGCTGGGTGATGACCGTGGACAGTGAGGGCGGCTCCCCCTCGGGGAAGACACGGTCGCTGATCCACCGGCTGCCCGGGTTGGGGCGCCATTCCCGGCCGCGGGAGATGCCGTGGTTGAGGAACAGCCCGTTGTCCTTGAGGAGGCGGTGGATGCCCTCGAAGTACCGGGCCAGGTTGCGGTGGCCGACGTGCTCGATGATGCCGATGGCGCTGATGCGGTCGTACTGCTCCACACCCACCAGGTCCCGGTAGTCCTTGTATTCGACGAGCGCCTGGTCTTCCAGGCCCTCGCGCCGGATCCACTCCTGGGCGTACTCCGCCTGCTGGCGGCTCAGGGTGACGCCGTGGGCGGTGACCCCGTAGTGCTTGCAGGCATGCACCACGAAGGATCCCCAGCCGCAGCCGATGTCCAGGAGGGTCTGGTAGGGCTTCAGGCGCAGCTTGCGGGCGATGTGGTCGAACTTGGCCCGCTGGGCGTCCTCCAGGCTGGCTTCCTCGTGGGGGAAGTAGGCGCAGGTGTAGGCCATCTGCGGGTCGAGGAAGAGCCCATAGAAGTCGTTCGACAGGTCATAATGGTGGGCGATGGACCGGCGGTCCTTGGCGCGGGTGTGGCGGAACATGGCGCTCAGATTCGCAGCAGGGTGAACAGGATCTTGAGCTTCTCGCCCAAGCGCAGGGTGGGGGCCCGCTCGATGAGGGCGTTCTTGGTCTTCAGCCCGGCGATCAGGTCGCCCTCGATGTCCAGGTGCTTGTCCACGAAGGCCTCCGCCGCCCGGTATTCGTTGGCGCGGAGGATGAGGCGGCGCACGGTGCGCGGGCTGTCGAAGATGATAACGAACCGGGGGCTGTCCGTGTAGCGCAGCTCCCGCTCCCCGACGCGGATATTGAAATCCTTGCGGCTGCGGCGGAACAGGATGTCGGCGATGATTCCAAGGCGCCGGGACACCTTGTCCTCCTGGGGAAGCACTTCCGCGGCGGTATAAAACATGGGCTCCTCTCGTTACCCTGCAAGAAGTCCGTCAACCTGGCTCCGGGACACCGGATGGCCCGGAGCGTTCGATCCAGCTCGGGAGGCTGTCGATGCAGCGACACTATACCATCCACGGCCGGGTGCAAGGCGTCTTCTTCCGGGACTCGACCCGGCGGAAGGCCCGGGAGCTCGGGCTGGGCGGCTGGGTCCGCAATCTTCCCGACGGCTCCGTGGAGGCGGTGGCGGCGGGGGACCCGGAGGCTGTCCGGGCCCTGGAGGACTGGTTCCGCCAGGGCGGGCCGCCGGCGGCCCATGTGGAACGGGTGGATGCGATGGACCAGGAGGAGAAGGCGTTCGGCGAGTTCCGGGTCCGGTAGGGCGGGTGAGGTCCGGCCCGGACCCGCGCCTTGCTGTCCGCGGAAAGCCCGCCTAGCGGCCCTCCGCCCAGCGCTGCCGGTAGGCCCGATGGATCTTCTCGGGGTAGATGGTGCGCCCCATGCTGCCGTTGTAGGCGGCCAGGGCCCGCAGGATGTCCCCCTCCTCCCGCTCCAGGTAGTGGCGGAGGATGGTGCAGCCGTAGCGCAGGTTGGTGCGGGGCTCGAACAGGTTGTCCCCGGGGCGGCCGATCTCCTCGCGCCAGAAGGGCATGATCTGCATGAGGCCCCGGGCGCCGGCGTGGGACAGGGCGAAGCGCTGGAAGTGGGACTCCACCTGAATCACGGCGAAGACCAGGCCCGGCGGGATCTCCGCCTTGCCGGCCTCCTCGAAGACCAGGGCGGCCAGGCGGCGGCGCTCCTCGGCGTCGGGGACAAAGGGGCGCAGACGGCGCATGTAGTCCTTGAACCAGACCTGCTGGTCGAACCGGTCGGCGGGGGAGTGGGGCCGGTCAAGGGCGGCGCCGAGATCCTGGCGCAGCCGCGGATCCACCGGCTCGGCGGGCACCGGACGCGCCGCGACCAGCAGGCCGGCGAGGGCCAGCAGGGGAAGGGCGATGCGCACCGGCTATCCCTCCGGTGCGGACTCGGGAAGCTCGGGGGCGGACTCGGCGGATTTCACCACCAGCACGGGCGTGGGCGCCTTGCGGACCACCCGCTCGGCGGTGGAGCCCAACAGGGCATGGCGCAGGCCCGACCGCCCGTGCGAGCCGATCACGATCAGGTCCGCCGGCAGGTCTCCGGCGAAGCGGCTGATGGCGGCGAAGGGGCGCATGGCCGACTCCTCGCAGTGCACGGTGACGGTGGCGCCCATCTCCGTGAGCTCCTTCTCCAGGCCCTCCAGGTAGCGCCGGCACTGCTCCAGCATCTCCTCGGTGAGGTCCTCGGGCGGCATCACCAGCTCGGGCCATTCGGCGTAGATGAGCTGCGGGGTGACCACGTGCAGCAGGTGCAGCTCGGCCTGGAAGCGGATGGCCATCTCCGCGGCGGAGCGCGCCGCGTGGTGGGAGGGCTCCGACTGGTCCACCGGAGCCAGGATGCGGCGGAGGTGCATGACGGTCCCCTTTGGCTGGTATCCCCCCGGCAAGCCTACCGCCATTCGGAATGGGGATAAAGGGTGGGTCAGACGTCCCCGGCCCGTGTCCGCAGGAATTCCAGCAGCCCGTCCGCCGGGGCGTCCTCGCTCTCCGCCGCGGTGCGGGCCTTGTATTCGTACACCCCGCGGTCCAGGCCCTTGTCGCCCACCACCAGCCGGTGGGGGATGCCGATCAGGTCGGCGTCGTTGAACTGGATCCCCGGCCGCTCGTCGCGGTCGTCGTACAGCACCTCGTAGCCGGCCTCCCGGAGCTCCGCGTAGACCGCCTCGGCGGCGTCCGCCACCCGCTGGGATTTCTTCTTGTTGATGGCGATCAGGGCCACGTCGAAGGGGGCGATGGCCTCCGGCCAGCGGATGCCCGCGTCGTCGTGGTTCTGCTCGATGGCGGCGGCCACGATGCGCGAGACCCCGATGCCGTAGCAGCCCATTAGCATGGGGTGCTCGCGGCCGTCGGCGTCCAGGTAGGTGGCCCCGAGACTTTCCGAGTACTTGGCGCCCAGCTTGAAGATGTGGCCCACCTCGATGCCGCGGGTGGTGTCCATGGGGGTGCGGCACTCGGGGCAGGGGTCGCCTTTCACCACCATGCGCAGGTCGGCAGCCTGGGGCTCGGGCAGGTTCTCGTTCCAGTTGACGCCCATGAGGTGCTGATCGTCCCGGTTGGCGCCGCAGACGAAGTCGGCGAGCACCGCCGCCTCGCGATCCGCCACCACCGTCACCTTCTCCACGTCCAGCCCCACCGGGCCCACGGAGCCCGGCTCGGCCCCGGCCAGCTGCTTGACGCGGTGGCCGTCCAGGAAGTGGCATTCGCCGCCCAGGGCCGGGTGGGCGGCGGCCTTGTCCTCGTTGAGCTCGTGGTCGCCGCGCAGCACCAGGGCCACCGGGCCGTGGCGGCCCTCGGCAAACAGGGTCTTCACCGTGCGATCGGCGGGCACGTCCAGCATGGCGGACACGGCGGCGATGGTGTAGGCGCCGGGCGTGTCCACGGTGCGCAGTTCCTCCCCCGGGGCGGGGCGCTCCGTCTCCGGGGCCGCCGCCTCGGCCAGCTCCACGTTGGCGGCGTAGCCGCAGGACGGGCAGGAGGCGATCTCGTCCTCGCCGGACTCGGCGAGGACGTGGAACTCGTGAGAGACGCTGCCGCCGATGGCCCCGGTGCGGGCGCGCACGGGGCGGAAGTCGAGGCCCAGGCGGGAGAAGATGCGGCCGTAGGCCTCGAACATGGCCTCGTAGGTGCGGTCCAGGCTCGCCTCGTCGGCCTCGAAGGAGTAGCCGTCCTTCATGACGAACTCCCGGGCCCGCATGACGCCGAAGCGGGGCCGGATCTCGTCGCGGAACTTGGTCTGGATCTGGTAGAGGTTCAGGGGCAGCTGACGGTAGGAGCGCACCTCGCCGCGGATCAGGTCGGTGATCACCTCCTCGTGGGTGGGCCCCAGGGCGAAGTCGCGGTCGTGGCGGTCCTTGATGCGCAGCAGCTCGGGGCCGAAGTTGTCCCAGCGCCCGGATTCCTCCCACAGCTCGGCGGGCTGGACCACGGGCATGAGCACCTCCTGGGCGCCGGCGGCGTTCATCTCCTCGCGGACCACCTGCTCCACACGCTGCACCACCCGGTACCCGAGGGGCAGCCAGGAGTACAGCCCGGCGGCCAGCCGCCGGATCATCCCGGCGCGGAGCATGAGCTGGTGGCTGACGATCTCGGCGTCGGCGGGGGTCTCGCGCAGGGTGGGCAGGAGGTACTGGGATAGGCGCATGCGGCGCGCTCCGCTGGTTGTCACGGGAACGGGGGCCACGCCGCGGGGGCGGCATGGACACGGAAACGGGTCGAGACCGGGGAGCGGGCGGGGCCCGTCCGGCTGCCTGCTACGGTACCACGCCGGCGGCCGTTCCCACCACGGAGGAGCGGATCAGGCGCCGTCGGGGAGGGGGGTGCGCTTGTCGCGCTCGATCCAGGCGTAGGCCGAGTGGTTGTGGATGGACTCGAAGTTCTCGGCGCCCACCGTGTACCAGACGATCCGTTCGTCGTCCTCCAGCCGCCGGGCGATGTCGCGGACCAGGTCCTCCACGAACTTGGGGTTCTCGTAGGCGTGCTCGGTGACGTACTTCTCGTCGGGCCGCTTGAGGACCCCGTAGAGGTCGCAGGAGGCCTCGGCCTCCGCCAGCTCCACCAGGTCCTCGATCCAGACGAAGTCGCGGGCGCGCACCTGCAGGTCCACGTGGGAGCGCTGGTTGTGGGCGCCGTACTCGGAGATGGATTTGCTGCAGGGGCACAGGCTGGTGACGGGCACCTGCACCTGGATGGTGATCTGGTAGTCCTCGGGGGTGAGGTGGCCCCGCAGGGTGACCTCGTAGTCCATCTGGCTCTCCACGCCGGAGACCGGGGCCTGCTTCATGATGAAGTAGGGGAAGGCCATCTCCAGGTGGGCCTGCTCCGCCTCCAGGCGGGCGCGCATCTCCTCGAGGATGGAGCGGAAGGACTCCACGGAGATCTCCCGCTCGTGGTCGTTGAGGATCTCCACGAAGCGGGACATGTGGGTGCCCTTGAAGTGCTGGGGCAGGTCCACGTAGGCGTTGAAGTGGGCCAGGGTGTGTTGCTCGCCCTGGGTACGGTCCTTGACCCGCACCGGGTGGCGGATGTCCTTGATGCCCACCTTGTTTATGGGGATGCGGCGCTGGTCCGGCAGGCCCTGGGTGTCCTGGATCTCGCTGGCGCAGTCCGGGAGCTCCTGCTCGGAGACGGTACGGTCGTGCACGGCCATGTACGGAACCTTCATTGGCGGCGGGAGGCCCCCGCCGCGCAATAGGTGAGTGGGATGCTGGGGAACGGCCCCTAGCTTACTTTTGGGGGCATTCCCGTGCAACGGGGCGGGGGGCCGTGTGCGCGCGCAGGGCGGCGGTCATGCCCGCCGCATCCAGGCCGTAGTCGCCCAGCAGGGCGGTGCGCTCCCCCTGCGGGATGAAGGCGTCGGGCAGGCCCAGGCAGGTGACGCGGACCTCCGGGTCCAGGGAGGCCAGGAAGGCGCGCACCGCCTCGCCCGCCCCGCCCGCCAGGGTGTTCTCCTCCACCGTGACGAGGTGGCGGTGCGTGGCCGCCAGCTCGGTGAGCAGGGCGGTATCCAGCGGCTTCACGAAGCGCATGTTGACCACCGTGGCGTCCCGCTCTTCCGCCGCCTCCAGGGCGGGGCCGATGAAGGGGCCGAAAACCAGCAGGGCCTGGCCGCCGCTCCCCTCGCGGACCACCTCGGCGCGGCCCACCTCCAGCGGGCTGGGCGGCCCGCTGGTGGCCAGCCCCACCGCCTTGTCCTTCGGGTAGCGCAGGGCGGAGGGGCCCTCCAGGGCCAGGCCGGTGGCCAGCATGTTGCGCAGGTCCACCTCGTTGGCCGGCGTCATGAGGGTGAGGTTGGGCACCGGGCGCAGGAAGCTCAAGTCGAAGTTGCCGCCGTGGGTGGGCCCGTCCGGCCCGACGATGCCGGCGCGGTCGATGGCGAAGACCACCGGCAGGTTCTGGATGGCGATGTCGTGGATGAGCTGGTCGTAGGCCCGCTGCAGGAAGGTGGAATAGATGGCCACCACCGGCCGCAGCCCCTCGCAGGCCTGGCCCGCCGCGAAGGTCAGGGCATGCTGCTCGGCGATGCCCACGTCGAAGAAGCGCTCGGGGAAGCGCTGCTCGAACTCCACCAGCCCGGAGCCCTCGCGCATGGCCGGCGTGATGCCCGTCACCCGCTCGTCGGCCGCGGCCGTCTCGATCAGGGCGTCGCCGAAGACCTTGGTGTAGGCGGGGGCACCGCCGCCGGATTTGCGGGGGGCGCCGGTGGCGGGGTCGAAGGGGGTGACGCCGTGGTATTTGGTGGGCTCGTTCTCCGCCGGCTCGAAGCCCTTGCCCTTGCGGGTGACCACGTGCAGGAGGCGCGGCCCCTCCATGCCCCGCAGGTTGCCGAGGATGGGCAGCAGCTCGTCCAGGTTGTGGCCGTCCACCGGCCCCACGTAGTTGAAGCCCAGTTCCTCGAACAGGGTGCCCGGGGTGATCAGCCCCTTGAAATGCTCCTCGGCGCGGCGGGCGATGTCACGGGCGCCGGGGATGCGGGACAGGGCGCGGTCGGCGTTGTCGCGCATGCGGTTGTACCAGCGTCCGGCGATGAGGCGGGAGAAGCGCTGCGACAGGGCCCCCACGTTGGGGGAGATGGACATCTCGTTGTCGTTGAGGATCACCAGCAGATTGGCGTTCAGGTCCCCGGCGTGGTTGAGGGCCTCGAAGGCCATGCCGGCGGTCATGGCGCCGTCGCCGATGATGGCCGCCACCGCCCGCTCCTCCCCCTGCGCGGCGGAGGCCTGGGCCATGCCCAGGGCGGCGGAGATGGAGGTGGAGGCGTGGCCCACGCCGAAGGTGTCGTAGGGGCTCTCGGCGCGTTTGGGGAAGCCGGAGAGGCCGCCCGCCTGGCGGATAGTACCGAAGGACTCGCGGCGGCCGGTTAGCAGCTTGTGCACGTAGGCCTGGTGGCCCACGTCCCAGACCAGGCGGTCGTGCGGGGTCTGGAAGGTGTAGTGCAGCGCCAGGGTCAGCTCCACGGTGCCCAGGTTGGCGCCGAGGTGGCCCCCGGTCTCGCTCAGCGATTCCAGGAGGTAGCCCCGCAGCTCTTCGGCCAGGTCCGGCAGTCGGGCGGCGTCGAGGCCGCGCAGGTCCTCCGGGTAGCTGATGGTATCAAGCAGTTCGGCCATGGCTCAGTGGTCCCGGTCGATGATGTAGCGGGCCAGGGCCCGCAGGGGTTCGGCGGCTTCCCCGAAGGGGGTGAGCCATTCCAGGGCCCGCTCGATCTCGGTACGGGCCAGGCGCTTGGACTCCTCGAGTCCCAGCAGGGCGGGATAGGTGGCCTTGCGGTGCTCCGCGTCGGCACCGGCGGTCTTGCCCAGGGCCGCCGTATCGCCCTCAACGTCCAGGACATCATCCGTGATCTGGAAAGCCAAGCCGATATGCCGTCCATAGGCGCCCAGGGCATCCACGGTTTCCCCGTCCGCGGTGCCCGCCAGGGCTCCCAGCTCCACGGAGGTGCGCAGCAGGGCCCCGGTCTTCAGCCGGTGGATGCGCTGCAGGGCCTCCATGCCGATGGCCCGGTCCTCCTGGGCCAGGTCCAGGGCCTGGCCGCCCACCATGCCGGCGTGGCCCGCGGCGTGGGCCAGCCGCCGCGTCATCTCCAGGCGGGTGGGGACGTCCAGCTGCCCGGCGTCGGCGATGGCCTGGAAGGCCAGGGTCTGCAGGGCGTCGCCCACCAGCACGGCGGTGGCCTCATTGAAGGCCTTGTGGGTGGTGGGCTGTCCCCGGCGCAGGTCGTCGTTGTCCAGGGCGGGCAGGTCGTCGTGGACCAGGCTGTAGGCGTGGATGCACTCCACCGCCGCCGCCGGGGCGAGGGCCGGACCCGCGTCGCCGCCCACCGCCTCGCACCCGGCCAGCACCAGGATCGGCCGCAGGCGCTTGCCGGAGCCGAGCACGGCGTAGCGCAGGGCGCCGCCGAGCGGGGAGGGAGCGAGGTCCTCGGCGCCCGGCAGGAGGTCCTCGAGGGTGCGCTCGACGCGCTCCCGCCGGTCCTCGATAAAGCTGCGCAGAAGGGGCTCCACGGGGCCTACTCGCCGTCGCTTTCGGAGGGCTCGGCGCCGTCCTCGAAGGGGGCGAGATGCTCGCCTTCCTCGGTGTCGCCCACGAGCTTGTAGACCGTTTGCTCGGCCTCCTGGAGCCGTTGCTCGCACTGGCGGGAGAGGTGGATCCCCCGCTCGAAGTCGGCGAGATCCTGCTCCAGGCCCTGCTCGCCGGATTCGAGGCGCTCCACCAGGGTCTCCAGCTCGGCGAGGGCCTGCTCGAAAGACAGATCCTGGTCCTGTTCGCCGTTGGTGTCCGGGCTCGGTTCGGATGGTTCGGTCAAGGTCGGATTGCGGACTTTGCGTTGGGAAGGGGTGAAACGCCCGGCCGGGCGATGGCCGCTAAGTTACCCCAGCTCCCCGGGAGGGTCAATTTCCGGCCCCGGGGCGCGGGCCGTCGGCCCGGCAGGTACCGGATGCAGGCGCAGGAAGTATTCCCGGTTGCCGGACTCGCCCGCCAGGGGCACCTCGAAGGCGTCGCCGGGACGGAGCCCGGAGCCCTCCGTCTGCGCCCGCACCCCTTCCAGGGCCCCCTCGCGCAGTTTCCGGTCCCGGACCACGCCGCCGCGACCCACCTTGCCCCGGCCCACCTCGAACTGGGGCTTCACCAGCACCGCCACCACCGCGTCGTCCGTAACCAGCCGTCGCAGAACGGGTAGGACGCCGCCCAGGGACAGGAAGCTCAGGTCCGCCACTAGCCAGGGGAAGGGCGCGCCGAGCAGCGCGGGATCGGCGCTCCGGATGTCCGTGCTCTCCAAGCAGCGCACCCGCGAATCGTCCCGCAGGCGGGCGTGGAGCTGGTCGGTGCCCACGTCCACGGTCACCACCTCGCGGGCGCCGCGCTGCAGGAGCAGGTCGGTGAACCCGCCGGTGGAGGCCCCGACGTCGAGGGCGCGGGTGTCGGTGGGATCGAGGGCGAAGCGGTCGAGGGCGGCCTCCAGCTTCAGGCCGGCCCGGGAGACATAGGGGATGTCGCTTCCGGTGACGGTCACCTCTGCCTCCTCGGCCACGATCCGCCCGGGCTTGGTGACCACCCGGCCGGCCACCTGCACCGATTCCGCCTCGATCAGACGGCGCGCGCGGGCCCGGCTGGCCGCGTGGCCGCGCCGCACCAGTAGGGTGTCGAGGCGCAGGCGCCGCGCCTCCGCGGGGGAAGCCTCCTCGCTCACGGGTCTCTCATGCCTCCCGGTTGGGTGCTCTCGCGGGTCCGGCGGTGCGCCGGGATCCTTCGGCGGCGGCGCGCGGATCCCGGTCCAGGCGGCCCTGGGCCCGGAACCACTCCAGGGCCTCGGCCAGGGCCTCGTCGGCGGGACGGGCCCGGTGGCCGAGCTCGGCCTCGGCCTTGGCGCTGGTGAAGTACATGCGCTTCCGGGCCAGCTTCACGCCGGTCACGGTGGCCAGCGGCTCGCGGCCGGTGAGGCCCGCCCAGGCCTCGGCGCCGTAGGCAACGGGCAGCACCAGCCCCCGCGGCAGGCGCACCCGGGGCGGACGCCGGCCCATGAGGGCGGCCACCCGGGCCAGCACCTCGCGCAGGGCGAGGTTCTCCCCGCCCAGGATGTAGCGCTCCCCGAGGCGGCCATGCTCCAGGGCCGCCAGGTGCCCGGCGGCCACGTCGTCCACGTGGACCAGGTTCAGCCCGGTGTCCACGTAGGCGGGCATGCGTCCGGCCGCGGCGTCCAGGATCATGCGCCCGGTGGGGGTGGGGCGGGCGTCCCGCGGACCCACAGGCGTGGAGGGATTGACGATGACCGCCGGCAGCCCCTCCTCCCGGACCTGGCGCCGCACCTCCGCCTCGGCGAGGACCTTGGAGCGCTTGTACGGGCCGATCTGGTCCGCCTCCGGGGCGGAGCGCGACTCGTCCGCCGGCTCGCCGTCTGCGCGCGCCGCCAGGGTAGCCACGCTGCTGGTGTAAACGATGCGCCCCACACCGGTCCGGTTGGCGGCCCGCAGGAGGGTGCGTGTGCCCTCCACGTTGGCGCGGTACATCCGCTCCGGATCGGGGACCCAGAGGCGGTAGTCCGCCGCCAGGTGGAACAGGGCCTGGCAGCCCTCCAGGGCCGGTTCCAGGGTGGATGGGTCGGTGAGATCCCCCTCCACCACCTCCACCGGCAGGTCGGCGAGGTTGGCGCGCGGTCCGCCCGGGCGGGCCAGCACGCGTACCCGGTGGCCCGCTGCCAGCAGGTGCCGCACCAGGGCCGAGCCGAGGAATCCGGTCCCTCCGGTGACCAGCGTGGTCATGGGGCGGTTCCCTGTGGGGGTCCGAACCCCGTATCCATTCTACCCCGCGCGCCGAAAAGCTCCATCAGGCGTCCCGCCCGGTGGGACGGCCGATGGCGTGCACCGGCACGGTGGCCACGGTGCCCGATTCCTCCCGCGGCTGCGCGGAGGGCGGGTCCGGGACCATGGGCCCCTCGGTGCGCGGCCCGCGCAGGGCGGTCTTCAGGGCCTTCCAGGGATGGCGCACGGTGTCCTCCACGGCCGTGGCCTCGAAGCCGCAATGGGCCATGCAGTTCTCGCATTTGGGGTGGCGCCCCACGCCGTAGGCCTCCCAGTCGGTCTCCTCCATCAGGGCCCGGAAGGTGGGGGCGTAGCCGCCGTCGGCGTGCAGGTAGCAGGGGCGCTGCCAGCCGAAGATGTTGCGGGTGGGGTTGCCCCAGGGGGTGCACTGGTACGCTTGGTTGCCGGCCAGGAAATCCAGGTACAGGGCGGAATGGCTGAGGGGCCACCTGCGCCCCTTGCCCTCGCGGAAGATGCCGCGGAACAGCTCCTTGATGCTGCGGATGCCCATGAAGATGTCGTGGCGCTTGGCCCCCTCGTAGTCGAAGGCCGGGGAGACCGTGATCCCCTCCACGCCCAGGCGCGTGGCCTCGTCGAAGAAGTCCCGCGCGCGTGCCGGGTCCTCGCCCTGGAACAGGGTGCAGTTGATGTTGACCCGGAAGCCCGCCTCGCGGAGACGCCGGATGGCCTCGGTGGCGCGGTCGTAGACCCCCTCCTGACAGACCGAGGCGTCGTGGCGCTCGCGGTCGCCGTCCAGGTGGATGGAGAAAGTGAGGTAGGGCGAGGGGGTGTAGTCCTTCATGCGCTTGATGGCCAGCAGGGCGTTGGTGCACAGGTAGACGAACTTCCTGCGCTCGATGATGCCGGCCACGATCTCGGGCATCTCCTTGTGGAGCAGGGGCTCGCCGCCGGCTACCGAGACCACCGGCGCCCCGCACTCATCCACCGCCTCCAGGCACTCCGCGGCGCTCATGCGCTGGGCGAGGATGTCGTCGGGATAGGCGATCTTGCCGCATCCCTCGCAGGCCAGGTTGCACTGGAACAGGGGCTCCAGCATGAGTACCAGGGGGTAGCGGCGGCTTCCGGCCAGCTTCCGGCCGAGGATGTACTTGCCGACTCGGTATTGCTGCAGCAGGGGGATACCCATGATTGGCCTCGTTCGGTTTGCCGCGGGGAACGGTCTCTGTTCCGGGGCGGCGGCGCCCGGGAGGAGCGCCGGCTAGGCGTCCGCCGGCACCCGGGCGGGAGGGACGTTCGCCTCCCCGGCCGGCACTTCGGTCCCGTCGCCCGCGCCCAGCCGGGGCCCCGCGATCCGTCCCGCCTCCCGGAGGGTGGCCCGGGCCCTCCGGAGGTCCAGGCCCAGGGCGGCCAGGCCGGGGAGGGCAGCGGGTTCCCGGAGGAGGGCCCGCAACAGCCCGGCCCCATGGAGGGTGCCGTCCGGGCGGAGGGCAGCCTGCGCGACCCGGGGCAGCCCGCGCCCGGCGGGGTCCGCCACCACACGGACGGCCACGAAAGGGAGTCCGGCCTCCCGGGCGACCCGGGCCACGGGGCCGCTTTCCTGGTCCACGGCCGTGGCGCCAGTGGCCCGGTACAGGTCCGCCTTGAGCGCCGGAGGGGCCGCCACCTCCCCGGCATGGAGCAAGGGCCCCGGGCTCACCGGCAGGCGGGGGGCGAGGGCCCCCTGGAGCCGGGACCGCCAGGCGGCGTCCACTGGGGGCTCGGCGGGCGCGTGGAGCCGTTCCGGCAGGATCAGGGTCCCCGCGGGCAGGGCGGGGTCGAGCCCGCCCGCTACCCCCCAGCTCATCAGGGCCTCCACCTCCTCCGTCGCCAGCCGGCGGGCGGCCGCCTCCCCCCGTTGCGGGCCCGGGCCCGATACCTCCACGCGGGCTGCCGGGCGCTTCGCTTCGGCGGGGTGCGCGGGGAGGCATGCCGCCTCCAGGGGCAGGGCGGCGACGACGCCCACGGTCACCGCGGGGTCCCCCCGGTCTGGTTGCGGTAGCGGGCCAGGGCCTGGAGGGGGAAGTACTTGTTGTAGCCGTGGTACTTCAGGTGGAACACGCGGGGGAAGCCGGGGGCGGTGAACCAGGGGGCCTCCCAGCCGCCGTCCGCCCCCTGGGTCGCCAGCAGGTAGTCCACGCCGGCCCGCACCGCCGGGCTCCGGGCCTCGCCGGCGGCCATCAGGCCGAGCAGTGCCCAGGCCGTCTGGAAAGGGGTGCTGCGCGGTGCCCGGCGGGCCCGCTCGGGCTGGAAATAGGTGTCGTTCTCCTCCCCCCAGCCGCCGTCGGGCCGCTGCACGCTCTTGAGCCAGCGCACGGCCTGCCGGATCCATGCCTCGTTCATGTCGAGGCCCGCCTGGCTCAGGCCCTCCAGCACCGACCAGGTGCCGTAGACGTAGTTGGTTCCCCAGCGGCCGAACCAGGGGCCTTCCGGTTCCTGGGCCCGCTGCAGGAAGTCCACGGCCCCGCGGAGGGCGGCCCCGGCCTCCGGATGGTCCACCCGGCCCAGGAGCCCTACGCACCGGGCGGTGACATCGCTGGTGGGCGGATCGAGGAGGGCGCCATGGTCGGCGAAGGGGATCTCGTTCAGGTAGTGGTAGGTGTTGTCGGCGTTGAAGGCGCCGAAGCCGCCATCCCGGGACTGCATGCCCACCACCCAGTCCACCGCGCGCCGGATCCGGTCCGCCTCTTGTTCCGAGTCGCCGCCGTTGTGCAGGAGATTGGCCACCGTGGCCGTGTCGTCCAGGTCCGGGTAGTGGGGGTTCTCGTACTGGAAGCACCACCCCCCGCCTGCGAGGTCGGGGTTGTCCGCGGTCCAGTCCCCTCCCTCCTCGACCTGGCGGGGACGAAGCCAGTCCATGCCCCGGGACCCCTCCTCCGGAGGGGTGCCGCCGTTGGCCTCCGTAAGGGCGTGGCAGGCCAGGGCGGTATCCCACACCGGGGAGAGGCAGGGCTGGCAATAGGCCTCGTCCCCCCGCTCCACCACCAGGTTGCGCAGCGCCCGGCCGGCCCGGATGCGGTAGGGGTGGTCGGGGCCGTAGCCCAGATGGTCCAGGGCCTCGTAGGCGTACACCATGGCCGGGAAGATCCCGCCGAGGCCGTGCTCCCCGTTCAGCCGCTCGATGAACCAGTGGGCCGCCTCATGCACGGCCCGCTCGCGGATCCGCTGGGGGAAGAGGGGCTCCGCCCGGGCGGCGGTTCGCTCGATGGAGAGGATGAGCCGGTTCGGCCAGGACCAGACCGGGAAGTAGCGGCGTTCCCGTTCCGGGGGGACGGTGAACAGCTCCCGCACCCCCAGCCGCTGGGGGTTGCGGGCCCGAACGCGGCGTGTGTAGAGGATGGACAGGGGCACCATCACCGTGCGCGCCCAGTAGGAGACCTTGCTCAGGTGGAAGGGAAACCAGGTGGGCAGCAGCACGATCTCCGCGGGCACCATGGGCACGCCGCGCCAGGGGATCTGCCCGAACTGGGCCAGCAGGAAGCGGGTGAAGACGTTGGAGCGCGCCGCCCCGCCGTGGGCCAGGATGGCCTCGCGGGCCTCCGCCATGGGCGTCTCTTCCGGGTCCACGCCCGCCAGCTTCAGGGCGTAGTAGGCCTTGACGGAGCCGCTCACGTCGAAGGGCCCCCCGGGGTACAGGGGCCATCCGCCGTGGGCCGGGTCCCGGCGGGCCCGCAGGTAGCGGACCATCCTCTCCTGCAGTCCGGGGTCGATCTCCCCCATGAAGTGCATCATCAGGATGTATTCGGCGGTGATGGTGCAGTCGCCTTCCAGCTCGAAGCACCAGTGGCCGTCGGGGAACTGGTGGTCCACAAGGGCCGCTTCCGCCGCGGCGATGGCCTGGTCCAGGGGGTATCCGGTGGTCCGCAGGCCGCCGCCCTGGTCCGTCGTCCCGAGCGCGTCGTCTTTGTAGGAAGTGGGTCTTGCCAAGGTACGCCCTTTCCGAATGGTGCTTTCAGCCTTACGCGGAGGACGGCGGGGACGGGGCGGGGTGGCCCTCGGTCGGTTCTCGGGGCTCGGAACGGAAAGTCCGTGGATCCAGGCGGTTATCGATTCCATTGTTCGAGGCTGCGCGTTGAGCTTGTCAATGCCCTGGGGGAGGACCCCAATGCTCGCGAGGGTAGGAGGGACGACCCGGGGGCTTGACCCTTTCGGGTTGCGGCCGGGGACGGCTTCCGCCAAAGATGGAACCTGGAGCCCGGGAGGGAAGGTCCCCCTTCCTTGCCGGGCATCGCATTGGTGGTTTCCGGGGCCGGGCCCCGCGACAGCGCGACGGAGGGTTCCATGGGGCAGTCCAGCGGGTCCGGTTGGGGAACGGCGCGAATCCTGCGGGGCGGCCTGGCGCGGGTGGCCCGCATGCACCTGCGGACGCGATTTTCCGTGCACGCCGACGGCCGGGAGCATTGCCCGCCGGCAGGGCCCGTCCTGGTGGTCTCCAACCACCGGCGGGATTCGGACGGCCCCCTGGTGGGGGATCTCCTGCTGGGCGTCCGGGCCGGCCGGTTCGGCGAGAGGGTGCCGCATTTTGTTGCCCGGGAGGATCTGTTCCGGAAGGGGTTCCTGCGGGAATACCTCACCGGGTGGCCGGCCTGGGCCCGGGGGGTGCTGGGCTCCCTGGATTCGGGCCCGGTGCTGAGCCTTCTGAATGTCCATCCCATGCGCAGGGT
Source organism: Thiohalorhabdus denitrificans (assembly GCF_001399755.1). NCBI lineage: Bacteria > Pseudomonadati > Pseudomonadota > Gammaproteobacteria > Thiohalorhabdales > Thiohalorhabdaceae > Thiohalorhabdus > Thiohalorhabdus denitrificans. The sequence continues at coordinate 534,953 of NZ_LJCP01000010.1, read as the reverse complement.
CCCGGAGCGCACCCTGGGGGAGGTGCTGGAGGAGATCGCGAATCTGGAAGGGGATCTCCCCCTGGCAAGGGTGCTGCGGCCGTCCTGGGTCGGACGCTTCGAGGACCTGGCCCCTCGTTCCGGGGAGCCGCGCGGGATCCGCGCGGCCCTGGCGCCTCGCTACCGGCCCCTGCTACGCCTGCCCCATGGCCTGCGCAAGCTGAACCATCGTTGCCTGCGGCACCACCTGCCGCGGGAGCGGGAGATGGTGGCGGGGTACCTGCAGGCCATCCGGGATGCCTTGGCACAGGGGGAAGCCGTCCACCTGGTGCCCGAGGGCCGGGTCTCCCCGCACGGCGGGGCCGATCGGGTGCGTTCGGGGCTGCATCTGCTCCTGGAACGCGGCACCCCGCCTCCGGTGGTCCTCCCCCTGGGGATCACCCACGATGACGCCACTACCGCTCGTCCCCGGGTGTTCCTGAGCCTGGGAGCGGGGTGGGTGGAGGGGGATGCCCGGAGCCGGCGGGCCCGCGCCCAGGGGGTTCAGAACGCCATCCTGGCGCAGACTGCCCTGACTTTGACCCAGGTGGGCGGCGCCCACCTGGTGGAAGCGGGGAGGCGGGGCCGGCGGGTCACCGCCGCGGAGCTCGAGGAGCGGGCGGCGGCGGAGGCGGGGGGATACCACCGGGCCGGGGCCCGGGTGGACCCGGTGCTGCTCGACCCGGCCTCCCGTGCCGAGCGGGTGGCCGCCTTCATCGCCTTCGGCCGTCGCCACGGCCTCCTGCACCCGGAGCGATCGGGCGGCTTCACGGTGGGGGAGGCGGTGCTCGGTCCCCCCCATCCCTGGCGGCCCGCGGGGCGCATTCCCTACGGCGCCAACGAGCATGCCGCCTTCGCCCGCCATTGGGCGCCGGCGGAGGCCGCACCCTCCGAGGAAGCATGGGCGCCCCGGATGCAGGAATAGGAACGGTCCGGGCCTTCCTGCGGCCCCATGTTTTCCTTCCCGTGCTGCTGGCCGCCGCCCTGGTCTTCTTCCTGCTCAGCATCTCCGACCTACCCACGGTGGTCGCTCGCCTCAAGCGGATCTCCACGGCGGCGGTTGCTGCCGGCTTCGGGCTCACCGTGGCGTACCTCGTCCTCAAGGGGGCGGTGCTGCGCAACCTCCTGGTAGGACTCGGCTACCGCATGGGGTGGCGGCCCTTCCTGCTCGCCTTCTCCATCGGCGAGCTGGCCGTGACCGTACCCTCGGGGGTCTACGCCCAGAACTACGTGCTGAGCCGCCTGGGGGTAGCCCCACCAGGCCATTCCTCCGCCGCCACCACCCTCATGATCCTGGTGGAGACCCTGGTGGTGATGGCCGCCCTGGCAGTGCTCGGCATTCCCGGGTGGGACTGGCTCGGGCCCCTGATGGTGGCCCTGATCCTCCTCCATCTGGTGGGGGTGGCGGTGGTGGTGGAGTCCCGAGCGGTGCGCCGCTGGCTGGGGTCCTTCCGGGGGACCCTGAGGCCCCTGGCCGGGGGGGTGCTGGGCATGATCAGCGGGGTCAGGCAGCTGGGCCGATCCGGGAGGCTCTGGGTCGCCCTGGTGCTTACGACGGCCTATCTGCTCGTGCAGGGAATGGGGCTGCTGGTGGTGGGACGCGCCACGGGCCTGGAGGGCCTCGCTCCGGAGCAGGCGGTGGCCGTCTTCTTCGTGGCCCTGTGGGTGACGTTGCTGGTAGCCAGCGTCCTTACCCAGCTGGGAGTGATCGAGGCGGTGGCCCTGGGGGCCGCCCAGGCCTACGGCTACGGCCTCGACGAAGCCCTGGCCGCCATCCTGGGGTACCGGGTGGTGTGGCTGGGGGCGGTCTGGCTGATCTGCGGGGGCCTGGTGCTCCGGCTGCACCGGGAGCTGGCCTCCTCAGGCTAGCACCACGTCCAGGAAGCGCCGCACCGACTCCCCGGCGGAGGCGGTGCGCGGCAGGCCGGGGAAGGTCTCGGCCTTGGCCACGTCCGCGGCCAGGTCCAGGCGGCTCTGCGTAACGCCGTGGGTGTGGCCCCGCTCCCGGTGGTAGCGGGCCAGGTATTCCTGCTCGCTCTGTCCGGGGGTGGGAACGAACAGGGCCTTTTTGCCGAGCTGGGCCAGCTCCATGAGGGTGGTGTAGCCGGAGCGGCCGATCACCAGGCGGGCCCGGTTCATCATGGCCTGCTGGGCGGGACGGTCCAGGTAGTCGTGGACGGTGATCCGGCCCCGGCCCAGGCTGCGGGAGCGGGACTCTGGCTTGCCCAGGGCCACCACGATCCGGCCCGGCAGGCCTTCCACCTCGGCGAGCACCCGCTCTTCCAGCAGGGTGCGCTGGGGCTCCTGGCCGGAGAGGGTGATGAAGTAGTCCAGGTCCTCTTCCCCGTCCTGCGGGGTAATGGTGGACAGGGGCCCGATGTAGGCCAGGCGGTCGCCCCAGTCGCGGGCGAGGTGGTGGCTGAGGTCGCCGGAGAGGCCTCCGTCTTCCGCCTCGTCCGGAACGAGGATGCGCCGGGCGTCGGCGAACAGCCGCGCCTGGGTGCCCTCCACCAGGCCCTCCAGGCGTTCCGGACGGCCGGGAATGATGTGGCGCAGGGAGTGGAAGAGGAGATAGCTGGGCACCTCGGGCAGGCAGACCCCGATGCGGCTGTCCGAGACGATGCGCGTGAAGCCCTCGCGTCGGCACAGGTTCCGTGTGAAGCGGCGCTCCCTCCGGAAGGTGGCGAGAAACAGCGGCAGGGAGAGGCTCATCTGCAGGTAGAAGCCGGCCACGCTGCGGTTGGAGGCCTTGGGGAGGTCACGAAGCTCGATGAAGGCGCACCGGTCCCCGAGCTCGCCGCGCAGGAGCCGCAGGGCCCGGCCAGTGGACAGCACCGTGACGCGGCTCCCGGTGTCCAGGAGACCGCGGATAAGCGGCAGGGAGCGAGTGGCGTGGCCGAGCCCCCAGTCGTGCACCGCGAATAGGACCTTTTCTCCGCCCATGGCTGATTCCGGCTCCGGAAATGGGGCACGGCGAGGACGAACGAGGAGACGCTGGTCCCATACAGGCAGCTTTTGCCGGCTGCCTCAAGGGGAGGGGGAAGCCGGTCCGGGGGAAGGGACAAAAAAAGACCGGGCCGCAGCCCGGTCTCGCGACGGATCCGGCGGAGCCTACAGCTCGGAGGACTTCTCCGCGAGGTAGGAGGCCACCCCTTCGGGCGTGTCCTTCATGCCGCTCTCGCCTTCCTGCCAGCCAGCGGGGCAGACCTCGCCGTGCTCCTCGTGGAACTGCAGGGCGTCGAGCATGCGCAGGGTCTCGTCGATGTTGCGGCCCAGGGGCAGGTTGTTCACCACCTGGTGCTGCACCACACCGCTGCGGTCGATGAGGAAGGTGCCGCGCAGGGCCACCGACTCGTCCACAAGGACGTCGTAGTCGCGGGCGATGCTCTTGGTCAGGTCGGCCACCATGGGGAAGCTCACCTGGCCGATGCCGCCGTTGTCCACGGGGGTGTTCTTCCAGGCCAGGTGGGTGAAATGGGAGTCGATGGAGCAGGCCACCACCGCGCAGTTGCGCTTCTCGAACTCCTTCACCCGGTTATCGAAGGCGATGATCTCCGAGGGGCAGACGAAGGTGAAGTCGAGGGGGTAGAAGAACAGCACCCGGTACTTGCCCTCGGTCTCCTTGAGGAAGTGCCACTCCTCCTGGATCTGGTTGTTCGGGTGCACGACCGGGGCGGCGAAGTCGGGGGCCTGCTTGTTGACCAGCACGCTCATGGTGGGCTTTCTCCTAGGTTTGGGGTGTCGGATGCGGGTTGCAGATGGTATTTAGACTCATTCTAAACCAGGCGGTGTATGGTAGCATGCCCCTTTTCCCCGGCCAAACGGCCGGGCGCCACTCGGGGAATCCGTAATGCCAGGAAACGCCTTCGGCGAGCTGTTCCGCGTCGCCACCTTCGGGGAAAGCCACGGCCCGGCCCTCGGTGCGGTGGTGGAGGGCTGTCCGCCCGGCCTGTCCCTGGACGCCGCGGACATCCAGCGCGACCTGGATCGGCGCCGTCCCGGGCAGTCCCGCTACACCACCCAGCGGCGGGAGGCCGACGAGGTGGAGATCCTGTCCGGGGTCTTCGAGGGGGAGACCACGGGCACCCCCATCGGCCTGCTGATCCGCAACACGGATCAGCGCAGCAAGGACTACTCCGAGATCAAGGACAAATTCCGTCCCGGCCACGCGGATTATACCTATTGGAAGAAGTACGGGCGACGGGACTACCGGGGCGGAGGGCGTGCCTCGGCCCGGGAGACCGCCATGCGGGTGGCTGCCGGGGCCATCGCCCGCAAGTTCTTGTCCGACCGCCTGGGGGTTACCGTCCGCGCCTGTCTGGAGGCCATGGGCGAGGTGCGCCTGGAGCGGCGCGACTGGTCGGCGGTCCACGACAACGCCTTCTTCAGCCCGGATCCGGAGCGGGTGCCGGAGCTGGAGGCGGCGCTCAACGCCGTCCGCAAGGAGGGGGACTCCATCGGCGCCCAGATTTACGTGGAGGCCCTCGGCCTGCCGGCGGGACTCGGCGAGCCCGTCTTCGACCGGCTGGAAGCGGACTGGGCCAGGGCGCTCATGGGCATCAACGCGGTGAAGGGGGTGGCCGTGGGCGACGGGTTCGACGTGGTGAGCCAGCGGGGCTCGGTGCACGGCGACGAGATGGACGCCACCGGGTTCCTGTCCAACCACGCCGGCGGGGTGTTGGGCGGAATCTCCACCGGCCAGCCCCTGACCGCCCGGGTGGCCATCAAGCCGACCTCCAGCATCCAGGTGCCTCGCCGGAGCCTGGATGTCCACGGCAACGAGGTGGAGGTGGTGACCAAGGGCCGTCACGACCCCTGCGTGGGCATCCGCGCCGTGCCCATCGTCGAGGCCATGACCACCCTGACCCTCATGGACCATTTCCTGCGCGACCGGGCCCAGAACGGCGAGCGCGGCGACGGGTAACCGCGGGACATTCTCCACGGAGTATCCTGTCCCCATTCGAAGGAGCCACCCTTGGAGGCCGATTCCGGAACCGCAGAAGGTAACGGGTTAAGTCGCGACCTGGCCTTCCGCTTCGGCGGCTTCTACTTCGTCTATTTCGCCACCCTCGGCGCCATCCTTCCGTACTGGAGCCTCTACCTGGAATCCCTGGGCATGGTCGCCTTCCAGATCGGGGTGCTGGTGGGGGCCATTCAGATCACCAAAATCTTCGCCCCCAACGTGTGGGGGCCCCTCGCCGATCGCACGGGCCGCCGGCTGACGGTGGCCCGCTTCACCGCCCTCGGTACCCTTCTGGCCTTCCTGCCGCTCTACGGCCTGGACACCTTCTGGGCCATGCTGCCCGTGGTGGCCCTGTTCGCCTTCTTCCATGCCGGCCCCCTGCCCCTGGTGGAAGGGGCCGTGTGGGACGTGGTCCGCAGCCGGGGGATCCATTACGGGCGCCTGCGCTTGTGGGGCTCGCTGGGCTTCATCCTCACGGCGGTGGCTCTGGGGCCGCTTTTGGATTCCCTGGGCTACGTGCGGCTGCTGGACTTCATGAACGCCCTGCTGCTGGGTATCCTGGCCTTCACCTTCCTGGTCCCCGAGCCGGGGGTGGCGGCGGGGAACGGGGCCGGCGGGGGTTCCCTGCTGGAGACCTTACGCCGGAGGCGGGTCTGGGGCTTCTTCGCCACCACCTTCCTCATGCAGGCCAGCCACGGCGCCTACTATGGGTTCTTCTCCATCTTCATGAGCGCCCACGGCTATTCCGGCCTGGCCATCGGCCTGCTGTGGGGGCTGGGGGTGCTGGCGGAGGTGGTGGTGTTCCTGTACACGGACCAGCTCGTCCGCCGCTTCGGGGTGCGCTTCATCCTGGCGGCCAGCCTGGTTCTGGCGGCCCTGCGCTGGATGGTGATCGGCAGCACCACCGCCCTGGGGTGGCTCCTGGCCGCGCAGGTGCTCCATGCCGCCACCTTCGCCACCTTCCATGCCGCGGCCGCCCACCACACCCACGAGCTGTTCCCCGGCAGCCAGCGGTCGTCGGGCTTTGCCCTCTATTCCAGCCTGGCCTTCGGCTTCGGCGGCGGGGTGGGCTCCCTGCTTTCGGGCACTTTGTGGGACTGGATCGGGGGAGGGGCCACCTTCTGGGTGGCCGGCGGCCTGGCGGCCCTGGGAGTGGCGGTCATGGGCCTGACCCGGGTGGCGGCACCGACGCGGTCCTCGGTCTAGGACCGGGGTGGCGTAGGGCTGGGCGGCCGCGTCGGGCCTGGAAGGGAGGGGTGGGGAAGGGAGCCCGCGGCGGGCGGGTCAGTCCAGGCCGCGGCTCTCCAGGAGCTTGTTGACCAGCGCCTGGGTGTCGTCGGGCTCGTCGATCTTGTCCGCGGGGGTCCAGGAGTAGTCCGGCTCCAGGCGGTAGGAGCCGCGGAAGGTGTCCGGCGGATTGCCGTTCCAGTCCTCCTCCGAGAGCATGGAGAAGTACAGCGTACCATCCTCTTTTTCATAGAGATGGTATATTTTCCCCGGCTGGCGCTGGAAGTTGCACTGGGCCTTGTGCAGCTCCATGTCCTCCTGGGCGCTGTTCATGATCTCCTCGGCCTCGGCCTGGAGCGCCTTGATCTGGTCGGCAATAACTTTTAGCTTGCCGCTCACGCGGGTATTCACCATCTGGTCGGCCTTCTCGATCTCCTGGGCCGTGTCCACGAGATTGAAGGCCGGCGCGCCGCGCTCCACGGGGTAGGGAGAGCTATGGTCGGGGCCCTGATGAATTTCCCCCTTGTCCTGGGGAGTCTTTTGGGCGTTGTCTTCTCGGGAGTTCTTCGGGTCGTCGGCCATTTGATCCTCGATAAAAGGCATCTTAAAGTTAATAGGGTAGCCTTTCGCGCGAAGGCCCTTCAACCTTGGGCCGGCGCATCCACTCGGCGTTTCGCCGCTGGCTAGCCCGCAACCAGGAGCCGAATCTATGGATGAGCGGTCCCGTCGTGCCCGAACGCTGCTGGGCACGTTCTTTTTACCGGCCGCCCTTATGCTTGCCGGAGGTTTCTCGCCGGAGATCCGGGCCCAATCCACGGCGGAGGCCGCCAAGGGCCAGAAGATTTTTTTCAAGGTGTGCGTGCAGTGTCACACCCTGAAGGAGAAGAGCCAGGCCTCCGGGCCGGGCCTGGGCGGGGTCCTGAACCGGGTCCCCTCCGAGGAATGGCTCTTGAAGTGGCTGGAGGATCCGGAGGCCATGGTGGATTCCGGTGACGCCTACGCCCAGTCCATAGCCGATGACTATCCCCTGGACATGCCCAAGCTGGAGGTCATGCAGAAGGAATCCAACCGGGAGGCGATTGTCACCTTCCTGAAGGAGGTTCCGGACGCGCCCGAGAACTAGCCTTGTGTCTCTCCGGGGGGATGCCAGCCCAGGCAGCTCCCGGTTAGCACCCGCTGTCCCGGGGTCAGGTCCTCCCTCCAGCGGGCCCGGGTGGGTCCGAAGAGGACGATGACCGTGGACCCCAGGTTGAACCAGCCCAATTCCTCCCCCTTCGCCAACCGGATGGCCTCCTCCCCATCTTCCGGATAGTGCCAGCGCCGGATCTCCCTCCGGGTAGGCGGGGTGACGGTGCCTGCCCAGACGGTGCCGATGGTGGCCACCAGCATGGCGCCTACCAGGACCACGGCCATAGGGCCCGCGTCCGTGTCGAACCGGGCCACCACTCGCTCGTTGCGGGCGAACAGGTTCGGGACGTGGGCGGTGGTGGCGGGGTTCACGCTGAAGGCCCGCCCCGGGATGTGGACCATCTCCCGCAGGGTGCCGTCCCTGGGCATGTGGACCCGGTGGTAGTCCCGCGGGGCCAGATAGACGGTCAGGAAGCTTCCCCCCGTGAAGGGGGCGGCCAGATCCTCCGATCCTCCCAGCAGTTCCGGCACGCCGAATGCTGCGTCCTTGGCACGCACCGACCGCTCCTCCGCGAGGTGCCCGAGCTCGCTTACGGTCCCATCGGCCGGGCTGGCGATGCTGTCCGGTTCCGGGCAGAGGGGGCGCGCCCCCGGCTTCAGGGGTCGGGTGAAGAAGGCCTGGAAGTCGGGGTAGCCCTCCGGATCCGGTTCCGCGGCTTCCTCCAGATCCACCCCGTAACGGCGCAGGAACCAGCGGATGAGCGGCCGTCGCACCCAGGGGTGCCGCCGGCGGGTGAGGACGCCCAGCAGGCGGGAGAGGGCATGGTGGGGAAGGGGGTACTGGGCCCAGGCGCCGAGCCGGGCCAGGGCGTTCTTGAAAACGGGCATGCCGAGCGAGGTCTCCAAGCGTTCATGGGCCCCAAAGGATAGCCGGAATGCGGGTGCCAGGATACCCGGCCGGGGCATTGACCCTCCCGGTCCGATTTGCTTAAATACAGCCTTCATTTCGCCGCGTCCCCATCGTCTAGCGGTCCAGGACATCGGCCTTTCACGCCGAAGACGGGGGTTCGAGTCCCCCTGGGGACGCCATATGCGACGACGCCCCGCGGGGCGTCGGTTGGCTGCTCGCGAAAAGCCCGGCGGGGAACCGCCGGGCTTTTCGCGTTTTTGCGGACGTTCCTTCCATCGAGGGCCCCAGGGCCCGTTCCTGTCCCGGCCGCTTCGGCACCCATTCCCCGCGCGGGTTCCTCCGTCCCCCTGTTATCCTCGACGGAAGTCCATGACCGATCCCCCCTGGGCGTGCGTCTCACGGGGGTCCCCACCTGCCCTCCCATGCAAGGAGGCGTTCATGCGCATCACCGGCGACGAGCTGGAACGAGCCCGGGCAGCCACCGAGAATCTGCTGGAGGAGCTGGGGGTGGAGGCCTACCTGTTCCAGGTGGAGCCCCGGGACGGCCACTGGGAGGTGGGCGTGGAGTGCGCGGTTCGCCAAGGCTGGCAGCGGACCGTGCTGCGGGCGGGGCGCGAGCGGCTCCTGGAATCGTGGGAGCAGGGAGAGATCCGGGACGCCCTCCTGGAGGAGTGGGGGAGGGAGCTGGAGGACTGCCGCAAGGAGGGCGGCGGCTAGGCGAAGGTGCCTGAAAATCTCTTTCCCGCTTGGTGGCCGTGGGCCGTGGGGGAGGGGCTGCCAGCCGCCACACGCCGGGACGGGCTGTTCCGTTCCGGTCGCTGATCGCTCCCACAGGTACCCCCGGCTCAGGCGGGTCCGAGCAGGCCCCGGATCACCTCGGTCACGCACCGGCCCAGCACCCGGGGCACGTATCCGCCCTCCAGCACCAGCGCGGTGGGTGGCGGGCCGTCCGCGGCGGAGGCCGCGCGGCACGCCCGGACCAGCCAGGCATAGTCCCGCTCCAAAAGACGCAGGTCGGAGAGGTCCTCCTCCGCGTGTCCGTCGAATCCCGCCGAGAAAAGCAACAGGTCGGGTCGAAAGCCCTCCAGGGCCGGGAGGAGCCGGTCCTGGGCAACGGCGCGCAGGTCCGTGCCCGTGGCGCGCGGGGCCAGGGGTAGGCGGAGGGCGTTTCCCGGCCCCGTTCCGGTGGGTGCGCCGAAGCCCCCGTCCTGGTACAGGGACAGGAAGAGGAGTCCTGGCACTTCCGCCACCAGGGACTCGGTGCCGTCCCCGTGGTGGGCGTCGAAGTCCACGATGGCGACCCGTTCGGCGCCTTGGTGAATTCGGGCGTGTTGTGCCGCCAGGACCGCATGGTTCAGCAGGCAGAACCCCCGGGCGGAGGAGCCCCCGGCGTGGTGGCCCGGGGGTCGGGTGAGGGCGAAGGCGGCCTCCGCCTCGCCCTGCAGGGTGAGCTCCATGGCGCGCAGGGCGGCCCCCGCCGCGCCCCGCGCCGCCGCCAGGGAGCCGGGGGCCAGCAGGGTGTCCACGTCCAGGGGCTGCCAGCCCTCCACCGGCAGGCTGTGCTCCAGGCGGGCCAGGTAGTCGGCGGCGTGTACGGCGGTGATCTGGTCGTCGGAGGCCGCGGGGGCCTCCACCCCCCGCAGAAGCGGTTCCAGGCCGGAGGCGATCAGCTGGTCGCTGATGGCGTCCAGCCGGGCGGGCTGGTCGGGGTAGAGCGGGGGCAGGACGTATTCCGCGCAGGCGGGGTGCGTCACCAGGGCTACGGTCATGGGGGCTCCGCGTGGGGCTGGCACCTTACACCGCCAGGGCCGCCGGGTGAACCCGGACCGTGGCGGTGGGTCCCGGGGACGCCCGAATAAGGTGCCCCGGTCATCCCCCCATGTGCGTCATCTTTTCAAGGCCCCCTTCTGGGAGGCAAGTTGAAAGGGCAGAGCCCCCTCCGGCATCCCGCACGAGGTCCCGCCCATGCGCCCCCATTACCTGGATAAGCTCTTCGCCCCCGAGTCCGTGGCCGTGTTCGGGGCCAGCGAGAAGACCGGCTCGGTGGGCGGGCAGGTGCTGCGCAACCTTCTGGCGGCGGGGTTCCCCGGCTCGCTCTACGCAGTGAACCCCAAATACGATGCGGTGATGGACCAGCCGTGCTTCGAGCGGCTCGGCGATATCGGCCAGCGAGTGGACATGGCCGTGGTGGCCACGCCCGCGGAGACGGTGCCCGGCATCGTCCGGGAGTGCGGGGAGCATGGCGTCGAAGTGGCGGTGGTCATGTCCGCCGGCTTCGGCGAGGCGGGAGCCAAAGGCCGGCGCCTGGAGCGGGACCTGGAGGAATACGCCCGCTACTACGGCATCCGCGTGCTGGGGCCCAACTGCCTCGGGGTGATCCGCCCCGGCCGGGGGGTGAACGCCACCTTCAGCAACAACAGCGCCGAGCCGGGCAATCTGGCCCTGGTCTCCCAGTCCGGGGCCCTGTGCACCGCCATCCTCGATTGGGCCCGCCCCCATCAGGTGGGATTCTCCGCCATGGTCTCCCTGGGCGACGCCGCCGACGTGGACTTCGGCGACGTCCTCGACTACCTCGCCCTGGACGCCCAGACCTCCAGCATCCTCCTCTACGTGGAGGGGATCCACAACGCCCGCGGCTTCGTGAGCGGGCTGCGGAGCGCGGCGCGGCTGAAGCCGGTGATCGTGGTCAAGGCGGGGCGCCACGCCGCGGGATCGCGGGCCGCCATGTCCCACACCGGCGCCCTGGTGGGCGGCGACGACGTGTTCGATTCGGCCCTCGGCCGGGCGGGGGCGGTGCGCGCCCGGACCATCGATCAGCTCTTCGCGGCCGCCCAGATGCTGGCCGAGCGCCCCAAGGTGGGCGGCAGCCGGCTGGGCATCGTCACCAACGCCGGCGGGCCCGGGGTGCTGGCCACGGACCGGGCCATCGATGTGGGCGTGGACGTTCCGGAGCTCGCCGAAGGCACCGTGGAGCGGCTCAACCAGCGCCTCCCGGAGCACTGGTCCGGGGGCAATCCCCTGGATATCCTCGGTGACGCCAGCCCGGAGCGCTACGGCGAGGCCCTGTCCGCCTGCCTCGCCGACCGCAACCTGGACGGCGTGCTGGCCATGCTCACTCCCCAGGCCATGACCCGTCCCCGCGAGGCCGCCGATGCGGTGGTGGAGGCCCACCGGGCGAGCGACAAGCCGGTGCTGGCGTGCTGGATGGGCGAGGAACAGGTGGCCCCCGGCTGGCAGCGTTTCCGGGAGGCCCAGGTGCCCTACTTCGGCAGTCCGGAGGCGGCGGTGGAGGCCTTCTCCTACCTGGCCACCCATCGGCGCAACCAGGAGCAGCTCTTGCAGGTGCCGGGGCCACGCTCCTTCCGCTCCGAGCCGGATCCGGAGGGGGCGCGGCTGATTATCGAGGGGGCCCTGGCGGAACACCGGGAGGTGCTCTCGGAGATGGAGTCCAAGGCGGTGCTGACTGCCTTCGGGGTGCCGGTGCTGCCGTCGGTGGAGGTCACCTCCGCCAACCAGGCCCTGGTGATGGCCGAGTCCATCGGTTTCCCGGTGGCCATGAAGATCAACTCCCCCGATATCAGTCACAAGTCGGACGTGGGCGGGGTCCGGCTCAACATCGGCAACGCCCAGGCGGTGCGCCACGCCTACAACGAGCTGCTGGAGGAGGTGGCGAGGCAGCTCCCCGAGGCCCGCCTGCACGGGGTGGTGCTGGAGCGCATGTACACCCACCCCCACCGTCGCGAGCTCCTGGTGGGGGTGCTGCGGGACCCCGTCTTCGGTCCGGTGGTGAGTTTCGGGGCCGGGGGCACGGCGGTGGAAATCATGCGCGACCGGGCCGTGGCCCTGCCGCCCCTGAACAGCTTCCTGGCCCGCCGCCTGGTGGAGGAGACCCGGATCTCCCGCCTGCTGGACGCCTACCGCAACCTGCATGCGGCCGACCGCACCGCCCTGGAGAGCACCCTGCTGGGGGTCTCCGAGCTGGTCTGCGAGCTGCCCCACATCCAGGAGCTCGACATCAATCCGCTCATGGCGGATCCGGAAGGGGTCTGGGCGGTGGACGCCCGCGTCCGCGTCAAGGCCCCCACGCCCACCCTCGAGCCCTACGGCCACATGGCCATCCACCCCTATCCCTCGGAGCTGGGAGGGCACTTCCAGCTGGCGGATGGCACGGAGATCGTCATCCGTCCCATCCGCCCCGAGGACGCCGAGATCGAGCAGGAGTTCGTCCGCAACCTCTCGGAGGAGTCCAAGTACTACCGCTTCATGCGCACCCTGCACGAGCTTACCCAGGAGATGCTGGTGCGCTTCACCCAGATCGACTACGACCGGGAGATGGCCTTCGTCGCCGTGACCAAGCGGGGCGGGCGGGAGGTGGAGCTGGGGGTGGCCCGCTACACCGTCAATCCGGACGGGGAGAGCTGCGAGTTTGCCATCGTGGTGGCCGACGAATGGCGGCGGCAGGGGCTCGGTAGCCGGCTGGCGCAGATCCTGATGGAGACCGCCAAGGAGCGGGGCCTCAAGGTCATGGAAGGGGAGATGCTGTCCAACAACACGGAGATGCGCGCCCTCGCCGAACGCCTGCATTTCACCGTGCGGCCCAGCGACCAGGATCCGGGCATCCTGGTTCTGCGTAAGGAGCTGTAAAAAAACCAGGGCCCCGTACCGGGGGCCCTGTTCGGCACCGGTTCCGGTGGCCCTACATGCCGCCGAACTGCAGGCGGTCGGCCACGCCGTCCAGGGCCGACTGGGCGCATTCCTCGTCGATGTCCCCGCCCGGCGCGCCGCTGACGGACACGGCCCCGATCAGGGAGCCCTGGCTCTCGATGGGCAGGGCGCCTTCCATGGTCAGCACCTCGCCGAGGTGGTTCAGGTCCGCGGCGATGTCCGAACGGTTCTCGCGCACCTGGGCGCTGGAGGTCCCGGAGAGGATAACCGCCCCGGCCTTCTGCCGGGCGATGTCCATGGTCATGCGGGGGGCGTAGACGTCCCGAAGGAGGGCCTGCATGTCGCCACCCCGGTCTACCACCACCGCCGAGACCTGGTAGCCCTTGTCCCGGCAGGCCTCCACCGCGCCCTGGGCGATATCCCGCGCCAGTTCCATGGACATCCGCTTCACGCTTACCACATCCTGCTCCTGGGCCGGAGCATGGCCGGGGAACAGGAGCAGGGCGGCGGCCATGCCGGTGAGTGCGGCCTTCCAGCGGTTCCTTGTCTCCATGGGACTTCTCCTAGGTTGGTTGGGTTGGCTGCCATGGGGCTTGAACAGGCCGTGAGGGTGCCGAACAATCAAGGGATATCCGGCCTCTTCGCCCTGCCATTTGGCGGTGAGGACATCCGGTAGGAGGGGATACCATTGCGGAGATCCCCTTTCAAGGAGCCCCAGTACTATCATCGGCGAGTTCCCGGCTAGCCAGGCCGCAGGCTCGCCCCGGGCGGTAGGAACACCCATCCGGACCGGATCCCCGGTCCAATCCTGACGGAGGGAACGGCCATGGCCGTGGCAGGCGATGCGAGGCCGGATCTGGAGAAGGCCCGGAGGGATCCCCTGGCGGTATTCGCCACGCCGGAGGAAATCCGGGACCATCCCGCCCTGGACCGCGCCGAGAAGGTGGAGCTCCTGCGCCGCTGGGAATACGACGGCCGCGGGCTGGAGACCGCCGAGGGCGAGGGCATGCTCGGCGGGGAAACGGACTGCCTCGAGCGGGTGGAGGCGGCGCTGCTGGCCCTGACCGAGGAGGAGCCGCCCGGCGACCAGCAAGAGGAAGGCTAGGGAGGCCTCAGGGGCGCCCCATCACCAGGGCGTCTTCGCGCCAGGGTAGGAGGTCCGCCGGGATGCGCAGCCGGATGCGGTCTCCCCGCTCGATACCCCGCTCCTCGAACCAGCCCTGATTGGCCTCCAGGGCCAGCCGGGCGGGCCCGCGGGAGCGGTAGTGGATGTCCTCGCGCAGGGGGGCCATCCGCTCGATGTTGAGGACGCGGCCCCCGTCGCCGAGGAAGGCAATGGACAGGGGGAGGGGGGTGTTCTTCATCCAGAAGGCGCGGTGGTCCGCCTCCGGCCACACGAAGAGCATGCCCCGGTCCGCCGCCAGGCGGCTGCGCCCCATGAGGCCCCGGCGCCGGTCCCCGGGGGTGGCGGCGATCTCCGCCTCCAAACGCTCTCCGGCCACGGTGACCTCCACCCTATCGCCGGCCCCTTCACCGCCGGCGGCGGCCGCGTGGGCCAGCAGGCAGACCGTCAGGCAGACCGCTCCCAGGATGCCTCGCATTCAGCCCTCCTTTTCCCGGCTCGGGTGGATGGTGCCCAGGCGCTCCTTGAGAGCCCGGATGCGCCGATAGGAGCGGTCGATGCGCTCCTCACTGACCCGCCCCGTGCGGACCAGGTCCCGGATGATGCCGTGGACCCGCCCAGCGATATCCGGCTCGTAGATCAGGTTGTTGCCGAACAGCAGGATGTCAGCGTCCGCTTCCAGGGCCCGGCGGACCACGGTGCGCAGGTCGTGATGCTCCCGGATCGCCCCCATCTGCAGGTCGTCGAGGATGACCACCCCCTCGAAGCCCAGCTCTTCCCGGAGCAGGCCGTGGATGATCCGGCGCGACAGGGAGGCCGGCCAATCCGGGTCGAGCCCGCGGTGCATGAGGTGGCCCACCATGACCGTGTCCACCAGCCCCCGGGCGAGCAGCCGGCGGTAGGGGGTCAGCTCCGCCTGGGCCCAGGTCTGCGTGATGTCCACCAACCCCCGGTGGGTATCGCCTCGGGCGCTGCCGTGGCCGGGGAAATGCTTGACCGAGGTCAGTACGCCGGCGCCCCGGTGAGCGCGGACCACCGTGGCGGCGTGGCGGGATACCGGGCCGGGCTCCGCCCCGAAGCTGCGCCCCAGGCCGGCGATGACGGGGCTGTCCGGGTTGCGCGCCAGGTCCAGCACCGGCACTAGGTTGAGGTTCAGCCCCAGACGGTGCAGCTGCCCCGCCGTCTCCCGGGCGGCCCGCCGGGTCGCCTCCGTCCCGGCGGCGGCTAGCTCGGCGGGGGAGGGGGCCGCCGTGAAGCCGCGCTCCGGGGGCAGGCGGCTCACCCGGCCGCCTTCCTGGTCCACGGCGATCAGCAGGGGGCGGTCGGCGGCCTCTTGGAGCCGGGCGGTGAGCCGCCGCACCTGGCCGGGACTGCGCACATTGCGCCGTTCCGAGCCCGAGGCCACGTCCCGGTCGAACAGGATCACCCCGCCGATGTGCCGTTGGCGGATATCCTCCAGGATGGGGTGCTCCGGCCCCGGTAGCGTGCCGCGGAATCCCACCATGAGCATCTGGCCGATGCGGACATCCAGGCTTGGGCCGGCCGGTTGCGCTCCCGCCGGCGCCGCGGCGGAAGAAAGGGCGGCCCCCAGCCCTAGGACCAGGGCCGCCAAGCCGCTACCGGAGGGCTTCCGGGGGCGAGGGGCCGGCCGGGGGCTGGCGGGAAGCGAGGGCATGGGGTTGGGCCTCCCCCGTCAGGAGGACGGGTCCCCGGAGCGGCCGCTTCCGGGCGGGCGGGTGCGGCTGCCGGCCTCCAGGGCGAGGTTGGTGCGCAGGGTGCTCACCTGGGCCAGCGCCTTGTTCCGGTAACGGTCCGTGATCTCGGAGTCACCCTCCCCGAGGGCGGCAAGCCGCTCCACCGTCTCCCGCAGCACCTCGTCCAGCTCGTTCAGGGTCGCCATCCTCATTCTCCGTCGCGGTCGGGGTGGTGCGCAGGGTCCATGGCCGCCTGGTCCGCCGCGGGTCGGCGGAGTTCCCGGCTGCGCCGCAACAGCTCCCCCACTCCCGGCGAAAGGGGCTCCGGAAGCGCACGGGGAGCGAACCAGTCCGCCGCCAGGGCGTCGTCCCCGGCCCGGGGGATCCCCTCCCGGTAGTCCAGACGGACCGCGATCAATGCGTAATGGTAGCGCAGGTTCCCCGCCTCGTCGCGGTCGTGGACATCCACGGCCCCGAAGGCCTCCCGGGGCAGGGCATCCACCCCCGTCTCCTCCCGGAGCTCCCGGCGCGCCGCCTCCAGGATCGTCTCGCCCCATTCCAGGCGGCCGCCGGGAAATCCCCAGTATCCGGGCTGGGGAGGATCCCGGCGCTGCACGAGCAGGACCCGATCCTCCTTCCAGACCACCGCCAGCACCCCCGGTCGGGGCACGGGATCTTCTTTTCGCGCCGACGTTGTTTTTCGGTTCATTTCCTGCCTATAGTGCGGGAAAGGGCGGGTGTGCCCCGGAATTCCCCGAACCGGAATAGGGGCGGCCCGTAAACATACGAAGGGGGGGTTGTGGAGATGAGCCATGTCCAGGGAACCCACCCTCCTTGCATATTTCATACTGTCCGTCCTCCCGGCCTCAGAAGTTGCGGCCGCCGCCGAATTCAGGGAGAAGCCCGAGAACCCCGATGCGGCCCGGGCTTTTGATTTCCTACTGGATACGGACTTCAGCAAGCAGTGCGATTTGAGCACCAGCCCCCTGGAGGAGAACCTGTCCCAGCTCTTCGAAAGAAGCTATATGGGGCTGGAGTTCGAGCGCTGGGAGGTGGCGGAGCGCGGTGACGGGGCGTACCTCCTTACCCTCCACTATATCGATGGCAGGTCGGGACCGACCACGGCGCGCTGGGAGGTGCGCCCCGGCCCCGAGGAGGCCCGGTGGGAGGGCGAGAGCGCCGAGGTGCTAAGCTGCTTCTGAGCCCGCTCCGGTTTGTCCGGCCCAGCCGGTATCCGGGAACACCGTTGCACGGTTAGCGCCGCACGGGGGTCCCCCCCGCCGGGGAGGTCGCGGTACGATGCCGCCCCCATTTCGGCGTTCAACCACCCGGAGCCACGGATGACCGACACCCAGAAGTGGCTGCTCCTGGCGGGAGCGGCCGGAGCCGGCTGGTTGCTCTACCTGCTGGCGCCTGTCCTTACTCCCTTTCTGGTGGCCGCCCTGCTGGCCTACCTCGGCGACCCCCTGGTGGATCGCTTCGAGGCGCGGGGCATCCCCCGCACCGCGGCGGTGGGGGCGGTCTTCCTGGTGTTGCTGGCCGCGCTTTTGGCGCTGTTCCTGCTCCTGATTCCCCTGCTGGACAATCAGATCCGGGCCCTGATCCGGCAGCTGCCCCACTACCTCGGCTGGCTCCAGGGCACCCTTTTCCCCTTTCTCGCCGCGAATCTGGGCCTGGAGGCCGACGGCGCCTCCCTGGAGGCCCTCAAGGAGTCCCTCAAGAGGCACTGGCAGGAGGCGGGAGGCCTGGCGGCCGCCCTGGCGGGTACCGTGTCCCGCTCGGGCATGGCCATGGTGGGCTGGGCGGCCAACCTGGTCCTCATTCCGGTGGTGACCTTCTACCTGCTGCGCGACTGGGACCGGCTGGTGGCGGGGCTCCACGACCTGCTGCCCCGCTCCCGGGTGGAGACGGTCTCGCGACTGGTGTGGGAATCGGACGATGTGCTCGCCGGGTTTCTGCGCGGGCAGTTCCTGGTCATGCTGGCCCTGGGCCTGGTCTACTCGGTGGGCCTCTGGATCGCGGGCCTGCACCTGGCCTTCCTGGTGGGCCTGATTGCCGGTCTGGTGAGCTTCGTCCCCTATCTGGGCTTCATCCTGGGGGTGATCCTGGCGGGGGCGGCCATGATGGTGCAGACGGGCGCCCCCCTCGACCTGGTCTGGGTGCTGGCGGTGTTCCTGGTGGGGCAGGTCCTGGAGAGCGTGGTGCTGCAGCCCCTCCTGGTGGGGGACCGCATTGGTCTGCACCCCGTGGCCGTGATCTTCGCGGTCCTGGCCGGGGGGCAGCTGTTCGGCTTCGTGGGGGTGCTGCTGTCGCTGCCGGTGGCGGCGGTCCTCGCCGTGTTCGTGCGCCACGCCCACGAGCGCTACCTGGACAGCCGGCTTTACCAGCAGGGGGCGGGCGAGGAATGACGAACCGGAAACCGCGCGCCCTGTACCTGGGCGCCGATGTGGGTACCTCCGGCGTCCGGGTGTGCGCCCTCGACGGGCAGGGGAGGCTTCGCGGCCAGGAGGTGGCGGAGCTGCCGACGGGAGTGGGCGGGGATGGCCGCCACGAGCAGGAACCGGAGTCGTGGTGGGAGGCGCTGATGGAGGCCACCGCGAGGCTGGCCGCGGGCCTGCCGGATGCGCCGGTCCGGGGGCTGGCGCTGGATTCCACCTCCGGGACCCTGCTGCTGGCCGACCGCGGCGGCCGACCCCTGGGACCGGCGATCATGTACGACGACCGCCGGGCCACGGCGGAGGCGGAGGCCATCGCCCGCGCCGCGCCGGCGGAAAGCGGCGCCCACGGGGCGAGCAGCAGCCTGGCCAAGCTCCTCCACCGCCTCGGTCGGGGCGAGGGGGGGACGGCCGTCCACGCCCTGCACGCGGCCGACTGGTTGACGGGGCGCCTCACCGGCGACTACGGGGTGAGCGACGAGAACAACGCCCTGAAGCTGGGCTATGACCCCGTGCGCCGGGGCTGGCCCGATTGGGTGCAGGAGCTCGTGCCCGGGGAATTGCTCCCGGAGGTGGTGGCCCCGGGGACCCGGGTGGGGAGCCTGGCCGCCGATCCGGCGGCCCGCATGGGCCTCGCTAGGGGGATCCCGGTCCTGGCGGGCACCACGGACAGCATCGCCGGGTTCCTGGCCACTGGGGCCGGCGCGGTGGGGGAGGCGGTAACCTCGCTGGGATCCACCCTTGCCCTCAAGGTGGTGGCGGAGCGTCCCGTCTTCGCCCCGGAGCACGGGGTGTACAGCCACCGGCTCGGCGACCGCTGGCTGGCCGGCGGGGCCTCCAACAGCGGCGGAGCGGTGCTGCGGCAATTCTTTACGGACGCCGAGCTGGAGGCGCTGACCCCCCGCCTCCGTCCCGATCGGCCCACCGGCCTAGACTACCTGCCCCTGCCGGAGACCGGGGAGCGCTTTCCGGACAACGACCCGGAGCTGGCGCCCCGCTTGGAGCCCCGCCCCGAGGACCCTGCGGAATTCCTGCAGGGCCTTCTGGAGGGGATCGCCGCCATCGAGGCGCGGGGCTACCGCCGGCTCGCCGAGCTGGGCGCGCCCCATCCGCGCTCCGTGCGGACGGTGGGCGGCGGGGCCGCCAATCCCGCCTGGACCCGGATCCGGGCCGGGCTGCTGGGTGTGGCCATGGAGGAGGCGGAGCACGGCGAGGCGGCCTGCGGGACGGCCCGTCTCGCCGCCGGCTGGGTCAGCTGAGGGAGGGGGCCTCGTCGAGGTGCTCCAGGACTCGGCGGATGCCGGGAATGCCGTCCTCCACCATCACATCCAGGGGCCGCCGGCCCTCCAGGCCCTCCTCCGGGGTCACCACCCAGGTATAGACCCGCGGGTCGTCGGCGGGGAAGCGGTCCGCCAGGCGCTGATTGATGGCCAGCAGGGCGCTGGCCCGGCCCAGGATCTCGGGCTCCTCGGGTAGGGGCGCTCCCTTCCGGAACCGCTCCAGCTGCTTCTTCTCCCGCCGCGGCAGGCCGAGCAGGGCGGTCTGTTGCGGATCCTCCAGCCCCCAGCGCTTGAACAGCGTGGTTACGTTGTAGGCCAGGTAGCTCCGCTCGGTTGGCTCCGAGGCCGGCGGGGCGGACATACCCCCTCCTTATAAGGCAGTTAAAAAATACAACTTACCACGCGGGCAGCAGTCGCGTCCTCCGGCGGGGGCCCGGTTCTTCGGCATCGTGGAGCCCAGGGGATTCCCTCCCCGATCCCCGCCTTGGGGCAGAGCTCTTTGCGGGAGCGACCACAGGTCGCGGCTGGTAGCCGCTCCTACAGGACTCCTTTCGGGTTGGAAAGGCCATACGGCGCCCTAACAGAGGCGGGCTCGCAGGAAGGCATCCACGGCCGCCACGGCCTCGGCCAGGTTCTGCTCGGCGGTCCGGCCGGAGCGCTTGCGGGGCGCCAGGTCGTGGTTGCCGTCCTCGGTCCAGTGGACCTGGATGGCCGGCGACAGGGGGTAGCCCGCCACCTCCTCGGGCTTGCCGAAGGGATCCCGGGTGCCCTGCACGATGAGTGCTGGGGTGGCCAGGGCGCCGAGGTGGTCGATGCGGGTGCGCTCGGGCTTGCCGGGGGGGTGGAAGGGGTAGCCAAGGCATACCAACCCAGCCACTCCCGCCTCGTCCGCCACCAGGCTGGCCATGCGCCCGCCCATGGACTTGCCCCCGATTACCAGCCTCTCGGGGCCGAGCTCCTCGATCACCGCCCGCCAGGTGTCCAGGAGGACGGGCTGGCGGTCGGGAGGGCGCTTCTTGCCGTCCTCCCGCCGCCGGACCATGTAGGGGAACTCGAATCGCGCCACCCGCCAGCCGCGCTCCCCCAGGGAGCGGGCCACCGCGTCCATGAACGCAGTGTCCATGGGCGCGCCGGCGCCGTGGGCGAGGGCCAGGGTGAGCGGGGCGGACTCGGGCCCGTCGAGGAGGTAGGACATGGCTCCGGAGACCGCCTATCCGCCGATGTGGGACATTTCCACCTTGGGCCGGGCAGCGGTCTCCTCGGTGCGCAGCTCGGAATAGCGGTCCGCGCGGCCGGACCACAGGGCCTTCAGGAACTCCCCGATCTCCCCATCCGGGGCCCCGCCGCGCAGGAGGGCGCGGAGGTCGTGGCCCTGCCCGCCGAACAGGCAGGTATACAGCTCGCCCTGGGCGGAGAGCCGGACGCGGCTGCAGGTGCTGCAGAAGGGCTCGGTCACCGAGGAGATGATGCCCACCTCGCCGGCGCCGTCGGCGAAGCGGTAGCGGCTGGCCACCTCGCCGGGGTAGTTGGGGTCCAGCGGCTCAAGGGGCCATTCCGCGTCCAGGGTGTCGCGGATCTGGGCGGCGGTGACCACGTCGTCCATGCGCCAGCCGTTGCTGTTGCCCACGTCCATGAATTCGATGAAGCGCAGGATGTGGCCCGTGTCCCGGAAATGGCGGGCCATGGGGAGGATCTGGTCCTCGTTCATGCCGCGCTTGACCACCATGTTCACCTTGACGGGCCCCAGACCGGCCTCGGCGGCGGCCTGGATGCCCTCCAGCACCCGCTCCACGGGGTAGCCCACGTCGTTGATGCGGCGGAACACCGCATCGTCGATGGCGTCCAGGCTCACCGTGATGCGGTTCAGGCCCGCGTCCCGCAGGGCCTCCGCCTTGCCGGGCAGCAGGGTGGCGTTGGTGGTCAGGGTGATGTCCTCAATGCCCTCCACCGCGGCGAGCATGCCCACCAGCTCCTCCATGTCGTGGCGGACCAGCGGCTCGCCACCGGTGATGCGAAGCTTGTTTACGCCCAGGCCGGCGAACACCCGGGCCAGCCGCGCGATCTCCTCGAAGGAGAGGATCTCGGCCCGGGGCAGGAAGGTGTGATCGGAGCCGAACATCTCCTTGGGCATGCAGTAGACGCACCGGAAATTGCAGCGGTCGGTGACGGAGATGCGCAGGTCCCGAAGCGGGCGATGGAGGGCGTCGCGGGTGGTCATGGCGGTCGGGTTCCGTTGCAGGGGCGAAGTCCGAAAGGGGCGGCGGCCGAATACCCGAGGGACATTCTCAGCCATTTCAGACGATTTTAACCCTAGTGCAGGCGGGCATCGGCGTCAAACTACCCCGTCGGGTAGGGAATGCCCGTGCCCCCTGAAAAGAGGGGCGCTCCCGAGGCCTCAGGATGTCGCTGCAGGAAGACATCAGGGAAAACCCTGTATGTGGCGGCCGGGAATGGGGAAACGGGCCCGGGGGAGGCGGCCGGACAGAACCGGGCAGGGCGAGCGTCGGGAAAAGGAGACGAAACTTGCGGGGCGGAAAAGGTAACCCCCGGCCCCAAAACGGGAATCGGAACTGGCGCGCTCCTTGCAATCAAGGGCCGCCAAGACGTCCTACCCATGCCATTGGAGGACTTACGATGTGGAGTTTCCTTTTGCCCGGCCCTCTCGCCCGCTCGGAGTCCCTGCGTGCCTTCGCGGTGGCGGGATTCTCCGCCTTCTTCCTGTTCGCCGCGGTGGCCATGGGGGGCATGGCGTTCTTCGAGATGGCGCGCGGGGTCTACGGACTGCTCGCCGCGGCCATGCACGGCGGCGAATCCGTCACCGCCTTTATCCAGGGCCTGAACACCGCGGTCATTGCCATGGCCGCCTACGATCGGGCCGCCTCCTGGCGCTCCCCCCTGGCTCCGCCTGCTCAGAAGTAGCGCCGCATCTGGCTGACCACCACCCCCTGGATCTCCACCTGCTCGGGGGCGTATTCCTGCGGGGCGTGGTCGGCGTTGGCGGGGTGGAGGATCACCCGGTCCGGCCGCTGCTCGATGCGTTTTAGAGTGGCCTCCTCGCCATTGATCAGGGCCACCACCAGCTCGCCGTTGTCGGCACGGTCGCGCTGCTCCACCACCACCCAGTCGCCGTCGAAGATGCCCTCGTCGATCATGGAGTCGCCGTCCACCTCCAGCACGTAGCACGGCCGGTCGCGCCGTAGCTGGGTGGGGACCTCGAAGGTCTCCGGTTGGGGCAGGGCGGCGATGGGCTGGCCGGCGGCGATCCGGCCCAGGAGCGGCAGCTCGTCGTCGTTGTCGCTCTCGACGGGGATCAGGCGCACGCCCCGCTTCTTGCCGTCCATGGGCTCCACCAGCCCCGCATCCACCAGGGCTTGGATGTGACGGTGCAGGGAGCCCCGCGAGCGCATGCCGAGGGCCCGAGCCAGCTCGTCCAGGCTGGGCGGCGGCTCGTCGGCGTGGGCCTGAAGGTACTCGTAGATCTCGCGTTGCCGACGGGTCAGCGGGATGTCCATGGCGCTTGTCCCTGGATGGGTTTGTCGGCTAGTATCGCATACGGAGAACATATAGAGAACACCTCGTGAGCCAAAGCCTGGACAACCGCCCCCTGGACGTCGCCGACGCCGACCCTGTGGCTCGGCTCGCCGAGCGCCTCATGGCCAAATACCGTGGCCGCATTACCGGCCAGCGGGTCATCCCCGCTCGCGAGGGCGACTACGCCGATTTCCCCGGCGAGCTGGACCCCCGCCTGGCGGCAGCCCTGCGCGCCCGGGGCGTGACCCGGCTGTACAGCCACCAGCGGGCGGCCTGGGACCGGGTGCGCGCCGGCCAGCATACCGTGGTGGTGACGCCCACGGCCTCGGGCAAGACCCTGTGCTACAACCTGCCCGTGCTCCAGGACGTGCTCACCGTGGAGGCCAAGGCCCTCTACCTGTTCCCCACCAAGGCCCTGTCCCAGGACCAGGTGGCCGAGCTGACCGAGCTGAACCAGGTCGGCGAGCTGGGCGTGCGCGCCTTCACCTTCGACGGCGATACGCCGGGGGACGCCCGCAAGGCGGTGCGCACCCGCGGCGACATCGTCGTCTCCAACCCCGACATGCTCCACCAGGGTGTGCTGCCGCACCACACCAAATGGGCGCAGTTCTTCGAGAACCTGCGCTACGTGGTCATCGACGAGACCCACACCTACCGCGGCGTGTTCGGCGCCCACATGGCCAACGTCCTGCGCCGACTTCGGAGGATCTGCCGCTTCTACGGCACCAACCCGGTGTTCATCCTCTCCTCGGCCACCATCGCCAACCCGCAGGAGCTGGCGGAGCAGCTCGTGGAGGACGAGGTGGCGGCCATCACCGAAAGCGGTGCACCCGCCGGGGAGAAGCACCTGCTGCTGTGGAACCCGCCGGTGGTCAACGCCGACCTGGGCCTGCGCGCTTCGGCGCGCTCCCAGGCCACCCGCATCGTGCGCACCGCCGTGCGCGCCGGTCTGAAGAGCATCCTGTTCGCCCGCTCGCGGCTCATGGTGGAGGTGCTCACCAAGTACCTGAAGGAGGTTTTCGACAGCGACCCGCGCAAACCGGAGAAGGTGGCGGCCTACCGCGGCGGCTATCTGCCCACGGAGCGCCGGGCCACCGAGAAGCGGCTGCGGGAGGGCGACATCCACTGCGTGGTGGCCACCTCCGCCCTGGAGCTGGGCGTGGACATCGGCGCCCTGGATGTGGCGGTGCTGAACGGCTACCCCGGCACCATCGCCGCCACCTGGCAGCGCCTGGGCCGGGCGGGGCGGCGGGAGCGGGCCGCCCTGGGGGTGGTGGTGGCCTCCAGTCTGCCCCTGGACCAGTACGTCATCCGCAATCCCGACTTCTTCCTGGGCGCCTCGCCCGAGCACGCCCGCATCGACCCCGACCAGCTCCTGATCCTGCTCGACCACGTGCGCTGCGCCGCCTTCGAGCTGCCTTTCCGGGAGGGCGAGTCCTTCGGCGGTGAGGACCTCGGCGAGATGCTGGCCTACCTGGCGGAGGAGGGCATCGTCCACGGCGAGGGCGACCGCTGGCACTGGGTTGCGGACAGCTACCCGGCCAACAGCGTCAGCCTGCGCTCGGTGGCGGAGGGCAACTTCGTGGTGGTGGACGTCACGGACGGCGGCCAGACCATCGTCGCCGAGGTGGACTACGCCAGCGCCCCCATGACCATCTACGAGGGCGCCATCTACATGATCCAGGCCCAGCCCTACCAGGTGGAGACCCTGGACTGGGAGGGACGCAAGGCCTTCGTGCGCCGGACCAAGGCGGACTACTACACTGACGCCATCGACTACATCCGCCTGAAGATCCTGGAGGCCTTCGAGCGGGCGGGGCAGGGCAGCGGCGAGGCCGCCAACGGCGAGGTCCACCTGGTGCGGCGCATCGCCGGCTACAAGAAGATCCGCTACTACACCCACGAGAACATCGGCTTCGGCGACATCAGCCTGCCGGATCAGGAGATGCACACCACCGCCGTGTGGTGGCAGCTCGGCGCCGGCGTCCTGGAGGCCAACTTCCCCAGCCGCCAGCAGGCCCTGGACGGCTTCCTGGGCGCCGCCTACGCCCTGCACCACGTGGCGGCCCTGCGCGCCATGTGCGAGCCGGGCGACCTGGGCCGGGCGGTGGGCGACGGCGACGCCGAGTGGTTCGCCACCGTGGGCGCGAGCGGCCGCGGCCAGATCAAGCACTTCGACGGCAGCGAGGCTGCCCCCGGCTCAGTTTCGCCGGAAACAAAAGACCTCGGGGCGACGCGAAGCGGCGATCCGGAGGCCCAGGGCCGCTTCGTGCCCGCCCTGTTCCTCTACGACAACTACCCCGGCGGCGTGGGCCTGTCCGCGCCGCTGTACGACCAGCGCCAGGCGGTGGTGACCCAGGCCCGCGAGCTGGTGGCGGCCTGCGACTGCGCCCACGGCTGTCCCGCCTGCCTGGGGCCCATCCTGGCCTCCGATGCCGAGCGGGGCTTCTCGCCCAAGGGGGCGGCGGCGCGTGTGTTGGAGTTGCTGGGCGGAGGGGCGGAGCCGTGAGCCGCCTGAAGGGCCGCCTCGCCGACCTGCGGCGGCAGACCGGCCAGCGGCCGGATTGCCCTGCGCCGGATGCCGGCGCGGAGCCCGCCGGCCCCAGCCTGGCCGAGCGGGTGCAGCGCGTCGGCGGCGCCCGTCGCCCGCCCCGGGAGGACCTGGGCCCCGAGGATCTGGCCGAGCGCATCGGCGCCGAGTCCCTGGCCGAGGGGGTGCTGGTGCGCGACCGGCGTCTGCCCCTGGCCGAGGGCTATGAGGGTGCGGAGCTTGCCAATGCCGAACGGGCCCCGGAAGCATTGCCGGAGGCGGCCGGCCTGGCGCCGGAGCGGGCGGTGTTCCTGGACACGGAGACCACCGGCCTGGCCGGCGGCACCGGCACGGTGGCCTTCCTGGTGGGGTTGGCCCGCATCCAGGGGGACGCCCTGGCCCAGCGCCAGCTCCTGCTCACCCGCTTCGGCGGCGAGGCGGCCCTGCTGGCGGCGGTGGCCGATTGGGTGGGCGAGGGGGACCACCTGGTCACCTTCAACGGCAAGCGCTTCGATGTGCCCCTGCTCACCACCCGCTGCCGTATGAGCGGCCGCCCTGACCCCCTGGCCGGGCGCGACCACCTGGACCTGCTCTACCCCTTCCGCCGGCTGTTCGGCCGCCGTTTCCCCGACTGCCGCCTGGCCACCGCCGAGGAGCGGCTGCTCGGCGTGAGCCGGCCCGACGACCTGCCCGGAGCCGAGGCGCCCCAGGCCTGGTTCGACTTCCTCCAGGCCGGCGACGCGGGGCGCCTGCCGGCGGTGGTGCGCCACAACGAGCGCGACCTGATGGCCCTGTCCGCCCTGGTGCCCGTGCTGGACCGCATCCACGCCGAGCCCGCGCCGTGGGGCGGCGATGTGCTGGGCGCAGCCCGGGCCCATTTCCGGTGTGGGCAGGAGGCGCGGGCCCGGGAGGTGCTGGCGGCCAACCGGGAGCACCTCGACGCCGAGGGCCTGCGCGAGCTGGCGCGGCTTTACCGCCGCCGGGAGGAATGGCCGGCGGCGCTGGCGATCTGGGAGGCCCTGGCGGTGCGGGGCTGCCGGGATTCCCGGGAGCGCCTGGCCAAGTACTGGGAGCATATCGCCCGCGATGCGGGGAAGGCGCTGGGTTGGGCGGCGCCGTTGGCGGGGACCCCGGAAGGGGACCGACGGCTGGCGCGGCTGCGGGCGAAACGGACGGGCCATCCCCCGGGCGCCCCCGAGGGATAGGGCGGAAGGAACCGGGGGGGTGTCCTCCGGGGGTCAGCCCTGCGGGCTATGCTCCATGTCCCCGCAATACTCCCGCAGATGCGCCGGAATGTCCGGCGGACACTCCCCGCATCCCTGGTTGCCGGGGACGGCGTGATCGATGAATTTGGGGTAGGCTAGGTTGAGGTTGTTCATGATCTCCAGGAACTCCGCCTCGCTCTTGCCCTGGCCAAGACGCGGGTTGCGGCCCTTCTCCTGCCCGATGGTGGATACCCACCGGCCGTGGTAGTCGTGGCCGGGGTGGACCAAAGTGTCATCGGCCAACGTGAACAGCTTGTCGTGGATGCTGTGGTAGAGGGTGGAGGCGTCGCCGTTCTGGAAGTCCGTGCGCCCGCAGCCGTCGATCAGCAGGGCGTCCCCGGTCAGCGCCCGTTCCCCCACCACGTAGGCCATATGGTTATCCGTGTGCCCTGGGGTGTGCAGGGCCTCCACGCGGATGTCCTCCACCACCAGGGGATGGTCCTCGTCGACGCCCACCTCGGTGCAGGGCAGGCCGTCCAGGGACGGCCCGGCGATGCGGCTGCCCGCCTCCTGCTGGAGCATGCGGGCCGAGGTGATGTGGTCGGCGTGCACATGGGTCTCCAGGGTGTACGCCAGCCGGAGGCCCAGGTCCCGGATAACCTCCAGGTCCCGCTGCCAGGTGGGCAGTACCGGGTCCACCAGAACGGCCCGCCCCGTTTCCTGGCTGCCGAGCAGGTAGGTGTAGGTGCTGGATATATCCTCGAAGAGCTGACGGAAGATCATGGCGCGTCCTTGCGATGATTGCGGGTCCATATAGTGGGGCCGTTACCAGGCCCTTTCCGTTCCCGGGCAACAGGAGGCGAAGGACCGGCATTGACCCAGGGCGGAAAAGGCCATAAATTTTTTGTGTGAAAACGGCTGCCACCTTTTGGGGGAGGAAGCAATGTCCACGTCCGGATCCAGCCCGGGAGCCCGTCGATACTGGTGCCGCAAGTGCGGCAAGGAGGTCGTTCTGGAGAACGATGAAGACATCCTGCCGGTCTGCCCCGCCTGCGGGCACACCGAATACCTGCCCTGATCCCGTTAGGCCCCAGGAGCCCGGCTCGCTCCGGGGCCGCACCCACCCCGGCAGCCCCCCGTCCCCCCTCAGCTCGTTAGCTCTATCTCCGTGCCCGCCTCCAGGCGGATCGCATCCTCGGACAGGCCCCCGGGGCGGTTCAGGGAGATGCCCTTCTGTAGGCAGAGTGACGCCCAACACGGCGAGCAGGCGCTGCCGACCGTTGACACGGCGCCCAGGCGGTCCCCGGGGCCGAGGCCGTGGGCCTCGGCGAAGGCCTCGTTGACGGCCGGCTGCCGCTCTGGCCCGGGCTCCAAACACCGGACCATGTTCCCGGTCACCCTGTGGTAGCCTTTGGGCCTCCGGGTTCTTCGTCCCCACCGCCCACCGGGAGACTCGATGGCCCCCGCCCTCCGCCGAGCCCTAGCGGTCCTGCTGTTCGGGGCCCTGTGCGGTCTCGCCCTCTGGCTGCGGGACCTGTACCCCGGGGTCTCCGGTGTCCAGCGCGACTTCCTTCGCTTGGCCCCGTTCGTCCTTGGGGGCGTCGCCCTGGCCATGGCCCTGTGGTTCCACCGGGGCCGGGTGGCGCTCGCCCTGGGAGTGCTGCTTGCGGCCTACGGCGCCTTCTCCAGCCTTTCCGTGTACGGACCCGCCGCAACCGTGCTGTCCTCGGGAGCGGCCCTGCTGGTGCCCATCAATCTGGCCCTTCTGGGCCTGCTGCCCGAGCGCGGCCTGTGGACTGCCCGCGGCCTGATTCGGCTGGGCTTGCTCGGGGGCCAGGCCGGGCTGCTCGCCTGGGCGGTGGCCCACCCCCAGGGTGCCCTCGGGGAGCTGCTCCAGGGCCCCTGGACCGCGCCGGGGAGCCTGCCCGGGACGGAGCTGGCGCCGGCATCCCTGGGGGCCTACGCCCTCGGCGGCGTGGTCCTGCTGGGGCTCTGGCTGTACCGGGGAAGCCCCCTGGACGGGGGTCTGCTTGGCGCCCTGACTGCCACCCTGCCGCCGCTGCACACCGGGGGCGACGGGGCCACGACGGTGGTCTTCTGGGGCCTGGCCTGCCTGCTCCTCGGCGTCTCCCTGGTTCAGGAATCCTACCGTCTCGCCTTCGTGGACGAGCTCACTGGCCTCCCCGGGCGGCGGGCCCTGGAGGAGCAGCTCCAGCGCATGGGTCCGGGGGTGGTGGTGGCCATGCTGGACGTGGACCACTTCAAAAAGTTCAATGACAGATATGGACATCAGGTCGGGGACCAGGTGTTGCGCAAGGTGGCCGGACACCTGAGCCGGATGGAAGGGGGCGGCCGCGCCTTCCGGTACGGGGGCGAGGAGTTCACCGTCCTGTTTCCCGGCAAATCCCTGGAAGAGGCCGCGGAGATCATGGACAGGGTGCGCCAGCGGATCGCGGCGTCGGGGTTTCGGGTGCGGACCCCCGCGCGCTCCGGCGGCAAACAGGGCCCGGATCACCGCGGCCAGGGGGGAGGCAGGGAGGTGAAGGTGACCGTGAGCGTGGGCCTCGCCGGACGGGGCGCGGACCGGGCCGGGGATGTGCTCCAGGCCGCGGACCAGCTCCTCTATCGGGCGAAGAGGAAGGGGCGCAATCGGGTATGCCGGTAAGCGGGCGGCGGTCCGATCCATCGACTCCCCGGGGCCGTTGGCCGGTGGGGGTCGGGGTTCTGGCCGGGGCCCTGCTGGCCCCGGCGGTCCCGGCCCAGGAAGGGGGAGGGAGAGACGCCACCGAGGCCGAGCCGCAGGAGCTGGCGGAGGAGCTGAAGACCCAGGAGGAGCGCCTGCAAGAGCTGCGCCGGGAGCTGGAGACGCTCGAGACCCTGGTTCCGGGCTCCCGGGAGACGGCGGCCGAGGAGCCCGAGAAGCCCGAGGAGCCCCCTGTCGAGATCGGCGGCGCCGCGCGGCTGAACTACACCTGGCAGGAGTTCTCCCCCGGTTCCCGGGAGCGTGGGGGCGATCTGGGCCTGGAGCTGTTCCGCCTGGACGTGTCCGGCACCGAGGGGGGCATCGAATTCTCCGCCCAGTACCGCTGGTACCCCTACATGGACACCGTCCACCACGCCTGGGCCGGGGTCGAGGTGGGGGAGACCGGCACGGCGCGGGGGGGCATCATGCGCGTGCCTTTCGGGCTGCTGCCCTACGCGGCCCACAACTACTGGTTCGGGGTGCCCTACTACATGGGCTTCGCCGACGACTACGACGCCGGCGTCCAGTACCTGCACCGGCAAGGGGGCTGGGACCTGCGGGCGGCCTTCTTCAAGAACGCCGAGCTGGGCAGCCCCGCCAGCCTGGAGCGCTATTCCATCGACGTGGTGGAGGTGGAGGGCTCTCCCAACCAGGAGACCAACCAAGCCAACCTCCGCGCGGCCTATACCTTCGGCGCCGAGACCCCCTGCGAGATCGAGGTGGGCGCCTCGGGCCAGGCCGGGCAGCTCTACAACGCCGAAACGCGGCGCAACGGCGACCGCTGGGCGGCCGGGGGGCACATGGACCTGCGCTGCGGGCGCTGGAACCTCCAGCTGGAGGGCTTCCGCTACGCCTTCAATCCGGAGAGCCCGGCGGACCGCACCACGGACACCATCACCGTAGGCGCCCTGGCCACCTCCTACGAGCTGGCCAGGCGGGGCACGGTGGGGGTGGCCAACGTGGCCTACAACCTGCCGGTGGATTGGCCGCACATCGATCTGGTGACCTGCTACAACGATTACAGCATCCTGGCGAAGGACGCCGACAACGCCCGCAATTCCGCCCTCAACACCACCGGCTGTGCGGTGGGCTCCGGCCCCCTGTTCGTCTATCTGGACCTGATCCAGGGGCGGAACATGGTGTTTTTCGGCGGGGACGGCTCCCTCGGGGTAGATGGGGACGCGGACTGGGAGACCCAGGTGAACCTCAACGTGGGCTACTACTTTTGAGCACGAGCGAGCGACCCGGGAAAGCCGCCGCCGGCCGGCCTTCGACCGGATGGCCGGGACAGGCGGTGCTGACCGTTCTGGCCCTGGCCCTGGCAGGAATGGCGCCACCGGCAGCCGCCGAGGACGGGGAGCTGACCGTGGTGTCCTGGGGCGGGGCCTACACCCGGAGCCAGATCCTGGGCTACATCCGCGCCTACGAGGAGGAGACGGGCGTGGATGTGGAGGTGGTGGACTACAACGGCGGGCTCCGGGAGATCCGCAGCCAGGTACGCTCCCGCAACGTGAAGTGGGACGTGGTGGACCTGGAGCTGGCGGACGCCGTCCGCGGCTGCGACCAGGGCCTCCTGGAGGAGCTTGACCCCGACCGGCTCGCCCCCGCCCCCGGGGGGATGGCGCCCGAGGAGGATTTCCTGGAGGGAGCGCTGGAGCGTTGTGGCGTGGGCAGCGTCTTCTGGTCCACCGCTTTCGCCTACGATCCCGAGGACTACCCCGACCGGGCCCCGCGAACCGTTGAGGACTTCTTCGACGTGGACGCCTTCCCCGGACGGCGGGGAATGCGGCGGACGCCCAAGGGCAACCTGGAGTGGGCCCTCATGGCCGACGGCGTGGCCCCCGAGCGGGTCTACACCGTGCTCGACACCCCGGAGGGCCTGGACCGGGCCTTCCGGGTCCTCACCAGCCTCAAGCCCCACGTGGACTGGTGGCGCACCGGCTCCGAGGCGGTCCGCCTGCTGGAAAGCGGCCGGGTGGCCATGTCCACGGTCTGGAACGGAGCGGTCTACGACGCCAATGTGAACCGGGGGCTCGGCCTAGCGCTGTTCTGGGACCACCAGATCCTCAGCCTGGACCTGTGGGGGGTGGTCCGCCATTCCCCCAACCGGGAGCTGGCCCTGGACTTCCTGCGCTTCGCCACCTCCACGCGCAGCCTGGCCAACCAGGTGCGCTACATCCCCCACGGCCCGGCGCGCCGCTCCTCCCGGGAGCTGGTGGGCGAGGAGATGGAGGCCTACCTGCCCACCCTCCCGAAGCGCCTGGACGGCGCGCTGCGCCTGGACGCGCAGTGGTGGGCGGAGAACTTCGACCGGGTCAACGCCCGCTTCCAGCGCTGGCTGGAACGGCCCGTCCGGGTCCCCCGCTACCTGCCGCACTGACGTCCCGGGAGCGCCCCGCCATCCCGCACCGGGCTCTGCCCCTTCGCATGGGGACGGGGCCCTTCCGTTCCCCGCGCACCTTCCCCGTTCCGGTGAATCCACCGGTGTCCACCGAGTCTCAATGGTAGGGCTCCGGCCCGCGGCCAATTGAAAACGGATACCGGGGAGGAGCGCTCATGGAGGGCAAGCTCTCGGGACGGCGCGTCGCCCTGTTCGCCGCGGATCTCTTCGAGGACATCGAACTGTACTATCCCCTCTACCGCCTGGGAGAGGAAGGCGCGGAGGTGGTGGTGGTCGGACCTTCCCGGCGCACCTACCAGGGCAAGCATGGGCTGTCTATTGAGGCCCG
Organism: Thiohalorhabdus denitrificans; assembly: GCF_001399755.1. Classification (NCBI taxonomy): domain Bacteria; kingdom Pseudomonadati; phylum Pseudomonadota; class Gammaproteobacteria; order Thiohalorhabdales; family Thiohalorhabdaceae; genus Thiohalorhabdus; species Thiohalorhabdus denitrificans. Next base: position 502,772 of record NZ_LJCP01000010.1, on the reverse strand, counting down.
GGCGGGCCTGGAGGACGTGCGGCAGGAGGACTTTGCCGCCCTGGTCCTGCCCGGCGGGTACGCCCCCGACCACCTCCGGCGCCAGGAGCGCCTGCTGGAGATGGTGCGCGGGGCCGACGGGGCCGGGAAGCCCATCGCCGCCATCTGCCACGCCGGCTGGGTCCCGGTCTCGGCGGGGATCGTCAAGGGCCGCCGGATGACGGGCTTCTGGTCCATCAAGGACGATCTGGTGAACGCCGGAGCCGCGTATGAAGACCGGCCGGTGGTGGAGGACGGCAACCTGATCACCTCCCGCTATCCCAACGACCTCGGGGCCTTCTGCCGGGCCATCATCGCCGCCCTGTCCGGATGACCACCGCCCGGATCGGCCGCTGTCCCCCCGCGGCGGGTACGGGGCGGCCTGCCTTGCCCCGTTTAACGCCCATGGGGTAAGGAGGGGAATGGGGGGCCTTCACCCGGTCCTCAACTTCCCCGCGACCATGAGGCGGCCATGCCCCGGAACGTGTTCGTGATCGGTCCCGATGCCTTCAACCAGGCCCGGCTGGAGGCCCTGTCCGTACCCGGGGATATCCGCTTCCATCCCTTGCTCGCCTACCAAAATGTCCGCGGGGACGCCTATCCTCTGGAGGAGCTGATCGACCGGGCCGAGCGGCAGCTGCGGGATTTCCCCGGGTCCGTGGACGCGCTTGTTGGCTTCTGGGACTTCCCCGTGAGCGACATGGTGCCCATCCTCTGTCGGCGCCTCGGTCTCCGCGGCCCCTCCCTGGAGGCGGTGGTGAAGTCCGAGGACAAGTACTGGAGCCGCCTGGAGCAGCGCAAGGTGGTGGCCGATTGCGTGCCGCGCTTCTGCCGCTTCGATCCCTTCGCCGCGGATCCCCGCGCCCAGGTGGACCTGGAGTACCCCTTCTGGATCAAACCGGTGAAGGCCTGGCGGTCGCAGCTGGGCTTTCGGGTGCGGGACGACGCCGAGCTCCGGGTGGCCCTGGAGGTGGTGCGGGAGCGCATCGGCCGGTTCGCGGAGCCCTTCAACCGGCTGCTGGGCATGCTGGAGCTGCCGGAGGGGATCCCTCCCGAGGAGGGGCGGTATTGCGTGGCGGAGGAGATCATCGGCGGCCGGCAGTGCACCCTGGAGGGCTTCGCCCTGGACGGCGCGGTGGAGGTCTACGGGATCGTCGACTCCGTCCGCTACGCCAACGAGACTACCTTCGCCCGCTACCAGTACCCCTCCGACCTCCCCGCGGACATCCAGGCCCGCATGATCGAGAGGTCCCGCGCCCTGGTGACGTTCCTGGGCCTGGACAACACCACCTTCAACATCGAGTTCTACTACGACGAGAAACGGGACCGGACCTGGCTGCTGGAGATCAATCCACGCATCTCCCAGTCCCACAGCGATCTGTTCGATAAGGTGGACGGCTACTCCAACCTGCGGGTCCTGGTGGACGTGGCCCTGGGGGGGCATCCCCGGCGCACCCCGGGGGGCGGGCCGTTCCGTTACGCCGCCAAGCACTTCCTGCGCCATTTCGAGGATGCCCGGGTGGCGGCGGTGCCGGGGGAGGAGGACATCCACACCCTTCAGGAGGAGGTGCCGGGGACCCTGGTGGAGATCCACGTGCGGCCGGGCATGCGGCTGTCCGAGCTCCCGGACCAGGACAGCTACAGCTACGAGCTGGGCTATCTGTTCGTGGGGGCCGAGGACCCCCGCCAGCTCCTGGAGCGGATCCGGCGCTGCGAGGAGCTGCTGCCCTTCGAGCTGGAGCCCGTGGGATAACGGGTCCCCCCTCCGCGGAGGTCAGGTGCGGCGCTCCAGGGTGGAGGTGGTGAAGGGGTAGGCGTGGTCGGGGTCCACCGGGTGGTGCTCGCTGCTGACCTCCCGCCACTTCCGGGGATCCGGGTCGGGAACGAAGGTGTCCCCCTCGAACTGGCCGTGGACCCGGGTGAGCAGGATGCGGTCGGCGAAGGGCCAGGCCTCCATGAACACCGAATGGCCCCCGGCTACCATGAGCTCCTCCTCGCCCAGGGCCTCCGCCATGGCCAGCCCCTCCTGCACCGAGCCCACCGGCACCACCTCCTCGCATTCCAGGGGGAAATCCCCAGGGCGCCCCGTAACCACCAGGAGGATACGTCCGGGCAAGGGGTTGGGCCGTTCGGCGGTGGGGCCCAGGGAATCGTAGGTCCGCCGGCCCATGAGGACCATCTTCCCCCGCGTCTGTCGGGCGAAGAAGCGCAGGTCGTCGGGCAGGGCCCACGGCAGTCGGTTGTCGACACCGATGACGCCGTTGTCCGACGCCGCCATGATCATGGTGATCTGCATGGTTCCACCCCCGCGCCCGTGCCGGGCTATGGACAGTGACTACCCCCGTTAGGCCAATTTCCCACCTCTCCCCCCGCAACGGAACACCTCCCCCCGGCCGGGAACCAATCTTGAAAGGGGGAGGTTCCGGGCCCCAGCGGCTCGCCGTCGCCCAACAAGCCGGCAATAGCGGGAAACGCCATGCTCTTCGAACAGTTCTATCTGCCCAGCCTCGGGCATGCCTCGTACTTGATCGGGTCCGAGGAAACGGGGGAGGCCCTGGCCCTCGACGTGCGCCGGGATGTGGACACCTATTACCGCTACGCCCAGGAGCATGGCCTGCGGATTCGTTACGCCGCCGATACCCACCAGCACAACGACTTCCTGTCGGGCATCACCGAACTGCGGCAGCGGGGTGACCTGGAGCTGCTGGCCAGCGCCCGCGCCGAGCTCGGCTACCGGGCCGAATCCCTCGCCGACGGCGACCGCCTGTCCATGGGGGAGGTGGAGCTCGAGGTCCTGCACACCCCCGGCCACACGCCGGAGCACATCAGCCTGTTGGTACGGGACAGCTCGCGGGGCGAGGACCCCCTCATGCTCCTCTCCGGGGGAGCGCTGCTGGTGGCGGACGTGGCCCGCCCGGACCTGCTGGGGGACTGGGAGCGGACCCAGAGGCACGCCCGCGAGGTCTGCCAGACTCTGCGCGACAAGATCCTGCCGCTGCCGGACCACGTGATGGTGTTCCCCACCCACGTGGCCGGCTCCCTGTGCGGCGGTTCCATCGGCAGCATGCTGTTCACCTCCCTGGGCTACGAGCGCCGCCTGAACCATATCCTCCAGTCCGTGGAGGACGAAAACGAGTTCACCCGGCAGTGCCTGAACCTGGAGGGGCTGCCCACGGTGCCCCCGTACTGGCCGCGGATGCGCCAGGGCAACCAGGCCGGGCCCGAGGCGCTGGGGGTCCTTACCGAGCCGCGCCCCATGGGGCCGGCGGAGGTGGAGCACGCCCGGGACGAGGGGGCCTACCTGGTGGACTGCCGGACCCCCGAGGCCTTCGGCGGCGGGCATGTCCCCGGGGCGCTCAACATCGGCCTGGGCAACGCCTTTCCCACCTGGGCCGGTACCGTGCTCCCGAAGGAAGCGCGCACGGTGCTCGTCCTGGACGACGCCTCCGACCTGTGGACCGCTACCTGGCACCTGCTGCGCATCGGCTATCCGGTGCCGCTGGGCTGGCTGGGGGGCGGGATGGCCGCCTGGCGCACCTCGGGCCGGGAGCCGGAGATGCTGCCGCAATGGACGCCGCGCGGCCTCGACGAAGAGCGGCGCCGGAACGGCGACCTGGTGATCCTCGACGTCCGCCAGCCCGGGGAATGGAGCGCGGGACACGTGCCCGGGGCCCGGCACCTGTCCGGGGGGGAGATCAACGACCGCCTGGAGGAGGTGCCCGAGGGCCGGCCGGTCGCCGTCTATTGCGGCAGCGGCTTCCGCTCCTCGGTCATCGCCAGCGTCCTCGCCCGCGCCGGGCGCGGCCCCATCTTCAACACGCTCGGCGGGTTTGGTGGCTGGAAGAACGCCGGCCTGCCGGTGGAGGATTGAGCCCGGCCTGCCGGCTTGGCGCCGGATGCGTCCTGGGGCAGGATGGGTGGATCCAGGCCACCCCGGGAGGCGCACATGGCGGTGGACGACTACGCCTTCGGCCGCATCACCATAGCGGGCCGGGTGTACACCAAGGACGTGCTCCTGCTGTCCGACGGCGTCCATTCCCCGTGGTGGAGGAAGGAGGGGCATTCCCTCGACCCCGGGGATCTGGAGGGCGTCCTGGCGGACCCGCCGGAGGTCCTGGTAATCGGCACCGGCTACTACGGCAACATGGACGTGCCGGAGAAGACCCTCAAGGCCCTGCGGGACAAGGGCATCGAGCCCCGTGTGGCCCGGACCACCCAGGCCGTGGAGGAGCTCAACCGACTGATGGGGGACTCCGCCCGTATCGCGGCCGCCCTGCACCTCACCTGCTAGCCCCTTCCGCCGATCGATCCCGCCGCATCCCATCCCCGGTTTGGGCCTTGGGGCGCCGCCTCCCGCGCCATTGGATCCAGGGTTCGGCGTCCCTTGCCGGCCGCATGGGCCACGCCAAGCCCCACGGCCTGTGGTACCGCCCGCCGGAGGGGCAGTTCCGGCGCGTACGGGTAGAGGAGAAAGAGATCACGGGAAAGGGTTTGGAGCTTGCCGCGGGGGTGGTGGTGATCCGGCCGGTGGCCGAGGGCTGCCGGTTCCTGTTGCTGCGCGCCTTCCGCTACTGGGACTTCCCCAAGGGGCTGGTGGAGCCGGGGGAGGTCCCCCTGAACGCGGCCGTGCGGGAGGTGGCGGAGGAGACCGGGATCGCCGATCTCAGCTTCCCCTGGGACCGGGACCGCTACGAGACCGAGACTTACAACCGGGGCCGCAAGAAGGCCGTGTACTTCGCCGGCCGCACCGCGCAGACGGAGGTGGTGCTGCCGGTGAGCGCGGAGCTGGGTTGCCCCGAGCACCACGAATACCGCTGGGTCACCGCCGCCGAGGGCCGGGAGCTGCTGGGGGACCGGGTGCGCGGGGCCCTGGAATGGGCCCGGAGGTACGCCGGCTGCCCGGAGGGTTAGAGATGCCGGGGACGGCTGCGCGCCAGCTCCCGGCCCTCGGCGTCCACGTAGAGGTCGCCCAGCTGCAGGCCCCGGATCCGGGTCGGGGGCACGGGGGTCCACAGGGTCAGCCTCCGGGTCCGGAAATCGAGGCGCGCCAGGCGGGCCAGCCCCAGGCAGCGGCCGTCGGCGTCCAGGACGCCGCACAGCAGGTCCCGCTCGAAACCGGCCGGGAGGCGTTTGGTGGTCCCGTCGGGGACAGGCCGGTTGCCTACCACCAGAGGGCCTTCCGGGGTCTCCTCGGCGTGTAGGAATCCTCCCGGGTCCACGGTCCGGCCCGAGAACAGCAGGCAGCGCTCCAGGTGGAAGGTCTCCAGGTCCAGCACCGCACGCCCGGCGTTCCGGAAATGGGCCCGGAAGGCCCGCTGCCGGGCCGCCTTGCGCTCAGCGGGGCTCCGGGGCCGCGCAGACGGGGCGGGGCGGAGCCGGTGCACCGTGGCCCCCAAGGGCGCGGGCACCGCGCCGGCCTCGCCTTCCGCCTCCAGGGCCACCACGTGGTCGGGGTCCAGGGCCTCCATCTGATAGTGCCGCAGGATCCGGCCGGGTCCGTGGACCAGGCCGTCGGTGTTGACGATGACCGGCTGGGCTCCGGCCTGGGCCAGAAGCCGCCCGGCTCCCACCGCCACGGGCAGGAAATGACCGCGTGGGCTCACGGCGCCCACGAAATAGAAGGCGTGCGGCCCGTCCTCGGGCTCCCGCCCGGGGGCGCGGAACCCCAGGGTGAGGGCCGCCGGGGGACCGAGGTCCTTCTGGCCGATGTCGGCGTCCAGTAGGGCCACCTCCTTGCCGGCCTCCAGGAAGCGGCCGGTCAGGTAGCGGCAGAAGCTGGACTTGCCCCGGTCCGCGGCTCCGGCGACCACGATCCGGCCCCCGCCGGCCGCCAGCATCGCCTCGGCGGCGCGTACCCAGTCTCGAGGGATGTCCAGGGGGGCGGGCTCCCCGGGCGGTGGGCTGGACAAGGGTGCTCCCTCCCGAGGGGTTGATCGGCAGTGGCTATTGGGCATGATGCACCACATGAACGAGCATGACTTCCTGATCGTGGGCGGGGGCCTTGCAGGCAGCCTGCTGGCCCTGGCCCTCCTGGAGCGCGGCCGGCGCGTGGCCCTGGTGGATCAGCCCCGGGCGGCGTCCGCCTCCCGGGTCGCCGCCGGCCTGCTCACGCCCATCGGTGGGCGCCGGCTGACCCGGGCCGGGCCCCTCGAGGAGCTGCTGCCCGCGGCCATTCGCACCTATCGGCGCGCGGAGGAGCGGACCGGGCGCGCCCTGCTGCGGGAGGTGGACACCCTCCGGCTGTGCCGGGGCGCCGAGGAGGCGGAGCACTACCGGCGCCGGCGCGCCGACCCGGATTTCCGGCCCTACCTCGGGGCGCCGGTGGCGGGCTCCGAGGAGGAGCCGGAGGCCTATCCCGTGCACGGGGGCGGGGTCCTGGATACGGAGGCCTTTCTGGAGGCCGCGGCAGAGATCGTCGCCGCGAGTGGGACCCTACGCCGGGGAGTGGTGGACCCGAAGGACGTCACGGTGGGCCCGGAGGGTGTGGCCTGGGGGGAGCTGCGCGCCGACCGGGTGGTCTTCTGCGAGGGCTACCGGGTGCGGGAGAACCCGTGGTTCCACTGGCTGCCGCTTACCCCGGTGAAGGGGGAGGTTCTGGGCGGTCGGCTGGAGGAGGGCCTTCCGGACCGGCCGGTAAACCGGAAGGTGACCCTGGTCCCCTGGGGGGATCAGGAGTTCCTGCTCGGCTCCACCTTCGATCGCCACAATGTGGACGAAGTCCCCACCGCCGCGGGCCGGGCGGAGCTCCTCCACCAGCTCCCGGGTCTGCTCGGCGAGCGGCCGGAGGTGGAGGTCACCGAACATCGCGCCGGCATCCGCCCCGCCCCCACCGATCACCATCCCCTGCTGGGCTGCCACCCCCGCGAGTCGCGCGCCTGCGTGCTCAACGGCCTGGGGGCGCGGGGGGCCCTGATCGGCCCCTACTACGCCGAGCGCCTGGCCGAGCATCTGGTGGAGGAAGCCCCGCTGCCGCCGAAGGCGGACATCGCCCGCTTCCGGGACCGCGCCTAATGGCCGCACGGGGGGCCGTGGGCCGGGCCCACCGGGCGGCGGCCGCATGCCTGTACCCGGGGGCCTGGGCGGTGGACGCCACCGTGGGCAACGGGCACGACACCCTGTTCTTGGCCCGGGAGGTGGGTCCGCAGGGGCGGGTGGACGGGGTGGACAGCCAGGCGGCGGCCCTGGCTGGCGCCCGCCGGCGCTTGGAGACGGCCGGAGCCCTGGAGCGGGTGCGCCTGCACCACGGCGGCCACGAGGACCTCCTGCGGCTCCTGCCCGACGAGGCCCGGGGCCGGGTCGGTGCGGTCCTGTTCAACCTGGGCTACCTGCCCGGGGGCGACAAGGCCGTGATCACCCGGGCCGAGACCACCTTGGCCGCCCTGGAGGCGGCCGTGGCCCTGCTGGCCCCGGAAGGGCGTATCGTCCTGGTGGCCTACCCGGGCCACCCCGGCGGTGCCGAGGAATGCGAGGCGGTGATGCACTGGGCCCGGAGCCGGCGTCCCGAAGGACTAGCGCTCCTGGAGCTGGATCCCCCCGACCAGAGCGGGGCGGCGCCCCGGCTCCTGGTGCTGGAGTCCCGGCCCGGGACCTGACCGGCGTTCCCGGGGTGGGGATTGCCGGGGACTTTTCCGCAGGGCCCCTCGCGGCCATCCTGGGCGCAGGGGTTCGAGGCAGGAGGGCGGCATGGATGTTCGGGTGGGCACCTGCGGGTTCGCCGAGGCTCAGGACCGGATCTTCCGGGACCTGGACATCCTCGAGGTGCAGAAGACCTTCTACCAGCCGCCCCGGGTCGCCACGGCGCGGCGCTGGCGCGAGCGGGCGGGGGCCGGATTCGCCTTCGCGGTGAAGGCCTGGCAGCTCGTCACCCACCACGCCGGCAGCCCCACCTACCGCCGCCTGTCCGAGCCCCTCGACGCGGAGCGGCGCGCCGAGGCCGGCGGGCTGCGCTGGAACCCCACTACCCGCATGGCCTGGGAGCGGACCCAGGGGATCGCCGATGCCCTGGCGGCGGAAGCGATCGTCGTGCAGACCCCGGCCAGCTTCCGGCCCTCCGCCGAGAACCTGGATAATCTGCGCACCTTCTTCGCCCGCGCGGACCGGCGGGGGCGGTACCTGGTCTTCGAGCCCCGAGGCCCGGCGTGGACGGACGGGCTGCTGGCGGAGCTTGCGGATGAGACCGGGCTGGTGCACGGGGTGGATCCTTTCCTACGGCCGCCGGCCACCGCCGGATACCGGTACTTCCGCCTTCACGGCCGGCCCGCCTACCACTACCGCTATCGCTACGCGGACGACGAGCTGGAGGAGCTGGCGGCCCGGGTGGAGGGAGCGGCCCCCGTGCGGATCCTGTTCAACAACGACGCCATGGCCGGGGACGCCCGCCGGCTGCGGCGCAGGCTGAATTTGACCGGGACTGCGGGATAGGGGATTGTGGAGGGTTTCCAGGGGGTTATAGTCGTAGGAACCCCCTGCAGACAAAAGGTCCCTGCTGTCATGCTCCAGCTCCTGGCCCGCCTCCTGAAGGCGCTGAACGCGGAGAACAGCCCCGCGCAGCTCGCCGGGGCCGTGGCTCTGGGCGTCGTCGCCGGTTGGACGCCCTTGTGGTCCCCGCCCAATCTGCTGGTCTTCCTGTTGGCCCTGGTACTGCGCATCAACCTGACCACCTTCATCCTTGCCTGGGGTCTGTTCACCGGCTTGGCCTACCTCTTCGACCAGTGGTTCCACGCTCTGGGCCTGGCGATGCTCACCAGCGAGGGGCTGCGCGGCTTCTGGACCGTCCTGTACAACACCGCCCTGGGCCGTCTGTCCGGCCTCTTCAACACCGTGACCCTGGGGAGCCTTTTGGCCTCCTTGGCGGCGGCCGCGATCCTCTTCCCCGTGACGGTTCTGCTTGTTCGCCGTTACCGGCAGCACGTCCTGGCCCGGGTCAGGCGCTCCCGGATCATGACCCTCCTGCGGGCCAATCGCTTGTACCGGCTCTACGCCGAGCTGCGGGGGTAGGGCGTCATGGGCCGGTTCGTGCGCTGGTGGGGTTTGGGGGTCTTCCTGGGCCTAGTGGTCCTCGCGGGTGGGGTCTGGTGGCTGTTCGCCGATTATTGGCTGGAGCGGGCGGTGGAGTCCGCCGGGAGCCGCGCGGTCGGTGCCCGGGTGGAGCTGCGCGGGGCCGAGCTGGACCTGTTCCCGGCCCGCGTGCGGCTGCACGGGCTCCAGGTAACCAACCCCCGGGACCCCATGCGGAACGCCTTTCAGGCCGAGCGGGTGGCGTTCGACATGGACCTGTCCTCCCTGGTCCTCGGCCGGACCCGCATCAACGAGGTGGCGGTGGAGGGGGCCGCCGTCCAGACCCCCCGGAAGCGCAGCGGGGCCCTGAAAGACGCCCCCGCACCGGAGCCCGAACAGGAGTTGAGCGGGGTTGGGGATTCTCAGGGTCTGGGGGAGCTCCGGCTCCCCGACGCCGAGGAGGTGCTGGCCGAGGCCGATCTCCAGACGGTGGAGGAGGCGGAGCGGCTGGAGCGGGACATCCGCCGGGCCCGGGAGGACCTTGAGGAGCGCGTCCGGGACCTGCCGGACCGGGAGGCCATCAGGGCCTATGAGAAGCGGGTGGACGCCCTCAAGGACACCGACGGCGGACTCGCCGGGCTGGTGAAGGGCGGTCAGGAGGCGGCCCGCCTGCGGAAGGACATCCGCGCCGACCTGAAGCGGGTCGAGGCGGTGCAGGCGGACCTGGAGGGCGAGGTGAGCGGTTCCCGCGAGCGCCTCGCCCGCCTCAAGGAGGCCCCCGGGCGCGATGCCCGACGGCTGGTGGAGAAGTACGAGGCGACTCCCGAGGGACTGGGGAACGTGGCCTCCCTCCTGTTCGGCGAGCGGGTGGGCCGATGGGTGGGGTCGGGCTGGTACTGGTACGCCACCCTGCGCCCCTACCTGGAGCCGCTGCGGGAGCGGATCGGCGGCGAGGGGGAGGTGACGGCCAGCAAGCCCCTGCGCGCCCTGGGCCTGGACATCCGCTTCCCCGAGGAGCCTGCCGAGCCCGAGACGGTGGTCCGCACCATCCGCCTGTCCACGCCGGAGGAGCCGCTGGAGGGTGGCCTGGGCGTGGAGGGCCTGGTGGCCGACCTGAGCTTCCAGCCTTCGCTGTGGCCCGAGCCCATCACCGCGGACATCCGAGGACGCCGGGCGGGGGAGGAGGCCCGGGTGCGGCTGGAGGCGGAGCTGGACCACCGCCGTCCCGAAAGCCCGGAGGACCGGCTGGACCTGGGGATCACCGGGGCCGACGCGGCGGGCTGGCGCTTCGGAGGCGACGGTCCGCTGGAGGTGCTCCTGGAGGAGGGCCGGGCCGACCTGGAAGGGCGGGCGATCCTGCGCGGCGAGGAGATGGATATCCGCCTGCAAGGCGACTTCGCCGATGCCCGGTTGGCCGCCGCCGGGGAAGGGGAGCTGGCCGGCGCCCTCGCCGAGGCCCTGGCGAATGTGAGGGAGTTCACCCTGTCCGGCCGAATCACCGGCACCCCGCAATCGCCGCGTGTGGCCCTGGAATCCTCCCTGCAGGAGGTTATCGGTCAGAAAGTGGAAAGGATGGTCGAGGACCGTCTGGCGCAGCTGGAGGGCGAGGTGCAAAACCTCCTGGAGAAGCGGGCCCGGCCCGCGCTCCAGGGGGCCGAGGAGGCCCTCGCCGGACTGCAGGGTCTGGAGGAAACCGTGGCCCAACGCCTCCAGGCTCTGGAGGACCTGCCGGATCTGGGCGGGTGACCGGTCGCCTCCCCGGCGTGGCACCCGGTGGGCGTGCGCCGGAACCGCTGTGCGGAACGGACATTCCGCTGCCCGCCAGGACCTTTGCCCACCTTCGCCGGCTGGATATTTCCCGCCCCCTGTGCTACCTATTGTTTCTATGAATAATTTTCTTTGTCCCCTGTCAGGATTCGGGGCCGGACACGGGAGACTCGCCCGAATTGGAGCAAGAGAGCCTGGCAAGCCAGGTCCCCATCGAATGGAACGCCGGGGGAGGCCGGCTCACTTTCCATGGTCTCGATGCGGTCCTCCTGTGGAAGCATCCCTCCCTGCTGTCCTTCCTGAAGCCCCTTCGCGAGGCCCTGGGCGAGGACCTATTCGCCCTGCTGGTGGCGAACGAGGCGAGCAAGGGCGCCCACGAGGACTTCCACCACCTGATGGCTGACCGCGGTGAGGATCTCGCCGAGGGGTTCGCCAACTGGGGGCGCGCGGCCTCGGGTGCGGGTTGGGGGGTGTTTTGGATGGAGGAGATGGATCGGGAGGGGGCGTGCGCCCGGGTGCGGGTGGACCGCCCCTGGGAGCTTTCCCTGTTCTGGCCGGAAAACCGCCAGAACGCGGTCCCCTTCCTCGGCGGAAAGCTCTCCGGGCTCTTCTCCCGGGCCTTTGCCGCCAACTGTCGGACCCGGGTCGCGGAGCTCGGCCAGACCGCCGACGGTCCCTATGTCCTGCTGGACATTGCCGCCTCCCCCGAAACCCTGGACGCGGCGCTGCAACGCCTTCTGGATAACAGCGAACCTTCCCTGGGGTCCCGGCTCCCGGCGGTCCGTCCCCGGCTCCGCGAGGAGCTGAACCGGTTCATCGAGGTGGTGGAGGCCACTGGGGAGTTCGTCTGGGAAACCGACAGGGGCTTCCGCCTCACCTATGTCACGGGGAATCTGGGGCGGGTGCTGGGCACGGACGCCAACCGGCTACGGGGCGAGGACTTCCGGGCGCTCCTTACCCCGGACAGCCGCGGGGCGCTGGAGCAGCTGCTGGAGAGAGGGCCGGAGGGCCGCTCCGGGAGGGAGTGCGAGGTCGCTGCATGGACCGCCGCAGGCGCGGTGCGCCATCTGCTCCTGGCGGCGACCCCTACCCGGGATCGGCACGGCGAGGTCACGGGGCTACGGGGCGTCGGTCGGGATTTCACCGACCAGAAACGGGATCGGGAGGCCATCCAGCGTAGCCACCAACGGTTGGAGCGGCAGGTCACGGCGCGCACCCGGGAGCTGGAGCGTCTCCATACCCACACCCGCCAGCTACTTGAGAGCATCGGCGAGGGAATCTTCGGGGTGGATGAAGAAGGGTCCTTCACCTTCATCAACCCCGCCGGGGCGGAGATGCTCGGCTACGCCCCGGAGGAGCTGGAGGGCCGGGACAGCCGCCTTTTGTCTTCCAATGACCGCGGTTCCCGATCCGGTGAGGACTTCTCGATCCGGGCCGTCCTCGCCGACGGGAAGCCTCGCCGTCGGTCCGAGGAATTCTTCTTCCGGAAGGATGGCACGGCCTTTCTGGTGGAGCTCTACGCTGCCCCGGTGCGGGAGGAAGGGCGAGTAGCCGGGGCCGTGGTCTCCTTCCGCGACATCCGCGACCGCAAGGAGGCCGAGGAGGCCCTTGTGGCTCGGGCCTATTACGACGAGCTGACCGGGCTTCCCAATCGGACCCACCTGATTGAGCAGGCCGAGCGGACCCTGGGCGGTCGGAGCGGGGGGGAGGGGAAGGTGGCGCTGATCCTCCTCAACCTGGACCGTTTCAAGGACATCAACGACAGCTTCGGTCACGCCGCCGGCGATTGGCTCCTGCAGCGGGTCGCCGCCCGCCTGTATCACCGCAGCGCCCCGCACGAGAAGCTGGCCCGGCTGCATGGTGACGAGCTCGCCTGCCTGGCCGTGGGCGTGGAGTCCGTCCAGGAGGGGGCCGCGGCGGCCCGGCGTTTCCTGGAAAGCTTCGCCGAGCCCTTCGCCGTGGGGGACCACACCGTGGCGACCCGTGCCACCGCGGGGATCAGCGTCTTTCCCGATCATGGCCGCTCCGCCGAGGTCCTGCTCCAGAACGCCGAGGCCGCCCTGCACGAGGCAAAGAAGAAGGGACGGGGCGGGTACCGTTTTTATTCCCCCGACATGACCCGGGCCGCCTCCCGGCGGGTACGGGTGGAAGCGGAGCTGCGCCGGTCCCTGGATGAAAGGACCCTGGCGGTGCATTTCCAGCCCCAGGTAAAGCTTTCCACGGGGGACGTGGTGGGTGCCGAGGCCCTGGTGCGCTGGCGCCATCCGGAGTGGGGCTGGGTTTCCCCGGGGCATTTCATCCCCGTCGCCGAGCGGACCGGCATGATCCATCCCCTTGGGCGGGAGGTGCTTCGCGCTGCCTGCGTGCACGCCTCCCGATGGCGCAGCGAAGGTCTTCAGCGGGTGGCAGTGAATCTGTCCCCGGTCCAGCTGGAGGGGGAGGGTCTGGAGGAGGAGCTAAGGGAGAGCCTCGCCGAGGCGGACCTGCCTCCCGAAGCCCTGGAGCTGGAGGTCACTGAGGAGGTGTTCCTGCGGGACCCCGATCGGGCCTCCCGCGTGCTGAGCCGGTTCCGGGAGCAGGGGATCCAAGTGGCTATCGACGATTTCGGGACCGGCTACTCCTCCCTCGCCTATCTCAAGGTCCTCCCGGTGGATCGGTTGAAGATGGATCGCTCCTTCGTGCAGAGCTTGCCGGATGACAGCCAGGATGTGGCCATCACCCAATCCGTTGCCACCCTGGCCCGGGAGCTGGGCCTGGAGGTGGTGGCGGAAGGGGTGGAGACTTGCGCGCAGGCTAGATTCCTGCGGGAAACGGGCGTTCAGCAGGCGCAGGGCTTTCTCTACGGGGCCGCGCTGCCGCCGGAGCGGTGGGAGGGAATCCTGAACCTCTCCCGGTAGCGGGCGCCGGACGGAGTCCGGGGCCGGCCGGGCTTCGAGGCCGATCAGGGCGCGCTCGGCACCCCTCCACAGAGCACAACCCGATTGCGCCCCTTTTCCTTGGCGGCGTACAGGGCGTGGTCGGCCCGCTCCAGCAGGTGATCCAGGGACTCACCCGCGCGTATCTCCGCCACCCCGAGGCTGATGGTCACCGCCCCGACGCCGGGGAAGGGCGCCCCCGCCACCGCTTGCCGCACCCGTTCGGCCAGGTGCCGGGCACCGGATCCGTCCGTGTGACGGGCGAGGATCAGGAATTCCTCGCCGCCCCATCGCCCCAGTGCATCCGCCTCGCGCAGCGAATCCCCCACCCGGAGGGAAAGCTCCCGCAGGACCGCGTCGCCGCTCTGGTGGCCGAACCGGTCGTTGACGGCCTTGAAGTGGTCGATGTCGAACATGACCACGGAGAAGGGCGTTCCGTAGCGGCGGAAGGCCTCGCAGGCCACCTCGAGCTGCTCGTAGAGCTTGGCCCGGTTCGAGATGCCGGTGAGGTAGTCGTGGGTGGCCAGGCGCTCCAGCTCCTCGGTGCGCTGGCGTACCTTTTCCTCCAGATTGCGACGCTCGGTTTCCAGCTCCCGGAAGCTTGCGGCCAGGGAGCGGGCCATGGCTGTGAAGGAGCGGTTGAGACCGTCCAGCTCGGCGACCGGGCCGGCAGGCAGGGTGGGTCGTTCCCCTTCCCGGAGCCGCTCCGGCAGGTTCCGGGTGGCGCGGCGCAGCTCCGCGAACGGCTCGGAGATGCGCCGCGCCAGGACGGCGGCGACAAGCAGCCCCGTCAGGGCCAAAAGGGCCAGGGCAACATGGCCCCGGAGGTTTGCCTGGGCCAGTCCCAGGACCGCCGCGCGGGCGGGATGGACGAGGAGGATGCGCTCTCCGTGCTCGCCCTGGGGGTGCGATTCCACGGCGAAGTAGGCTTCTTCCCAACGGGCCATGGCCGGGGCCCCGCTTTCCGGCGGCGGCAACAGCGCCAGGAGGCCGGGTCTAAGCCGGCGATGTTCGGCCTGCTCCAGCCAGGGAGGCGTGTTGTAGCGGGTGGTCCAGGTGCCGTCCTCTCCGGCCAGGGCCGCTCCCATCGCGCCGATCGTTTCCGGAAGCGCGGGGGCGAGTGCGGCCTCGTTCCCGACCGGGCCCAGGCGCTCCGTTACCGCGGTAAGGGCGGTGGCCAGCAACTGCTCGTAGAGGCGATGCTGCTCGGCCCGGATCTGGGCCGCCTGGAAGGCGATCAGGGCCACGCCCGGAAGCAGCATGCCCCCGAAGAGCATGGTGAACAGCACCTCCCGCAGCGGCGGGGCCCACCGCCGACTGGCCAGCAGCAGGGCCGTCCCACTGGCCAGGGCGGCGTTGAACAGAGCGTTGACCGGCTGCTTGAGGGCGATGAGCCCGGCCTGGGGGACCGACATCCCCATCACGCCCCAATAGAGGGCCAATATCAGGGGCACGCCGAGCACCAGCCAGAAGGCCAGATCCGCCAGGATCAGGTTGGGTAGACGCCGGCGCAGCACGCCCACCGCACCGGCCTCCAGGGTGAACAGCAGAAGGGCCCAGGGATGACCCCACAGCTCCAGGGTGTACAGGCCGCCCACAGCGGCGACCAGGACGCCGGCCAGGGGGCCGACCCAGGCCGCGGCCAGCAGCGCCGCCACGGACCCGAACAGGTAGTCCACCCCGAAAAACAGCGGGATGTGCAGGGCGTTGCCGGCCAGGGCAAGGGCGGCCAGCGCCGCGATGATCGGTAGCTTCCCGCCGTGCGCCCCGGAGGGCTGCTCTACCCCGGCCTGGGCGGTTTCGAACCGGGCAGGGAGGGAGGGTTCTTCGGCGTGCTGGGGATCCGCAGAGGGCATGGGACCTTCTATCGGGTGGCGTTTCCGTTCGGCCCCCCTTACCGGATGCGGAGCCTAGGAAAAATGGGGCTCCCGGAAAAGCCCTGGTTTGCCAGCGGGGGCAGGGGCCTAACGAGTGGGAGGTGTCACACGATGAGCGGTGTCCAGCACGCGCCGCACGCGCGGCTCGCGGCGCCGGCTGACGGGGATGGCGGGTGCGTCGGGGGTGTCCAGGCGCAGCAGGAGGCGGTTTTCGCGGCGCAGCAGAGCCTGAACCCGGTCCATGTTGACGATGTAGCTGCGGTGGGTGCGCAAGAAGCTGTCCGGGAGCGCGGAGGGGAAGCTGGACAGGGGGGTGCTGGTCATCAATCGGGCGCTGTCCAGGAAGATCTGCGTATAGGGGCCATGGGCTTCCAGGTAGCCGATGGCCGCGGGATCCAGGAAGCGGGTTTCCTGGTACAGGGGGACCGCCAGCCGCGAAGAGAGGTCCGGGCCGTCCTCGGCGGTACCCGCCTCCGCCTCGGTGGTACCGAAGTGCGGCACCATGAGGGCCAGCAAGCGGTCCCCGGTCGGGGCCCTCCGGGTGACCAGTGTGAGGCGGACCACTAGGTCCCGGTCCGGCTGGCGCATGGAGACACCCCCTTCCCAGAGCCCCTCCTCCAAGACCGCCGGGAGGGATTCCTCCCGGATCCGCGCGCGGGACCAGGGGCAGAAAAGGTCGGCGAGATGCTCCGGCGGGGGATCCAGGGCGGCCACCCGCCGGTGCAGGGCCGGGTTGAGGTGCTGGAGGGCCCCCTCGGCGTCCGCCAGGGCGACCAGCAGGCCGCCCTGCTCGAGGAACCGGGCCACCTCCTGGCCCAGGGCCTCGTCCAAGGCGGACCCGGGCGGAGTATCCTCCCAACCGGAATCGCTCATGCGTCCCCTCCGCTGCGTGCCGTCACGGTCGGCCCGTGACGACCTTGCCCGGTCCCCTCCCTTTTGGGCCAGGATCAGGGTACCCCAACCCGGGCCCTTCGTCGTCCCCGGTTGGCGCTTGCATCCTCGTTCAGACCCTGGAGGATGGTGGCGTGTCCACAAAGGGGAGCTGGAACATGGTAGACCCGAAAGCGGGGGGAAGGTTCGGCGTGCTGCTCGCCGCACTGGCGGGGACCGCTCCGGCGGCCGCCGAGGACGTCGTCACGGTGGAGGCCATGGCCGCCGATTTCCGCTACGAAGAGCCCAAGATGGAGGAGCACGGCCCGCTGTTCGGGGTCCGGGCGGAGTGGTGGGACCGCTACGACACGGGCAAGGCCATCCGGGTGAGCGGGGGCGTTCTGGCCGGCGGCACCGACTACGACGGCGTGACCTGGGGTGGGGATCCGGTGGAGACGGACACGGACGATGCGGTGCTGTGGGGCGGGATCCGCCACGGCTGGCCCTCCGGGGCGTTGGAACCCTATTTGGGCCTGGGGGTTCGCTACTGGCGGCAGACCCTCAACGGTCCCGGCGGCTACGACCGGTCCCACACCTACTTTTACCTGCCGGTGGGGCTGAGTCTGGGCAGTCCCCAGCGGGGGCCGGGCTGGGGCTGGCGGGCCCGCGCCGAGTATCGCCACCTGCTAGGGGGGATGGTGGTCTCCGAGCTTAGCGACGCCGATCCCCGGGTGGAGGATGCCCGCAACGACCTGAACAACGGTCTGGGCCTGCATGGTGAGGTCACCGTTTCCTATCGGGATGCCGACGGCCCGGCTTGGAACCTGAGCCTGTACGCGGAGTACTGGGACCTCGACCGCTCCGACTACGACACCATAGGTTTGCCGGACCCGGTGTCCGAGCCCGCCAACGAGACCACCGTGGTCGGCCTGCGGGCCGGGGCCGCCTTCTGAGCGGGCGCCCGCGCCCCGGCAGCCCCGGGGCCGTTCCGGCCTAGAAGCGCACCCCCGCCTTGGCGAGGAAGCGGCTGTTGTCCACGTCCGTCTCCGCCGCGCCGAGGTCGGCCTCCTGGGTCCACTGGTAGCGGGCCTCCGCGCCCAGGAACAGGGGGCCGCGGTGGTAGTGGAGGCTGGCGCCCGCCTGGAGGGCGAACACCCCGTCGCTGTCGCCGCCCTCGGCGTCGGCGGCCACGTAGCCCAGCCCCGGTCCGACGCCAAAAGATAGGTTGGAGCCCAGGTCCACGAGATAGTGGGGGTTGAGCTCGAAGCTGGTGAGCTCGAGGCCGTCGTTGTCGAAGCGGGTCAGGCTGATCTGCTGGCGGATCTCGCCGCGCGGCGGGGTGAGGGTCGGGCAGCTCAGGGAGAACTCCACGCCGTAGGCCGTGTCGCTGTCCACGTTGCCCACATCCGGATCCTGGAGGCCGCCGAGGACCGCCAGGGCGGCATCGGCCTGGTAGCCGGCCTGGGTGGCCGGCAGGAAGCTCCAGCCGTCGGCCTGGGCGTGCAGGGGCAGGGCGGCGGCGAGGGCCAGGGCGGGAACGGTCAGTGCGCGCTGCATGGTGTCCTCCGGGTGGAGTGGAAGTGTCGGAATATTAGTCATCCCTGATCATTCCCACCCTAGGGCCCGGAACGCGCGGGGCGCAACTGCGGGGGTTCCCGGCCGCCCCAAGCTGTTCGGTCCCTCAGCGCAAACCGCCCCCGGAAGGCCGGGGGCGGTTGTGGGCGTGGCCGCTGCTCCGCTTCAGAAGGCGTACTTGGCGGAGAACTGGAGGCGCTGCATGGTGCCGTCGCTGTCGTCGATGTTCACCCGCTCGGCGTGGCTGTACTCGATGCCGAAGGTGGCGGCGTCCACGGGGGAGTACATGAGGTTCAGGTGGGCGCTGGCGTAGCGCTCGGCCTCGCCGCCGCCCACGTCGGCCGCCTCCACGTCGGCCTCGGCCATGGACACGGACAGGGTGGAGCGCAGGCCCTCGGTCCAGAAGTGGCGGTAGGCGGCCAGTCCGCCCAGGACCGGGGTGGGGTTGATGTCGCCGTCGTCCTCGACGAAGCCGCCGGCGAAGGCGTTGAGGCCCAGGTAGCGGCCCAGGTGGCCGTAGTTGGCCATAAAGCGGAAGTCGTCGCGGCTGCCCACCTTCAGCCGGCCGGCCAGGCTCACGCCGCCGCCGTAGGCGGTTTCCAGGTCGCCATCGGCGTCCTCGTAGGCGAGCTGGCGGCCCAGCACGGCCAGGGAGACGTTGGAGCCGGCGTCGCTGCGCAGGTCGTAGCGCAGGGCCAGGTCCGGGGCGCCGCCGGCGTTGGCTACAAAACGGGCGTTCGGATTATAGCCCCGGGCGGTGGGGTCAGCCTCGGTGACATTGATATTGCCATTGTCGTTGAGGCTGGACTCGGCGTTTTCCACCGCCACATGCCAGGTGCCGTAGCTCGTATCCGCGCTGTAGCGCACCTGCGGCTGGCGGTTGAAGAGGGTGCCCACTGGACCGACGAAGTCGTTGAGCTCGGGCAGGCTGGAGACGTTGTAGAAGGTGGACCAGGTCTGGCCGAACAGGAAGTCGTCGAAGGTAAAGAAGGCGTGCCGGACGCGCGGGGAGTTGGAGTTGCTGATGCGCTCGTCGCTGCCCGGGACGTCCGTCACCATGAAGTCCAGCTCCAGGTGGGTGCCGAGCCGGTGGCCGTCCAGGTCGGTGTCGGTGGTGAAGCGGATGCGGCTCTCCCGGGCGTGGCTGTTGTAGCGGACCTGCTCGTCGTCGGCGCCGGTGGGGATCAGGCTGGGGACGAAGAACTCGTCCATCAGGGCGTTGCCCGGAGCGCCGGCGCTGTACTGGGTGGCCATGGCGTCGAGCTTGATGAAGCCCGAGACGTCCACCTCCGTGTCCGCGGCGGCGGAGAGGGGCAGGGTGGCCGCCACGGCGGCCGGGAGAGCGCGTCGAAGCATGTTTGGTCCTCCGGGCTGCGAAAAAGTTCCGTAAGGGTACCGTTCCCGGAAAACGGTGCAACCCCTTATTCCACTCGGGGATTTTTGCGGGCCGGAGGAGGCCCCGGGCTCAGACGCGATGCAGCCGTGGCCGGTGGCGGAGCTTGATGTACATGAGGGCGGTGGTGAGGGCGTCGCTGAAGGCGTCGTGGCGGCCAAGGTCCGGGATGCCCAGGTCGCGGCGCATGGACTCGAAGCGCAGGTCCACAAAGCCCCGGGGAATGGCGGCCTGCTTGGCGTCGTGGTAGAGGCCGGACACCTCGATGCGGGGGTTGGGCAGGGGGCCGCCCAGCCGGGGGCGGGCGATGCGGCCGATGAGGGCGCAGTCGAAGGTCAGGTAGTAGCCCACCAGGGGGCGGGGGCCGATGAAGCGCAGTAGGCGGTCCACCGCCGCCTCGGGGTCCATCCCTTGGGCCAGGTCCCGGTTGCGCAGGCCGTGGATGCGCACGTTCTCCTTGTCCAGGGGGCGGTCGGGTCGCACGGTGAGGTGCAGCGCCTCGCTGGTACGGACCCGGTCCCCCTCCACCGGCAGGGCGGCGACGGCCAGCAATTGGTCCTTGCGGGGGTCGAGGCCGGTGGCTTCGGTGTCCAGGCAGACCACGCGGCCGTCGGGCGGCGGGTCGAACAGGTAGGCCAGCTCCGGATCGCGCAGGCGGAGGCGGCCCAGGATGCGGCGCAGGGCGGCGCGCATCAGGTCACCAGGTTGAGGTGGAAGTGGTGGGCCACAAGCCGCTTGAAGGCCTTCACCGCCTGGAAGGCGTCCTTGAGCAGATCGCGCTCCAGCCGGGACAGCTCCGCGGGCCGGACCAGGTCGTCCGGGGCCCGTCCCGCCCGGTGGGCGGCCAGCAGGGCGCGCAGGCGCAGGCCGCTCAGGAAGTCCAGGGCCTCGATGAGCTCCTCGGCGAAGGCCGCGTCCAGGACGCCGTCCTCCGCCGCCCCCCGCAGCCGCTCGGCGGTCCCGGTGGCCTGCCGGCGGGCCTCCAGGGCCAGGCTGCGGGCGCCGTGGACGATGGGAAAGATGCCGCCCTTCTTCACGTCCAGGGCGTCGCCGCCGCTCCCCGCGCCGGTACGCAGGTGGGCGAAGGCCCCCAGGGGGGTGTCGAACTCGAGGACCGGCCGGGCGAAGGCCGAGAGCAGGCTGGGGTGTCCGGTCAGCCGCCCCAGCCCCGCGGTCCGCCCTTCCTCCCAGAGCTCGGTGTCCCCCGCCACCGCCGTCCCGTCCAAGAGCACGGCCAGGTCCATGAGGGCCTGCCCCTCGGGGTGCCGTCCGGCTTCGGCGATGCGCTCCTCCAAATCCGCGGGGGTGAGTCTCCAGCGGGGGTTGGTGACCATGTAGCCGCCGGGGCAGGGCGGGTAGCCCAATTGCTCGAAGCCCTTCCCCAGGGCCTCGGCGGCCCCCCGCACGGCCTCCGGGTCCGCCCCCGGGCGCAGGACCAGGAGGTTGTCCTGATCGGTCTTGAGCATCTGCTCCCCCCGCCCCCCGCTGCCCAGGACCACCAGGCAGCAGTCCCGGGCTAACTCATCCGGCACGGTCAGGTCGAACAGGCGGGCGAAGAGCTGGCGGTCCAGCGCGCTTACCAGGCGCTGGATGTGGCGGGGCTTCACGCCCCGCCCCGACAGGGCCCCCACCATGTCCACCAGACGCCAGCCGGCCCGGGCCAGGTCCTCCACCGAGCGAGCGCGGCGGATCTCGGTGACCACCAGGTGGGAGTGGTTGGCGTAGTAGCTCATCAGCGACCCCAGCTCCAGGAAGCCGCAGACGCCACCGTTCCAGCCTTCCTCGCGCACAGCCACGCGGCTGATGCCGTGCCGGGTCATGGCCAGCATGGCGTCGAACAGGCTGGCGTCGCGGGGCAGGGCCACCAGGCCATGGCGCGCCAGGTCCGCCACCGGGGTGGTGGCGGGCCGGCCCCGCACCACCACGGCGCGGTAGAGGCTGGAGACGGTGACCAGGCCCGGATCCGCCGTATCCCCCGGGCTGCCCACCAGGGCGGCGTTGGCCCCCGCCGCCTCCATGGCCTGGCCCGCCTCCTGGGCAGTGGCCTCGGGGGCCACCCAGACCGGCGGGTGCAGATAGGCTTGGTCGATGCGGGCGAGCATCACCGAGGCCAGGTCCTGCTGGCGCTCCCGCGCCAGGAGCCCGTCCAGCTTGGTGGCCAGGTCGTCGTGGAAGTGGGCCTGGAAGGCGGGATGCTCCCGGCACAGGGCCCGGAACCGGTCGGCCGGAAGGAGGTAGGCCACCATCTCCTCGGCCACCCGGAAGGTGGAGCGGTAGCCGCCCCGCAGGAGGGCCAGGGCCCCGAACAGCTCCTCGGGCCCGAAGACCCGGATCACCTCCTCCTCCCGGAGCTCCTCCACCCGGCCCTTGAGCAGGACCCACAGGCCCTCGGGGGTATCCCCGGGGCCGGCGAGGCGCTGTCCGGCCTCCGCGTAGACCACGTCCATGGCCCGCGCGGTCTCAGTGAGGGCCGCTCCCGGCAGGCGGTCGAAGGGGGGGATGGCGGCCAGGAAACGTAGGGTGGGCTCCAAAGGGGCCTCCGCAAGGGTGACAGGAGGTTAGACCCTGGAAATGATGCGGTTTCGCGGGGCGGACCACAATCCCGGCCGGGGAGCGGGTGGCGGAGACCGGTGGGAGGGCCCATAAAAAAGGGCCGCCCGGAGGCGGCCCTTGAACGTCGCGGGAGAGGGCGCCGCTTAGTGCGCCGACGCGCCCTCGGCGCCGATGCCGGTCTGGGACCGGACGAACTGGGCCTCGAAGTCCTCCCGCTCGCGCTGGCTGGCCTCGCTCTTGTCCGTGATGGAGAAGAACCAGATGCCGGCGAAGGCGATGGCTACGGTGAACAGGGCCGGGAACTTGTAGGGCACCAGGGGATCGCCCATGCCCATGATCTCGCTCCACACCGTGGGGCCGAAGAACACCATCACCACGGCGGAGGCCAGCCCCAGCCAGCCGCCGATCACCGCGCCCCGGGTGGTCATATCCTTCCAGTACATGGACATGATCAGCACCGGGAAGTTGGCGGAAGCGGCGATGGTGAAGGCCAGGGCCACCACGAAGGCGATGTTCTGGTTCTGGAAGGCGATGCCGAGCAGGATGGCGACCACCCCCAGGACCGCTGTGGCGATGCGGGACACCCGCATCTCCTTGTCTTCGCTGGCCCCCTTGTTCACCACGTTGGCGTAGATGTCGTGGGAGATGGCCGAGGCGCCGGCCAGGGTCAGCCCGGACACCACCGCCAGGATGGTGGCGAAGGCCACGGCGGAGATAAAGCCCAGGAACAGGTCACCGCCCAGGGCGTGGGACAGGTGCACCGCGGGCATGTTGCTGCCGCCGATCATGTTCCCGTCGGCCCCGAAGTAGGAGCCGTTGCCCAGGACGAAGGCCACGGCGCCCACGCCGATGATGAAGGCCAGGATGTAGAAGAAGCCGATGAAGCCGGTGGCGTAGAACACCGACTTCCGCGCCTCCTGGGAGTCCGGCACGGTGAAGAAGCGCATCAGGATGTGCGGCAGCCCGGCGGTGCCGAACATCAGGGCGATGCCGAGTGAGATGGCGCTGATCGGGTCGGAAACGAAGCCGCCCGAGTACATCATCTCGATGCCGTCGGGGTGCTTCTCCACGGCCATGGCGAACAGCTTGTCGAAGCTGAAGCCCGCCTTGTACATCACCGCGATGGCCATGAAGGTGGTCCCGGCCAGCAGCAGCACCGCCTTGGTAACCTGCACCCAGGTGGTGGCCAGCATACCGCCAAAGGAAACGTAGGCGATCATCAGCGCGCCGACGATGGCCACCGCCCACTCGTAGCGCAGGCCGAAGAGGGTCTCGATGAGCGATCCGGCCCCCACCATCTGCGCGATGAGGTAGAGGATCACCACCGAAAGGGAGCCGAAGGCGGCCAGGGCCCGCATGGGGGTCTGGCGGAAGCGGTAGGAGGCCACGTCGGCGAAGGTGTACTTGCCTAGGTTCCGCAGCCGCTCGGACATGAGGAACATGATGATGGGCCAGCCCACCAGGAAGCCGATGGCGTAGATGAGGCCGTCGTAGCCGTTGGCGTACACCGCGGCGGTGATGCCCAGGAAGGAGGCCGCGGACATGTAGTCACCGGCGATGGCCAGGCCGTTTTGCAGGCCGGTGATCCCGCCGCCGGCGGTGTAAAAGTCCTTGGCCGTGCGGGTGCGGTTGGCGGCCCAGTAGGTGATGCCCAGGGTGCCCATCACGAAGATGAGGAACATGGTCACCGCGGGGACGTTGACGCTGTCCCGGGCGCTGCCTTCCATCCCGCCGCCGGCGGCGAAGGCGGCCGTCCCGGCCAGCAGGGCGGCGAGGGCCAGGCTGTAGATCAGGGTGCGGGCCACGTTATTCCACCTCCTTGCGGATCTCTTCGGTGAGGCGATCGAACTCCCGGTTGGAGCGGCGGACGTAGATCCCGGTAAGCACGAAGGCCAGCAGGATGATGGCGATGCCGATGGGGAAGCCGATGGTGGTGTGCTCGCTGATGTGGGTCCGGAAGAATTCCGGATTGAAGGCCAGCACCAGGATGAAGCCGTAGTAGGCCACCAGCATCACGGCGGTGAGCAGCCAGCTCAGGGAGGAACGCTTGCGCACCAACTCCTGAAACTTGGGGTGGGCCTTGACGGCCTCCAGGGTCTCTTGGTTCACGGTTCCCACCTCCCTCCTTTTGGGTTTTGACGTCGTCACACCGGGGGCAGGGCCCTCCGGCGGTGGCGGACCCCGGACGGAGTACCGTGGAGGGACCCTCCGGGGCGTGGTAACCATACGACGAATGCGGCATTTGACGCCAGAGGTTTTGTCCTCTGGCCAGAAAGTCCCGGGAAACAGCGGGTTGCGCTTTAGTCGGGTGCGGTGATGTCCAAAAAAAGCCCCTACCGCATTGGGTAGGGGCTATCGCGCCGAAAGGCGGCTTCGTATGGTGGGCGGAGCTGGGATCGAACCAGCGACCCCTGCCGTGTGAAGGCAGTGCTCTCCCGCTGAGCTATCCGCCCGAAGAAGGCAATATTCTGCCTGTGTTAGGATGCCAGGGTCAACCCTTCGGACCGAGGAAAATGTCTTGGACGCCCGCAGCCAGCGGATCTATCTGAGCGCCCTGGGTACCCCGCTTTACCGGCGTCGCAGCCGGGAGGCGGCCCCGGACGATCCCACCGCCCCGGCCATGGAGTCCCAGCCCCCGCTCCTGGAGGAGGAAGGGGGCGATTACGGGCCGCTGGCCCCGGAGGGAAGGGAGGGCGCCCTGGCGGCCCTGCGGGAGGAGGTGGCGGGGTGCACGGCCTGCCCCCTCCACGAGAGCCGCACCCAGACGGTGTTCGGCGTGGGCGATCCCCACGCCAGGGTCATGTTCGTGGGGGAGGCCCCGGGCGGGGAGGAGGACCGCCGGGGCGAGCCCTTCGTGGGGCGCGCGGGCCAGCTGCTGGACGCCATGCTGGCGTCCTTGGGCCTGGATCGGAAGGAGGGCGGCGTCTTCATTGCCAACGTCCTCAAGTGCCGTCCCCCCAACAACCGGGACCCTAAGCCCGAGGAGGTGGCCCAGTGCGCGGGCTATCTGCGCCGGCAGATCGAGCTGGTCCAGCCGCGCGTCCTGGTGGCCCTGGGCCGGGTGGCGGCCCAGCAGCTGCTCGGCTCCCAGCAGCCGCTCGCCCGGCTGCGCGGACAGGAGCACCGCTTCCACGAGACCCCGGTGCTGGTGACCTACCACCCGGCCTATCTGCTGCGGAACCCTGCCGACAAGGCCAAGGCCTGGGAGGACCTGAAGGCGGTCCGCCGCCGGGCGGCGGGGGACTGACCGCTCCTAGTCCACCCAGCCCCGCTCCACGTCGTCCGGATAGACCCGCACCACGGTCACCGTCTGATGGCGGGTCTTGACCACCTCCATGGGATGGCCGCCCACCTTGAGACTGGTGTTGTCGTTGGGTATGGCCTCCAGCTTCTCGATGACCAGCCCGGCCAGGGTGCGGGGGCCGTCGGTGGGCAGGTCCCAGCCGAGCTGCCGGTTCAGGGAGCGGACCTCGATCTGGGCGTCCACCAGCAGGCTGCCGTCCTTTTGCGGGCGGATGCCGCGCATGGGTAGGTCGTGCTCGTCTTGGATCTCGCCGACGATCTCCTCGAGGATGTCCTCGAGGGTGACCAGTCCCACCACGTCCCCGTACTCGTCCACCACCAGGCCCAAGTGCTGGCGGCGCCGCTGGAACTGGATCAGTTGGTCCTGGAGCGGCGTGGTGGCCGGGATGAAGTAGGGCTCCCGCACCAAGCCGGCGATGGTCTCCCGGGAGGGCTCGCCCTCCATGTCGTTCAGCCGGAGCAGGTCCTTGCCGTGGATCACCCCCACGATGTGGTCCGGATCCCGCCGGTAGACGGGGAAGCGCGTGTGCGGCGAGGCCCGGAACTGGGCGAGGATATCCTGCCAGTCCGCGTCGATGTTGATGGTGGCCATCTCGGTGCGGGGGACCATGACGTCCTCCACGATGACCCGCGACAGCTCGAAGACGTTGAGCAGCATGCGCTGGCGGCGCGAGGACAGCAGGGCGCTCTCCTCGACGATGACGGTGCGCAGCTCCTCCTCGCTCAGGCTGGTCCGCACCGGTCCCTGGGTGAGCCGCAGGGCCCGGAGCAGAGTGTTAGCGATGGCGTTGATGGCCACCACCAGCGGATAGAAAACGAGGAGGAGGGGCCGGAGTACGGGCGCCGCCACGAAGGCCAGACGCTCCGGATAGGTGGCCGCCAAGGTCTTGGGGGCCAGCTCGGAGAAGATCAGGACCACCACCGTGAGGATCACGGTGGAGAGGAACAGGCCCGCCTCGCCGAGCAGATGGATGGCGATGATGGAGGAGACGCTCGCCGCCGCGATGTTGACGAAGTTGTTGCCGAGCAGGATCACCCCGATGAGCCGGTCGGGGCGCTCCAGCAAACGTACGGCGATCCGGGCGCCCCGGTGGCCCTGCTCCGCGCGGTGACGCAGGCGGTACTTGTTGAGGGCCATCATGGCCGTCTCGGAGCCGGAGAAGAACCCCGAGAGGGCCAGCAGGACGCCCAGCAGGAGGAATAGGGTGCCTAGGGAGGTGTCCATTGGAGGGGTGGGGGCCTTCTCGGTCTAGGCCTTGAGCTCTAGGATGAAGCGGACGCCGAAGTAGGCGAGCAGGAGCAGGCCGTAGCCGGAAAGCGTCCAGCGGACGGCGGTACGGCCCCGCCAGCCGTAGTGGCTGTGGCCCCACAGCAGGAGGGCGAACACCGCCCAGGCGATGAGACTGAGCACCGTCTTGTGGTCGAAGGTGAAGGGCCGGTCGAAGATCTGCTCGGAGAAGATCACTCCCGTCAGCACCACCAGGGTGAGGAGCCCGAAGCCGATCCGCAGCAGATGGAAGAGCAGGCGCTCCATGGGCTGCAGGGGCGGCAGGATGCGGCTCATCAGACCCGTACGCTTACGGCGGAGCTGGCGTTCCTGGGCCCCGAGCAGGACGGCTTGCACGGCGGCGATGGTCAGGGTGCCGTAGGCCAGCAGGGACAGGGTCAGGTGGCCGAGCAGGGCGGGCTGGCTCACGTCGATCCGGAGGGCGTGGCCGTTGGGCGCGAGGATCTCCACCACCATGACCACCGCCGCCAGGGGGAACAAGACCAGACCGAAGAGGTCGATCTTCAGGAACGGTACGGCGAGCAGGAACTGTAGGACCGCCAGCCAGGTGAACAGCGACACGGCGTAGGCGAGCCCGAGATTCAGGGCCCCGCCGCCGGTGACTACCTGGCCGCCCACGGCCACGGTGTGGAGGACCAAGCCCGCCGCACCGAGCCACAGGGCCGGGGTGAGGCTGTGCTGGCCGCGCTGGCGGACGGCCGTCCACCCCTGGGCGGTGGCGGCGGCGTAGCCGAGTGCGGCGAGGATCTGCAGCCAGAAGATGACCGCTGGATTCATGGGATATGGTAACGCGAGATCGTGTGGTACCCCTGCCCCTGGCAGGCCGGGGATCCTATCCGTTGGTTCCTGAGTAGATCCACCGTAAAATACGACGGTTTCGGCGCGAACTCAAATACGGAAGCGGCCAACACTATGTTCGAGAATCTTTCCGACCGACTGCAGGGCGTCTTCAAGGACCTCAAGGGCCAGGGCAAGCTGACGGAGAAGAACATCTCCGATGCCCTGCGGCAGGTGCGCATCGCCCTGCTCGAGGCGGACGTCTCGCTGCCCGTGGCCAAGGCCTTCATCGAGCGGGTGCGCGAGCGCGCGGTCGGTCAGGAGGTGCTGAACAGCCTGACCCCCGGACAGGCGGTGGTGGGCGTGGTCAAGGAGGAGCTGGAGCACCTCCTGGGTGACCAGAACGACAGCCTGAACCTGGCGGTGCGGCCGCCGGCCGTGGTGCTCATGGCCGGCTTGCAGGGCTCCGGCAAGACCACCACCGTGGCCAAGCTGGCCCGCTACCTGCGCGAGCGGGAGAAAAAGGAGGTGGTGGTCACCAGCGCGGACATCTACCGGCCCGCCGCCATCGACCAGCTGGAGACCCTGGCCGGCGAGGTGGGCGCCACCTTCGTTCCCAGCGAGAGCACCGAGGACCCCGAGGCCATCGCCGAGCGGGCGGTGGAGCAGGCGCGCATCCGCAGTGCCGATGTGGTCATCGTCGACACCGCTGGCCGCCTGCACATCGACGAGGACCTCATGCAGGAGATCCAGGGCCTGCAGCAGGCCCTGGATCCCGCCGAGACCCTGCTGGTGGCCGACGCCATGACCGGCCAGGACGCCGTGCAGACCGCCGAGGCCTTCAACGGCGCCCTCGACCTCACCGGCGTGGTGCTCACCAAGACCGACGGCGACGCCCGCGGCGGCGCCGCGCTGTCCATCCGCCACGTCACCGGCAAGCCCATCAAGTTCCTCGGCGTGGGCGAGAAGACCGAGGCCCTAGAGCCCTTCCACCCCGACCGGCTGGCCTCCCGCATCCTCGGTATGGGGGACGTCCTGTCCCTGGTGGAGGAGGCCCAGCGCACCGCCGACGAGGACCAGGCCGAGAAGCTGGAGAAGCAGCTCAAGTCGGGCAAGGGCATGACCCTCGCCGACTTCCAGGACCAGCTCAAACAGATCAAGCGCATGGGCGGCCTCACCAGCATCTTGGATAAGCTGCCGGGCGGGGAGAAGCTCGCCGGCGGGGCGGCCGGTATGGACGAGACCCAGATCAACCGCATGGAGGCCATCATCAACTCCATGACCCCCTGGGAGCGCCGCCACTCCGACGCCATCAAGGCCAGCCGCAAGCGGCGCATCGCCAGCGGCAGCGGCACCTCGGTGCAGGAGGTCAACCGCCTGCTCAAGCAGTTCGCCCAGATGCAGAAGGCCATGAAGCAGATGAAGAAGAAGGGCGGCATGAAGAAGATGATGGCCCAGATGGGCGGCGGCGGGGGCGACCAAGGCTTTCCGTTCTAGGCCAAATCCGGTATATTTCCGCGTTTTCACACGGTCCGAAGCAGTTCCTCAGGAGTCGAAGCTCAATGGTCACTATCCGTTTCGCCCGCGGGGGCGCCAAGAAGAAGCCGTTCTACCAGATCGTCGTTACCGAGCACGCCAGCGCGCGTGACGGCAACTTCATCGAGCGCCTCGGCTACTACAATCCGACCTCCAAGTCCAAGGACTACAAGCTGGACGTGGAGCGGACCAAGGCGTGGCTGGAGAACGGCGCCCAGGTCTCCGGCTCCGTGAAGGGCCTGCTGCGCAAGGAAGGCCTGACCACCGCCTGAACGCTCATGGTCCCGACCGAGCCTTCCCCGCGGGATCCCGCCGCCGACGGCGACTGGGTGACGGTGGGGCGGATCCACGGCCTCTATGGCGTGCACGGCGGGGTGCGGCTCTACTCCTACCTGGACCGTCCGGCCGACCTGCTGCGCTTCGACCACCTCTGGCTCCTCTTGGAGGGGCGGCGGGAGCGGCGGCGGATCCACGACCGGGAGGAGAAGGGACCGCGCCTGGTGGCCCGCATCGAGGGCGTGGACGGACGGGATGCCGCCCGATCGCTGCTGGGAACCCTGCTCCAGGTGCCCCGCGCGGAACTGGGCGGCACTGCCGCGTCCGGGGAGTACCTCTGGGCCGATCTGCTCGGGCTGAGCGTCGAGACGGTGGACGGGGTCCCGCTGGGCGAGGTGGACAGCCTCATCGAGACCGGCGCCAACGACGTGCTGGTGGTGGCGGGGCCCGACCGGGAGCGCCTGATTCCATTCACCGAGGAGGCGGTCCCTGAGGTGGACTTGGCCCGGGGCCGCATCCGGGTGGACTGGGACCCCGATTTCTAACCTCCGGAGTCGCGGTGCGCTTCCATGTACTGACCCTGTTCCCGGGGCTGTTCGAGTCGGTCCTGTCCTACGGTGTCCTGGGCCGGGCCGTGGAGCAGGGGCATCTGGGGCTCGAGCTCACCGACATCCGGGACTTCTCCCGGGACCGGCACCGGACCGTGGATGACCGGCCCTTCGGAGGCGGCCCCGGCATGGTCATGCGGCCGGAGGTGACGGCGGCGGCCGTGGATCACGCCCGGGCCCGGATGCCGGCGGAAGCGCCGGTGGTGTACCTCTCCCCGCAGGGGGAGACCCTCGACCACCAGAAGGTGGCCGAGCTGGCCGATCTTCCGGGGCTGACCCTGCTCTGCGGTCGCTACGAGGGTATCGACGAGCGGGCCCTGGAGAGCCGGGTGGATCGGGAGCTGTCCATCGGCGACTACGTGCTCTCCGGAGGCGAGCTGGCGGCGCTGGTGGTGATCGACGCCGTTTCCCGGCTGCAGCCGGAGGTGCTGGGCGAGCCCGCCTCGGCGGCGGAGGACAGCTTCGTCGAGGGTTTGCTGGACTGTCCGCACTATACCCGGCCGCAGGATTTCGAGGGCCGGGCGGTTCCCGAAGTGCTGCTGTCGGGGGACCATGGCCGCATCCGGCAGTGGCGGCGGCAGCAGGCCCTGGCCCGGACCTGGGAGCGCCGGCCGGAGCTCCTGCGGGAGCGCGGCCTCTCGGGTCCGGAGCGGGCCCTGCTGAGCGAATACATACGGGAAACCGGCGGCGACCCCGCTGCCCTGGAGGAGCTTCCAGGCCGGGTGGAGTGAGGCGCCCGGTTCCCCTTGTCCGAAATGTTTTGGCCCGAATCCAGATAGGGAGCAAGGACCATGTCCGACATCATCCAAGAGCTTGAGCGCGAGCAGATGAAGACCGATATCCCCGATTTCGGTCCGGGGGACACCGTGCGGGTGCACACCCGCGTGGTGGAAGGGAACCGGGAGCGGGTGCAGGCCTTCGAGGGCGTGGTCCTGGCCTACCGCAAACGCGGCCTGCATTCCGCCATCACCGTCCGCAAGGTCTCCTACGGCGAGCCCGTGGAGCGGGTCTTTCCCCTGCACTCCCCGCGCATCGAGAAGATCGAGGTGCAGCGGCGCGGCCGCGTCCGGCAGGCCAAGCTGTACTACCTGCGCGAGCGCGAGGGCAAGGCGGCCCGCATCCCCGAGAAGCGGACGGCCAAGTAAGCGGACGGCTCGTGCTGGTTCGGTTCTCCCGTACCGGGCGGCTGCCCGCTTGGCGCAGGCTGGGGACGGAACGGCCGGTTAACGCGGAGGGTGGCCCTCCGCGTTTTTTTGTGGCCGTCACCCTGGCGGCCATGGGCCTGCTTCCGGGGCTCGGCGGCCCCGGCGGGGCGTCGGCCGCCGACCTGGATACCGCGGCCAGCCAGGTGGCCTCCGGGCTGGGTAGTCTCGCCCTGGAGACCCTGGCCGAGGAGCCGCCGGAGCCCGGGGAAGCTGCCTGGGAGCGCTGGGCTCGTCTGCGCGCCCAGGCCCTGCGGCAGAAAGGGGCGGTGGAGGAGCTTGGCCGGTTCGCCGAGTCCGTGCCCGAATCCGCCAGCGCCGAGCTCCGGCGGTGGGTGCGGCTGCAGGCTGCCGAGGCGGAGCTGGAGGCCGGTTCGCCCGCACAGGCCCGGCGCCGCTTGGCGCGTCTGGTAGCCGCCCACCCGGGAGCCCCGGAGGCTCCGCAATGGCTGCGGCAGATCTACCGCGCCTATGCCGCGGAGGGGCGCTGGCAGGACGCGGCCACCGCCCTGCGCCGGCATCGGGAGGTGGAAGGGGGCGGTCCCCCAGAGGAGTCCTCCGTGGCCACCGAACAGGCCCGCATCCTCATGCGGGCCGGGGAAGAGGAGGATGCCCTAGCCCTGCTGGGCGAGGAGCCCCGGCATCCGGAAGGCCGACCCCTCCGCATCCGGCTGCTCGCTTCCCTGGACCGGACAGGGGAGGCCTACGAGGAGGCCCAGGCCTGGGCCGAGGAATCCGGGAATCCGCAGCCTGGACGGGCCTGGCGCCTGGTGGCGGACCTTGCCGGCGAGCAAGAGGGCCTGGACGCGCGCGTGGCGGCCCTGGAACGGGCCCTGCAGGAGGGCGTACCGCAGCCTGCCGCCGTGGTGGAGCGTACCTGGGAGGCCTACCTCCAGCTCGGCGAGCTCCTGGGGAGCGAGGAGGAGCTTCCGGCGGGGGAGGACGCCGCCTGGATCGAGCGGGCCGATGAGCTCGGCGGTCCCCAAGGGCGGGCCCTGCTGGCCCACGTGGCCCTGCTCGGGGGCTCCGCGGAGGCCCGCACGGACGCCCGGCTCCGCCTGGCCCGGGAGCTGGAGGAGGCCGGCCTGGATGGAACCGCCTCGCTGCTTTACCGGAAGGGGCCGGCCTTCGAGGGAGGAGAGGCGCTCTCCCCGCTGGTGCGGGTCCACCTGGGCCGGATCGCCCAGGCGGGAGAGCGGCTCGAGGACGCCCTGTACTGGATGGATCGCGTCGAGGAACTGCCCGAGGAGGTGAAGGCGGCCCCCTGGTGGCTGACCCGTGCCCGCCTGCGCGTCCGGCTGGGCCGGTACGCGGCTGGAGCCGAGGACCTGGAGCGGATCCTCGACGAGCCCGGCCGCCTAAGCGACTCCCAGTTCCGCCAGCAATTTCTCCAGGTGGCCTTCGATCTCCAGCAGGCGGAGCGCTATGCCACCGCCCTCGAGGTATTCCGGGGGGTCTACGAGGCCGTGGAGAAGGACAAGGCGCGGCGAGAGCTGCTCTACTGGATGGGAGAATGCCGGGCGGGCCTGGGTGAGCACCGGGAGGCCGCCAACCTCTTCCTGCGTTCTGCCGCCCACCGGCCGGGAAGCGTGGCGGACCGCTGGGGCCGCACGGCGCGGTTTCAGGCCGCCCGCTCCCTGGCCAAGGCCCGCCGCACGGAGGAGGCCCGACGGCTGTTTCGGGACCTGCTGGGCACCGGCACCGCTAGCCAGGACCGGGCCATCCAGCGGCGCATGAACCGTCTGATGGGAGAGGCGGTTGAAGACTCCGAGCGGCCCTGAAACGGAGTTGATCCTCCCCACCCCGGTGGGGTCCCTCGCCATTCACGGGGAGGGCCGGGGCATCACCCGCATCCGCTGGTTGCCCGAAGGGCCCACCGCCAAGCCATCGGCCGCCGGCACCCCCCTGATCCTGGACCGGGCCCGGGCCTCCCTGGAGGCCTACCTCCGCGACCCCGGTACCCTTCCCACCGGCGTGCCCCTGGCCCCGGTGCCCGCTACCCGCTTCCAGCGCCGGGTCTGGCGATACATGCGGGCCATCTCCCCCGGGCATCCCCTGACCTACGGGCAGCTGGCCGCTTACCTTGGCAGCTCGCCTCGGGCGGTGGGCAACGCCGCCGCCGCCAACCCCTGGCCCCTGCTGGTGCCTTGCCACCGCGTCGTCGGCCGGGCGGGCCCCGGCGGGTACCTCGGGGAGGCGGTGGGCGCGGGTCCCCGGATCAAGCGGTGGCTCCTGGAGCAGGAGGGTTGGCGGGCCGATGGCGTCTGAGCCCCATAGGGGACAGTCCGGCGGGGAGCTGGTGGAGCGGTTCCTCGACCGTCTGTGGCTTGAGGCCGGTCTGTCCGACAACACCCTGGCGGCCTATGGCCGGGACCTGCGCCGTTTCGCGGAGTGGCTGGGGGAGGGAACCCCCTTGGACCAGGTGCGGCGGGAGCAGGTGCTCGGTTTCATGGCCATGCAGATGCGGTCCGGGGTCAAGCCGCGCACCATTGCCCGGCAGCTTTCCACGCTGCGGCGCTTCTATCGCCACCTCCTGGACGAGGGGTGCCTCCGGGAGGATCCCTGCCGGGAGGTGGAGCCGCCCCGCCTGGATGCCCGCCTGCCCGATACCCTTACCGAGGCGGAGGTAGAGGCCCTGCTCAACGCCCCCGATCCCGGCGATCCCCTGGGGATGCGTGATCGCACCATGCTGGAGGTAATGTACGCCACGGGCCTGCGGGTGTCGGAGCTGGTGGGCCTGCCGCTGGGCAGGCTCCGCCAGGACGCGGGCTACGTGATGGTCACGGGCAAGGGCGGCAAGCAGCGCCTGGTGCCCCTTGGCGAGGAGGCCCTGGGCTGGTTGGGCCGGTACCTGGACCACGCCCGCCCCGCGCTCCTGGAGACCCGGGCCAGCGACCGGGTGTTCGTGTCCCGGCGCGGGGGCGGGCTGACCCGCCAGGCGGTCTGGTACCGGATCCGCAAGTACGCCCGCGAGCTGGGCATCGACAAGCCCCTGTCCCCGCACACCCTGCGCCACTCCTTCGCCACCCACCTGTTGAACCACGGCATGGATCTGCGGTCTCTACAGATGTTGCTGGGGCACAGCGACCTCTCCACCACGCAGATCTACACGCACGTGGCGCGGGAACGGCTCAAGTCGCTGCACGCCAGCCACCATCCCCGGGGCTGAGACGAAAAAAGCCCCGGCGGTTGCCGGGGCTTCAAGCAGCGCTTGTATGGCGCTCCCAAGGGGACTCGAACCCCTGTCTTCGGCGTGAGAGGCCGACGTCCTAGACCGCTAGACGATGGGAGCGTCGCAATGCGTGAGGAAGTATAATGAGATGCATCCGGATGTTCAACCCTTGCCGGGATCCGGAGGGCGGTTTTTCCCGCCGAGGTTTTACGTTTCCCCTTCGCTCGGCTACCCTTTGACCATGACATATTTGCCCCATCCAGAAAACCCGGATGCGCCTATCGAGTTAGAGATGAACCAAAGCTCCGCTGCTCAACCCCCGACCGCGGAAGCCGAGGGCCGGGACCCCATCATCCCCCGCCCGGAGCACGAGGTCTCCCGCCAGCAGATCTGCCCCAACGCCCTCAAGGTCCTTTACCGTCTGCACGGCAAAGGCTACGGCGCCTATCTGGTCGGCGGCAGCGTCCGCGATCTCCTCCTGGGCCGCGAGCCCAAGGACTTCGACATCGCCACCGACGCGCGGCCCGAGGAGGTGCGGGAGGTCTTTCGCAACTGCCGGCTGATCGGGCGCCGCTTCCGCCTCGCCCACGTGCACTTCAAGGGCGACATCGTGGAGGTGGCCACCTTCCGCGGCTCGGGCTCCGACGCCGAAGGGGAAGGGAAGGTGCGTACCGAGGAGGGCCTCATCCTCCGGGACAACGTCTACGGCACCCTGGAGGAGGACGCCTTCCGCCGGGACTTCACCGTGAACGCCCTGTACTACAACATCGACGACTTCTCGGTGGTGGACTACGTGGGCGGGCTGGAGGACCTGCGGGCCGGGCGCCTGCGCCTCATCGGCGATCCGGCGACCCGCTACTGCGAGGATCCGGTGCGCATGCTGCGTGCGGTGCGCTTCGCCGCCAAGCTGGGCTTCTTCATCGAGGCGAACACCGCGGCGCCTATCACCCGGATGAGCCACTTGCTGGAGGACGTCCCGGCGGCGCGCCTGTTCGAGGAGGTGAACAAGCTCTTCCTGTCGGGAACCAGCGTGGGCGCCTATCAGCTCCTGCGCCGCTTCCGGCTCTTCGAGCGGGTCTTCCCCGAGACGGCGGGCCTGCTCGAGGAGGAGGAGAACAACTTCCCCCACACCTTCCTCACCCACGTCTTCGAGGATACGGACCGCCGGGTGGCGGGCGATCTGCCGGTGACCCCGGCCTTCCTCTTCGCCGCCCTGCTCTGGCATCCCCTGCAGCGGGAGCGCGCCGTCCTGGAGGAGGAGGGGTATCCCCCGGAGGACGCCATGCAGAAGGCCGCCGGCCGCATCCTGCGCCGGCAGACCCGCCACGTGGCCCTGCCCAAGCGGTTCGCTGAGGGGGTGCGGGAGATCTGGGCCCTGCAGGGGCGCATGGAGCGCAGCCGGGGCAAGCGTGCCCTCCGCCTGCTCGGCCACCCCCGTTTCCGCGCCGGTTTCGACTTCCTGGCCCTGCGCGGGCGCTCCGGCGAGGCGGACCCCGAGCTGGTCCGCTGGTGGCAGGACCTGATGGACGCCCCCGAGTCCCAGCGGCCCAAGATGGTGGGCCTCAAGGGGGGCGGACAGAACCGCAACGGCAACCGGCAGTCCGCCTAGCTCGGCCGGACCCCCCATGGCCCGCCAGCACCCCGCCACGGTGGCCACCAGCCACCCCAACGCCGACCTCGATGCCGTGGGGTCCATGGTGGCGGCCGCGCACCTGGAGGAGGGCGCCGTTCCCGTCCTGGCGCACGGCGCCGAGCCCGCCGCGAGCTGGCTCCTGGCCCGTCTGGGCGACGAGGCGCCGCGGGTCCTGGACGCCCGGGAGGTGGACCCGGAGGCCATCCGCACCCTGGTGGTGGTGGACACCCGCGACCTGGACCATCTGGGGCCTTTCGCCGAGGTGGCCCAGGATCCCCGCCGCCGACTGGTAGTCTATGACCACCACGGGGGCAGGGAGCTGCCCGACCACGCCGAGGTGGTGGCCATCGAGGCCGGCTCCAACACCGCCGGCATGGTGGAGCGGCTTCGGCGCGAGGGCGCGACCCTGACCCCCGCCGAGGCCACGGTGCTCGCCGCGGGCGTCTACGAGGACACCGGCATGCTCACCTTCGCCGGGGTCACGGCGGCGGACTTCGAGGCGGCCCGCTGGCTCCAGGAGCAGGGGGCGGACCTGCCCCTTGTCGGGCGCCTCCTGCGCCAGGAGCTTGCCCCGGCCCAGATCCATCTCCTCGACCAGCTGCTGGAAAACGCCGAGCCCGTCTCCGGCCTGCGCCCCGACGTCCTCCTTTCCGCGGTGCGGGACGAGGAGGAGGTTCAGGACGCCGCCAACGTGGTGCAGCGGTTCATGGACAGCGTGGAGGCGGCGGCCTTCTTCGCCCTCATCCAGCAGGGGAGCCGGGTATTCGTCATCGCCCGCGCCCGCCCCGGCGGTCCCGATGTGGGGCAGGTGCTGGGGGAGCTGGGCGGGGGCGGCCACGCCCACGCCGCTTCCGCCTCGCTTCCGGGAGTGCCCCTGGCGGAGGCCCGAGAGCGGCTCGTGGAGGTGCTGCGGCGGCTGCACGGCCATCCGCGAACCGTGGGGGAGCTCGCCACCCGCCAGGTGCACAGCCTAGCCGCCGAACAGACCGTGGCCGCTGCCGCCGAGCGCCTGGGCCGGTACCCCCTGGCCCGGATGCCGGTGGTGGACGCGGAGGCCCGGCCCGTGGGCTGGGTGGATCAGGCCATGCTTGGCCGGGCCCGGGCCCACGGCCTGGGCGAGCAGTCCCTGCGCGAATACGCGGCCCCCCTGCCGACCCTCGGCCCGCACGATTCCATCCACGCCGCGGAGGGCTGGGTTCTGGATCGGGACTACCCCATGGTGGGCGTGGTGGAGGAGGGGCGGCTGGCCGGGGTGCTGACCCGCTCCGACCTGATCCGCAGCTGGCGGGAGGAGAGCCCCGAGCTGCCGGAGCCCCTGGCCTCCGGCGGCCACGGGGGTAGCCGCCGCAACCTCGCCGGGCGCCTGCGGGAGATGCTGCCCCACCGGACCGTGGCCGCCCTGGAGCGGCTGGGGGAGCTGGCCGCCGAGGCGGGGGAGCGCGCCTTCCTGGTGGGGGGCCTGGTGCGGGACATCATCCTCCATCGCGCCAACACCGACGTGGACGTGGTGGTGGAGGGTGACGCCATCGCCCTCGGCAAACGCTTCGCCGACGAGGGGGGCTGGCACCTGCACGCCCACCAGCGCTTCGGCACCGCCGTCCTGGTGGGCCCCGGGGACCAGCGCCTCGACCTGGCCTCCTCCCGCATCGAGCACTACCCCTATCCGGCCGCCCTGCCGGAGGTGGAGACCGGCTCCATCAAGGCGGATCTGTTCCGGCGCGATTTCACCATCAACGCCCTGGCGGTGGAGCTTGACGGCCCGCGCTTCGGCCGCCTGCTGGACCTGTTCGGCGGCCTGCAGGACATCCGCCAGGGCACCATCCGCGTCCTGCACAGCCTGTCCTTCGTGGAGGACCCCACCCGCATCCTGCGGGCGGTGCGTTTCGAAGCCGAGCTCGACTTCCACATCGACGCCCAGAGCCTGCGCCTGATCCGCAACGCCGTGGACCTGGATCTGCCGGCCCGGCTGTCGGGGCACCGGCTTTTCCGCGAGCTGCGCTACCTCTTGGAAACGCCGCGGGCGGTGGAGGGGGTGCGGCGCCTGGGGGAGCTGGGCATGCTGTGCTTCGTCCATCCCTCCCTGGAAGGCGAGCAGGAGGCCGCCGTCCGGCGGCTGGGGGAGGGCCGGGAGGTGCTGGACTGGTACCGGCTTCTCTTCCGGGCGGAGGCGCCGGCGGCCTGGAAGGTGATGACGCTGCTGCTGGTCTGGAAGCTGGAGCCCGAGGCGCTGCGCGCGGTGCTGCTGGGCTTCGAGGTGCGGGCGCGGGACGCGGAGCGCCTGGCCGAGGACCGCGACCGGGCCGCGGCCTTCGAGCGCGCCGTGGCCGAAGGGCGCCTGTCCCCGGAGGATCCCGCGGGGGTCTTCGACCACTTGGAGGCCCTTTCCCTGGAAGGGTTGTTGGCCCTGATGGCGGCCACCGGCCACGGCGGGGTGCGCGAGGCCGTGAGCCGCTATGTGCAGCACCTGCGGGGGACCCGGAGCGCCCTTACCGGAGTGGATCTGATCGAGCTGGGCGTGCCCAAGGGGCCGGAGGTGGGCCGATGGCTGAGCGCCCTGGCGCGGGCCCGGGCGGCGGGGAAGGTGGCCAGCGCGGAGGAGGAGCGGGACTTGGTGCGCGCGGGAGGGAACGGCGATGGCTGAGGTGTTCGTGGGAGTGGGCAGCAACCAGGGGGATTCCCGGGAGCTGCTGCGCCGGGGCCTGGCCCGTCTGGAGGCCGTCGTGCCGGGGGATCTGGCCCGGGTGAGCTCCCTTTACCGGACCGGGCCCGTGGGCTACACTCAACAGCCCGATTTTCTCAACGCCGTTGCCCTGTTCCATGGTGAGCCGCTGCCCGAACGATGGCTGCAGCGGCTTTTGGCCGTGGAGGCCGAGCTGGGGCGCCACCGGGACGGGCCGCGCTGGGGCCCGCGCTGCCTGGATCTGGACCTGCTAGCGGTGGGCGCCCGCACCGTGGAGACCGCCTCGCTGACCCTTCCCCATCCCCGTCTCCGGGAGCGCCGGTTCGTGCTGGTCCCCTGGGCCGAGATCGCCCCGGACTTCCGTCTCCCGGACGGGAAGCGGATCGCCGATCTGGAACGGGCCTGCGCGGACGCGGGGCGCGTCGAGCCGGTGGAAGGCCCCGCGTGGGCCGGGAAACGCCCGGAGAATGCCCGAGGATGAGCGCGCTAACCGTTGACGGGCTGCACAAGAGCGGCGGCGACCGGGAGCCCCTGGTGGCCGTCACGGCCTATGACTACACCTTCGCCCGCCTGGCGGACGAGGCGGGGGTGGACATCCTGCTGGTGGGCGATTCCCTGGGTATGGTGGTGCAGGGGGAGGCCACCACGCTGCCGGTGACCCTGGACCACATGGTCTACCACACGCGCTGCGTGAGCCGCGGGCGCTCCCGGGCCCTGGTGGTGGCCGACCTGCCGTTCCGGGCCTACAAGGCCAGCCCCGCCCAGGCCCTGGACAGCGCCGCCCGGCTCATGGCCGAGGGCGGCTGCGAGATGGTCAAGCTGGAGGGCGGCCGCCCCATGGTGGAGACGGTGGCCTTCCTCCAGGAGCGCGACATCCCCGTCATGGGCCATCTGGGGCTGACCCCCCAGTCCGTCCACCAGCTCGGCGGCTACCGGGTGCAGGGCCGCAGCCCCGATCAGGCCGCCGCCCTCGTGGAGGAGGCCATGGACCTGGAGCGGGCCGGGGCGCGGGCGCTGGTGCTGGAGGCGGTGCCCCGCGAGGTGGCCCGCCGGGTCACCGAGTCGGTGGACATCCCCGTCATCGGCATCGGCGCGGGCCCCGATTGCGACGGCCAGGTGCTGGTGCTCCAGGACGCCCTCGGGCTGTTCGAGGGCCTGCAGCCCCGGTTCGCCAAGCGCTACATGGACGGTGCCGGGGCGGTGCGCGACGCCCTGGGCGGCTTCTGCCGCGAGGTGCGCAGCGGCGCCTTCCCCGCCGATGAGCACAGCTTCGAGTAGCGCCGGATCGTTCATGTACGCCACCTACACTGTTGCACAGCTGAGGGAGGTCCTGGCGGGCTACCGCCGCGCGGGTGACCGGGTGGCCCTGGTGCCCACCATGGGCAACCTCCACGCCGGGCACATGGCCCTGGTGGAGCGCGCGCGGGAGCTGGCCGAGCGGGTGGTGGTGTCCGTCTACGTCAATCCCACCCAGTTCGGCCCCGGCGAGGACTTCGAGGACTACCCGCGTACCTTCGAGACGGACCGCGAGCGGCTGCTCGCCGCCGGGGTGGACGTCCTGTTCGCGCCGAGCACCGCCGAGGTCTATCCCGACGGGCCCTCGGCGGTGGCGGTGACGGTGGACCGGGTGACGGAGGGCCTGTGCGGCGCCGGCCGCCCGGGGCATTTCGGCGGGGTGGCAACCATCGTCGCCAAGTTGCTGTGCGCCGCGCGTCCCGATTACGCCGTGTTCGGCAAGAAGGACTACCAGCAGTGGGTGGTGGTGCGCCGGCTGGCGCGGAACCTGCTGCTGGACGTGGCTATCGAGGCAGCGCCCATCGTCCGCGAGGCGGACGGCCTGGCCCTGAGCTCCCGCAACGGCTACCTGAGTCCCGCCGAGCGCCAGACCGCGCCTTGCCTGTACCGCGCCCTGCAGGAGGCGGTGCGGGCGGTGGAGGCGCGAAGCATGGACGCGCGGGAAGTGGAGGGGGAGGCCCGGCGCCGGCTCGAGGAGTGCGGTATGGAGCCGGAGTACGTGGAGGTCCGGAGGCGGGAGGACCTGGCGGAGGTCACGGACCTGGCCGGGCCCCGGGTCTTGTTGGCCGCCGCCTACCTGGGCGGCACCCGTCTGATCGATAACCTGGAATTCGGTCCGTCCGACGGCACGTTGGAGGAATAGGGGACCATGCAGCTGACCCTGCTGAAGAGCAAGATCCATCGCGCCACCGTAACCGACGCCGACCTCGACTACGAAGGCAGCTGCGCGATTGACGCCGACCTGCTGGAGGCCAGCGGCCTGCGTGAGTACGAGCGGGTGGAGATATACAATGTCAGCAATGGCGAGCGATTCGCCACCTACGCCATCCGCGGGGAGCGGGGCTCGGGCGTCATCTCCATGAACGGCGCCGCGGCCCACAAGGCCTCCGTGGGGGATCTGGTGATACTTTGCGCATACGCCGGGCTGGCGGAGGAAGAGGCCGAGGAGCATCAGCCGCGGATCGTCTGGGTGGACGAGCGGAACCGGATTCGCCGCACCTCCGGGGTTCCCGAGCGGGCCGCCTGAGACGCCTCCCTCGACGGCCGGGCCGGCGGCGGACAATGGATAGGCCCCGATGAACAGCGCCGAATGCCTGGTCACGTGTCTCGAGAACGAAAATACGCGCTTTGTCTTCGGCCTGCCGGGCGAGGAGACCCTGGCCCTCTACGAGGCCCTCCGGGAGAGTTCCATCCGGGTGGTCACCTGCCGGCACGAGCAGGGGGCGGCCTTCATGGCGGATGTCCACGGGCGCCTCACCGGGAAGCCGGGGGTCTGCATCTCCACCCTGGGGCCCGGGGCCACCAACCTGATCACCGGCGTGGCGGACGCGGACCTGGACCGGGCCCCCCTGGTGGCCATCACCGGCCAGGCCAGCCTCGACCGCACCCACAAGGAATCCCACCAGTACCTGGACCTGGTCTCCCTGTTCCGCCCCATCACCAAGTGGAACGCCCAGATCAAGCGGGGCGAGGTGGTGCCGGAGATGGTCCGCCACGCCTTCCGCGAGGCCGCCCTGGAGAAACCCGGGGCCACCCACCTGGACCTCCCCGAGGACGTGGCGGACGCGCCGGTGCGCGCCGATGCCACCCCGCTGTCCTCTCAGCCGCTGCCCCGGCCCGAGCCGCCCATGCAGGAGCTGGAGCAGGCCGCCGATTTCCTGTCCCGCAGCCGCAACGCCCTGATCCTGGCCGGCAACGGCGTGATCCGTGCGGGCGCCTCCGACGCCCTGCGCTACTTCGCCCGCAGCCTGAACATCCCGGTGGCGCATACCTTCATGGCCAAGGGCGTGTTCCCCTACAACGACCCCCTGGCCATCATGACCGCGGGCATCCAGGCGCGGGACTACGTGGCGTGCGGCTTCGAGGCCGCCGACGCCATCATCTGCGTGGGCTACGACGCCACCGAGTACGCCCCCAAGAGCTGGAACCCCAACCGCGAAAAGCCCATCCTGCACATCGCCCAGACGCCGGCGGAGCTGGATTCCCACTACACCACCGAGGTGGAGGTGGTGGGGGATCTGGAGAGCGCCCTGAACTACCTGGCGGAGGCGGTGGCCCCGCGCGCCGACAACATCATCCCCCAGCTCCACGATCCGGTGATGCGGGAGCTGCGCGCCCACAACGAGGACACCTCGGTGCCCTTCAAGCCCCAGCGGGTGCTGTGGGACCTGCACCGGGTGCTCGATCCCCGCGACATCGTGGTCTCCGACGTGGGGGCGCACAAGGTCTGGGTGGCGCGCATGTTCCCGTCCTCGGTCCCCAATACCTGCATCATCAGCAACGGCTTCGCCTCCATGGGCATCGCCCTGCCGGGCGCCATCGCCGCCAAGCTGACCCGCCCGGAGCGCCGGGTGGTGGCCGTGGCCGGGGACGGGGGCGCCCTGATGAACATCCAGGAGCTGGAGACGGCGGTGCGGCTGGGCACGCCGTTCGTGCTGCTGGTGTTCTCCGACGGCATGTACGGGCTGATCGAGTGGAAGCAACAGCGTCGCTACGGCCACTCCACGGAGGTGGGGTTCGGCAATCCGGACTGGGTGAAACTGGCGGAGAGCTTCGGGGCCCTGGGGGCGCGGGTCACCACTAGCGAGGAGCTGCGCCCCGCCCTGCAGTGGGCCGTGGACCAGGACCGGCCGGTGATCATGGAGGTACCCATCGACGCCCGGGAGAACCTCAAGCTCACCGAGCAGCTGGGCGACCTGGTCTGCCCGATCTAGCAGGGAATCCGCGTCGGTCCCCCGGGCGGCGGGGAAGTTCGGTCGCGGGAGGCGAAGAAGGACCCGCCCGGGGGCCCCGGGCGGAGGCGCTTCGGAAGATGGTACCGGGGGCCGGACTCGAACCGGCACGGGCCGAAGCCCAGCAGATTTTGAGTCTGCCGCGTCTACCAATTTCGCCACCCCGGCATGGGGACCGCATTCTAGCACCCCCTCAGCCTCCAGAGCCAGCCGGGCGCCAGGAAGGATTTGGAATCCGGGGCGTCGACCGCTACCATTGCCCGCTTGAGCGAACCAGCTAAGGAGTCGTCCATGGCGCAGACTTTCCAGTGGATCGGTACGGCCCACGCCCAGGCAGGCGGCGCCGCGGAGGGCCCCGGCTTCGTGGCCACCCTGGTGCCCCTGATCCTCATCTTCGTCATCTTCTACCTGCTGATCATCCGGCCGCAGAGCAAGCGGATGAAGCAGCACCGGGAGATGGTCCAGAACCTGGAGAAGGGCGACGAGGTGATCACCGGCGGCGGCTTCTACGGCCGTGTGGTGCGGGTCAACGACGACGCCGTAACCGTGGAGCTCGCCGAAGGGGTGCGGGTAAAGTCCCAGCGGGAGAGCATCCAGACCGTCCTGCCCAAAGGCACCCTCAAGGACTGACCGCCCGTCATGAACCGATATCCCCTCTGGAAGTACGCGGTAATCGCCGGCGCCATCCTGCTGGCGATCCTGTATGCCATCCCCACCTTCTTTGGCACCGACCCCGGCCTCCTGGTGAGCTCCACCCAGGGGCAGGCCCGGGATGTGGACCTGGAGGAGGTGAAGAGCGCCCTCGACGACTCCGGCGTGGAATACCGCGGCATCATGCGGCGGGACCGGGGCGTGGCGGTCCGGTTCGACGAGCGCGAGACGCGCGAGGAAGCCCGGGACATCCTCCAGACGCAGCTGGACAACCACGCGGTGGGGCCCATGCGTTTGTCCGCGGTGCCCGGTTGGCTCCAGGCCGTCGGCGGCAAGACCATGGCCCTCGGCCTGGACCTGCGCGGCGGGGTGCACCTCCTCATGGAGGTGGAGGTGGCCAAGGCCGTGGAGCGGGCCTACGAGCGCTATGTGGATGACCTGCGCACGGCCTTCCGCGAGGCGGAGGTCCGCTATCGCGACGTACAGCTGGTGGAATCGGCGAAGGACACCTACCTCCGGCTCAAGTTCGACAGCCCCGCCGAGGCCGAGAAGGCCCAGGATGTCGTCCAGAATCAGTACCGGGAGCTGAGCCTGTCCCCCAGCGAGCGCGGCGGG
The DNA here is from genome assembly GCF_001399755.1 of Thiohalorhabdus denitrificans. NCBI lineage: Bacteria > Pseudomonadati > Pseudomonadota > Gammaproteobacteria > Thiohalorhabdales > Thiohalorhabdaceae > Thiohalorhabdus > Thiohalorhabdus denitrificans. The sequence goes on along the minus strand of NZ_LJCP01000010.1, from coordinate 458,819 downwards.
GAGTTCCTGCAGGCGCGGGTCACCCCCGAGGAGCGCAACCGGCTCCAGGAGTGGGCGCTGGAGCAGAGCATCACCACCATGCGCACCCGCGTGAACCAGCTCGGCGTTTCCGAGCCGGTGATCCAGCAGCAGGGCGAGGACCGGGTGGTGGTCCAGCTGCCCGGCATCCAGGACACCGCGCGCGCCAAGGAGGTGGTGGGCTCCACCGCCCAGCTCGAGTTCAAGCTGGTGGACGAGGAGCACAACCTGGAAAAGGCCCTCGAGGAGGGTCCCCCGCCCGGTTCCGACATCTACTACGGCCGCCAGGAGGGCCAGCCCTTCCTGCTGAAGAAGCGCACCGCCCTGTCCGGGGAGTTCATCACCGACGCCCGGGCCGGCTTCAGCCAGCGGAACAACCAGCCCTTGGTGCACGTGAGCTTCGATTCCCGCGGCGCCCGGCTGTTCGGCCGCCTCACCGGGGACAACGTGGGCCAGCGCATGGCCATCCTCCTGGACGAGGAGGTGATCACCGCCCCGGTGATCCAGGAGCGGATCGGGGGCGGCCGGGCCCAGATCACCGGCATGGAGAACCCCGAGGAGTCCCACGACGTGGCCCTGATGCTGCGGGCCGGGGCGCTGCCCGCGCCCGCTCACGTGGTGGAGGAGCGTACCGTGGGCCCGACCCTGGGCCAGGACTCCATCGAGCAGGGCTTCAATTCCATCGTCATCGGCTTCCTGCTGGTGGTGGCCTTCATGGCCGTGTACTACCGGCTGTTTGGCCTGGTGGCCAACGTGGCCCTGGTCCTCAACCTGGTGTTCATCGTGGCCGTCATGTCCCTGCTCCAGGCCACCCTGACCCTGCCCGGTATCGCCGGTATCGTGCTCACCGTTGGCATGGCCGTGGACGCCAATACCCTGATCTTCGAGCGCATCCGCGAGGAGGTGCGCGTGGGCAACACCCCCCACGCCGCCATCAACGCCGGCTACGGCAAGGCCCTGTCCACCATCGCTGACGCCAACATCACCACCCTGATCGCGGCCCTGGTGCTGTTCCAGTTCGGCAGCGGCCCGGTGAAGGGCTTCGCCGTTACTTTGTCGGTGGGCATCCTCACCTCCATGTTCACCGCCATCATGGTGACCCGGGCCATCATCAATCTTTCCGTGGGCCGCCGTCGGCTCGCGCGGCTATCCATCGGGGAGGGCTGAGCCATGCACCTGGTACCCCAGGACACCCATTTCCCCTTCCTTGGGCATCGCCGCAAGGCCTTCGCCTTCTCCATCCTGCTCCTGCTGGTGGCTATGGGCAGCCTCCTGACGAAGGGGCTGAACTTCGGCATCGACTTCACCGGCGGCACCCTGGTGGAGGTGGGCTACAGCCAGGAGATCTCGGTGGCGGAGGTGCGCGAGGACCTGCACGCGACCGGGATCGACCGGGTCATCGTGCAGACCTTCGGGGCCCCCGAGGACATCCTGGTGCGGGTACCCACCACCCAGGGCCGGGATTCGGCCACGGTCTCCAACGAGGTCCTCGAGGCCCTGCGTACCGGGGCCCCCGAGGGGGTCTCGGTGGAAATGCGCCGGGTGGAATTCGTAGGCCCGCAGGTGGGGGAGGAGCTGACCCAGCAGGGCCTCATGGCCTTGCTCTACGCCCTGATCGGCATCCTGATCTACGTGGCCTGGCGTTTCGAGCTGCGTTTCGCCGTGGGCAGCGTGGCCGCCCTGCTGCATGATGTCCTGATCACTCTGGGGGTGTTCTCCCTCACCGGTCTGGAGTTTGATCTGCCCGTGGTGGCGGCGGTGCTGGCGGTGATCGGCTACAGCCTCAATGACACCATCGTGGTGTTCGACCGGATCCGCGAGAACTTGCGCAAGATGCGCAAGGCGGGGACCGAGGAGGTGATGAACGCCAGCGTCAACCAGACCCTCGCCCGGACGGTGGTCACCTCCTCGACCACCCTGCTGGTGCTGCTCAGTCTGTTCTTCCTGGGCGGTCCCGTGATCCACGGCTTCGCCACCGCCCTGATTACTGGCGTGCTGATCGGCACCTATTCCTCCGTCTTCGTCGGCGCCCCGCTCGCGCTGGTCCTCGGGGTGACCCGGAGCGACATGATGAGCCGCAAGCCCAGCGAGGAACCGGAGGCCGGAGAGGTGCACGGTCCCTGAGCCGTTCCCCGCCCGTGTCCTATTGGGCCGTCCCTCCGGGGGCGGCCTTTTTTTACTCCGTGCTCGGAATTCCTCGTCAGCCCCCGCCGTCCACCGGTGTTTGGGGTGTTCTATTTCCGGAACAGCCAGATCACCAGACTGACCAGCAGGCTGATGAGGATGGAGGTGGTGAGGGGGAAGTAGAAGTGGAAGTTGTCCCGCTGGATGACGATGTCCCCCGGAAGGCGGCCCAGCCCCGCCTTCTGGAGCAGGGGCCAGAGCAGGCCCGCGGCGATAAGGACGACACCGAGGACGATCAGGATCCGCGACATCCGGCTCCGCTCCTTGCCAGGGTGGGGAAATACGAAGATGGGGCCGGAGGAGGCGCTTGGCAAGGCCGGGTTGGAGCCGGATGGGCGTGGGGAGCGGGCCGGACTCAGGAGCGCAGGGCGTCGATCTTGGCGGCGAGGATGAAGTCGTTCTCGGAGAGGCCGCCGATGGCGTGGGTGGTCAGGCGGACCACCACCTTGCCGTAGCCCACTTCCAGGTCCGGGTGGTGGCTCTCCTCCTCCGCGACGTCCTTGATGCGGTTGACGAAGTCCACCGCCTCCACGAAGTTCTTGAGCTTGAAGCCTTTCTTGAGCTGCCGCTCGTCCGCGGTTACGGTCCAGGGGGTCTTCTGGGCCTCGGCAGAGGCGTTGAGCTCCTGGAGCAGGGACTGGGCCTCCTCGCCGGAGAGGGGAGGGGTGCCGCCCTCGCAAGGGGCGCAGCGTTTATCGGTCAGTTCCATGGGATCGGCTCCGTTGGGGTTGGCCGGCCGGGCGTACCGCCGGGATCCGTTATATCCTGGAACAGGTACCATTGGCCCAGAGGCGGGTCAAACCGGGCCCCTTCGCCGGCCCGGTGCCCAGCAGGCGAGGTATGGCGCATGGAAGATCGTCTCTACACCGCTGAGGAGGTCCGCCGTCTGGACCGGGCGGCCATGGACGCCGGCATCCCGGGCCTGGTGCTCATGGAGCGGGCCGGGGAGGGGGTCGTGGACGCCATCGACACCCGCTGGCCGCGGATTGGCGAGCTCCGCGTGGTGGTCCTGGCCGGGGGCGGCAACAACGGCGGTGACGGCTACGTGGTGGCGCGCCGGCTCCGCGAGCGGGGATGCCGGGTGGACCTGATCGCCGCCTCGGACCCCGACCGTTTGCAGGGGGATGCGGCCCAGGCCGCCCGGCGCTGGCGGGAGGAGGGCGGCGAGGTACTGCCGGCCTCCGCCTCCCCGGCAGGGTACGATCTGGTGGTGGACGCTCTGCTGGGTACCGGCCTGGATCGGGAGGTCCGTCCGCCCTACCGCGAGCTCATCGAGGCGGCAAACGCGGACACGGCCCCGGTGGTGGCCGTGGACATTCCCTCCGGGCTCCATTCCGATACCGGGCAGGTTCTGGGGGTGGCTGCCGCGGCCGAGCTGACGGTTACCTTCGTCGGCCTGAAGCGGGGCCTGTTCACCGCCGAGGGGCCCGGGACCGCCGGGGAAGTGCGCTTCGAAGGGCTGGGCATTCCCGAGGGGATCCGTTCCGCCCGGCCCGCCGCGGGCCGTCGCCTGGTCGCCGCGGCCCTACGGCTCGAGGCGCGGCGCGGGAACGCCCACAAGGGCGATTTCGGCCGCGTGGTGGTGGCCGGTGGGGCGACCGGGACCACCGGCGCCGCGGTCATGGCCGCCTGGTCGGCCCTGCGGGGCGGAGCCGGGTGGGTGGTATGCTGCCTTCCGCGGGAGGCCTCCGCGCAGGCGACCGCCAGTCGCCCCGAGCTGATGACCGCGGCGTGGGATTCGGACACGGGGTTGCCCGAGGCGGCCACCGCGCGGTCCGGGGTCCTGGCGGTGGGGCCGGGGATGGGGCGCTCCGCCCAGGCCCTCACCCTGCTGGAAGACGCCCTGGCCCAACCCGTACCCGTTGTCGTGGACGCCGACGGCCTGAACCTGCTGGCGGAGCACCCGCATCTGGTCGAGGCCGCGGCCTGCCGGGACGCCCCGACGGTGCTCACCCCCCACCCCGGGGAGGCCGCGCGGCTCCTCGGGACGGAGCCCGGCCGCGTCCAGGCGGATCGCTTCGAGGCCGCCCAGCGGATCGCGGAACGCTACGATGCCGTGTGCTGCCTGAAGGGCGCGGGTTCCGTTGTCCGCGCCCCGGATGGCCGCTACGCGGTGAATCCCACCGGCAATCCGGGGATGGCCATGGCCGGCCAGGGGGACGTTTTGACCGGGATCGTGGCGGCCCGCCTGGCTGCGGACCGGGGCGATGCTTTCCAGGCGTCCTGCCGCGCCGTCTGGGCCCACGGACGGGCGGCCGACCGGGTTGCCGAGGAGCGTGGGCCCTTCGGATACACCGCCACGGAATGTGCCGACGCGCTGCCCGGGGTCTGGGCGGAGCTTGTCCCTGCACCCCGCGCAGCGGCCAACAACTAGAACGGAGCAAGCATGCCCAAAGCACGCGAGATCATGACCCCGGACCCGGTAACCGTTACCGAGGACACCGGAGTCCAGGAGGTGGCCGAGCTGCTACTGGAGACGCAGCACCACGGCGTCCCGGTGGTGGATGAAGACAACCGCCTGGTGGGCCTGGTCACCGATTCGGACCTGGTGGACAGCAACAAGCGCATCCATCTGCCCACCATGATCACCATCCTGGACACCCTGATCCCCATCTCGGGGGTCAAACAGTACGAGGAGGACTTGCGCAAGGCCACCGCCACCACCGCCGGGGACCTGTGCACCCGGGACGTGGACTACGTGACCCCCGAGGCCGATCTCTCGGAGGTAGCCACCCTGTTGTCCGAGCACCACATCCACATCGTTCCCGTACTCGATGAGGACCAGAAGCTCCTCGGGATCGTCACCAACACCGACATCATCCGGGCGCTCAGCCAGCGGGGATAGCGTCCTTGGAAGCGGAGCGCCGCATCGAGGGGGAACGGGTCCAGGAGGGGCTGGGGGAGCATCTGGCCGCCTCCCTGCGCCCGGGCATGGTCATCCACCTGCGCGGGGAGATCGGAGCGGGCAAGACCACCCTCGTGCGCGGACTGCTGCGCGGACTGGGGGTCGAGGGCCCCATCAAGAGTCCCACCTATACGCTGGTGGAACCGTACAAAGGGTATGCCGGACCCATTTACCATTTTGATCTGTATCGGCTGTCCGACCCTGAAGAGTTGCAATTTTTTGGGGCCGAGGAGTACTTTTGCCCGAGATGCATTTGTATTTTGGAATGGGCGGAACGGGCCGGGGGTGTCCTGCCCCCTCCGGACGCAATTATTGAAACCAGCTACCTGGATGCCGAGGGCCGGAGGATCCGGTTGAAGGCGGGATCCGAGGCTGGACGCTCCCTGGTGGAGGCTTTCACCGGCTATGGCGGGGATACCGATGCGGATTAAGATTCCGGGCCGTTTCCTGGGGATGGCCCTTATAATGGTAATTCTTTTCCCGTGGTCCCTTGCCGCTAGCGGAAATACCGTAAGGGATATCCGGATGTGGACGGCCCCGGACCACACCCGGGTGGTCCTGGATCTGGACGGCCAGGTGGACCATCGCCTCTTCCGCCTCAAGGACCCTGCCCGGGTGGTGGTGGACCTGGAAGGGGTGGAGAGCCGGGCCGACCCCGAGGATCTGGAGCTCCCCGACCCCGTCCTGGAAGCCGTGCGCACCGGCTATCCGGAAAGCGGCACTTTCCGGGTGGTGATGGACCTGCGGCAGGACGTCAAGCCCAAGACCTTCCAGCTCAAACCCCACGGCCGGCACGGACACCGTCTGGTGATCGACCTCTACCGTGAGGAGGGGGGCGATCGCCCGGTGGCCGAGGCCCGCGAGCGCACCGGTGCGGACGAGGTGCTGGTGGCCGTGGACGCCGGGCACGGCGGCGAGGATCCCGGGGCCATCGGCCCCGGTGGGGTGCAGGAGAAGGACGTGGTGCTCGAGCTCGCCAAGCGGGTGGCGCGGGAGCTTGACAGGAAGCCGGGTGTCCGGACTTTCCTGATCCGGGACGGAGACTATTTCGTGGAGCTGGAAGAGCGGACGAAGATGGCCCGGGAGGCCAACGCGGACCTGTTCCTGTCCGTCCACGCGGACGCCTTCCACACCCCCAATGCCCGGGGGGCCTCCGTGTACGCCCTGTCGCGCAAAGGGGCCACCGACGAGGCGGCGGCCTGGCTGGCGCGCAGCGAGAACAAGGCGGACCTGGCTGGGGGGGTGGATTTGGGGAAGGTGGACGAGGTGGTGGCCTCGGTACTCCTCGACCTGTCGCAGACGGCCACCATCAGCGACAGCCTGGCGTTGGGAAGCGGCATCCTTGATCAGTTGGAGAGCTTCACCCGGCTGCACAGCGATGAGGTGAGCCAGGCCCCGTTCCGGGTCCTGAAGTCCCCGGACATCCCGTCCATCCTCATCGAGGCTGGCTTCATCTCCAACCGGGAGGAGGCGCGGCGCCTCCAGAGCGACCAGTACCAGAACCGCATCGCCCGGGCGGTCGCCAACGGCAGCGCCCGCTTCCTGAAGGAACGGGGCATGCAGCCGATGATCGCCAGCGGGAATGGCTCCGCCATCGAATACACCGTGCAGGAGGGGGACACCCTCTGGTCCATCGCCGAGCGCCACCAGACGAGCGTTTCCACCATCAAGAAGGCCAACGACCTCCAGGGCTCCACGCTCCTGGTGGGGAAGGTGCTGGAGATTCCCTGAGGGGTTAGAATGGCGCCCCGGAAGGGGCGCCGCCCCGCAACCACACGGTCTCCGGACCCCTGCCCCGAACGACCCGTTATGTCCATACGCCAGTTGCCCGAGCACCTTGCCAATCAGATCGCTGCCGGGGAGGTCGTGGAGCGCCCCGCCTCCGTGGTCAAGGAGCTGGTGGAGAACAGCCTGGACGCGGGGGCCGACCGCATCGCCATCGAGGTGGAGCAGGGCGGCGGGAAGCTGATCCGGGTGCGGGACAACGGGCAGGGCATGGACCCCGAGGAGGCCCCGCGCGCCCTGGCTCCTCACGCTACGAGCAAGCTCCGGGACGTCGCCGACCTGAGCCGGATCGCCACCCTCGGCTTCCGGGGGGAGGCGCTGCCGAGCATCGCCTCCGTGTCGCGTCTAACGCTCACCACCCGCGAGGCCGGCGGGGAGGAGGGCGTGAAGGTGGCTCCTGGTGCGGACGGGCTGGAGGTGGTCCCCTCGGCCCATCCGCCGGGCACCACCGTGGAGGTCCGGGACCTGTTCCACAACACCCCCGCCCGGCGCAAGTTCCTGCGCACCGAGAAGACCGAGCTCAGCCACGTGGTGGAGGCGGTGCGCCGGGCTGCCCTGGGCACCATGGACACGGCCTTCATCCTGTCCCACAACGGCCGCAGCCACTTCCAGCTGCCGGCGGTGGAGACCTGGGAGGACGCCGAGCGCCGGGTGGGGCGCCTGCTGGGGGACCAGTTCGCCGAGAACGCGGTGCACCTGGTGCAGGACAGTGGCGACGGCCTGCGACTGTCGGGCTGGGTCATACTCCCCACCGCCGCCCGGGGCCAGCGGGACCAGCAGTACTTCTTCGTGAACCGGCGCCCGGTGCGGGACCGGTTGTTGGGTCATGCCGTGGCGGAGGCCTACCGGGACGTGCTCTACCAGGACCGCCACCCCGCCTACGCCTTGTTCCTGGAGGTGGATCCCGCGGAAGTGGACGTCAACGTCCACCCCACCAAGCACGAGGTGCGCTTCTCCGACGGCCGGCGGATCCATGCCTTCATCCGCCACGCGGTGGAGGAGGCCCTGGGGGCGGTTCGCCCGGGGGAGCCCGCGGCCCGCCGGGAGCAGGCCGAAAGGGCGCCCGCGCCGGGGTCCGCAGGCGGCCCCGGCGGGCGGCCGGATGGCTCGGGTTCCCCTCCGGCGGGGGGCCAGGCGCGTCTCGGCCTGCGCGAGGCCTCCGCCGCCTACGCGGAGCTCTACGGGTCCGCAGCCCTGGCGCCCGCCGTCGAGGAAGCGGAGGCCGGGCCCGGGGAGGGGCCGGAATCCCCCGGGAGCGCGGATGAGGGTGGTGCCCCGGCCCTCGGCCACGCGCTGGCCCAGATCCACGGGGCCTTCATCCTCGCCCAGACCGAGGACGGGGTGGTGCTGGTGGACCAGCATGCCGCCCACGAGCGGATCACCTACGAGCGCCTGAAGCGGGCCTACCAGGAGGAAGGGGTGGAGCGCCAGGCGCTGCTGGTGCCGGTTGCCGTCAATCTCGCCGAACGGCAAATGGTCCTCCTGGAGGAGGAGGCCGGGACCCTGGAGCGCCTTGGCTTCCAGGTGGACCCCGCCGGACCGCGCCGCGCCCTGATCCGGGAGGCACCGGCCATGCTCGCGGAGGCCGACCTGGGGCTCCTCCTGGAACGGACGCTGGACACCCTGGCCCGGTACGGCTCCGGGGCCCCCGTGGCCGAGGCGGCCAACGAGGTGCTGGCGGAGATGGGCTGCCACGGCTCCGTGCGGGTCAACCGGCGCCTCACCCGGGAGGAGATGGACGCGCTCCTGCGGGACCTGGAGCGCACCGAGCGGGGCGGACAGTGCAACCATGGCCGGCCCACCTACGTACACCTGTCCATGCAGGCCCTGGACCGCTTTTTCCTGCGCGGGGAGTAGCTGGTGGGGGAGCGCTGCGCGCTGTTCCTCATGGGGCCCACCGCCACCGGCAAGACCGATCTGGCCCTGGCGATCGCCGACGAATTCCCGGTGGCCCTGATCAATGCCGACTCCGCCCAGGTGTATCGGGGCATGGACGTGGGCACCGCCAAGCCCTCCCCGGAGGTGCGCGCCCGGTATCCGCACGCCCTGATGGATTTCCGCGATCCGGCCGAGCCCTTCTCGGCGGGGGGCTATGCGCGGGCCGCGCGCCGGGAGGCGGAGGCATGCCTGGCCCGGGGCCGGGTGCCGCTGCTCGTGGGCGGGACGGGATTGTACTTCCGCGCCTTCGCCGAAGGGCTGGCGGAGCTGCCAACCGCGGACCGGGAGCTGCGGGACCGGCTGCGGGGGGAGGCCGAGCGCGAGGGGTGGGCCGCCCTGCACGAGCGCCTGCGGCGCCTGGATCCGCAGGCCGCGGCGCGGATCCATCCCCGCGACGGCCAGCGCGTCCTGCGCGCCCTGGAGGTCTGCGAGGCCACGGGAAGACCCCTTTCGGAGCTCCAGCAGGAGGAAGGCCTGCCTCCCGCGGATTTCCCTATCCTGCGCCTGGCCCTGTGGCTGCCCCGGAAGGAGCTGTGGCGGCGTATCGAGGCGCGCTTCCGTGCCATGCTGGAGCAGGGGCTCGAGGAGGAGGTCCGCGCCCTGGTGGAGGCCGGTGTGGATCCGGACTCGCCAGCCCTGCGCTCCGTGGGCTATCGGCAGGTGCGGGAATGCCTGGAGGGGCGGCGGAGCCGCGAGGAGCTCCTGGAGGCGGGCGTGGTGGCCACCCGGCGGCTGGCCAAGCGTCAGCTTACTTGGCTGCGGCGCGAGCCGGGGGTGGAATGGTACCGCCCCGAGGAGCGGGAGGCGGTGCTGGAGCGGGTGCGGGAGTTTCTTCGTCCTCTGGGCTGGACAGGCCGGTGAGAAGGCTTGTCCTGTGCCTTTTTCCCCCCTAAACTGCCCGATTCTACGGTAACTGCAATGCACTTGATGGCCACTTCAGGAGGGTGAACGTGGCATGGAATGAGCCCGGCGGCCCCAACAAGGGAAACGACAAGAACCCCTGGGGGCAATGGGGCGGGGGCGGCAGCGGTGGCGGCGGCCAGCAGCCCCCCGACCTCGATGAGATTATCCGCAAGCTCAAGGCCAAGTTCGGCGGCTCCTCCGGAGGTGGCGGGGGTGGAATCCTCGGCGGCGGTGGGCCCGGCTTCAGCGGTCGTGGCATCGCCATCGTGGTCGGCATCGCCCTGCTGTTGTGGTTGGCCAGCGGCATCTATGTTGTGAACCCCGCCGAGCAGGGCGTGGTGAAGCGGTTCGGCAAGCACACCATTACTACCGAGCCGGGCCTCCACTATCACCTGCCGTGGCCCATCGAATCCGTCCATACGCCCAAGGTCACCCAGGTTCGCCGCATCGAGGTGGGCTTCCGGGACCGGCCCGGCCGGCAGGACTCCATGCACGTTCCCAAGGAAGCCCTGATGCTCACCGGGGACGAGGCCATCGTGGACCTGCAGTTCGCCGTGCAGTACCACATCTCCGATGCCGCCAAGTACCTCTTCGAGGTCAGCGACCCCGACGGCACTGTGCGCTCCGCGGCGGAGACGGCCATCCGCGAGGTGGTGGGGCAGCGGCCCATCGACGACGTCCTGACCCAGGCCCGGGCCGAGGTCGCCCAGCAGACCCAGGAGCTGATGCAGTCCATCCTCAACCACTACAACACCGGCCTGCAGGTGGACGACCTCGCCCTGCAGAGCGCCCAGGCGCCTGATCCGGTGCGGCCGGCCTTCCGTGACGTGATCAGCGCCCGGGAGGACCGCACCCGGGCCGTGAACGAGGCTCAGGCCTACGCCAACGACATCCTCCCTCGGGCCCGTGGTCAGGCCGAGCGGATTCTCCAGGAGGCCGAGGGCTACCGGGCCCGTATCGTGAACGCCGCCCAGGGCAGCGCCTCCCGCTTCCGGGACGTCTTCGAGGAGTACCAGAACGCCCCCGAGGTCACCAGCCAGCGCCTGTACCTGGAGACCATGGAGCGGGTCCTGGAGCGTAACGAGAAGGTGATGGTGGACATCCCCGAATCCGGCAACCTCCTCTACCTGCCCATCCAGGAGGTGCTGAAGCAGCGCCAGGGCGACTCCGGCAAGGCCCAGAACGGCCAGGACCAGCAGGCTTCCGGGCAGGACGAGGGGCAGGCGGGACGCACCGAACGGGTCCGGCAGCAGTTTGAACGACGTCTCGAGCGTATCCAGGAGGGAGAGAGCCGATGAACCGCATAGTCGGAATCGCCATCGCCGTGGTCCTGGTACTCGGGGCCATCACGGCGGCCTTCTCCCTCTTCACCGTGGACGAGACCGAGTCCGCGGTGGTGCTGCAGTTCGGCGAACCGCGGGCCTCCGTGACCGAGCCCGGGCTGAACATCAAGCGGCCCTTCGTCCAGAACGTGAAGTACTTCGACGCACGCGTGCTGGACTTTGACGACGAGGCGCGGACCTACGTCACCAGCGACAAGAAGAACCTCATCATCGATTCCTACGCCAAGTGGCGGATTCGGGATCCGCTGCGGTTCTACATCAGCGTGACGAACCAGATGACCGCCCGCAGCCGCCTGGGCGATCTGATCCGCTCCCAGCTGCGCGAGGAGATCGGCCGGCGGAACCTCCAGCAGACGGTATCCGGGGAGCGCCGGCAGGTGATGGAGAACCTCACCAGGGTGGTGAGCCAACAGGCGGAAAAGATGGGTATCGAGGTTCTGGACATCCGCATCAAGCGGACCGACCTGCCGGAGGAGAACGAGCAGGCCGTCTACGACCGGATGATCAGCGAGCGCGAGCGCGAGGCCCGCGAGTACCGGGCCGAGGGCGCCGAGCAGGCCGAGGAGGTGATGGCCAAGGCGGACCGGGAGCGCGAGGAGATCCTCGCCGAGGCCCGGCGCAAGGCGGAGGAGGTCAAGGGTCAGGCGGACGCCGAGGCCACGGAGATCTACAACTCCGCCTACACCCTGTCGCCGGAGTTCTTCGCCCTCTACCGTTCCCTGCAGAGCTACGAGAAGGCCTTCGACGGTGGCGAGCTGATGCTGCTCAGTCCGGAATCGGAGTTCTTCCGCTACTTCCAGAAGTCGGAGGCGACGGAATAAGAAGCCCGCACCGTGTGGCAGGAGCTGCTGTCTGCGATTGCGCTGGTGATGATCCTGGAGGGACTGCCGTACTTCATCAGTCCCTCCGCCATGCGCCAGGCGCTGGCCCGGATCTTTACCCTGCCGGACCACGTCCTGCGGAGCGCCGGGCTGACCTTCATGGTCCTCGGCGTGCTCCTGCTGTTCCTGGTGCGCCGGTTGCTGTAGCCGCGCGTTCGCATTCTTCGACGTAAGCCACTAGCCTTCGGGACGGGGGGATCCGATGGGGCTTCCATGGGCACCACCATCCGGCTTTGAGGGCGCATCCCCGTGGCGAAGCTCAAGAAAATCCGTCTGGGCGACCTCCTGGTCAAGTACGGGGTCATCTCCGAGGCCCAGCTCGGCGAAGCCCTGCGTATCCAGCAGGAAAGCGGCAAGAAGCTCGGCAAAATCCTGGTCGAACGGGGCCTGATCACCGAGCAGCGGCTGCTCGAGTTCCTTGCCGACCAGCTGGACGTGGAGCTTGTCGACCTCGCCCAGTACCGGGTGGACCCGGACGCCGCCCATTCCCTCTCCGAATCCCAGGCCCGCAGGTTCCGGGCTCTTCCCCTCAAGCGAAAACCGAACGGCACCTACCAGGTGGCCATGGCCGACCCCACCAACGTCATGGCGGTGGACCGCCTTGAGCACCTTCTCGGTGCGGAGGTGGAGCCGGCGGTGGCGTCGGAGTCGGCCCTCCTGCGGGCGCTGGATCGGGTGTTCACCCGGAGCCACCAGATGAGCTCCCTCGCCGACGAAATCGGCGCGGAGCTCGGGGAGGAATCCCAGCGCGGTCTCCCCGAGGTGGAGCCGGGCTCCGAGGACGCCCCGGTGGCCCGCCTCATCAATGCCCTGTTTACCCAGGCCGTGCAGATGGGCAGCTCCGACATCCATGTAGAGCCCGACGAGGACGCCCTACTGGTCCGCTGCCGGATCGACGGTGTGCTGCAGGAGCGGATGCGGACCGATCGGCAGGTGGCCGAGGCGGTGGTCTCGCGGCTCAAGCTGATGGCCGAGCTCGACATCGCCGAGCGCCGCCTCCCCCAGGACGGGCGCTTTCGGATCACGGTAGGTGGGCATCGCCTTGATGTGCGGCTGTCCACCATGCCCATCCAGAACGGCGAGGCCGCCGTGATGCGCCTCCTTGACCAGTCCGCGGGCCTCATCGGGCTGGAGGAGCTGGGCATGGAGGAAGAGGTCCGCCGGCGGTTCGAGCACCTCGTGCGGATTCCCCACGGCATGGTGCTGGTGACCGGGCCCACCGGCTCCGGCAAGACCACCACCCTCTATGCCGCCCTGAACCGGATCAACGACACCGGCCAGAAGATCATCACGGTGGAGGATCCGGTGGAGTACCAGCTGCCCCTGGTCAGCCAGGTGCAGGTGAATCCCCGCATCGACCTTACCTTCGCCCGCGTCCTGCGCTCCATCCTGCGCCAGGACCCGGACACCGTCATGGTGGGCGAGATCCGCGACCAGGAGACGGGCAGCATCGCCATCCGTGCCGCCCTGACCGGCCACCTCGTGTTCTCCACGCTCCACACCAACGACGCACCCGGCACCGTCACCCGCCTGATCGACATGGGCCTGGAGCCCTTCCTGGTGGCCTCCAGCCTCCGCGGTGTGGTGGCCCAGCGGCTGGTGCGCCGCATCTGCCCCAGCTGCCGGGTGGAGGACCGGCCCTCCGCGGCCGTCCTCCAGGGGTTGGGCCTGGATCCACGGGAGGCCGAGGGCACCATTTTCTACCGCGGGGAGGGCTGCGTGGAGTGCAACAACACCGGCTTCCGGGGTCGGGTGGGGATCTACGAGCTGATGGAGGTGGACGGGCCGGTGCGGGAGGCCATCAGCCGCAACGATCGCGGGGCGGTGGAGTGCGCCCTGGAGGGCCAGGAGGCCCACCGCACCCTGCGCGAATCGGGCCTGGCGAAGGTCAGAGCCGGCGTCACCAGCCTGGAGGAGGTGCTGCGGGTCACCGCCGAGGACCAGGAATACGCCCACCTGGGAACGCCCTGAATGCCTACCTTCCGCTACCGGGCCCAGGACGCCCAGGGCCAGACCGTCATCGGCACCCTGGAGGCCGAGTCCTCTCGGGACGCTGCGGACCGTCTGTCGGCGGACAACGCCGTGCCCCTGGAGATCGTGAAGGCCCGGGGCGGGGAGGGGGCGGACGGGGCGGCGCTGCGCAACCGTCTGCTTTCCCGTAAGGTTCCCCTGGAGGCGCTCATCCTCTTCAGCCGCCAGATGGCCACCCTGCTCCGGGCTGGGGTGCCCCTGCTGCGGGCGCTGGCTGGCCAGGTGGAATCGGTGCCCAATCCGCGCCTGGGCGAGGTCCTGCAAGGGGTACGTGAGACCGTGGAGGCCGGCCGCACCCTGGCCGACGGCCTGGAGCAATATCCCGACGTCTTCCCCGAGCTCTTCGTCCACATGGTCCGGGTGGGCGAGGCGAGCGGCGAGCTCGCGGAGGCCTTCGAGCGCCTCGCCGGCTACCTGGAGCACGAGAAGGACACCCGCGACCGCGCCAAGCAGGCTTTGCGCTATCCGGCCATGGTGGTGGTGGCCATCGCGGTCGCCATGGTGATCCTCAACGTGGTGGTCATCCCCAAGTTCGTGGGCCTGTTCGCCGACCTGGACACCGAGCTGCCCCTGCCCACCCGGCTATTGATCGGCTTCTCCGACTTCACCCGCAGCCAAGGCTGGCTGGTGGCCCTGCTTGCCATCGCCGGCCTCCTCGCCTTCCGCCGCTACATCGCCACGGAGGGGGGGCGACGGCGCTGGGACCGCTGGAAGCTGCGCCTGCCGGTGGTGGGGGACATCCTCTACAAGCTGGCCATGGCCCGTTTCACGCGCACCTTCGCCACCACCGCCGCGTCCGGGGTGCCGGTGGTGGAGGGGCTCACCGTCGCCGGCCGCGCCGTGGGCAACCGCTACGTGGAGGAGCACGTGGCGTCCATGCGGGCGGGGGTGGAGCGGGGCGACTCCCTGCACCGCGCCGCCCGGAGGGAGGAGCTGTTCCCCCTGACGGTGCTGCAGATGATCGAGGTGGGGGAGGAGGCCGGGGCCGTGGACGAGATGATGGACCGGGTGGCCGACTACCACGAGCGCGAGGCGGACCTGCGCATCGACACCCTGTCGAGCCTGATCGAGCCGGTGCTCATTGCCGTCATTGGCGCCATGGTCCTGGTGCTGGCCCTGGGGGTATTCCTGCCCATGTGGGACATGGCGCGGGCCGTCTAGCATGGCGGGAGCCGGGTACGCAGCAGGCGCCGGGGAGGAAAGGGCGAGGGATGCGGGACGCCTGGAGGGCCGCGGTGTCCTGACCCTAACCCTGCTGGCCGCCGCCTTCGGCACCGGCCTGTTCTTCAACGGGCTGCACATCCCCCTCCTCGCCGCCACCGGGATCCTGCTGGCCTTCTGCCTGGCCCTGGCCCTGGGCCCGGGCATCCACGCCGGCTGGCGGGTTCCGCGCTCGCCCGCCGCTGGGTGCCTGGTGACGTGGTGGGTCTTTCTGGCGGTCAGCCTGGCGTGGTCCACCGTGGTCTACACCAGCAGCCTCTACTACTGGTGGTTGAGCGCCCTGCCGCTGACCTTCTTTACTCTGGTGCTGGCGCCGCGTCCGGAGGTCTGGACCCGGGCGGCTCTGGGCGGTTTCTTCGTGGCCGCCGGGCTCCTGGCCCTGTGGGCCCTGGTCCAGTTCTTCGCCCTCCCCGAGGTCTACGGCTACCGGGCCCACCATCCCCTGATCAACCCCAACAACCTGGCCGGGCTGTTCAATCTGGCCCTGCTGCCGGTGGTGGCCGGCTACCTGCGCACGGCCGGGCGCCGCCGCGCCGGCTGGCTGCTGGCCGGGGCGTTGCTGCTGCTCGCCGGGGTCATCGCCACCCAGAGCCGGGGTGCCTACCTGGGGGCCGGCCTGGGGCTGGCGGTGCTGCTGGCGGTCTCCCGGGGGGCGCCGGGGGCGACCTGGCCGCGGCTGGTGGCCCTGGCCCTGGGCGGCGGAGCGGTCTTCGCCTTCATGAACGGCTGGGCGGGTGGGGTGGTGGGTCAGCGTCTGGAGACCCTGGGGGCGGTGGGGGCGCAGACCAGCCTCCTGACCCGGTTCGCTATCTGGGAGGGGACCTGGCACATGGTCCTCGACCGGCCCTGGCTGGGCACCGGGCTGGGCACCTTCTTCCTCTACTACCCCCGCTACCGCCTGCCGGAGGACAGCGGATCGGGCGGCTTCTACGCCCACATGGACCCGCTGCAGCTCTGGACGGAAGTGGGGGTCGCCGGACCTGCGCTGTTCTACCTGTTCCTGATCGCGGTGCTCGTGCAGACGGTGCGGGCGGTCCGTGCCGAGGGTGTCGGGCCAACCGGGCGCCTGCGGATCCTCGGCCCCTTCGCCGGCCTGCTGGCGGTGGCGGTGCACACCCACGCGACCTTCCACCTCTACATCCTGCCCATCCTCATCGGCGCCGGCGTGGTCCTGGCCGCCTGGCAGCTGCGCTGCGAGGCGGCGCTGGGCCGGGAGCGGGCGGCCGTGGCCCTGCCGCGCCGGGCCCATCCGCGGGTCTGGGCCGCCATCCTGGCGGGGGGGGTGGCCCTCGTGGGTATGAACCTGGGCGCGGCCGCCGCCGGGGATCGGCTGATCCGCTGGGGCAAGGCGGCGGTGGAGGCGGGCGAAACCGGGGAAGCACTGCGCTACTTCCGCTACGCCCGGGCGATCATCCCCAACAGCGACACCCCCTGGGCCCTGGGTGCCGAGATCCGGGTGGCCGCCCTGGGGGCCCCGGAAAGCGGGCTGGACGTCGGCCAGCGCCGGGCCATCTACCGCGAGGCCCACCACCTGCTCGATCGCGCCCAACGGCGCAACCCGGCCCGGGCGGAGCTGGACCGGCTTCGTGCCCGGCTCTATCAAGTGGCCCCCGAGGCCATGGAGGACGCGCCCCGGCAGCGGGCCGCGGCCGCCTTGGAACGCGCGCTGGCCAAGGACCCGCGGCTCTTCGGGGCCCGTCTGGCGCTGGCGGACCACCATCAACGGTCCGGGCGCCTCGAGGCGGCCCGGACCGTGCTGGAGGAGGGGCTGCCGTGGCGGTACCCGGGCACGCAAGGGGCGCAGCTCCTCCTGCGCAGCGCGGAGCTGCGGGAGCGCACCGGCGATCCCGCCGGCGCCCTGGCTCTGACCCGGTCGGCCCTGGCGCGGGTGCCGGAAGGGTCCGGGGAGGCCCGGTCCGCCCTCCGCACGCGCATCCGGGACATGGAGGACGGGCTTGGAGCGCCTTGACGTCCGGCCCCACCGCGCCCGGGCCCTGGAATGGGCGCTGGTGCTGCTCTTTATCCTCATCATGAGCGGCGTGGTCCTGGACCGCTACGAGGCCCTGGAGGAGCGCGGCCTGGCCACGGTGGCCCAGCACGAGCACCGCCTCCTTGAGCTGCGCGTCCAGCTTCACCGCTACCGGCACGGGGAGTGGCCCGGGAGCCTGCGCGAGGTGCTGGGCGAGGACCCCCGGGACATCATCGGTGGCGCCCTCGATCCCCGGCGGGACACCCTGGTGGACGACCGGGGCCGGGTGCTGGACCCCTTCGGCCGCCCCTACCGCTACGACCCGGACAGCGGCGAGCTGGCCCCGCCCCGGGATCTTGAATAACCCCGCAAGGTTTGACGTCTTTTGACAAACGCGTTTTAATCTGTCCGCAATTCGAAGTGTTCTACGGGACGGCGGGGGGGCGATCCCGTTCCAAAGCGACGCGCAAAAGGAGCGGAGAGCCCATGCAGAAGGGACAAGGGGGTTTTACCCTCATCGAGGTGGTGGTGGTGATCGTGATCCTGGGCATTCTGGCCGCCGTGGCCCTGCCCCGGTTCGTGGACCTCACCGACGAGGCCAATCAGGCGGCCTATCAGGGGGTGGAATCCAGCCTGCAGGGAGGCCTGTCTTTGGCCCACAGCAAGTGGTTGGCCCAGGGGCAAAGTGGCGATGTGACCATGGGATCCGAAACTATTACCATGAATAGTAGTGGATGGCCCACCGATGGTTCCAACCTTTTAAACACCCTTCAGAGCAACCCTGCGGACAATTCCAACTGGACTGATGCGGGATGGGGGAGTGATGGGGATCCACTCCTGGATTTCAGCCCGGGTAGTAGCTCGATCTACTACAACGCCACGGCCGGAACTATCAGTTCTGACTGAATTGATGGAGCTGTAATCTTGCCTGTGACGGTGGGGGGAGTTTCGGCTCCCCCTATTTCGTTTGTGGAATGGATTTCCTGCTATGGGGATCCTTGCCAACCTTTTTCCTGGAATATGAGCAGCCTTGGTTGGCGGGTAGGGATTCCATCGGCCCCCTGGTAGAAGGCGCCTGGGCGGTCTTCTTCTATCTTTTGACTTGACTGAAAATGGGCCATATCCCGGGCATGATCCCCCGAAACCAACGCGGCTTCACCCTGGTGGAGATGGCGGCCGTCCTGGTGGTCCTCGGCGTGCTGGCGGCGGTTCTGCTGCCGCGGATGCCGGGGGTAGGGGGCTTCCAGGTGCGGGCCGGTGGTGACCGGCTGGTGTCCGGCCTGCGCTACGCCCAGCAGCAGGCCATGTCCCGTGCCCGCTACGTCCGGGTCTCGCCCGGGGACCCCGGGTCGGGGGCCTTCCGTATAGGGCGGTGCGCGAGCGGGGCGCAGCGGCCCGCCGACTGCGCCTGGGAGCCGCTGCCGCCCCCCGGCGGAAACGGCGCGCATTGGACCCTGGGCCCGGGCTTGGCCTTCGGCGCCGCGGACACGGTGTACTTCGACCCCCTGGGCCGCAGCGTGGACGGTGATGGCGCGGTGGTCGACCGGGGGCTGTCGGCGGGCGGGGGCCGGGTGTCGGTCACGGTCCTCGGCGAGACCGGCCATGTCCGGGATGGCTAGGCCGGAGGCGGGGCTGACGCTGGTGGAGCTGGTGGTGGCCATGGTGGTCATCGCCGTGGGCGCCACCGCCGTCCTTCTGCTGCTCGGCCAGGGCTTCCGCTCCAGCCCCGATCCCCAGCTGCGCATCAAGGCCGTGGAGCTGGGGCAGTCCTACATGGAGGAGGCCTTTACCAAGGCCTGGGACGAGGCCACGCCCCCCGGCGGAGGCTGCGTGGACGCCGGCGACACCGCCTGCTCCGGCGGCCCGGCGGCGGTCTGTCCCGGTTCCTGCGGCCGCGACGGCGGGGAGGACCGCGGCACGGAGAACGACGTGGACGATTTCCACGGCCTCGCAGAAGGGACGGCGTGTGGCCACGCCGCGCCGCTGCGCGACGCCTCCGGGAACGAGCGCCCCGGCCGCTACGCCGGCTATTGCGTGGAGATCGCTGTGGCCGTGGGGGTAGGTTCGGAGCTGCCGGACGTCCGGCCCGACGACGCCAAGCGCATCGACGTGACCGTCACCGACCCGCGCGGCCTTTCCACCACCTTCTCCACCTACCGCCTGAACTTCTAGCCATGCTCCCCGCGCGCCATACCGACTCCCGCGGCTTCACCCTGGTGGAGCTGGTGGTGGTCGTGGTGCTGGTGGGGATCCTGGGCTACGTGGGGGCCAGCCTCCTCGGCGGCATGGTGCGGGGCTATACGGACGCCGAGGCTCGCCAGGATCTGGCGGGAAGCGGGCGGGTGGCCGTGGAGCGTGCGGTCCGCGAGCTGCGTCGGGGGGTTCCGGGCTCTTACCGCTGCGACGACGGCGCCTGCGACGGGGCGGCGCGCATGAGCTTCCTGGCCGCCAGCGCGGGGGGGCGCTACGTGGCCACCGGACCCGCCGCCTCCCGGCTGCAGGTCCGCCGGGACGGCGACACCTTCACGGCCTTCGGCCTGGAGGGCCTGGGGCCGGACTGGCAGTTGGTGGTGTACCCCTTGGACGGCGACGATCTCCACACCGGGGCGGGGCAGGGACCCCGCTCCCGGATCGCTGCGGTGGACGACCGCTCCTCCGGCGAGACCATCGAGCATCGCCTCACCCTGGACGGCTCCGATTCCTTCCCGCGCCATTCGCCCGCCCGCCGGGTCTACGCCGTGGACCGGCAGGTCACCCTGTGCTGCGCCCCCGCGGAGGGGGAGCTGCGGCTGGCGGTGTCCGGACCCCTGGGAGGGATGGACGGGCTGGACTCCCCCACCGACCATTGCGCCGCCCACGGCGTGGTGCTCGCCGAGGGGGTGGCCGAGTGCCGCTTCACCCACAAGCCGGCCACCCCGACCCGCAGCGCCCTGGTGCGCCTCTATCTGGCCCTGGAGCATCCCGGCTCCGGGGAGACGCTGGATTTCCTCCAGGAGGTGCAGGTCCGCAATGCGCCCTGACTGCCGAAACGAGCGAGGAGTGGGCCTGATCGCCGCCATCTTCGTCATCGTGGTGCTGGCCATGCTGGGCACGGCCCTGCTGCGTCTGGTGACCACCGAGCAGCGGGCCGTGTCCCGGGAGATGGCCTCCATCCAGGCCCTGCACGCGGCGGAATCGGCGGGGCAGTGGGGGCTGTATCAGGCCCTGGCCCGGGGCCGGTCGGACCTTGGCCCCGAGGGCGACCTGCTGGCCGGGGCCGCGGGCGGCCTGTCCCCCTGTGGCCCCACGCGCATCGGCGGCAACGATCCCAATGGGCTGGAGCGCTTCGGGACGGTAACCGCGCCGGGTGGCGAGGTGGCGCTCTTTCGCATGGAGGTGGTGGGCGAATGCCATCCGGGGGATGCCGACATGCTGACTCGGCGGCGGCTGGAGGTGCGCTTCCAAGAATGAAGCCCATGACCGGATACAAGTCCCGCTTCCCAAGCGCGACGGGCCGGGTGGCGGCGCTGGCGGCGGTTGTCCTCCTCTTGGCCGCCGGGCCGGCCGGCGCGGATGTCTCCCTGCCGGGCGAGCAGCACATCGGCGACGACGAGCTGGGCGGAACCTTCGTGCCGTTGGACCCGGTGCTGTTCGACCGGATGGGGGTTTATCCCACCCATTTCCACCTTACCGAGGAGGTGACCGTTACCGAGGTCCGCTTCGAGGGACTGGTCATGGAGAACGACAATGGCCGGCCCTACGTGACCATCGACGGCACCGACTACAGCGGCAACTGGGATGCCGGGAACGACACCCTGGCTCTGGACCCCGCCCCGACCCTTGCCCCCGGCCTGCACACTCTGGCCGTCACCAGCGACTGCATCAAAAGTAATGGCGGTATCGGAAACTGCACGGGGGTCAGCCGGACCGAGAACGACCTGAGCTTCTCGGAAATGACCCTGGTGACCCAGTCCGGGGCGGCCACCCAAAGCATGCATTGGGTCCGCCGGCGGCATGCCGGGGACGGCCAGGATCTTCAAGACGACGACTACGAAGACCTGGGCAATTCCGGTCAGGAGCCGTTTTTCTACCCGGATTCGGGGGAGGGAGGTCCCATCACCGTGGGCTTCTCGTTGGGGGCGGATACCTATTTCAATGCGCTCTGGATGTTCCGGCTTCGTGAGGTGACTGGGTCAGGCGGCGAGCTGACGCTGCGTCGGGGCGGGACCGAGGTATGGAGCGACACCATTACCGGGGACAGCCCCGACCTGCAGGACACGCCGGCCGCCTTCCCCATCGATACGACCCTGGAGGCGGGCGACTATACGCTCGAGATCGCCGCGTCCGAGGATTTTTCCTGGGACAGCGTCATCCTGAAGGCACCCGGCCCCACCTCCGGCACGGTAGGGCTGGGGGGGTTCAACGCGTTGGAACCGGGTGCCGACGCCATCGACGGGCCCCTCCACACCAAGGTTTCTGGGGGCAGCTTCGACGTGGACTTGGTTTCCCTGAACAACGCCGGAAACCCCCAGAATTTCAATGGGGATGTGGAGCTGGAGCTGGTGGACGCCACCAGCGCCTCCGACTGCGCCGACCTGACGGCGGTGGCCTCCTTAGGCACGGCCACCTTCAACAACGAGAGCCGGACCACCGTTTCCGGGCTCACCTACGGCAATGCCATCGGGGCCGCCCGGATCCGCGTCACCGAGGCCAATCCGGGAGGGAATTCCGCCCCCGCCCAGGGCTGCAGTCAGGATTCCTTCACCGTCCGTCCCCACCACCTGACCGTTGAAGCCCGGGACGCGGACTGGGAGACGGCCGGCACCGGACGCCGTCTGGACGGAACCAACGACGCTGCATGCCAGGCCGCCGGCGGCTCCGAGCCCTGCCACAAGGCCGGGCGGGCCTTCACCCTGGAAGGGGCGGCCTTCACCGCCGGCGGTACCGCCGTCAGCGGCTTCGACCAAGCGACCTCCATGAACTGGGGCCTTATGGAGCCGCCCCACGATGGCGGCGACACCCTGGGTACCCGCAGCCCCTCCCAGGTGACCTTCGCCGGGGACAGCACCGGCTACCGGACCGACAGCGCGAGCTACGAGGAGGTGGGGGTCCTGGAGCTGACCCTGACCGACCAGGGCAACTTCGCCGCCCGCAGCGGGGACCGCTCCGACGACCATTGCGTCACCGGATCGAGCAGCAATGACCCGAGCGCGGACCCGGCCGGAGAGGGCCGCTTCGGCTGCCAGGCCGCCACCGAGGCGCCGGCCACGGCCGGCCGTTTCGTTCCCGACCGCTTCGAGCTGGCCCATTCCGGGTTCGCCTTCGAGCCGGCCTGCGCCGGGGGCTCCACCTACTTCGGCGAGCCCTTCGGCTGGGCGGGTGCGCCCGAGGTGGTGGTTACGGCGGTGGCGGGCGACGGTTCCACCACGCGCAACTACGAGGACCCCTTCTGGCGCCTACCGGACTTCGCCGACCGCTACGAGGACGACTCGGGGACCGAGGAGGCCGCCGACGACGGCGACGACCACGCGCTGGATGCTTCCGGCGCCACCCATCAGCTCCCGGACACCGCCGAAACCGCCGGCCAGGCGACCATCCCCTACCAGGGCACCCTGGTCTACGACCGTCCCTCCGCACCCGCGGCCCCCATCGGGGCGGGGGACCAGTGGGTCAAGCTGCGCTTCGACGTGGAGGATGGGGACGGCATCCGTTACGAGGGCGGGGCCAGCCCGCCCACCTACGAGATCTCCCCCATCCGGGGAGCCGGCCCGGTCCGGTTCGGGCGCCTGGCCCTGGAGAACGCCCACGGCTCGGAGCTCACGGACCTGAACGTCCCGGCCCGCGCCGAGTACTACGACGGCGAGCGTTTCGTGGCCAACCGCGAGGACGATTGCACCCCCATCAGCATGAGCGGGGCCGCCGATGCCGTCCGGCTGCAGCTGGACGATGGGGGTTCCTGGGTGGCCGCCGAGGGGGAAGTGGGCCTGCTGGGGGGCACCGGAGGGACCACCCAGGGCACGGCGACAACCGGCCTGGCCGGTGGGTACGGTACCCTGACCCTGGCGGCGCCGGGCGAGGGGAGCACGGGATATGTGGACGTTCGCGCCGACCTGGTGGAGCTGCCCTGGCTGGAGGTGGACCGCGACGGCGACGGCTCCTTTACGGAGTACCCGCAGGTGCGCGCCACCTTCGGCCGCTACCGGGGGGATGACCGGATCCTGTACTGGCAGGAGGTTTTCCCTTAGGGGTTAATCCTTAGACCGGGTGGAAGTTTTCCTATAGGATTAGGGTAGATCTGTGCCGGGGGGGATTCCAGCAACGGATCTTTCCGGGCTCTGGGGGGAGGCAGGAAGGCATCCGGAACATTTTTCGGGGATATCCGGCCAACCACCAGGACTCCGGCTCTGCAATTGCCCATCTTCAAGAAGAAGCGCCGCTGCGAAGGCCTCAGCGTTGCGGTGGATGTGCGCCAGGACGCTCTGCTCCTGGCAGCCCTGCGGGGCGGCGGATCCGTCCCCCTCTCGGCTTCCCTGTCCCGTATCCCACTGCAAGGTACCGGGAGGCCCGGCCCGGAGCGACTGACCCAACTGCTGGCCCCGTTCGTGGAGCGCCTCGGGCTTCGGGGCTGCCCTGCCGTTTCCCTGCTTTACCGTCCCCAGTTCCACCTCATCCTGACCGACGCCCCCGACCGCGTGGAGGAGGCGGACCTGCCCGCGGCCATGAGGTGGCGGGTACGGGATCTGCTCGACTTCCCGGCGGACGAAGCCGTGGTGGATGTCTTGCCCATTCCGGTTCGGGAGCTCCCCGGGGAAGGGGCGCCGGTGTTCGTGGTGGCCGCGCGCCAGGAAACCGTACGGTCCCGGGTGACCGCCTGTCGGGAGGCAGGGCTGGAGCTGCGGGATGTGGACATCCCCGACATGGCCCATCGCAATCTGGCCCTGCTCCTGCCCCGGGAGGAATCCCCGGGAACTTGCCTGGTAATCCTCAACCCCGAAAGCCCGCTCATCACCATCAGCCGGGACGGCGAGCTGATCTTCAGCCGTCTCCTGGGCGTGGACGTACGGGAGGAGCTGGGCGCCCTGTCCCTGGCCGGTGAGGAAGCCACGGAAGCCGAGGGGGACGGGGGCCTGCATTTCGAGGAGGGGCCTTCGGAAGGGGAGCGAGAAAGCCGCCAGGAGGCCTTGACCGGCTACGCCGAGCGTCTGGCCCTCGAGATCCAGCGCTCCCTGGACTACTACGATTCCCGCTTCCGGGAGGCCGGGGTGCAACGGATCCACCTGGCCGGGGAGGGGGCCCTGGTGGAGGGGCTGGTGGAGCGCCTTGAGGAAGTGCTGGGACGCGGCTTCCGCTTCCTCGATCCCCGGGACCTTATGGACATCTCCATGGATTCCGAGCCGGAATCCGACCCCGGGGAGGTGCGGGCCCAGGAGGCCATCTACGCCCTCGGGGCCGCCTTGCGGCTACAGGGTACGGAGGCGCCCTGATGCGGCAGATCAACCTCAACAAGGCCGAGCTCTGGCCCCGCCCCGTCCCCTTTGCGGCCCGCCGCATGGCCCAGGCCGGCCTGGTGCTGGCGGCCCTGGTGGGGGTGGTTCTGGGCGGCGCGGTCTACCTGGTGGAGATGCAGGGCGAGGCCCGGGAGGAGGCCCAAGCGGAACGGGCGGAGGCGGAGGCGCGACTCGCCCCCCTACGGGAGGCAATGCGGGAACGGCGCGCTGAGCTGGACCGGCTCCAGGAGGGGAACCGGTCCCTCGAGGGGGAGCTGCGCTCGTTCCGGCGGGCCCGCAGCGCCCTGGAGGGGCGTCTGCGTGCCACCGGGCACAAGGCGGCCCTGGTCCGGGACCTGGGCATGGCGAGCTCCGGCCTTCAGGACCTCTGGCTGACCCGCTTCCGGCTCAATGGCGTCGAGGAAGTGGCCATGGAGCTGGAAGGACAGGCCCGCACGCCGGAGTCCATCCCCCGATACCTCCAGGCGGTGGCCGACCGGATCGGGTTCCCGGGTGGGGACTTCCGGGAGCTTTCGGCCCATTCCCTGGAGAACGGGGGAGGGGCCGGAGGGCTGCTCGAATTCACCGCGCACACCCGGTTTCCCTTTAACGGGGGCGAGGGCGGTGGGGGCGATCCATGAGGGAGGGCTTGAGGCGGCTGGCGGCCACCCTCGATGGCCGGACCCTCCGCGAGCGGGTCCTGATCTTCGCGGCGGGCGGGGCGCTTTTGCTGACCGCCGCGTATCAGCTCGCTCTGGGGCCAGTCCTCGCCCAATGGCGGGAGCTGCGCGGCGATACCGAGCGCATCCGGGCCGAGGCGGCGGAGCTGCGCGCCGAGAGGTCCCGTCTGGAGGGCTCGGCGCTTCAGGCGGAACGGGCCGAGCTGGAGTCCCGGCGGCAGGAGCTGTCCGGCCGGCTCCGCGAACAGCGGGAAGGCCTGCGGGAGCAGGTGGGGAGCTTCATCCGCCCCGCCCGGCTGATGGGGTTCTTTGAGGAGCTGCTGGACTCGCGGACCATCGGCAATTGCGAGGTTAAGCGGGTCACCGGCCTGGAGCGGGAGGAGCGCAGCTTCGGGGGCTCGGGCGGGGGACAGGCCCCGCCGGTGACGCTGGTCCGGAAAGGCGTTGAGGTGGTGGTGGAGGCGGACTTCCCCAACGCCCTGCGCTTCCTGAAGGAGGTGGAGGAGCTGCCCTGGGCCGTGCAGGTAACCACGCTCGATTACGAGGTGACCGAATATCCGCGCGCCCGCATGAAGCTCAAAGCCCATACCTTCCTCCTCGGCACACGGGAGGCCGGAAATGCGGGTTAGGTGCCTCCGGAGGCCGGGCGGCCCCGTCCTGTTACCGGCCGCCTTCGCGGTGCTATTCGCGGCGAGCCCCCTGGCGGCCGGCGAGCCGTCCCTGCCGGATCCCACCCGGCCCCCGGAGGTTACCGGTGGATCCGGACCCTCCCCGGAGACCGTGGGGCCACCCGAGGAATTGAATCTGCAGTCCCTCCTGCACGGCGGCGAGCGCGCCCTGGCGATCATCAATGGGCGGAGCCTGCGGGTGGGGGACCGCATCCACGGTTACACCGTAGAGGAAATAGGGCGGGACCGGGTGGTGCTCGCAGGGGGGGAAGGCACGCGGGTCCTGCGGTTGATTTCCACACCAGGAATGAAAAAGGTCCCCGAGCATTGATCCCCCGCATCCCCATCCTGCTGTTTACGGTCGGTCTGCTGGCCGGCTGCGGCACCACCCAGCCTGCGCGCGACCTTCCCGGTAGCCTCCCCGGGCAGGGGAGCTCCGGACCCGCGGCCAATGACCGGCAGGCCGCCGCCGAGGAGTCCACCCGCGATTCCGCTCCCAACACCCGGGAGCCCGCGCCACCCGCGGAGCAGGCGCCGGAGGCGAAGCGTTTCGACCTGGCTGCGCGGGGGGCGCCGGTTCGGGAGGTGCTCCTGGGGCTCGTGGACGGGACGGACTACAGCGTGGTCATCGACCCGGAGGTGAGCGGCGAGGTGGCCCTGGACCTCCGGCAGGTGACGGTGCCGGAAGCCATGGACTTCCTGGCCCGCAGCTACGGCTACGGGGTGGAACGGGTCGGCCGGCGGTTCCTGGTTCAGCCGGCGGACTTCCAGACCCGCACTTTCCGGGTTAACTACCTCAGCATGGACCGCAGCGGCTCCAGCCAGACCCGGATCAGCTCCGGGCAGGTAACCCAATCGGCGGCCAACGATTCCAACCGGGGGGGCAACGGATCCGACAGGGTCATGGGCAGCCGCATCGAGACCGACTCCGAGGAGGACTTCTGGGGACAGCTTCGGGAAGGTCTGGAGGCCATCCTCGCCGACGGCCCCGGCGATGAGAGCCATCTGGTGATGCACCCCGGCGCGGGCGTGGTGCTGGTGCGGGCCATGCCGGCCACCCTCCGAAACGTGGGGGAATATCTCGAGGCGGTGGAAGGGGGGGCACACCGGCAGGTGGTTATCGAGGCCAAGATCCTCGAGGTGCGCCTGGACGACGCCTTTGAAAGTGGCATAGATTGGGCCACCCTGGGCAGAGCCGGGGAAGCCGGTATCGCCACCCGCATGACACCGTCCGAGCGTGGCGGGGCGACCGTGGGCGAGGCCCTGGTGAACGGCGGCGAAGGGCCGGGGCTGCTGCCCCAGCTCCAGGGCCTGGAGAGCGAGGGAGTCTTCTCCGCTGCGGTGGCCATGGACAACTTCTCCGCCGTGCTCTCCCTGCTGGAGACCCAGGGCGACGTCAACGTGCTTTCCAGCCCCCGGGTGGCGACCGTCAACAACCAGAAGGCGGTAATCAAGGTCGGACAGGACGAATTCTTCCTGACCGACGTGGACCTCCGGGATACCATCACCTCGGCGGGAGAGCGGCAGAACTTCGATGTGGATCTGACCCCGTTCTTCAACGGGATCGCCCTGGATGTTACCCCCCAGATCAGCCGCGAGGGCATGGTAACGCTCCACGTCCATCCCTCGGTGACGGAGGTGACCTCCCAGCAGAAGGTGTTCCAGCTCGGTGAGGATCGGGTCTTTCAGTTCCCGCTCGCGCGCAGCGACGTCCGGGAGTCCGATTCCGTGGTCCGCGCCCGGGACGGGGAGATCGTGGTCATCGGTGGCCTGATGTCCGAATCCACCACCGAGAACCAGACCAAGGTGCCTGTGCTGGGGGACATCCCCCTGCTCGGGGCGCTGTTCCGCCACCAGGAATCCGTCCAGACCAAGCGCGAGCTGGTCATCCTCCTGCGCCCCCGGGTCGTTTACGGGACGCCCCAGGATGGAGCGCGCCGCGAATCCCTGCGGCGGATCTGGGAGCGTGGACTGGAGGAGGGGCAGTCGAACCGATGAGCGCGGCCGCACAGCAAAAAGGGGAGGGCCGGTGTACAGGGATTTCTACGGACTGCGGGATGAGCCGTTTGCCCTGACCTCGGATACGGCGTTCTTCTTCAACGATCCGGTCCGTCGGGAGGCCTTCGGCACCCTGGTGCAGGGCGTTCGGTCGGGAGGCAGCCTCATCAAAATCGTCGGCGAGGTGGGCACGGGGAAGACCACCCTGGGGCGGCGCTTCCTGCGGGTCATGGAAGGCGAGGCCGCTCTGGCCTACATCCAGGACCCCGTCCTACGTGGGGGGGAATTGGTGGGTGCCCTGGCGCGGGAGCTTGGGCTCAACCCCGAGGGGCGCGATCTGGCCGATCTGCTGGAGGCCGTCAAGGGCAGCGTGCTGCGGTCGTGGGAAGGGGGCCGGCCGGTGGTGCTCGTGCTGGACGAGGCTCAGGCCCTGCCCCTGGAGACCCTGGAGCAGCTGCGTCTCCTGGCCGGACTGGAGACGGCCCGGGCCAAGCTCCTGCGCATCGTGCTCATGGGCCAGCCGGAGTTGGACCTCCGGCTGGAGGACCCCGCCCTGCTTCCCCTGCGGGAGAAGGTGACGCATTCCTTTCGGCTCGTGCCGTTGCGCCGCGAGGACCTGGGCAGCTATCTGGAGCACCGGCTGCGCGTGGCGGGCCGGCGGGGCGACCCCCTGTTTCGGGCGGATGCCTTGCAGGCCCTGTACCGGCGCACCCGGGGAATCCCCCGTCAGGTCAACATCCTCGCCCACAAGGCCCTGCTGGCCGCTCACGCGGAGGGCGAGCCCCAAGTTCGCAAGCGCCATGTCCGCGCGGCGGACCAGGAGGCGGAGGTGGGGCCGCCCGCGGGGGGACCGCCCCTGGGCGGTGCGTGGGCGCCGCCGTTCCTGCTCTCCGGGGAGATGGTGCTCCGCATGGCGCGGATGGCCGGCAAGGCCTAGGTTGCCGCGATTGACACCGACTCCCAGGCGTGGTTTCGTTTGCGCCTTCAATACGCCATCCTAGCAAGGCACACTGGCTGTTCGGGATGGGGCGGCGCCCTGTCTCGGCGTCCTGCGTAGTCTTGCTGGATGGGAGGCCGGCTGCCCGCGCCTCCGCCAGCCTCCCCGGATCCGCGGCGGAGGCGGTCCCCCGCCCGACCTTGGCCAGGAAACCAGGCGCGTCGGACCCGCGATCGGGGTCCGGCGCATCCGGAAAGGAATGACCGCGAATATGAACCGTTGGCTCCTCCCGCAGGGGATCGAGGATGTGCTCCCCGATCGGGCCGAGGCCATAGAGGGCCTCCGCCGGAGGGTTCTGGACCTCTACCACCGATGGGGGTACGCCCTGATCATGCCGCCGGAGGTGGAGTTCCTGGACTCTCTCCTGACCGGGGTCGGCGGCGACCTCAGCCTGCGCACCATGAAGGTGGTGGACCAGGCCAGCGGCCACCTCATGGGGTTCCGGGCGGACATGACTCCCCAGGTGGCGCGCGTGGACGCCAGCCGGCTCGAGGGCGAGGGTCCCCGCCGGCTCTGCTACGCGGGCACGGTGCTGCGCGCCCAGCCGGACAACTACGGACGCTCGCGGGCTCCGCTGCAGGTGGGGGCGGAGGTCTTCGGCGTTCCGGGCCCCACCGCCGACGCCGAGGTGATCGGCCTGATGGCGGCCACCCTGAGCGAGGTGGGCATCCGCGATTTCACCCTGGACCTGGGCCACGTGGGCCTGTATCGGGCCCTGGTGGAAGACCTGGAGCCGGACGCGGACCGGGAGGCGCTCCTGCGCGATGCCATCCGCCGCAAGGACGCGGGCGCCGTGGAGGAGGCCCTGGAGGGGCTCGGCGCGGACGCGGCGCGGCGGGAGGCCCTGAAGGCCCTGCCGGCCCTGCACGGCGGCGAGGAGGTCCTGGAGGCCGCGGCCGACTGCGCCGTCACCCCCCGGGCGGAGCGGGCCCTGGAGGAGCTGAAGACCCTGGTGGCCCACCTGCACCGGCGGGAGCTGGGGGACCATCTCTGCTTCGACCTGGGCGAGGTGCGCGGCTACGACTACCACACGGGGCCGGTCTTCGCCGCCTATGTAGCGGGGCAGGGCGAGGCGGTGTTCTACGGCGGCCGGTACGACGGCATCGGCGCCGCCTTCGGCAAGAGCCGGCCGGCTACGGGGATCAGCGGCGACCTCAAGCTCCTCGCCGACCTGATGCCCGCCGAGGCGGGCGCCCCCGTGGGCGTGCTCGCCCCCGCCGAGGGCCCCGACGACCTGCAGCGGACCATCCAGAGCCTGCGCGCCCAGGGCGTCCGTGTGGTGCAGGTTCTGGAGCCCCTGGCTGAGGAGGCCTTCGAGGCGGAGGCCCGGCGTCTGGGGTGCGCCCAGATCCTGGCCCACGACGGCGAGCAGGGCTGGCGGACCCGACCCGTTGAGCCGCAAGAAGACGAATAACCCGGAAAGCGAAACGAATGGATAGGAACGTCCTGGTTGTAGGCACCCAGTGGGGGGACGAGGGCAAGGGTAAGATCGTCGACCTCCTCACCGAGCAGGCCGACGTGGTGGTCCGCTTCCAGGGTGGCCACAACGCCGGCCATACCCTGGTGATCGGCGGGGAGAAGACCGTTCTGCACCTGATCCCCTCCGGGATCCTGCATCCCGGCGTGGAGTGCCTGATCGGCAACGGCGTGGTCCTGGAGCCGGAGGCCTTCCTGGCGGAGGTGGAGCAGCTGGAGCAGGCCGGACAGGACGTCCGGGGCCGGCTGTACGTCTCCAACGCCTGCCCGCTGATCCTGCCCCACCATCACCTCCTCGACCAGGCGCGCGAACGGGCGCGCGGCAGCCAGAAGATCGGCACCACCGGCCGCGGCATCGGCCCCGCCTACGAGGACAAGGTGGCGCGCCGAGCCATCCGGGTTGCGGACCTGTTCCACCGCGAGGTGCTGGCTGCCAAGCTGGGCGAGGCCCTGGACTACCACAACTTCGTCCTGGAGCACTACTTCCGAGCCGAGACCGTGGACTTCCAGAAGGCCCTCGGTCGGCTGGTGGAGCTGGCCGAGCGCCTCGCGCCCTTCGTGGATGATACGGTGGAGCGTCTGGACCGCCATCGTGGGGCCGGCAAGCGGATCCTGTTCGAGGGGGCCCAGGGCACCTGGCTGGACGTGGACCACGGCACTTATCCCTACGTGACCTCCTCCAACACCGTGGCCGGTGGTGCCAGCCCGGGGGCCGGAGTGGGGCCGAGCGCCCTGGGAACCGTGGTGGGCGTGACCAAGGCCTACACCACCCGGGTGGGGGAGGGTCCGTTCCCCACCGAGCTGGACGACGAGGACGCGGAGCACATCGCCGCCCGGGGCGGGGAGTTCGGCGCCACCACGGGCCGCGCCCGGCGCTGCGGCTGGTTCGACGCCGTGGCCCTGCGCCGCTCCGTGGCCGTTAACGGCGTGCACCAGCTGTGCGTCACCAAACTGGACGTGCTCGACGGCCTGGACCGCATCCGGGTCTGCACGGGCTACCGCTGCAACGGCACGGTGCAGTCCACGCCGCCGGTGGGGGCCGAGGCCCTCTCGGAATGCGAGCCGGTCTACGAGGACCTGCCCGGCTGGAGCGGCTCCACCTCCGGGGTGTGCACCCTGGAGGAGCTGCCGCAGGCGGCCCGGGACTACCTGAACCGTCTGTCCGAGCTCACGGGCGTTCCCATGGTGATGATCTCCACGGGCCCCGAACGGGACGAGACCATCATGCTGGAGCACCCGTTCGGTGGCTGACCCCGGGGAAACGGACACAAAAAAGCCCCGCGGAGCCGCGGGGCTTACTGCTTTGGAGATGGTGCGGATGCTGTAGAGCATCCACCTCGGCAGAGTTTCGTCACACTTCAGCGTGCGAGAGGCTGCCGGAGGGCAGTCATCCCGGAAAGGGCTTGTCCGCCCCGGGGGCCGGGGCTTGGACAGGAAGACAGCTTTGTCCTCGCCCTCCGCATACGGCCAGGGGGACACGCGGGCCGCGGCCGAGCCGGCCCGGCCCGCGAGCCCGGAGAGGGCAAGGGGCCTCCCCCGAGCGCGAGGCGGGCGATTTAATAACACCGATCAAGGTTGGGTCAATGGCCAGATTCGAAGAAGATCCCCAGCAGGAGCAGGAAGCGGAGCGCTACGAGCGGCCCATTCCGAGCCGTGAATACATCCTCGACTTCCTGCGCGAGCACACCAACGCCCCCGTGAGCGAGGAATACGTCGCCGACGGGCTGGAGCTGGAGGACGAGGAGCAGCGAACGGCCCTGAACCGGCGGCTCCGCGCCATGGAGCGCGATGGCCAGCTCATCCGCACCCGCCGCAACCTGTACGGCCTGCCCGAGCGCATGGACCTGGTGCGCGGCAAGGTGACCGCCCATCCCGACGGCTTCGGCTTCCTGGTCCCCGAGGAAAAGGACCAGAAGGATCTCTTCCTGTCCCCCCGCGAGATGCGCCAGGTCATGCATGGCGACAAGGTGGTGGCCCGGCTGGTGGGCTTCGACAAGCGCGGGCGGCCGGAAGGCGCCATCGTCCGCATCGTGGAACGGGGCCAGCACAAGATCGTGGGCCGCCTCGACGAGGAGGACGGCATCAACTTCGTGGTGCCGGACGAGAAGCGCCTTAACCAGAACATCCTGGTCCCGCCCGGGGAGGAGGGCGGTGCCCAGCCCGGCGAGATCGTGACCCTGGAGATCATCCACCACCCCACGCAGAAGAAGCAGCCCACCGGGCGCGTGATCGAGATCGTGGGCGAGCACCTGACCCCCGAGGTGGAGGTGGAGATCGTCATGCGCAAGCACGGCATCCCCCATGCCTGGCCCGACGAGGTGCTGGCGGCGGCCGAAAAGGTGCCGCAGAGCGTGGCCCCCGAGGATATCGGCGACCGCGAGGATCTTCGTGCCCTGCCGCTGGTGACCATCGACGGCGCCGACGCCCGGGACTTCGACGACGCGGTGTTCGCGGAGCGGGCGGGGGACGGCTATCGCCTGATCGTGGCCATCGCCGACGTCTCCAGCTATGTGACGCCGAACTCCCACCTGGACAAGGAGGGGTACCACCGGGGCAACTCCACCTACTTTCCGCAGCGGGTGGTGCCCATGCTGCCGGAGGCGCTGTCCAACGGCATCTGCTCGCTCAACCCCGGCGTGGACCGGCTCACCCTGGCCTGCGAGATGCACGTCACCAGCGACGGCCAGGTGGATCAGTACCGCTTCTTCGAGGCGGTCATGCATTCCCACGCCCGGCTCACCTACCACCAGGTGGCGGCCATGATGGAGGACGGCGACGAATCGGTGCGCGAGGAATACTCCCACCTGCTTGGCCAGCTCGAGGTCCTCTACGAGCTCTACCGCACCCTGCACGCGGCTCGCGTGGAGCGGGGCGCCATCGAGTTCGAGGGCCTGGAGACGCAGATCGTCTTCGGCGAGAACAACCAGATCGAGATGATCGTGCCCTACGAGCGCCGCGACGCCCACCGCCTCATTGAGGAGTGCATGCTGGCGGCCAACGAGAGCGCCGCGCGGCTGTTCGCGGAAAAGGAGGAGCCCGCGCTGTTCCGCGTCCACGAGCCGCCCGCCGAGGAGAAGCTGGAGAACCTGCGCGACTTCCTGAAGACCATCGGCCTTGATCTCGGCGCGGAGGATCCGCCCTCGCCCAAGTCCTTCGGCCAGGTGCTGAACCAGGCCCGCGAGCGGCGTGACGCGCACCTGATCGAGACGGTCATGCTGCGCACCATGAAGCAGGCCCAGTACCGGCCCGACAACCACGGCCACTTCGGCCTGGCCTACGACCACTACACCCACTTCACCTCGCCCATCCGGCGCTACCCGGACCTGGTGGTGCACCGGCGCATCAAGGACATCGTGGCCGGTCGCCGGGTGAAGGAGGCCAAGAAGGAGGCCTTCAAGGCCAACCTGGCCGAGATCGGTGAGCACACCTCCGTCACCGAGCGGCGCTCCGAGCTGGCCGAGCGGGAGACGGTGGACTGGCTGAAGTGCCAGTACATGCAGGACCACCTCGGCGAGGAGTACGACGCCGTGATCGCCGGGGTGACCGGCTTCGGGGTCTTCGCCGAGCTGACCGGGGTGTACGTGGAGGGGCTGGTGCACATCACCAACCTCGAGGACGACTACTACCATTTCGATCCGGTCCATCACCTGCTGCGCGGCGAGCGCACGGGCCGCATCTACCAGCTCGGTGATCCCCTGCGCGTCAAGGTGACGCGGGTGGACGTGGACGACCTGAAGATCGACCTGGGCCTGGTGAAGAGCCCGGCGGAGATGGGCGCGCACCGGGACGAGGAGGGGGAGCCCTCCGCCGCCGACGAATAGCGGGGAGCAGCCATGTGGGAGTGGCTGGGCAGCGGGCTCCGGACCGAGCTCTATGCCATCGTCGGCCATGTGCTGACCGGGGTCTTCATCCTGCTCATCCTCTCCTCCCGGGAGGAAACCCAGTCCCCTTTCGGCTGGCTGCTGGCCGTGGTGTTCATCCCCTGGGTCGCCGGTCCCGCCTATCTGATCTTCGGCGGCTACCGCGTGCGGCGGGTGGCCAGCCTGCGCCTTCTCCGGGACTGGCAGTTTACCCTGGCCCTTCCCGCCAAGCTGGGCGGGGCGCCGGAAAAGGCCCCATCCGGCCCCGAGCCGGTGTTCCGCAAATCCGCACTGGACGACTACCCCAACGCCACGGGCAACAACGTGGACGTGTTCGGCCACGGCGAGGAGAAGTACGCCCGCCTGGAGGAGGACATCCGCGGGGCCGAGGACCACATCCATCTGGCCTACTACCTGTGGGCCAACGACCGCACGGGGATGTGGCTCCGCGACCTCCTCACCGAGAAGGTGCGGGAGGGGGTGGAGGTGCGGGTCCTGTACGACGCCTGGGGCGCCACCACCGCCGGCTGGCTGCTGCGTCCCCTGCGGAAGGCGGGGGGCCGGGTGCGCGCCTTCGCGCCCCTGCTTTCCCCCTCCACGGTCCTCGGGGCAAACCTCCGCAACCACCGCAAGATCGTGGTGGTGGACGGCCGGGTGGCCTACACCGGCGGCATCAACATTGGCAACGACTACCGGGGGCGCGAAGGGCCGCGGCTGTGGAAAGACCTCCACCTCCGCATCGAGGGCCCGGTGACCCGCCAGATCGCCACCATCTTTGCCAAGGACTGGCACTACGTGGTGGGGGAGGCGTTGGTGGACGAGCGCTTCTATCCGCGCATGCCGGCGGACGGTCCCAGCGTGGCCCGGGCCCTGCCCTCCGGTCCGGGCCAGTACTGGCGGGCCTTTCACGAGACGGTATTCAACGCCATAACCTCGGCCCAGGACTGGGTCCAGGTGGTGACGCCCTACTACGTCCCCGATCAGAGCGTCCAGATGGCCCTGGCCAGCGCTGCCCGGCGGGGGGTGCGGGTGCGAATGCTCGTGCCCCGGCACAACAACCACCCCATGGTGGCCCTGGCCAGCAACGCCTTCTACGAGGAGCTGCTCAAGGCGGGCGTGGAGATCTACCGCAGCGGGCAGGGCATGGTGCACGGCAAGCAGGTTACCGTGGACGGCCGCTGGGCCACCGTGGGATCGGCCAACCTGGACGCTCGCTCCTTCTACCTGAACTACGAGCTGAACGTGATCCTCAAGGACCAGGGACCCATCAACCGGCTGTCCACGCTCTTCGAGGAAGAGCTCCACTCCGCCAGTCCCATCACCCTGGATGACTATCAGCAGCGTTCGGCCTTGCGGAGCGGCCTGGAGGGCCTGGCCCGCACCCTGAGCCCCATGCTATGAGCGATCGGGACGACTACCTGTTTGGCATCCACGCCGTGACGGCGGCCCTGGAGTCCGGCACCGCCCTGGCTGAGGTGCGCATCGCCAAGGATTTCCACGGCAAGCGCCTGGGGCGCCTGGAGAACGAGGCCAAGCGACGCGGCGTGCGCGTCCGGCACGTGCCCCGGGAGGACCTGGACCGCCGCGCCGAGGGTGGCCGCCACCAGGGGGTGGTGGCGCGGGTGGAGCCGGTCGCCCTGTGGGGCGAGCGCGACCTGCACGCCCACCTGGACAGCCTCGCCGAGGAGCCGCTGCTCCTGCTCCTGGACGGCGTTACCGACCCCCGCAACCTGGGGGCCTGCCTGCGCACCGCCGACGCCGCCGGCGTCCACGCCGTGGTGGTGCCCCGCGACCGCTGCGCCCCCGTGAACGCCACCGCCCGCAAGGTAGCCAGCGGCGCCGCCGAGACCGTGCCGGTGGCCGCGGTGGCCAACCTGGCGCGGGCCATGGACACCCTCAAGGAACGGGGGATCTTCCTGCTGGGCACCTCCGACCAGGCGGACGAGCCCTGGTACCGGGCCGAAGGAACCGGTGCCGTCGCCTGGGTGCTCGGCGCCGAAGGGGAGGGCATGCGCGACCTCACCGCCCGAAAGTGCGACGCCCTCTACGCCATCCCCATGGCCGGCCACGTAACCAGCCTCAACGTCTCCGTGGCCACGGGCGTGGTGTTGTTCGAGACGGTGCGGCAGCGTTCCCTACCCCCGGCGGAAAGCCGCTAGGCCGGGCCCGCCTCCGGACGCGGGCGGCGGCCCCCAGGCCGGGGCTTGGCGAATACCCCCGGAAGCCCTACAATGCCCCGTTTTCCATCCTTGCTCTGCCGGTGTCGGTAGGGCTTTATCCGTAAGGAGAGGAAGTCGTGAACCATTACGAGATCCTGTTCATCGTCCATCCTGACCAGAGCGACCAGGTCCCGCCCCTCGTCGAGAAGTACAAGGGCATGCTCACCCAGAACGGGGGCACAATCCACCGCGAGGAAGACTGGGGCCGGCGCAAGCTCGCCTTTCCCATCAATAAGGTTCACAAGGGCCACTACGTCCTCCTGAACGTCGAGTGCGACGCCGCCGAGGTGGACGAGATGGCCGAGGCCTTCCGCTTCAACGACGCCATCCTGCGGCACATGGTGGTGCGCAAGGAGCACGCCGAGACCGAGCCCACCCAGATCTACAAGTCCCAGAAGGAAAAGGACAAGGGGTCCGGGGGCGGCGAGCGCTCCGAACGGCCTGAGCCCAGCGAGGAAAAGCCGGAAGCGACTCCCGAATCGCCCGAGTCTCCGGAATCCGCTGAAGCCACCGAATAAGGCCGGGGTCTCATCGCGGGATGTCCGAGCCCGAAAACCGGATCCGCCTGGAGGGCACGGTGCTGCCCGGGGCGGAGACGCGCTGGACCCCCGC
This sequence comes from Thiohalorhabdus denitrificans, assembly GCF_001399755.1. Classification (NCBI taxonomy): domain Bacteria; kingdom Pseudomonadati; phylum Pseudomonadota; class Gammaproteobacteria; order Thiohalorhabdales; family Thiohalorhabdaceae; genus Thiohalorhabdus; species Thiohalorhabdus denitrificans. The sequence continues at coordinate 421,665 of NZ_LJCP01000010.1, read as the reverse complement.
GGGGATTCCCCTGGTTCGCTTCGAGCTGGAGCACAGCTCCCGGGTCACCATCGCCGGAATGGAACGCGTGGTGCACTGCCGAGTGACGGTGGTGGCCCTCGGGGAGGCCTTGAGCGGCCAGGCGAAGGGCCTGGCCGACGGGCAGCACTGCCGCGTGGAGGGAGTCCTCGGGCAGCGCGTCCGGCGCCGCCGCGGCGAGGAGCCCCTGTACGGGCGCCTCGAGGTGCACGCCACCGCCCTGACCCCCTTGGCGGGGCCTCCCTCCGAACCCGAATGACCGATTGATCAGGAATAGGAGCCTAACCAATGCGCCCGAGCTTTCGTCGTCGTAAGGTCTGCCGCTTCTGCGTGGACGGCGTGAACGAGATCGATTACAAGGACGTTCGCACCCTGGAGAGCAACATCACGGACCAGGGCAAGATCGTCCCCAGCCGCATCACCGGAACCTGCAGCCGCCATCAGCGGATGCTGGCCAAGGCCATCAAGCGCGCCCGCGCCATCGCCCTGATCCCGTTCACCGTCCGGTAAAGGGTGGAGCGCCTCGCCCGGATCATTCTGGGAGGGCGGCTGCCGGCGAGCGTGATCGCCGCCGGCCTTTTTCTGGCCGCCGCCCTGGTCCCCGCCCTAGGGGGTCTGCTCGGTCTTGTGGCGGCGGCCCCGGCTGTGGTTATCGGCTGGCACGTAGGCGCGCGGGGGCTGGTGGAGGTGGGCCTGATCGCCGGCCTTCTCATCGGCCTCGCCACCCTGGCACCCCTCATGCCCGTCCTCTGGCTGGCGGCCTTCTGGCTGCCGGTGGGGCTCGCCGCCGTGGTCCTGCGCCGGGGGCCCCTGTTTCCCGCGGTGGGGCTGGCCCAGGTGCTGGTTATCCTCGCGGGCGTGGGGGGCTGGGTCCTGAGCGTGGAGGGCGATCCCCAGGCGCTGGTGGGCAGCTGGGTCGGTAGTGTCCTGGAAGGCTGGGTGGAAAGCCGCGATCTGCCGCAGGATCAGACTCGGGAGCTGATGGGCGAGCTCGAGTCCAGTATGGTGCCGGCCCTGGCCCGGTTCCTGCCCGGCGTGATCGGCGCCGGGATCCTGCTGACCTGGTGGATAAACAGCCTGGCAGGCCTGTCGCTGGCCACCCGAGTGGGGGAGAACCCGGATCTTGCCGAGAGCCTGCGGGACTTCCGGCTCCCCGACGCCACGGTTTGGCTGGTGGTGGCCCTGGGCATCCTGGCCTGGGCCGGGGCGGGAAGCGACCTGGGGTACTGGGCCGGCAACGGGCTGATCGTGGTGGCCATGCTCTTTTTCGCCCAGGGGCTGGCGGTGGTGCACAGCGCCCGGTTGGCCTATGGCCTGGGCCAGGGCTGGCTGGTGGCGTTCTATGTCTTTGTGGGCCTGTTCGTGCAGCTGACCATGGCGGTGGCCCTGCTGGGCTTGGCGGACGTCTGGGCCGATTTCCGAAACAAGATCAAGGGTGCCGGCAGCGCCTGAGGCGCGGCACCCCGAATACCGAATAAGGAGGGTTCGATGGAGGTCATCCTGCTGGAGAAGGTGGAGAATCTGGGAGGCCTTGGCGACGTGGTCAACGTGGCCCCGGGCTACGCACGCAACTACCTGGTGCCCAAGGAGAAGGCGCTGCTCGCCACCGAGGGCAACAAGAAGCGCTTCGAGGCCCAGCGCAAGGCCTTCGAGGCGCGCCAAGCCGAGCTCCTGGAGTTTTACCAGAGCCTGGGCAAGAAGATCGACGGCACCACCGTGCAGCTGGACCGGCGGGTGGCCGAGGCCGGGCGCCTGTTCGGCTCGGTGGCCAACGCCGACATCGCCGACGCCCTCAAGGAGCAGGGCTACGAGGTGGAGCGCGGCATGATCCTGCTGCCGGAGGGCCCCATCAAGGAGGTGGGAGACCACGAGGTGCAGGTGCGGCTTCACCCGGATGTTATTGTGACGATCACGATCTCCGTGGCCGGCATCTAGGGCCGGACGGCTGCTCATTCCTCCGCGGGGCGCTCCGGCCCCGCGCGGGGCGCGGAAAGCGGGGTAGTGCGGTGTGCTGAATACGGATGAGCTGAAGGTCCCGCCCCACTCCGTGGAGGCGGAGCAGTCGGTGCTGGGCGGTCTGCTGCTCGACGAGAACGCCTGGGACCGGGTGGCGGATGTCCTCAGCAGCGAGGCCTTTTACCGCCACGACCATCAGCTGATCTTCGACGCGGTGGGCCAGCTGGTGGACCAGAACCGGCCCGCGGACATCGTTACCGTGGCGGAGGTCCTGGAGCGGCAGGGCAAGCTGGAGGAGGCGGGCGGCACCGCCTACCTGGCTACCCTCGCCAACAACACGCCCACCACCGCCAACATCGTCCACTACGCCAACGCCGTCCGGGAACGGGCGGTTCTGCGCTCCCTCATCCAGGTGGCGGGGGACATCTCGGACAGCGCCTTCCATCCCGGCGAGCAGTCCGTCGCCGAGATCCTGGACAGCGCCGAGCAGCGGATCTTCCGCATCGCCGACCAGTCGAACCAGCGCCAGGGCGGTTTCTCGCCCCTGCGGGATCTGCTGCGCGAGAGCGTGGAGCGCCTGGATGAGCTGTTCCAGCGCGACGATCCCATCACCGGCCTGCCCACCGGCTTCGAGGACCTCGACGACAAGACCTCGGGCCTCCAGGCCTCCGACCTCATCATCATTGCCGGCCGGCCCAGCATGGGCAAGACCTCCTTCGTCATGAACATGGCGGAGTCGGTGTGCCTGCAGGGCAGCGCGCCCGTGGCCATCTTCAGCCTGGAGATGCCCCGCGAGCAGCTCACCATGCGGCTGCTCTCCTCGCGGGCCCGCATCGACGCGCACAAGATGCGCAACGGCAATCTGCACCCGGACGACTGGCCGAAGCTTACCAAGGCCGTGGGAGAGCTTTCCGAGGCGCCCCTGTTCATCGACGACACCCCGGGCCTCGGGCCCATGGAGATGCGCGCACGCTGCCGGCGGCTGAAGCGCGAGCACGGCCTCGGCCTGGTGATCGTGGACTACCTCCAGCTCATGCAGGGCTCCTCCGACGCCGAGAACCGGGCCACGGAGATCTCCCAGATCTCCCGGTCGCTGAAGGCCCTGGCCCGCGAGCTGGACGTGCCGGTGATCGCCCTGTCCCAGCTGAACCGAAGCCTGGAGCAGCGCCAAGACAAGCGCCCCATGATGTCCGACCTGCGTGAATCGGGCGCCATCGAGCAGGACGCCGACATCATCATGTTCATCTACCGCGACGAGGTCTATAACCCGGACAACCCCGAGTCGAAGGGGGTGGCCGAGCTGATCATCGGCAAGCAGCGGAACGGGCCGACGGGGGTGGTGCGTCTGACCTTCCTGGACGAATACACCCGCTTCGAGAACTACGCCGGCCCCGAGCTTGCCGAGGGCTTCTGAGGTGGGCCGGCCCTCGCTAGTGCGGGTCTCGGCCCGGGCCCTTGCCCATAACCTGGAGGTGGCGCGGCGGCATGCCATCGGCTCCCGGGTCATGACTGTGGTCAAGGCGGACGCCTACGGACACGGTCTGGAATGGGCCGCGGGCGTGCTGGAGGAGGGCGGCGCCGACGCCTTCGGCGTGGCCTGCATCGAGGAGGGGATCCGCCTGCGGGAGGCGGGGGTCCGCCGGCCCGTCTTCATCCTGGAGGGCTTCTTTCAGCGGGAGGAGCTCCGGGCGGTGCAGGCCCTGGACCTCGGGCTGGTCCTGCACCGCCCGGAGCAGGTGGACGCGGTCCTGGAGGAGGCCACGCCGGAGGCCCCGATCCCCTGCTTTCTCAAGGCGGACACGGGCATGCACCGGCTCGGGCTGGATCACGACGAGGTCCCGGCCCAGGCGGAGCGCCTGGCCCGGGCCCCGGGGGTGGCCTGGCAAGGCCTCCTGAGCCACATGGCCCGCGCGGACACCCCCGACGATCCGTATAATGACCAACAAGTCCGGTGTCTGCGGGAGCTGGGGGCGTCCGTGGACGGGGGCTGTCCGCTGTCCCTGGCCAACTCGGCCGCCGTGCTCGCCCGCCCGGAGGCGCATCTGGACTGGGTGCGCCCCGGCCTGATGCTCTACGGCGCCTCCCCCCTGGAAGGGTGGAGCGGGGCGGACCTGGGTCTGGAGCCGGTGCTGCGCCTGGAGTCCAGCGTCATCACCGTGCGCCATCTGGAGCCGGGGCAGTGGCTGGGTTACGGGACCGCCTTTCAAGCGGAGGAGCCCATGCGGGTAGGGGTGGTGCCACTGGGGTACGGGGACGGTTATCCCCGGCATCTGGGTACGGGGACCCCCGTGCGTGTCGGGGACCGGGAAACCCGCACCCTGGGGCGCGTGTGCATGGACATGATCTTCGTGGACCTGACCTCCCTGCCGGAGGCCGGTGAAGGCGCGAGGGTAGAGCTGCTGGGCCCGGCCGTACCCGCCGAGGCCCTGGCCCGGCAGGCGGGCACCATCCCCTACGAGATCCTCTGCGGCCTGCGCAACCGCCTGCGACGGGTGACCGAGTGATCGGGAAGTCCCTGGGAGCGGTCGGCGGGTGGGCCCTGCACGTCCTGGGGCGCTGGGGGGAGTCCGCCCTGCTCTTCGTGCGGACCCTGGGAGTGACCTTCCGCCCGCCCTTCTACTTCCGTAACTTCATCTACCAGATCGAGTCCATCGGCATCAATTCGCTGCCGGTGGTCCTGCTCACCTCCGCCTTCACGGGGCTGGTCCTCGCCCTGCAGATCTTCTCCGGCTTCGCGCGCTTCGGCGCGGAGAGCATGACGGGGACCGTGGTGGGCTACTCCATCGTGCGCGAGCTGGGGCCGGTGCTGGTGGGGCTCATGGTCGCCGGCCGCGCGGGAGCGGCCATGGCCGCGGAGCTGGGGACCATGCGGGTCACCCAGCAGATCGACGCCCTCTACGCCCTGTCCGCGGATCCGGTTCGCTACCTGATCGTGCCCCGTTTCTGGGCCGGGGTGATTGCTTTGCCCCTGCTGGTGAGCCTCGGCGACTTCATCGCCATCTGGGCGAGCTACGCGCTCACCGTCTGGGTGCTCGGGGCCAACCCCGTCGTCTACTGGGACAGCATGTTCGATTTCATGGAGCTCTGGGACTTCTACTCCGGGCTCATCAAGGCGACCGTGTTCGGGGGCATCATCGCTTTCGTGGCCAGCTTCGAGGGCTTCACCGCCAGGGGCGGTGCGCGGGGGGTGGGCGGCGCCACCACGCGCGCGGTGGTGGGCGCGGCCAGCCTGATCCTGGCCGCCAACTACTTCATCACCTACCTGGTGGTCTGAGATGGCGGAGCCGTTCCTGGACGTCCGCGGCATGCGCAAGGCCTTCGGGGACTTCGTGGTCTGGGAGGAGTGCAACCTTACGCTGGAGGAGGGGGAGACCCACGCCGTAATCGGCGGCAGCGGTACCGGGAAGTCGGTGCTGCTGCAGACCGTGCTGGGGCTCCTGCAGCCGGATTCCGGATCCATCCGCTTCCGGGGGCGCGAGATCGTGGGGGCGGACCCCGCTACCCGCGCGGAGATCGTCCGCGAGGTCGGGATGCTGTTCCAGGACGCCGCCCTGTTCGACAGCATGACAGTAGGCGAAAATGTGGGATTCGAGCTGGCGCAGCTTAAGCTGATGGACCGGGCGGGCATCCGCGACCGGGTGGCGGAAGTCCTGGAGTGGGTGGGTCTTTCGGGCATCGAGGATCGCGATCCCGCCCAGCTGTCCGGGGGCATGCGCAAGCGGGTGGGGCTGGCCCGGGCCCTGGCCAGCGGGCCCCGGCTCATGCTGTACGATGAGCCCACCACCGGCCTCGACCCCATCACCAGCGACGTCATCAACGAGCTGATCATCTACCTCCGGGAGAAGACCCATACCTCCGGCCTGGTCATCACCCACGACATGCCCAGCGCCTACAAGATCGCCGATCGCATCAGCATGCTGTACCAGGGGCGGCTGATCTTCACGGGCACCCCGGAGGAGGTCCAGAACACCGATCACCCCGTGGTCTCCCAGTTTGTCCACGGCCGGGCCCACGGTCCCATCACGGACGGGGCGTAAGGAACTCCCATGTTCGGAACCGAGCAGAAGGTCGGACTCTTCATCGTCGGCACCCTGATCCTTCTGGGCTTCGCCACCTTCATCATTGGCGACATGGATCCCCTCGGTGCCCCGGAACGCAAGACCTATACGGCGGTGTTCTCCGACGTGAAGGGCCTCAAGGAGCAGGCCCCGGTGCGCATGGCCGGTGTGGAGGTCGGTCGGGTGGGGGCCATCCGGCTGGCCAACGGCACGGCGGAGGTGGAGCTGCAGGTTCGGTCCGACGTGGAGATCCCCGAGGGGGCCGGTGTCCTGATCGGCGGGTCGGGCCTCGTGGGGGACAAGTACGTTGTGATCACCTATCCGGGGGGTGCCGAAGGAGGTGAGGAGGGCAGGCCCGGGGTGGCAAAGGCCGAGCCGGACACCCTTCCGGAGGGCTCCACCATCCGCGAGAAGGCGCCCTCCCAGGACCTGGACGACCTCATGCGGACCTACGGGAAGGTCGGGGAGGATGTCCAGGCGCTTACCGGGAGCCTGCGGGAGATGGTGGAGGCCAACCGCGAGGATCTCCGCAGGGTGGTGGCCAATGTCCGCGACCTGACCGAATCCCTCAAGCAGGATCTGCCGCCGATGGTGGAGGACTTCCGGGGCACGGCGGAGAACGCCAACGACATCCTGGCGGAGAACCGAGAGAACGTCCGTCAGCTGGTGGCTCGCCTGAACGATAGCGCCGCCAACCTTGCAGAGATCACCGGCGAGATCCAGGCCGGCAACGGCACCATCGGCAAGCTTTACAAGGAGGAGGCGGTCTACACGGAGCTGGAGACGATCAGCCAGAACCTCGGGGAGATCACCACCAAGATCAACGAGGGCGAGGGGGCCCTGGGCAAGCTGGTCAGCGACGACGAGGTGGGCCGGCAGCTGGAGTCCGCCGTGGCCGGGATCGGCGAATACACGGAGCGGGTGCAGCGCATGCAGACCTCGGTGGCGCTGGATTCGCGCTACCTGACCGAGCAGGAGACCTCCAAGTCCGATTTCAGCATCCGCCTGCAGACCCGCCCGACCCGCTACTACCTCCTGGGGGCCACCTCCGACGGCCTCCCCACCCAGGCCGAGGACGCGGAGGCCGGGGATCCGCTGTTCGGCCAGGAGGAGGAGTTCGGAAGCGACTACAAGTTCACCTTCATGTTCGGAAAGACCTGGCCCGAGTACGGAGTGTCCGGGCGCATCGGGATGCTCCAGTCCACCGGGGGCGTGGGCATGAGCTACTACCCGACCCGCTCCCTGGAGCTGTCGGCGGATCTTTGGGACTTCGGTGGCGCCAACAGCGGCACCGAGTTCGACGGGCCCCAATCCCGCTTCATGGCCCGCTACGCTTTCCTCGACGACCACCTCCTCCTCGAGGGCGGCATGCACAACGCCTTTTCCGAGGAATACCGTTCACCCTTCATCGGCCTCGGCCTGCGCTTCTTCGACGAGGACCTGAAGTACCTGGCCGGCTCGGTGCCTACCGGGGGCCTGTAGGTATCCGGGGATCCTGGGCCATGTAGGAGCGGCCATCGGCCGCGACCGATCCCTCGCTTCCGCTGGATGAAAGGCAGTCATGGCCAAACGCCCCAAGACCGTCTTCGCCTGCACCGAATGCGGTGCCCAGCACTCCAAATGGTTCGGCCAGTGCCCGGACTGCGGGGCCTGGGATGCGCTGACCGAGGAGGCTCCCACCCCCCAGGAGGCGGAAAAGCCCCTCGGCAGTGGGCTCCATGGCGGCCGGCCCACGCCGCTTCCCGAGGTGCAACCGGGCGGCGAAGCCCGTCTGCCCACCGGCATCGGCGAGCTGGACCGGGCCCTCGGCGGCGGCCTCGTACCGGGGGCGGTGGTCCTCATCGGCGGGGAGCCGGGGGTTGGGAAGTCCACCCTGCAGTTGCAGACGGCCGCCCGGCTGGCCAGCGAACGCCGGGTGCTCTACGTCACGGGGGAGGAATCCTCCGCCCAGGTGGCCCAGCGCGCCGACCGCCTTGGGGTCCAGGACAGCCCCCTCCAGCTCCTGGCCGAGACCGACCTCGACACCATCCTCGGCCGCCTCCAGGAGCACCAGGCGGATCTGGCCATCGTCGACTCGGTGCAGACCGTGGCCGACGGCTCCTTGCAGTCCGCTCCCGGTTCCGTGGCCCAGGTGCGGGAGTGCGCCGCGCGCCTGGTGCGCTACGCCAAGCAGACCGGCACCGTGCTATGCCTAGTGGGCCACGTCACCAAGGAAGGCGCTCTGGCCGGGCCGCGCGTGCTGGAGCACATGGTGGACACGGTGCTCTACTTCGAGGGCGAGCAGGGCGGGCAGTACCGGCTGGTGCGCGCCATCAAGAACCGCTTCGGCTCGGTGAACGAGCTGGGGGTGTTCCGCATGACCGGCGGCGGCCTGGAGGCGGTGACCAACCCTTCGGCCCTGTTCCTGTCCGAGCACCAGGAGCCGGTCCCCGGGGCCGCGGTGGTGGCCAGCCAGGAGGGAACCCGGCCCCTGCTGGTGGAGCTGCAGGCCCTGGTGGCCGAGAGCCCGCTCAGTCAGCCACGCCGGGTGGCCATCGGCGTGGAGCGCGACCGCCTGTCCCTGCTGCTGGCGGTGCTGTACCGCCACGCCGGGGTGGCCCTGTTCGACCAGGACGTGTTCATCAATGTGGTGGGCGGGGTGGACCTGTCGGAGCCTGCCGCGGACTTGGCGGTGGCGGCGTCCCTGGTGTCCAGCCTGCGCTCCCGGGCCCTTCCGGAGCGGACCATCATCCTCGGCGAGGTTGGCCTGGCCGGCGAGGTGCGGGCGGTGGGCCGCATCGAGGACCGCCTGAAGGAGGCCGCCAAACTGGGCTTCCAGCGGGCGGTGATCCCGGCGGCCAGCGCCGACGGCCTCGATAACCCCGGCCTTACCCTCCACCCCGTGCGGCGCATCGAGCAGGCCCTGGAGGCTTTGCTCGACTCCTGACCGTTGTCGCACCCCTGCCTGGTTTGTCTGCTGTAGATAAGCAGCCTACGTTTCGTTCCCCGCTGGTTCCTGCCCCCTGCCCGCAATTTCTGTCCGGAATTCCCTCCGAATGTCCGAGTTCTTTGGTGTGCCGAAAGGGACAAAAGTGTCCGAAAAAGAACAGTAAGTATTTGACCCTTCGTTTCGTGCTTGATATAAAACGCGAAGTCAAAGGGGACACATTTGTACACCAGGAACCGGACAAGCACCGCACGGCGGGCAGCGGGGGCGGCCGCGGCTCGACTGTCTCGGGGCATGGGAACCCTTCCGCGGGTTTCCATGTCCGGGCAGGGGCCGTTGTTACGCCCGATATCCCTCTGGAGGGCGTTGGCTCCTCCGGGCGAGGGCGTTTCCCTTCCCGCCTGCATCCGGACCCTCCTTCCTGGCCTTTCTCCCCGTAATGCAGGCTCCCCTCCGGTGGTTCCTTCCGCTTTTTTCCCGACAGAAAACGGTCGAAGCCTTCCCGTTGGTTCGAGCCCCCTGGATAGGAAACCGTCCAGGTGACATTGCGGTTCGGCTCGGTAACCGCCCTCCTGGCTGTGCTGCTTACGGCCGGGGGTCTGGCGTACGTCCAGGGGCAGGGCGGTAACGAGCAGCCCGGCTATCCGGTGGAGCGGACGGTCCGGTACGGGTTCACCGTCCAGAATCTCGATAACCGGGCCGTGGAAACCGTGCGGTTCCGCACCCTCGCCCCGGTCAAGCGCACCCCCACCCAGAGGCTGGAAGGGATCGAGGCCTCGCATCCCTACCGGCTGGAAGAGGACGCCCTGGGGAACCAGGTCCTTCACTTCACCCTTCAGGACCTCCCGCCGCATGGACAGGCGGTTGTCCGGGTCACCGCCCGGCTGCGCCTAGCCCGTGAGCCCAATCCGGTGAAAAAGACCTATCCTTTCGGGGAGCTTCTGAAGCCTTCGGAACTTGCTCCGGCCGACCATCCCCGCATCCGGAAGCTGGCCGATTCCTTAGCCGATCCGGAAAGCCCCCGGGCCACCCTCCGCGGCACCCACCGGTGGGCCGTCGACAACATCGCCTACGAGGGATACATCGCCGAGGACCGGGGGGCCCTGTACGCCCTGGAGAACCGGACCGGCGACTGCACCGAGGCCATGAGCTTGAGCCTGGCCCTGCTCCGCGCCAACGAAATCCCGAGCGTGGGCGTAGCCGGCTTCCCCACCTCGGGCAATAGTGTCCTGTCGCCCGAAGACTTCCACAACTGGGTGGCTGCCTGGCCGGAAGGTGAGGCCTGGGTCACGGATCCGGTCAACGAACGACTCGAAGAAGGAATCCCCGGCCACATCGCCTTCCGCGTTTTCTCGCCGGATGAGGAAGAGGCCGGTCTCTCCGCAACGCAGTCCTTTTTCCGGACCGATCAGGAATCGGTCTCCATCCGGATGGAAGGCTGACCCATGCCTTTAGGGATGCCTGATCGTTTCCTCGACGCCCTCAGTGGCCTGACTGCCAAAGCGGTGGTGACGGCCTTCCTGCTTGTGCTTCCCCAATCCGCCTGGGCGGCCTTCAGCTGCGATTCGGGCACCCTGGACACCACCTGCGAGGTGACCACGGACCAAACCCTGGCCGAGGGGGAGGTGGTCGAGGGGGCTGGCCACCTAATCGTCCGCAACGGGGGCGTCATCCGGACGAACCAGGCGGAAAAGGCCCGTATGGAGATGGGCGGAGATATAACCGTCGAGGACGGCGGCCTAATCCGTGCCAATCTTTCCCTGCTGCAGGCGGCCAACCTGACGCTGGAAGGGGATCAGGGGAATGGCGGGGGCCGGATTGACGTCTCCGGCTGGGGCTATCGGGGCGGTTCCCAGAGGCAGGGTGGTGGCGGTCCGGGGGGCGGTTCGGACTCCACCTATCGGTCCGGCGGCGGCGCGGGCCACGGCGGCGGTGGGGGCGAGGGTCACCCCGGTGCCGGTAGCGGTGGTGGCGCGGGCGGTTCGGAGTACGGGGACCACGAAGCTCCGACGGCACTGGGGTCGGGCGGTGGCGGCGGCAGTTATGCGGCGGGTGGCCACGGCGGCGGTGCGGTCCGGCTGCAGGTGGGCGGCACGTTGATGGTGGACGGGGCCATTGCGGCCGACGGGTATGCCGGGGGGAACTCCGATTGGGACGCCGGCGGCGGCGGTGCGGGCGGCTCGATTTGGGTTGACGCGGGCATTTTGGCGGGATCGGGCGGGATCCATGCCAACGGCGGCGACGGCGGCTCGCAGGGGAGTGGCGCGGGCGGTGGTGGCGCCGGGGGGCGGATTGCGGTGTACGCCGAGTTGGCTAACGGGGACTGGAGCTACTCGGCGACGGGTGGTCGGGGGTACCAGGGCGGCGGTGGCGGGACGATCTACACCGAGACTGGTGCCTCCAGCCCCACCAAGGAATTGGTAGTGGACGCCCGGGGCAGCAGCGACAGTAGCGCCTCCGGGTCGAGCTCTTTGACCCTGGACGCCTCCGCCGGGGATCCGGCGTCCCTGACCCTCCGGGCGGGTGCGCGCATTGTCCTGGAATCCGGGGTGACCGAGTTCCATGTCGGGCGGCTACGGGCGGAAGGCGACGCGGCGTTGCAGCTGGCGTCGGAGACGGCATTCACGGCCGACAGTCTAGCGGTGGAAAAGGGCCGGTTTGTCTTCAGCGTGCCGCTGGATATTGGGCAGCTGCCGCAGGTGGGGTTGGTGGAGGTGGCGGAAGAAGCCGTTCTCTCGCACCGGCGACCCGGTGGTGACCAAGCCTATGGCCTGCTGCTGGCCGTGGACGAGGACATGACGGTGGCCGGGACGGTCGATGTCTCCGGCTGGGGCTATCGGGGCGGTTCCCAGAGGCAGGGTGGTGGCGGTCCGGGGGGCGGTTCGGACTCCACCTATCGGTCCGGCGGCGGCGCGGGCCACGGCGGCGGTGGGGGCGAGGGTCACCCCGGTGCCGGTAGCGGTGGTGGCGCGGGCGGTTCGGAGTACGGGGACCACGAAGCTCCGACGGCACTGGGGTCGGGCGGTGGCGGCGGCAGTTATGCGGCGGGTGGCCACGGCGGCGGTGCGGTCCGGCTGCAGGTGGGCGGCACGTTGATGGTGGACGGGGCCATTGCGGCCGACGGGTATGCCGGGGGGAACTCCGATTGGGACGCCGGCGGCGGCGGTGCGGGCGGCTCGATTTGGGTTGACGCGGGCATTTTGGCGGGATCGGGCGGGATCCATGCCAACGGCGGCGACGGCGGCTCGCAGGGGAGTGGCGCGGGCGGTGGTGGCGCTGGGGGGCGGATCGCGATTTATGTCGATGTTGACAATGCCAACCTTGTAGCCCTGGAGGCCGTCAAAGGGCGGGGTTATCAGGACGGCGAAGACGGCACGGTCCTCAAGAACCCGACGGACTTCACCCCGCCGGAGATCGAAGAGGTCGTATTTGACGACCCCGACGGTGATGGAGAAGTAAGCCCGGGCGATACCTACACCTTCGTCTTTACCGAGCCCATGGCGGCCTCGGTGATCCGGGACGGCACCCAGGACGCCGACACCCACCTTTCTCCCGAAGACCGGTCCTATGGCTCCCCAAACCGGATCGGTTGGAGCGAGCGCAACACCCAGCTGACCATCGAGGTCACCAGTGACTTCACGATTAAGGGGTCGGAGGAGGTCACCCCCTCCGACCGGTTGACCGACGTGGCCGGCAATCCCGTTGACAACACGGCTTCCCTGACCCTGGAGGATTCCGTCCCTCCGGAGCTTTTGGAGGCGCGGGGGACCCCCCAGAATCCGGTTCCTGCGGAGGAGGACTTCCGGGTGGAGATCCTCTTCGACAGCGCCATGGACACCGCGGTGGAGCCCGATGTGCGGCTCCGCACGGACGGAGGCCAGGAGCTTTCCGCTCCCGCCGGCGGGTCCTGGTCCAGTTCCCGTTTCGACAACGACACCTACACCACACCCCCGATCCCTCTGGAATCCGGATGGGAGAATCCGGTGGTGGTGGACGTGGCCGGCGCCCAGGATGCGGGCGGCAACACCACGGCCGAAACCGAGGGCGTGTACGAGCTGGTGATCGAGGGCCCTCCGCCCACGGTTACCAATTACCCACTGGCCCCGGCGGTGACCAAGCTGACCATCACCACGGTCACCCTGGAAGGCGATCGCCCCGACAATACGTCCATTTGGATCGATGGTCGTGAAGCGGTGTCTATCGGCTCCGGAACCTGGTCCGCGGACGTGGATCTGGACCAGGGCGACAACGAAGTTCTGGTCTACGCGAAGGACAGCGACGGAATCCCTTCCGAGAAGCTTCGGGTGCTGTTCTTCGTCGACAGCATTGCTCCCCGCATCGACCGTGTCCAGCCTGGGGCCGGCACCTTCGTGAACGAGGAGCAGGTGATCCAGGTCGATTACACGGAGACCGGCAGCGGCCTCGATCTGGACGAATCCAAGCTGACGGTGACGCGGGGCGGGGCTGAAATGGCGGGCACCACGAGTAAGGACAGCGGCTCAGTCCTTTTCCAGCCGGAAACCCGTCTCAGCGACGACGATTACCAGGTGACCGTCCAGCTTCAGGACGAGCTGGGCCTGACCTCCGAAGTCCGGGAATGGACCTTCACTCTGGACAGGGTTCCCCCCGCGGCACCGGTTCTGGACGATTTGCCCGAGGTCACCAACGAGTCCCGAATCACCCTCTCCGGGACCAAGGACGCCCACGCCTCCATTCGCATTGACGGTCAGCGGGTGGTCGGGAACACCGAAAGCAGCGACTGGCAGGTCGCCCACGATCTGGCCGAGGGTGAAAACACCTTCCAGGTAACCTCCCGGGACCGCGCCGGAAACGAGAGCGAGGCGGTTACGGCAACCGTTACCTTCGACAACGAGGCCCCAGGGCCGGTGACTCCGAGCGCCGAGGCCCTTCCGGACGGCACCTCTGTTGAATTGGACTGGACCGCCTACGATGAGGCCGCCAACGGGGGCGACATTGCCCATTATGCGGTCTACCAAGGCGATACTTCCTTTACCGATATCACCGAAGCCGAAAAGGTGGCCGAGGTCCCAGGCGGCACCCAGCGGCATGAGCTAAGCGGTCTGGTCCGGGACCGGACCTATTACCTGGCCGTGGTGGCCGTGGATGAGCTGGGTAGCCGCAATCCGGAGGTCACCCCGGTCGACGTTACCACCGCCGACACCCAGGCCCCCGGCGACCCCACCGATCTGGAGGCGGAAGTCGATAGCGACCGCATCGCCTTCAGCTGGTCGCCGTCCCCTGACGAGCCCGGCGACCTGGATCATTACCGGGTCTATTTCGACGGCGATACCGACGGCGTCAGCGTCCCGGCCGGGACCACCAGCTACGCGGCCACGGGCCTGAGCCCCGCCACCAGCTATCCCGTTCGCATTACCGCCATGGACGGCTCGGGCAACGAGAGCGAAGGCCTGAGCGGCGAGGCGGTGACCCTGCTTCCCAATCCCGTGGGTGTGCAGGCCCGCAACAACACCACATTGGTCGAGGTCTCCTGGGACCCGGTGGCCCCGGGCGAGCACGTGGACCATTACGCCATATACGCCTCGCCCGACGACTTCACCGGCGTCTCCGGCCTGGAGCCCAAGGCCACCGTTCCCGCCGGCACCACCGAAGGCAGCGTGGCCGGCCTGGAGACGGGCACCACCTACCATCTGGCCGTGACCACCGTGAACGCCTCCGGCGGCGAGGATCCGGCGGTAGCCACCGTCACCGCCACGCCGGAGGAGGACACCAGCGGCCCGGACATCGGCACCGTCTCCCTCAGCGGCGAGGATCTGGGCGCCGGCAGCGTGGTGGAGGCCGCCGGTTTCCTCGCCGTGCCCGCCAGCGATCCCAGCGGCCTGGCGCGAGTGGAGTTCCTCCTCGATGGTGAGGTACTGGGCACGGACGGCAGCGGCAGCTCCCCCGCGCGGACCTACTGGGATCTGGCGAAAACCGCCGACGGCCCCCATGACCTCACCGTTCGCGCCACCGACACCCTGGGCAATACCGCCGAGGAGACCCTGGGATTGGAGGTGGCCCTGGCCCCGCCGGACGCCCCCTCCATTGCCGAGCCGAGCGACGGGCTGGTCACCAATGACGGCTCCGTAACGGTCGCGGGCCAGGCGGGGGATGCCGCCGAGGTGCTCCTCCACCGCAACGGCACCCAGGTGGGTGACCCCGTGGCAGTGGGTAGCGACGGCAGCTTCGAGGCGGCCGTATCTCTCGACGAGGGGACCAACACCATCGAGGCGGCCGGCCGCAACCGGGGCGGCACCGGAGCTAAGAGCGCGGGGGTCACCGTAACCCTCGACTCCTCCATTCCCGATGCCCCCACGGGGCTCGGCCTGGAGGTCCGGGAGCAGGGCGAACTGCGCCTGAGCTGGGACGAGGCCAGCGACGACCGAGTCGCCGGCTACAACATCTACCGCGCCGGGGAGGCCTTCGACAGCCTCGCGCAGGCGCAGCGCCTCAATGTCGACCTGCTGACCGGCACCGGCTACACCGACCTGCCGGCGGAGGAAGGCACCTATTACTACCGCGTGACCGCGGTCAACGACCTGGGCACCGAAAGCGAGGTTTCGGCCGCGGTGGACGGGGTCTCGGACGCCACGCCCCCCACCGCCGCCATCGAGTACCGGCCCCAGGGCGCCTACGACGCCGAGACCGGGCGTTTCGGCACCGGCCTGGTGGAGGTAGACCTGACGGTCTCCGAGCCGCTCCTGGCCACGCCCTTCTTGAGCATCTCGCCCGACGGCGGCACCCCCATCAGCGTCTCCCTCGACCGGGTGAGCGAGACCGAATACCAGGGGGCCTTCCGCATCGAGCCGGACACCCCCTCCGGCACCGCCTACGCCGTGTTCTCGGCCCGGGACGTCATCGGCAACCGGGGCACACAGGTGGAAGAGGGCGCCACCCTGACCCTCGACACCGACGGACCGTCGGTCAGCGAGATCACGGTGAGCCCGTCCTCCCCGATCCGCAACTATGAGGCCAGCCCCGTCACGGTTACCGTGGATCTGGGCCTGACCGAGGAGGCCGCCGGCACCGACGGGCCGAGCCTGGCCTACCGCCTCGGCGACAGCGGCGAGACCCCGGTGGATACCCTGGTGCGCACCGACGAGCGCAGCTGGCGGGGCAGCTTCACCCTGCCGGCCGATGCCGGCCTGGACAGCGCCGAGGAGCTGAGCTTCGCCTTCGAGGCCGCCGACGACCTGGGCAACATCGGCACGCGCATCGAGGGCTCCCCCAGCCTGGAGGTCTACCAGGAAGCGCTGCCGGCGCTGGCGGCTCCCGAGGGCCTGACCGCCGAGGCCGGGCCGGACGGCGCGGTTGAGCTGGCCTGGCGGGCGGTGGAGGATGCCGCCGATTACCGGGTGTACCGCCAGGCCCCCGGCGAGCCGGAGCTGACCGCCCATTCCCTGACCGACAGCCAGACCGCCTTCCCCGACAGCACCGCCCAGGAGGGCGAGTACACCTACGCCGTCACCAGCATCCGGGAGGCCAACGGCCAGCAGGCGGAAAGCGACCTGAGCGCCACCGCGACCGTGACCGCTGATGCCACCGCGCCCCCGGCGCCCACCGGCCTCTCCCTGACCATGACCGGCGACGGCATCGAGGCCGTCTGGCAGGCCCCGGACACCGAGGAAGCCGTCGCCTATAACCTCTACCGGGCGGAGGGGGCCGAGATCACCAGCGTGGACGGCCTGGAGCCCCTACAGACCGGCCTCGCGGACACCGTGACGGTGGACGGCTCGCCCTCCACCGACGCCCACACCTACGCGGTGACCGCGGTGGACGGGGCCGGCAACGAGTCCGCCCCCTCCGGGTCGGAATACCTGAACGTCGACCTGCTCCCGGTAAGCACCTTCCACGTGAGCCAGACCGGCACCGAGGACCCGGCGCTCAGCTGGAGCCACCCCAATCCCGACCAGATCGCCGGCTACGACCTGGCCGTGGGACCGGAGGGCCTGGCCGTTTCCTTCACCGACGAGCCCCTGGAAGCCACCGGCTACACCGACGCCGGCTACAGCGGCAACCAGCGCCGCTACGCCCTGACGGCGGTGGACGCCAACGGGGCCGAGAGCGCGTCGCGGATCCTGGTCCTGCCGGACGTGGCCCTGAACCTGCGGACCGAGTCCATCCGGCGGGGCGTGATGAACCGGGTGGAATACGAGGTGGTCAACGAGGGCTCGGCCCCGGTGGACCGGGCCCGCCTGGAGCTCAACCTCGGCGGCCACGCGGTGGTCAGCCCGGAATTCGCCCTGGGGGCCGGGGAGGGCAAGACGGTTCCGGTGGTGGTCGGCGGCCATGACACCTTACCGGCCGAGGCGGACCTGGAGGCCACCTTCCGCAGCCGGCCCGCCGCCGGCTCCAGCGCCCGCCTGGTCCGCAGCGGCAGTCTCACCGTCCGCGAGGGCGGCCTCGCCCTGGAAGTCTTGACCAAGGACTTCGTGCGCGGCGCCGAGGGCCAGGCCCGGTTCGCCCTGACCAACACCGGCGATGCCCCGGTGGAGCTGATCACCGCCACCTCCGGCGGCAGCCGGCCCAGCGACGAGGTGCGCTTCCGGCTCACCGACGCCGACGGCAACGTGCTGGCGGTGCAGCCCCTTCGGCAGGCAGTGGGCAGCCTGGTGACTACCCGTGCCGACGGCCGCTCGGTGGCTCGCATCCCCGCCGGGGAGACCTTCACCACCGACTGGCAGCCCATGGCGGTGCCTTCCGAGGCCCCGGACGAGGTGACCCTGGCCGCGAAGGTCGACCGCGTCCACTACAACCTCGGCGAACCGTCTGCCGCCAGCATGGCCGGGCCATCTAGCCGCAAGGATCTGTCCCTTGTGAGCACCGCCTACAAGGGGGAGGTCACTGGGGTCGAGCCCGAGCAGGCCTTCGAGGCCCGGGACTTCGTCATCAGCGGCCGGGCCCTGGCGCGCGATACCGGCGACCCCCTGGCCTCCGTGCCCCTGACCCTGGCCATCCGGAACGCCGGCTTCGAGCGCACCTACGAGGTCTACACCGACAGCGAAGGAGCCTTCAGCCACACCTTCACTCCGCTGGAAGGGGAATCCGGGGTCTACGAGGTGAGCGCCGTCCATCCGGACGTGGTGGACCGGCCCGACCAGGCCCGGTTCGTCATAAGCCGGGTGTTCGCCGCGCCCAGCGCCGTCGACCTGCGGACGGTGCGCGACCGGGCCGAGGAGATCCCCGTCACCGTCGAGGCCGGGGCCGGCACCACGGCCACCAACCTGCACCTGGAATACGTCGAGGCCGACCAGCCCTCCGGCTCCTTCCTACCCGGACTGTCCATAGATCCTGGCGGTTCGGTGGACCTGAACCCCGAGGCCAGCGACGAGATCCGGGTCGGGTTCGAGCCCGGCGCCGACGCCCCGGACACCGGCACGGCCGTGCTGCGGCTGGTGAGCGACGAGGCCGGCGATACCGTCCTGGAGACGATCACGGTGGACTTCGAGCTGGCGGCCGCCGAGCCGGTCCTGACCCACAGTCCCGATTTCATCGAGACCGGGGTCCAGCAGGGCGGCAGCATCCAGGAGCGGATGGTCCTGGAGAACGAAGGCCTCGCGCCGCAGCCCGACGTATCCCTGGCGCTGGTGGAAGAGGATTCCGGCGCTCCCGCACCCGACTGGATCGACATCGTCACCACCCGGAACCCGGGCGAGCTGGCCGTGGGCGATTCGGAAGAGGTTCTGATCCAGGCCGAGCCCGGAACCGGGGTGGAAGAGGGGGTCTACCGCTTCCTGCTGCGGGTGATGAGCGGCGGAAGCGTGGTTACCGACATCCCGGTGGTGGTCTCCGTCACCCTCGACGGGGAGGGCGGGGCCCTGTTCAAGCTCTCCGACATCTACACCGGCACCCAGGACGACGACGGCACCATCATCCCGGGCCTGTCCGGGGCCACCGTCGAGATCCAGAACGAGAACGTCCTGAGCGTCGAGCGCACCGCCACCACCGACGACCAGGGCGAGGCCCTGTTCGAGGCCCTGCCGGCGGGCACCTACCGCTATCGCGCCAGCGCCTCCAACCACGAGGCCAAGTCCGGGTCCTTCCGAGTGCGGGCCGGGGTCACCGGGACCCACGAGGTGTTCCTCGACTACAACCTGGTGACCGTGGAGTGGTCCGTCACCGAGGACACCATTGAGGATGTCTATGAGATCGAGCTGGATACTACCTACGAGACCGACGTCCCGGCGGCGGTGGTGAGCGTCGAGCCGAGCAGCGTCAACCTGCCGACCATGGAGGCCGGGGACGTCTACAACGGCGAGCTTGTTCTGACCAACGAGGGCCTGATCCGGGCCGACAACGTCGAGCTAACCATCCCGGAGGACGGTACCCACTACCACTACGAGCTCATGGACAGCCTCCCGGACTCCCTGGAGGCCGGCGAGACCGTGCGGGTGCCCTACCGGATCACGGCCCTGCAGCCCATCGAGCCCGACGGCTCCGGAACCGGCGGCGGCTGCGAGCCCTACCAGCACTGTGGAGGGGTTACCTACGACTACGAGTGTGCCAATGACACGACCACCAGCGGAAGCTCCGGGGTATGTTGGTTTTATACACCTTCTTCCTGTAAAGAAAGGGAAATTATCCATACTTCCCCGGGCAAGTGCCTGAATTGCGGGGAAGATGAGTGGGCCGTAGGGGAGGAAACCACGCCCTCTTACGAGTCCCTGGGCGGCTCCGGGGATAACTGTCCTCCGGAATGTCCGTACGAGGACAGTTGTGTGTGCAATGTAGGCGGAACCGGAGCCGGAGGTTGAGGGGGTCATGAAAGTGGGGCCGGATGCGGAAGCGTCATTTGTGAATTCTTTTGCCGGTGCGGGAAAGGCCCAAAAGGGGAAAAAGTGGCAGCAATGATGGACGGGCGGATCGCGCGGAAGGGGCTCGGGGCCGGGGTCCTACTGGCTTTGAGTGCGGTATCCGGAAGCGCCTGGGGTGCAGAGGCCGCAACCACCGAAGAAATGGACTCTCCAAACTTCGGGCAGCACATCGAAACGCAGGAGGACCTCAAGATAAAGGTCCTTGGCGGCTATGTGCGCATGAAGCGGACCTGGGTTCAGGGTCAATGGGAGTTCAACCGGCGCTGGAAAGGGCTGTCAGCCGGTTTTTCTTCCGGGGACAAATACGCGCCGGGAGTGAGCCCGGAAAAACCGGGAACCCCTGAAATCTTAATTCGGAACGGGAGCGAATACGAGGAAAACGGGGACCATTTCGTTCCGGAAAAAGACCCAACCAAGCGCATCGTTCCCCTGGAAAACGGAGGCTACCGCTGGGAGGACACGGCGGGCAACTGGATCCGCTACAACGCCGAACGGCGGGCCGTCGCCTACGGCAATTCCAACGATATACAGGTTACCCTCGAGCGCGACAACGATGGCCGACTACTCCATGTTCTTGACCACCACGGCAACCGGGTCCTCACTTTTTCCTACAACACCGACGACCGCCTGACCCTGGTGGAGGATAGAGCAGGGCGAACCGTACGTTATGCCTACACCGATACCACATACGACCACGGCCCCAAGCTCGCCGAGGTAACCGACGTCCGCGGCAACACCTGGAGCTACGAGTATTCCGGTGATCGCCTTTCCGCCAAGACCGATCCCAAGGGCCGCACCACCGAGCTCGAATACAATCCCAACGGCACCCTCAAGGGCGAGACCACCCCGGGTGGCTTTACGGTGCAGACGAGCTACGACCATGACCCCGCCGAGGGTGCGTTCGTCAAACGGGAAGAGAGTCCGGAAGGGCTGGTTACCGAGACCACCTACAACAAAGACGGTGATCTCATCCGCATCCGGAAGAACGGCGAGCTGGTGCGCGAGCACCGCTACGGGGACCGCAAGAAGATCACCATCGACGCGGCCGGCAACCGCACCGTTCGCGAGTATGACGAGTGGGACAACCTGATCCGAGTTACCCACCCGGATGGTTCCAGCCAGCGCTACGAGTACCGGGCGGGGACTGACCTTCGGACCAGGGAGGTGGACGAGCTCGGCAATGTCACACGCTACGAATACGACGCCGACGGAAACCGGACACGGGTCGTGGAGGCGGTGGGGACCGAGGCCGAGCGGGAAACTTCCTACGAATACGACCAGTACAACAGAGTAACTACTGTCACGCGTGGAGGTGACGCCGTAGCCGAGGACGCAACCATCCGGCTGGAATACGACCAGTACGGCAATGTCATCAGGCGTACCGGGCCCGAGGGCGGGGTTCAAAAGTTCAGCCATAACGTGCTGGGACAGGTGACCAAGCGGGTGGATGCCCGGGGCGAGACCTGGACCAAGCGCTACGATGCTGCCGGTAATCTTATTGAGGAGGCCGATCCCCTAGGTAACGCAACCACCTACGAATACGACGCGGTGGGCAACCGAATCGCCTTAACCGATCCTCTAGGTAATTCTTTTTCTTTTGAGTACAACGCAGACGATCGTCGAGTGGCCATGACGGATCCACTGGGCGCCACCATTCGCTTGGCCTATGACCGGAGCGGTCGGCTAACTAATATTACGGATCCTTCCGGGGTGAGCCAGGACTTAAAGTATGATTCTTTGGGTCGGTTGACCAAAGTGATTGATGGTGCGGGAAATGCCACAACTTATGGTTACGATCAAACCCATACGGGCAATCCTCGGCTACGAAGCTCAACGAATTATCCAACCTATGCTGCTAAGTTCTCCTACGATTCCAGAGGACGGAGAACTCAGACTATCAAGGCGGAGGGCTCCACCCTGGAGCAGGTAATAAGGAAGAGCTTTGACGCTGGGGGGCGAGTTGTGGCCGAGACAGATCCCAAAGGCCGGACAACTCGGTTTGAATATGACCCCCTTGGCCGTCTGACCAAGAAGATCGATCCTGCTGGAGGTGTTACCAGGTTCGCTTACGACAGTCATGACAACCTACTTAAAGTAACGAATGCCCGTGGGGTTGCTATCCGCCGTTTTCAGTATGACTTAGCAGGGCGCCGCACTGCCATACTCTGGCCGGATGGGGACACTGTCCAATACCGATACGACAATGCTGGAAATCTGGTGGAGAAGATCAACGCCAGGGGCCAGGCCATTCGCCATACCTATGACGCTGCGGGTCGGCGGGTGAAGAGTACCTACCACACCGATCCATCCGCTAGCCCAGACCGCACCGTCGCCTTCACCTACGACGCCGACGGCCGGATGACTGGCTACAGCGGCAGTGTCACCACAGGAACCTACACCTACGACAGCGCCGGGCGGCGTATCGGCGCCACTGTCGATTACGGCGATTTCACCAAGAGTTACAGCTACACCTACTACGTTAACGGCAAGATAAAGTCCTTCACCGCACCCGACGGCACCACCTACAACTATCGCTATGACGACGCTAACCGCTTAAAAGGGATCATGATTCCCGGCCTCGGTGAGATTACTTACCACGATTACCAGTGGATGCGGCCTACTCGCATAATGCGGCCAGGCGGCGGGGTGGAGGAGCATTTCTTCGACCGCATGATGCGGCTGGGAAAAATCCGAGCTCTGGATCCCGCCGGCAATCCGCTATTGGACTTTGAGTATACCTACGATGCCGCCGGCAATCTTACCGAGAAGATTACGGAGCATGGCGACTACAACTATAGCTACAGTTCGTTAGATCAGCTCATTCAGGCCAAAACTCCCGATCCCTTACCAGACGAGGCCTATACCTATGATGCTGTGGGAAACCGCAAAACCTACAGCCATACAACCGGGGAATGGATATACAACGAGTCCGACCAATTGGTTGACTACGGAGAATTCGAACAGGAATTCGATGCCGACGGCAACTTGGTTCAAACAACTAATACCGAAACCGGGGAGGTGACTAAATACCAGTATAACGTGGCAGGCAGATTGGCAAGTGTGAAGAAAGATGGTGAAAAAATAGCTTCTTATTCCTATGACCCTTTTGGGCGACGTATCAAAAAGAAAACTGTAAATGGTTTGAAATTATATGTTTATTCCAAGAAAGGGCTTATAGCTGAAACTGATGGAGGCGGTGAGGTTCAAAAAAGCTATGGATATCAACCGGAAGGGGAGTGGACAACCAATCCTCAATTTATGAAAAAGTCCGGAAATTACTTTTTCTATATAAACGATCATTCGGGGGTTCCCCAGAAATTGGTGGATGTAAAAGGTGGAATTGTTTGGTCGGCAAAATATGGATCTTTTGGGGAAAGAGTTGCTTCAATAAATGAAATTTCCAACAACCTATCTTTTCCGGGACATTATAAAGATGATGAAACCGGGTTATATTATAACTTTCATCGTTTTTATAATTCTTCAACGGGACGATACTTGACCAGGGACCCTCTTCGGGCAGGAAGGAACTCTTACTCCTATGCAGAGGGTAATCCGGTTACTGGGGTTGATCCGCTTGGATTGGTAACCTGGAAAGGAAGCAGAGTACAGGTTAGCGTCTCTTGGCTTTATGCAGGAGCAACGGGCAGCATTTTCGATTTATGGGCTGCTGTTTGCAAAGACTGTGAAAAGAAAGCCGAGGCCACTGTCTTAGCGATCGGGGCGGGAATTAACTCATCAAGGAAGGTCGTTGAACTTTCTGGTTCAAATGGTGTTACTCTGCAAGACGGCCTTAAATGCCCAGATCCAGACGTCCTTTCTGGGGTCTATGCAGAACTGGCGGCCGGGGTATATGCGGGGAGAGCTAGTGCTGGAGCCTCCTATCTTAGACTTGGGGGGGCCTCAAAGGGAGTTAATTTCAGTATTAGTGATGGCAGTAATACTGAAAGCAAGTCCTATGATGAAAATGACGAATCAGGAAGTGTTGGCGCTTACGCGACCGGGTATATAGGGAAATCAACAATTGTCGATTCAAATATTGAAAGTTTAGATTGCTGTGATTAGGTATGCGTTAATTCCGGACGGGTGAATTGCGGGGGCACTTTACTTAAATCGCAATAGACGGGATTGGAGCTTGGCCCATGGCTAAATTGGCCCGCTTGGTTGCGGCGGGATTTCCGCACTACATAATCTAGCTGGGCAACTGTCGGCAAAAGATCTTTTTTGGCGATCAGGACTATCATGCCTATTTCGAGCTCCTGGTGACCTAGTGTACCTACTATGGGGTGGCGATCTGGACCTGCTGCCTGATGACGAATCACCTACATTTGATTGCCGTGCCGGAGCCGACGGAAGGGCTGGCCCCGGCGATGCATGAAGCGCACCGGCGCTACAGCCGCAACGTCAATTTCCGAGAAGTGTGGCGGGGCTATCTGTAGTAGGGCCGGCTTATCTCCTTTCCGATGAATGAGCCCTATTCGCTAGGCGGGGCCCAATAGGTGTAGCGCAACTGCTGGTTTCGTTTTTGAACGATTTGAATGGTCTGATCGGTTTTTAGCTTTTCGATCAATCTTTCCTGGGTAAGGGGGGATGATGTTTCCCAAAAAGGTGGTCATTTCGCTTGCCTGCTTCCTGGGCCTCCTCACCCAGGTTGGGCAGGCCCTTGCCCAGGAATCCCTTTGCGCCCAGGTCAAGCTCCAGATTGAGCAGGAACTCACTCTGGAGCGGCAGGCCTTTGAAGCGCACATGCGCATCAACAACGGGCTGGACACGGATCCACTGGAGAACGTTGCCGTTTCCGTCCAATTCACCGATAAGGATGGCAACCCCGTTGTAGCGTCCTCCGATCCGGACAGCGAAGACGCCACTTTCTTTATCCGCCAGGATTCCCTGGACGGCATCGACGCGGTGGACGGCACGGGCACGGTCATGCCGTCCACTTCCGCGGACATCCACTGGCAGATCATTCCCTCGCCCGGGGCGGCGGGGCAGGTCTCCGACGGCAAGCTCTTCTTCGTCGGGGCCACCCTGGAATACGACCTTGCCGGCGAGCATCACGAGACCGACGTCGCCCCCGATTCCATCACCGTCAAGCCGCTGCCCCTGCTGACTCTGGATTACTTCCTCAAGGAGCAGGTCTACGCCGACGATCCCTTCACCGAGGAGGAGGAGCCGGCCGAGCCCTTCACCCTGGGGGTGCGCATCCGCAACAACGGCAGCGGCCCCGCGGAGTCGGTTTCCATCGACTCCGCCCAGCCCGAGATCGTGGCCAACGAGCAGGGCCTGGACATCAGCTTCGAGATCCTGGAGAGCTACATCCAGAACGAGCCCGCCGAGCCGACCCTCCTGCTGGACTTCGGCCGCATCCCCGCCGGCGAGGCCATGGTGGGGCGCTGGCGCATGGTGACCGACCTCTCCGGGCGCTTCACCGATTTCGACGCCTCCTTCAGCCACTCTGACGAGCTGGGCGGCTCGCTGACCTCCGTCATCGACGCCGTCAACACCCATTTCCTGGTGCGCGATGTCCTGGTGGATCTGTCCGGGCGGGACGCCGTGCGGGACTTTCTGGCCCGGGACGGCGATTTCCTGACCGTGTACGAGTCCAACGGCACCGACAGCGAGGTGGCGGACCTCTCCGCCGACGCCGCCCTGGAGCGCACCAAGGAGGACGGCGACCGGGTCCATCACCGCTTCACCGTCCCCGAGCAGGACGGCTTCATCCACGCCCGGGTCCGGGACCCCTATCTGGGTCAGAAGGAGATCGAGGCGGTCTACCGCTCCGACGGTAAGGAGATCAACGCGCGCAACGCCTGGCTCGCCCGGGAGCGCAACGACGATCTGACCTGGGACTACGGCCTTCACCTCTTCGACGCCAACACCACCGGCTCCTACACGGTGGTGATGAAGGCCCCGGACATCGGGCCGGTGGCCCCGGAGATCGCCTACATCCCCCCTCAGGTGGTGGTGGAGACCGAAACGCTGGCCTTTGGCGTGGAGGCCGCCGACGCCAACGGCGACCCCATCACCCTGTCCGTGGACAATCTTCCCGAAGGGGCCGGATTCACCGACAACGGCGACGGCACCGGCACCTTCGAGTGGACTCCGGAGCTGGGCCAGCAGGGCACCTACAACGTTACCTTCCGCGCCTCCGACGGCGAGCTGGAAAGCACCCGGTCCGCCCCCATCGAGGTGCGCTGGATTCACGACCGCGACGGCGACGGCATGAAGGACGAGTGGGAGCTGGAGCACTTCGGCACCCTCGACCGGGACGGCACCGGCGACTACGACGGCGACGGCTACACCGACCTGGAGGAGTACGAGGAGGGCATGGATCCCACCCGGCCCCCCGGACCGGGTGAGCCCGAGCCCAAGGCCCCGGAGGCGGGCAGCGAGGTCACCACGCAGACCCCGGAGCTGACCCTGATCAACAGCGAGCACTCCGACCTGTTCGACGTCACCTACGAGTTCGAGGTGTACGCCGACGCCGAGATGTCCGAGCGCGTCGCCCATGTCCTCGACGTCCCCGAGGCCGAGGAAACCACTTCCTGGACGGTGTCCCCCGCGCTTACGGACAACCACTGGTTCCACTGGCGGGCGCGGGCCTTTGGCGCGGACATCCACAGCGAATGGGTGGGCGGCACCTTCTTCGTCAACACGGAGAACGACGCGCCCGGGGAGTTCGCCATCAGCGGCCCGGCGGACGGCACCTTCGTGGACACCTTTACCCCCGTGCTGGAGGTGACCAACAGCACCGACGTGGACGAGGACGCTCTCACCTACGACTTCGCCGTCTACGTCGACGAGGCGCTGACGCAGGAGGTCGCTGCCACCACCGGCGTGTCCGAGGGGGACGAGGGCACCACCGCCTGGACGGTGCCCGACGAGCTGACGGAGAACACCTGGTACCACTGGCGCGCCACCGCCGTGGACGAGCACGGCGCGGAGACCGCCGGCCCCGTGGGGGGTTTCTTCGTCAACACCCGCAACGACGCCCCCACGGCGCCCGCCATCGAGGCGCCTGTCGACGGCGTTGAGGTGACGACCCTGGATGTGGACCTGCTGGCGCGCGACGCTGAGGATCCGGAGATGGAGCCGGTGACGTACCACTTCCAGCTGGACCGGACGGCCACCTTTGACAGCGACGCCAAGCGGACCTCGGGCGGCATCCCCGAAGGGGACCGGGGCACGGCCGCCTGGCCGGTGTCCGGGCTGGCGGACAACACCGAGTATTTCTGGCGGGTCAAGGCCTCCGACGGCGAGGTCGACAGCCCCTGGACCGCCGGCAGCTTCTTCGTCAACCAGTTCAACGATCCGCCCACCGTGCCCACCCCGGCCAACCCGGGGCAGGGCGGCTGGGTGGGCACCCTCCAGCCCACCCTGCAGGTGAACCCCTCCAGGGACGTGGACCGGGACGAGCTGCACTACGAGTTCGAGCTCTACGCCCCGGCCAAGAAGGGCGGCCTGGGCGAGCGGCTGGCCGCCGGGGAATCCGGGGAGGAATCCTGGCGGATCGACAGCCCCGTCCCCGAGAGCGGCTGGTACTACTGGCGGGCCCGGGCCGTGGACGAGCACGGCCTGGCCTCGGACTGGATGGACTTCGTGGTGTTCTACGCCGACGCCGATGGGGTCAACGACGAGCCGGTCATGCGGCTGCACAAGGTGAAGTACGACCTGCCCGGGACCGTGGGCGGTGGCAACAACGGCAACGGCCAGCGTCCCGGGGACGGCCGGGGCAAGCAGCCCATGCCGGAGGAAGAACCCGAGGAGCCGGCCGAGCGGGAGGAGGACGAAGCCCCGACTAAGGAGCCCGGCGCGCCCGACAAGAACCACGCCCTGCTCCACTGGTACGACCGCGACCCGGACAGCAATGCCACCATCGACCACTACTACGATCGGGACGGAAACGGCGGCGGCCGCGGCGTGATCGTGGAGGGCCTGAAGGAGGATCCGGACGGGCGGGGCGACCGCTACCTGTGGGACCTCTCGGGCCTGGAGGACGGCGTCTACTTCCCCTACGCGGTGATCGACGACGGCAACACCCGCAAGGAGGTTCGCGCCCCCAACGAGGTGGTCATCGGCGACGGCGGCGGCCAGCCGTTCATCCGCCTGAAAGGCCCCAACGGCGCCCAGGAGAAGGAGCCCGGCGACCGCGTCCACATCCGCTGGAAGGATCTGGACGCCGACGACAACGCCCGGATCACCCTGAGCTACCGGCCGGTGGGCGGCGAGCCCGGGGAGGAAACGGTGATCGTCGGCGGCCTGGAGGAAGACCCCGACCGCCAGGGCGACAGCTACAAGTGGCGGTTGCCGGATCTCCCCGCCGGTAAGTACCGCATCGTCGCCCGCATCACCGACGGCAAGCGGGAGATGACCGATGCGTCCGACGGCTATGTGGAGGTTCCGGGCGCGGAGGAATAAACGGGCGGGGATGTCCGGTGTTCGGGTACAAGGGCCGGGGTTTCCCGGCCCTTGTCCTTTTCAGGGTCGCGGTCGAGGACCGCTCCCACAGGAAAATGTTCGGCCTTTGCTACGTTTCCGTCAGCAGCCGCTCCAGCACCCCTTCGTAGATCTCCGCCAACCGCTCCAGGTCCTCCATGGCCACCCGCTCGTCCACCTGGTGGATGGTGTCGTTGAGCGGACCGAACTCCGCCACCTGGACGCCGTGCGGGGCGATGAAGCGGCCGTCGCTGGTGCCGCCGGCGGTGGAGAGGTGGGTGTCGACCCCCGTGGCCGCGCGGATGCTCTCGGTGAGGGCGTTGACCAGCGGGCCGGGCTCGGTGAGGAAGGGGTCGCCGTTTTCGTGCCAGTGCAGGTCGTAGCGCAGGCCGTGGCGGTCCAGGATCTCGTGGACCTGGGCCTTGAGGTCGTCCTTGGTGCGCTCGGTGGAGTAGCGGAAGTTGAACTGGACGTCCAGCGTGCCAGGAATGACGTTGTGGGCGCCGGTGCCGGCGCGGACGTTGGGGATCTGGAAGCTGGTGGGCGGGAAGTAGGCGTTGCCCGCGTCCCATTCGGTCTCCACCAGCTCCTGCAGGGCGGGCAGGGCCCGGTGGACCGGGTTGTCCGCCTTGTGGGGGTAGGCCACGTGGCCCTGGGTGCCGAGGACCACCATCTCCCCGGTCAGCGACCCCCGCCGGCCGTTCTTCACCGTGTCCCCCAGCCGCTCGCTGCAGGAGGGCTCGCCCACCAGGCAGTAGTCGGGCATTTCGTCGCGCTCGGCGAGCCGGCGCACCATCACCGGCGTGCCGTGAACGGCGGGGCCCTCCTCGTCGCCGGTGATGAGGAGGGCGATGGAGCCTTGGGGCTCCGGGTGGCGGGCCAGGAACCGCTCCACCGCTACCGTGAAGGCGGCCAGGGAGCCCTTCATGTCCGCCGCGCCGCGCCCGTACAGGTAGGCCCCGGAGGCGGTGGGGGAGAAGGGCGGGTGGGTCCAGTCCTCCTCGGCGCCGGTGGGCACCACGTCCGTGTGGCCGGCGAAGGCCACTACCGGCCCCTGGTTCCCGTAGCGGGCGTAGAGGTTGGCCACGTTGCCCTCGCTCATGTCCTCCAGTTGGAACCCCAACGGGGCCAGCCGGTCGCGCAGGGGCGCCTGGCCGGCCCCGTCGTCCGGGGTCACCGAGGGGATGGCGATGAGTTCGCGGGTGAGCTGGGTAACGGCGTCCGTCAATTCAGGCGTCCCGCAGCAGCTCGTTGACGGAGGTCTTGGCCCGGGTGCCGGCGTCCACCTGCTTGACGATCACCGCGCAGTAGAGGCTGTGGGTGCCGTCGGAGGAGGGCATGGTGCCCGGGACCACCACGGAGTTGGCCGGTACGCGGCCCTTGAGGACCTCGCCGGTCTCGCGGTTGAGGATCCGGGTGGACTGGCCGAGGTAGACGCCCATGGACAGCACCGAGCCTTCCTCGACGATCACGCCCTCGGCCACCTCGGAGCGGGCGCCGATGAACACTTCGTCCTCGATGATCACGGGGTTGGCCTGCAGGGGCTCCAGAACGCCGCCGATGCCGGCGCCGCCGGAGATGTGCACGTTCTTGCCGATCTGCGCGCAGGAGCCGACGGTGGCCCAGGTATCCACCATGGTGCCCTCGTCCACGTAGGCGCCGATGTTGCAGTAGGAGGGCATGAGCACCGCCGAGGGGGCGATGAAGGTTCCGCGCCGCACGGTGGCGGGCGGCACCACGCGGGCGCCCTGGGCCTCGAAGTCGCTCTGGCCGTACTCGCCGTACTTCAGCGGCACCTTGTCGTAGTAGTGGGTCTCGCCGCCGCGCATGACGCGGTTGCCGTGGATGCGGAAGGACACCAGCACGGCCTTCTTCAGCCACTCGTTGACCACCCACTCGCCGCCCGATTTCTCGGCCACCCGGGCCTCGCCGCGGTCGAGCAGGCCGATGGCCTCCTCCACGGCCTTGAAGGTCTCGGGGTCCACGTTATCGGGGGTGATATCAGCACGGCGCTCGAAGGCCGCCTCGATGGTCTGCTTCAGATTGTCCATGTCCGGCTCCTAAATCCTGGAAAAATTGGGAAAATCTTTAGTGGGTCCGGTTGGCCCCAAAAAATGGATGAATGGTTTGCACAATTTTACAAATCGCTTGTGGGAGCGGTCCGTGACCGTGATGAAGGGCGATTGAACCGGTCGCGGTCACGGACCGCTCCCGCACAAGCCCCCATCCCATACCACACCAAGCCTACTGCGGGATGAACGGTTCTTACGGATTTGCCTGTGGCGTCATTGCAGGTCTTCGGCCACCCGTCGGATCCGCCAGGCGGCGTCCTCGCACCGCTCCACGTCGTCCACCAGGGCGATGCGTACATGCTCCGCCCCGGGGTTGCGGCCGTCCACCGCCCGGCCCAGGTAGGCACCGGGCAGGACCGTGATCCCCTCCCGGGCGTAGAGCTCCTTGGCGAAGCGCTCGCCGCCGCCGGGCACCCGGGGCCACAGGTAGAAGCCGCCGGCGGGGGCCTCCACGTCCAGCACCGGCCGCAGCACCTCCAGCACTCGGGCGAAGCGCTCGCGGTAGGCGTCCCGGTTCGCCCGCACGTGCTCCTCGTCGCCCCAGGCGGCGATGGCCGCCTCCTGGAGCGGCGGGGGCGTGGCGTTGCCGAGGTAGGTGCGCAGCTTGAGGAAGCCCTCCAGCACCTCGGCGTCCCCGGCCACGAAGCCCGAGCGTAGCCCCGGGAGGTTGGAGCGCTTGGACAGGCTGTGGAAGGCCAGGCAGCGCCGGTAGTCGGTGCGTCCCTCGGCGGCGGCCACCTCCAGCAGCCCCACCGGGGGGTTGTCCTCGTCGGGGTAGATCTCGGAGTAGCACTCGTCGGCTGCGATCACGAAGTCATGCCGGTCGGCCAGATCGAGCAGCTCCCGGTACTGCTCCCGGCCCACAACCGCGCCCGTGGGATTGGCGGGGGAGCAGACGTAGAGCAGCTCGGTGCGGGCCAGCACCTCTTCCGGCAGGGCGGCGAAGTCGGGCAGGCCCCCGGTCTCCCCGGCGGCCACGTAGACCGGCTCCGCGCCGGCGAACAGGGTTGCGCCCTCGTAGATCTGGTACAGGGGGTTGGGCATGGCCACCGCCGGGCGCTCCTTGGCGCCCACCACCGCCTGGGCGATGCCGAACAGGGCCTCCCGGGTACCGTTCACCGGGATCACGTTCCGGCCCGGCTCCAGGGAGCCCTGGGGCAGCCGGAAGCGCTCCGTGGCCCAGCGGGCGCAGGCCTGCTGCAGCGCCTGCGTGCCGCCGGTGGTGGGGTAGCGGGCGAAGCCCGCCTGCTCCCGCTCCACCACGTCCAGCACGAACTGCGGCGGGGCCTGCTTGGGCTCACCGATGCCGAGATTGATGGGCTCCCGGTCCGCGGGCGGCTGCACGTCCCGGAACAGCTCGCGCAGGCGCTCGAAGGGATAGGGGTTCAGGGCTTGCAGACGGGGATTCATGGGCTCAGGCGTCCCCGGGCTTGGTGGTGTGGCCCAGGTAGTTCACCGCCACGTCGCTGCCCAGGCGGAAGGAGTTGTCCAGGGGGTTGAAGATCATGCCCCGGATCTCCCGCGGCAGCAGGCCGGCGGCCCGCAGGTGGGCCTCCATCTCGGCGGGGCGGATGAACTTCTCCCAGTCGTGGGTGCCCTTGGGCAGCCAGCGCAGGATGTACTCGGCGCCGACGATGGCCATGAGGTAGGAGCGCACGGTGCGGTTCAGGGTGGCGAAGAACAGGGTACCGCCGGGCTTGAGCAGGCGG
Organism: Thiohalorhabdus denitrificans; assembly: GCF_001399755.1. Classification (NCBI taxonomy): domain Bacteria; kingdom Pseudomonadati; phylum Pseudomonadota; class Gammaproteobacteria; order Thiohalorhabdales; family Thiohalorhabdaceae; genus Thiohalorhabdus; species Thiohalorhabdus denitrificans. Next base: position 389,661 of record NZ_LJCP01000010.1, on the reverse strand, counting down.
GCGCACTCGTCCACCAGCCGGGCCGGATCCGGGACGTGCTCCAGCACCTCCATGCAGGTGATCACGTCGAAGGATTCTGCCTCCTCCGGAAGCAGATCCGCCGCCTCGCCCTGGCGGTAGTCCACCGACAGCCCGCTCACCTTCAGATGGGCCCGGGCCGCGCCGACGGCGGCCTCGCCCGGCTCCACCCCGGTGACCTCGGCCCCCGCCGCGGCCATGCCCTCGGCCAGCAGGCCGCCCCCGCACCCCACGTCCAGGACGCGCTTACCGTCCAGGTCCACCACGCTGCGGATATAGTCCAGGCGCAGGGGCTGGATGCGGTGCAGGGGCTTGAACTCGCCCTCCGGGTCCCACCAGCGCTCGGCGAGCTGCTCGAATTTGTTGATTTCCGCCTCGTCGACGGCAGCCATCGCGTTCCTCCTGCAGGGGGGCGTGGAAAACCGGGGGCCTCGGGAGCGGCGCGGGCCCTAACATAGCCCGACGGCCCCCGATAGAAAAGCCCGGCCGGTCCTGGCGGGCCGGCCGGGCAGGGCGTCCGGAAGCGGGGGATTCAGGCCTGTTTCTTGGTGCCGCAGGTGTCGGTGCCCAGCAGGGCGTAGGCCGGGCAGCGGCGAAAGGCGCCGGTGGCCAGGGGGATCAGGCCGATCCAGCCCCACCAGTTGGCCACCGGTTCGGTTACGGCAAAGGCAAGCAAAACCGCCCCGACGACGATGCGCAGGACCATGTCGATTGTTCCCACGTTCTCCTTCATGGCCGCGTCTCCCATTGGGCTGCCAGTTCAGGATGGGATTTTACGCCCGATTCAACGGGTAGCAAAATATGGAGCGGCGGGGGGAAAGGTACCGGGCGGATGCCGGGGAAATTGGGAAAATGCCCCGCTGTTGGCCGGGGAACCGGGCGGAGGCGGAAAATCCCATAGCCCGGGTGCCGGTTTGACCCCGGGTTTTCCGGGGGTTATGCTTCATTCTTTCTTCATTCAGGAACGGGAGCTTGGGACCTCATGGCCGAATTCGCCAAGGAAATGATGCCCGTTAATCTCGAGGAGGAGATGCGCACGTCCTACCTCGATTATGCCATGAGCGTGATCGTGGGACGGGCGCTCCCCGACGTCCGGGACGGTCTCAAGCCGGTGCATCGGCGCGTGCTCTACGCCATGCACACCCTGAACAACGACTGGAACAAGCCCTACAAGAAGTCCGCCCGCGTGGTGGGCGACGTCATCGGTAAATACCATCCCCACGGCGACGCCGCCGTCTACGACACCATCGTGCGCCTGGCCCAGGACTTCACCATGCGCTACCCGCTGGTGGACGGGCAGGGCAACTTCGGCTCCATCGATGGCGACAACGCCGCGGCCATGCGCTACACCGAGGTGCGCATGGCCCGCTTGGCCCACGAGCTGCTCACGGACATCGACCGGGAGACGGTGGACTTCGTCCCCAACTACGACGGCGCGGAGACGGAGCCCGCCGTGCTGCCGTCGCGGGTGCCCAACCTGCTGGTGAATGGCGCCGCCGGCATCGCCGTGGGCATGGCCACCAACATCCCGCCGCACAACCTGCGCGAGGTGATCGACGGCTGCGTAGCGCTCATCGACGACCCCGAGCGCACCGTCGACGACCTGCTGGGCTTCATCACCGGCCCCGATTTCCCCACCGCCGGCATCATCAACGGCCGCGACGGCATCCTCTCCGCCTACCGCACCGGGCGCGGCTCCATCCGGGTCCGCGGCCGGGTGCGCACCGAGGAGGACAAGAAGGGGCGCCAGCGGCTGGTCATCCACGAGCTGCCCTATATGGTCAACAAGGCGCGGCTGGTGGAGAAGGTCGCCGACCTCGTCAAGGACAAGAAGATCGAGGGCATCAGCGACCTGCGCGATGAGTCCGACAAGGACGGCATCCGCGTGGTTATCGAGCTGAAGCGTGGCGAAGAGCCGGAGATCGTCCTCAACAACCTGTACAAGCAGACCCAGCTGGAGTCGGTGTTCGGCATCACCCTGCTGGCGCTCGACCAGGGCCAGCCGCGGACCCTCAACCTCAAGGAGGTGCTGGAGGCCTTTGTCCAGCACCGCCGCGAGGTGGTCACCCGGCGCACCCTCTACGACCTGCGCCAGGCCCGCAAGCGGGCCCACACCCTGGAAGGCCTGGCCGTGGCCCTGGCCAACCTGGACCCGGTGATCAACCTGATCCGCCAGTCGCCGGACCCGGCCACCGCCAAGCAGCGGCTCACCGCCGAGGTGTGGGAGCCCGGCGGCGTGGAGCACCTGGTGCAGCGGGCCGCCCAGTCGGGCGGCATCCGCAACGAGGAGGGCATCGGCCTGGTGGAGGGGGGCTACAAGCTCTCCCCCGAGCAGGCCCAGGCCATTCTCGACATGCGCCTGCACCGCCTCACCGGCCTGGAGCGCGACAAGGTGATCGGCGAGTTCGAGGAGATCCTCGACAAGATCGACGACCTCCTCGACATCCTGCGCTCCGAGGAGCGGCTGATGGGCGTGATCCGCGACGAGCTGGTGGACATCAAGGAGCGCTTCGGCGACGAGCGGCGTACCGAGATCCAGGAGGCCGCCTCCGAGCTGACCCTGGAGGACCTGGTGGCCGAGGAGGACATGGTGGTCACCATGACCCGGGCCGGCTACATCAAGCGCCAGCCCCTGTCGGGCTACCGCGCCCAGCGGCGCGGCGGCAAGGGCAAGGCCGCCGCCGCGACCCGCGACGCCGAGGACTTCGTGGAGCGGCTGTTCGTCGCCTCCACCCACCAGTACATCCTGTGCTTCTCCAACGCCGGCAAGGTCTACTGGCTGAAGGTGTACGAGCTGCCCGAGGCGGGCCGCACCGCCCGCGGCAAGGCCATCGTCAACCTCCTGCCGCTGGAGAAGGACGAGCGCATCACCACGGTGCTGCCCGTGGACGCCTTCGAGGAGGGCCGCTACGTGGTGATGGCCACCTCCAAGGGGGTGGTCAAGCGGGTGGACCTCATGGACTTCTCCCGCCCCCGCAAAGCCGGGATCATCGCCATCAAACTGGACCAGGGCGAGTCTTTGGTGGGGGCGCGGATCACCGGTGGCAACGACGAGATGCTCATGGCCACCAACCGGGGCAAGGCCATCCGCTTCCCCGAGCAGGAGGTGCGGATCATGGGCCGCAACGCCCACGGCGTGCGCGGCATCGAGATGGCCGAGGGCGACCGCCTGATCGGCCTGCAGGTGGTCCGGCCCGGCTGGGAAGTCCTGACGGTCACCGAGAACGGCTTCGGCAAGCGCACCCCCTTGGACGAATATCGCCTCCAGGGCCGGGGCGGGCAGGGGATCCTCACCATCAAGGTCTCCGAGCGCAACGGCGAGGTGGTGAGCGTGCGGCTGGTGCATCCCGACAACGAGGTGATGCTGGTGACCTCTCAGGGCACCCTCATCCGCACCCCGCTGGAGGGCATATCCCGCATGGGGCGGAATACCCAGGGCGTACGCCTCATCGATCTCGCCAAGGGCGAGCGCGTGGTGGGCGCGGAGCGGGTGGAGGAATCCGCCGAGCAGGTGAATGGCACGGAAGAACAAGGGGATGAGGAGTAGGCGGGGAGCCCCGATTTAAGGAATGGCGCCATTTGCGTTAAAATACGGGGCTTCATTCATTCCTTGGAGATGTCGATGAGCCGAGTATTCAATTTCAGCGCCGGACCCGCCGCCCTGCCCGAAGCGGTCCTGCGCAAAGCCGGCGAGGAGATTCTGGACTGGCACGGGTCGGGCATGTCGGTGATGGAGATGAGCCATCGCGGCAAGGAGTTCACCGCCATCATCGAGAAGGCGGAGGCCGACCTCCGCGAGCTCATGCAGATCCCCGACGACTACTCGGTTCTCTTTCTCCAGGGCGGCGCGAGCAGCCAGTTCGCCATGATCCCGCTCAACCTGCTGCGCGGCAAGGGTAAGGCGGACTACATCAACACCGGCAGCTGGTCCAAGAAGGCCATCTCCGAGGGCAAGCGCTACTGCGAGGCGAACGTGCCCGCCACCGCCGAGGCCGAGAACTTCACCTGGATCCCCAAGCAGGACCAGCTGGAGCTCGACCCCGCGGCCGCCTACTGCCACATGACAAGCAACAACACCATCTTCGGGACCGAGTTCCACTACACCCCCGATACCGGTGACGTGCCGCTGGTGGCCGACATGTCCTCGGACATCCTTTCCCGGCCCATCGATGTCAGCAAGTTCGGCATGATCTACGCCGGCGCCCAGAAGAACATCGGGCCCAGCGGGCTGACCATCGTTATCGTGCGCAACGACCTGGTGGGGCACGCCGTGGACTGGTGCCCGACCATGTTCGACTACAAGACCCACGTGGACGCCAAGTCCCTGTACAACACCCCGCCCACCTACGGCATCTACATCGCCGGCCTGGTGTTCGAGTGGCTCAAGGAGCAGGGCGGCCTGGAGGCCATGGCGGAGCTGAACCAGCGCAAGGCCAACAAGCTCTACGAGGCCATCGACGGCAGCGATTTCTACCATTCCCCCGTGGTCCCCGAGGACCGCAGCTACATGAACGTGCCCTTCACCCTGTCCAATCCGGATCTGGATGCCACCTTCCTGGAGGAGGCGGGCGAGAAGGGTCTGGTGGCGCTGAAGGGGCACCGTTCCGTGGGCGGTATGCGCGCCTCCATCTACAACGCCATGCCCGAGGCCGGAGTGGACGCGCTGATCGATTTCATGCGCGATTTCGAGAAGCGGAACGCGTAGCCGCCTCCTGAGGGGGTCGGTCAGGGACGCCGCTCCCGGAGCGGGAAGAACGGCGGCGTCCGCGGCCCCGTGGACGGCGCCATCGGGCGCGGGACCGGGCGCCACCAAGGCCCGTCCGCCAGGGGGAGGCCCTGCTGCAGGGGCCTCCCCGTCCCGTGGGGCGCCGCGTCGTCGGGGCTTCTTTCCGGCCTCCCCGCCGGCGGGCGCTCTCCCGATCCCCCGAACCAACCCGGATACGAGGTCTTATTTCAGATGCCGAAGGTACTGATCAGCGACAAGATGTCGCCGAAGGCGGAGGCCGTGTTCCAGGAGCACGGCATCGAGGTGGACGTGAAGACCGGGCTGTCGCCCGATGAGCTCAAGGAGATCATCAGCGAGTATGACGGCCTGGCCATCCGCTCCGCCTCCAAGGTGACCGAGGACATCATCAACGCCGCCACCAACCTGAAGGTGGTGGGGCGCGCCGGGATCGGCGTGGACAACGTCGACATCCCCACGGCGTCCCAGAAGGGCATCATCGTGATGAACACGCCCTTCGGCAACACGGTGACCACCGCCGAGCACGCCGTCTCCCTGATGGTCTCCGCGGCCCGCAACATCCCGCAGGCCTCCGCCGCCCTGAAACAGGGCCGGTGGGAGAAGACCAAGTGGGGGGGCGTCGAGCTCTACCAGAAGACCCTCGGCGTGATCGGTACCGGCAACATCGGCTCGCTGGTGATCGAGCGGGCCCACGGCCTGAAGATGCGGGTCATCGCCTACGACCCCTTCATCTCCCAGGAGCGCGCCGACGACCTGGGCGTGGAGCTGGTGGAGCTGGACGAGCTGTTCCGGCGCGCCGACTTCATGACCATCCATACCCCGCTCACCAACGCCACCAAGCACCTGGTGAACGATGACGCCTTCGACCAGATGAAGGATAACGCCATCCTCATTAACGCCGCGCGCGGCGGGGTGGTGGACGAGGCGGCCCTCGACCGGGCCCTGGAAGCCGGCAAGATCCGCGGCGCCGCCCTCGACGTGTTCGAGGAGGAGCCGGTGGGGGAGGACCATCCCCTGCTGCGCCACGACAATTTCATCTGCACGCCGCACCTCGGCGCCTCCACCGAGGAGGCCCAGGTGAACGTGGCCGTGCAGGTGGCCGAGCAGATCGCCGACTACCTGAATAAGGGCACCATCCAGAACGCGGTGAACATCCCCTCGGTGGCCGAGGAGGAGATGCCGCTGCTGCAGCCCTACCTGAACCTGGGCGAGCGGCTGGGCTCCATCCTCGGCCAGCTCGCCGCGGGCGGGCTGAAGAAGGTGGACATCGAGTACGCCGGCGAGGTCTCCGGGCTCAACCAGAAGCCCATCACCACCACCATCCTGAAGGGTGTGCTGGACCCCATCCTGCCGGACTCGGTGAACCTGGTGAACGCGCCCCTGCTCGCCGAGCAGCGTGACATCAAGGTGAGCGAGACCACCAGGAAGCAGGCCGAGGAGTTCACCAGCATGGTGCGGGTGACCCTGACCACCGAGAAGCGCGCCTGGACCATCGACGGCACCCTGGTGCACGGCACCCCGCGGGTGGTGGAGCTCAACGGCGTGGAGCTGGAGCTGGTGCCGGACGGGCGCCTGCTGTACATGGCCAACCGCGACGAGCCCGGCCTCATCGGCCGCATCGGCACCACCCTGGGCAACGCCGGCATCAACATCGCGGGCTTCATGCTGGGCCGGGAGGCCCCGCATCAGCAGGCGGTTTCCTTCATCAGCGTGGATCAGTCGGTGCCTGCGGACGTGCTCAAGCAGATCGCCTCCGAGGAGAACGTCCTGGAGGTCAAGGAGGTGAACCTGTAGCTACGGGTACCTCCGCCCCGACGTAACGGGTAGGATTGGCGGGCCGGACCGGTTGACGGGTCCGGCCCCGTTTTTGCCAGGCCGCGGAGCCCAACCTTCCAACAGGTGGAGAACGGAATCAGCCGTGAGCCAAGACGGTCCATCCCATAACGGCGAAAGCGATGGCCGCCAGGAGGAGCTGCGCCAGGAAATCGACCGCCTGGACGCGGAGGTCCAGCGGCTCATCAACCAGCGCGCCGCACGGGTCCTGGAGATCGCCCGCATCAAGGAGTCCAACGGCGGGCCTTTCTACCGGCCCGAGCGGGAGGCCCAGATCCTCGCCCGCGTCGCCGAGCGCAACGAGGGTCCGTTCCCCGACGAGGACATGGTCCGGATCTTCCGCGAGGTCATGTCCTCCTGCCTGGCCCTGGAGCGCCGGCTGCGCATCGCGTTCCTCGGGCCCGAGGCCTCCTTCACCCACACCGCCGTGCAGGTGCATTTCGGCCACGCGGTGGAGGAGCATCCGGTGGCCGCCATCGCCGAGGTGTTCCGCGAGGTGGAGGCGGGTACCGCCGATTACGGGGTGGTGCCGGTGGAGAACTCCACCGAGGGGGTTGTGAACGCCACCCTCGACCAGCTCATGCGCACCAGCCTTCAGATCTGCGGGGAGGTGGCGCTGCGGGTGGAGCACCACCTGATGAGCCACGCCGGAAGCATCGGGGCCATCCAGCGGCTCTACGTGCACCCGCAGACCCGGGCCCAATGCCGGGAATGGCTGCACGCCCATCTGGACGGGGTGGAGTGGGTGGAGGTGCCCAGCAACGCCGAAGCGGCGCGGCGGGCCAGCCAGGAGCCGGAAAGCGCGGCGGTGGCCGGCGCCGCGGCGGCGGAGCTGTACGAGCTCCCCATCCTGGCGGCCGGTATCGAGGACGAGCCGGACAACACCACGCGCTTCGTGGTGGTCGGCGAGGAGGGCGCCGGGGTCTCCGGCAACGACAAGACCTCCATCGTGATCTCGGCGCCCAATCGGCCCGGGAGCCTGTTTCAGGTGCTGCAGCCCTTCTCCCGGGCCGGGGTCAACCTGACCAAGATCGTCTCCCGCCCGGCGCGGTCCTCCCTGTGGGAATACGTCTTCTTCCTGGACCTGGAGGGTCACCGGGAGGAGCCCACCGTCCAGAAGGCCCTGGAAGGGGTGACCGAGGGCGGGGCCGCGGTCAAGGTCCTGGGCTCCTACCCCCGGGCCCGCTGACGGTTGGCCGGGGCCATGAGCGGGCAGGATGCTTTTCACCGCGTCACCGTCGTCGGCCTCGGGCTGATCGGCGGCTCCCTGGGGCTGGCCCTGCGCCGGTGCGGGGAGGTGGACGAGGTGGTGGGGGTGGACGCCTCCGCCGCCGTCGGCGAGCGCGCCCTCCAACGGGGGCTGGTGGACCGCGTCGAGGGGGATCCAGCCACAGGGGCCCAGGGGGCGGACGTGGTGGTGGTGGCGGTGCCGGTGGGCAGCTTCGGCGCGGTGCTGGAGGCCATCGCGCCGGGGCTCGGGGAGGACACGCTGGTCACCGACGTGGGCAGCGTGAAGGGCCGCGTGGCGGCGGAGGCGGAGGCCCGCCTCCAGGGCCGAGGCCGCTTCCTCGGGGGGCATCCGCTGGCCGGGACCGAGGACTCCGGGGTGGAGGCCGCCCTGGAGGACCTGTTCCAGGGGGCGCTGTGCATTCTGACCCCCACGGAGGAGACCCCCGCGCCGGCCCTGGAGCGGCTTTCGGCCCTGTGGCGCCTGGTGGGCAGCGAGGTGGTGACCATGGGGCCGGAGGAGCACGACCACGTCCTGGCCGCCACCAGCCACCTGCCCCACATGCTCGCCTTCAGCCTGATCCGGACCTTCGGGGGGCTCGACGAGCCCGAGCGCCTGGGGCGGTTCGCCGCCGGGGGCTTCCGCGATCTGACCCGGATCGCCGGCAGCGACCCGGTGATGTGGCGGGATATCGCCCTGGCCAACGCCGGGCCCCTGCTGGAGATGATCGACCGGTTCGAGGCCCGGCTGGACGACCTGCGCCGCGCCATCGCCGCCGGGGACGGCGACGCCCTGGAGGCCTTTTTCCGGGAGGCCCGCGCCCTGCGGCGCGGCCTGCCGCCCCGGGTCCATGCCGACGAGGAGCAAGATGACCAGCAGTGATCAGGAGGATCGGCTCGTCGCCCGGGGCGGGCGCATCGGCGGCACCGTGGCGGTGGCGGGCGACAAGTCCATCTCCCATCGCGCCGTAATGTTCGGGGCCCTGGCCGAGGGAGTGAGCCACGTGGAGGGCTTCCTGGCCGGGGAGGACTGCTTGGCCACGCTGGCCGCCTTCCGGGCCATGGGGGTGCGCATCGAGGGCCCCGAGGACGGGCGGCTGGTGATCCACGGCGTGGGTATGGACGGCCTGCGGGCCCCGGAGGCGCCGTTGGACATGGGCAACTCGGGGACCTCCATGCGCCTGCTGGCCGGGCTGCTCGCCGCCCAGCCCTTCGCCGCGGAGCTTACCGGCGACGCCAGCCTGTGCAACCGGCCCATGGGGCGGGTGGCGGAGCCGCTGGGAAGCATGGGCGCCCGGATCACCGCCCTGGAAGAGGGCGGCCGCCCGCCGCTGCGCGTCGCCCCCGCCGAAGGGCTGCGAGGCATTCGCTACGACCTTCCGGTGGCCTCCGCGCAGGTGAAATCGGCGGTGCTGCTGGCGGGGCTATACGCGGAGGGCGAGACCTGCGTCACCGAGCCCGCCCCCACCCGGGACCATACGGAGCGCATGCTCGCGGCCTTCGGCTACCCCCTGCGTCAGGAGGGGGCGACGGTCTGCCTGGAGGGGGGCGGGCGCCTGCGGGCCGCCGACCTCACCATTCCAGGGGATCTGTCGTCGGCGGCCTTCTTCCTGGTGGCCGCGGCCCTGCAGCCCGGCTCCGATCTTACCCTGGAGGGGGTGGGGATAAACCCCACCCGGCGGGGTGCGCTGGACATCCTGCTGGCCATGGGCGCGGGGATCGAGGTCCGCAACGAGCGCACCTACGGCGGGGAACCGGTGGCGGACCTGCGGGTCCGAGGTGGGGAGCTGGAGGGGATCGAGATCCCCGAGCACCTCGTGCCCCTCGCCATCGACGAATTTCCGGTTCTGTTCGTGGCCGCCGCCGCCGCGCGCGGGCGCACCGTCCTGCGGGGTGCCGCCGAGCTCCGGATCAAGGAGAGCGACCGCATCCAGGTCATGGCCGACGGGCTGCGGGCCCTGGGCATTGCCGCCGAGCCCCTGGAGGACGGCATCGTCATCGACGGCGGGCCCATCGGGGGCGGAACCGTGGACGCCCATGGCGACCACCGCGTGGCCATGGCCTTCGCCGTGGCCTCCGTGGCGGCCTCCGCACCCATAACCGTGACGGGGGCCGCGGCCATCCGGACCTCCTTCCCGGATTTCCTCGCGGTGGCCCGGTCGGCCGGCCTTGAGATCGAAGCGGACAAGGACTGAGGGGAGCATGGCAGGCAACGGGGAAGATTCCGCACCGGTAGTAACCATCGATGGCCCCAGCGGTACGGGCAAGGGGACCCTGGCGAACCTGCTGGCCCGGGAGCTGGGCTGGCATTATCTGGATAGCGGCGCCCTGTACCGCGCCGTGGGCTGGGCCGCGATCCAGGCCGGCATCCCCCTGGAAGCCGCGCACGCCGAGGAGCTCGGAACGTTGGCGCGGAACCTGGAGATCCGTTTCCAGCCGGAGGCCGAGGGACCGGTGCGGACCTTCATCGGCAAGCAGGAGGTGACCCAGGAGCTGCGCAGCGGGCCGGTAAGCGAGGCCGCCTCCATCGTTGCCTCCATGAAGCCGGTCCGGGACGGCCTGCTGGACCTGCAGCGGCGCTTCCGCGAGCCGCCCGGCCTGGTGGCCGACGGCCGGGACATGGGGACGGTGGTGTTCCCGGAGGCGCCGGCCAAGGTGTTCCTGACCGCGACCCCGGAGGAACGGGCCCGAAGGCGTTATGAACAGTTGAGGGGCCAGGGTTGTGATGTTAGTCTGGAACGAATAACGCAGGAGCTCCGTCAAAGGGACGAGCGGGATACCCATCGGAATGTGGCGCCCCTGCGCCCCTCCGAAGGGGCATATGTTATTGATACCACGGACATTTCCATAGAGGAGGTGGTGGCCGAGACCCTGCGCCGGGTACGCCAGAGCCTCCCCGAGAAGTTCGCGGACGGTTGAGGAGCCGGGACCCACGGGTCCCAGAAATTTTCACCAGGAGTGGCAACCTTTTATGCCTGAGACCAACACCCAAACCCCCACCCAAGCCCCCGGCGAGCCCGATTTCGCCACCCTTCTCGAGGAGAGCCTCAACGAGGAGGAGATCCAGTCCGGCGAGATCATCACCGGAGAAGTTGTGGGCATGGACGAAAAGGAAGTGATCGTCCATGCCGGCCTCAAGTCCGAAGGCCTCGTTTCTCTCCAGGAGTTCATGGACGAGAACGGCGAGATCGCCGTGGATGTGGGGGACCAGGTGGAGGTCTGCGTCGAGGCCGTGGACGACGGCTTCGGCGAGACCCGGCTCTCCCGGGCCAAGGCCCTGCGGGCCCGTGCCTGGAACGAGCTGGAGCAGGCCTACAACAACGACGAAGTGGTTCAGGGTGTGCTCACCGGCAAGGTCAAGGGCGGTTTCGTCGTCGACATCAACGGCATCCGCACCTTCCTGCCGGGCTCTCTGGTGGATGTGCGGCCCGTCCGCGACGCCACCTACCTCGAAGGCAAAAAGCTCGACTTCAAGGTCATCAAGCTGGACCGCCGGCGCAACAACGCCGTGGTGTCCCGCCGGGCCGTGGTGGAGGAGGAGCGCAGCGCCGAGCGCAAGGCGCTCATGGACCGCCTGGAAGAGGGTCAGACGGTCAAGGGCATCGTCAAGAACCTCACCGACTACGGCGCGTTCATCGACCTCGGCGGCCTCGACGGCCTGCTGCACATCACCGACATGGCCTGGAAGCGGGTCAACCATCCCTCCGAGATGGTCAACGTCGGCGACGAGATCGAGGTGAAGATCCTCAAGTTCGACAAGGAACGCGAGCGCATCAGTCTCGGCCTCAAGCAGCTCACCGAGGATCCCTGGGCCGACCTGCCGCGGCGCTACCCCGAGGGCAGCCGGGTCTGGGGCAAGGTCACCAACATCACGGACTACGGCGCCTTCGTGGAGCTGGAGGAGGGCGTCGAGGGTCTGGTGCACGTCTCCGAGATGGACTGGACCAACAAGAACGTCCATCCCTCCAAGGTGGTGCAGCCCGGCGACGAGGTGGAGGTGATGATCCTCGACATCGACGAGGAGCGCCGCCGCATCTCCCTGGGCATGAAGCAGTGCCAGTCCAACCCCTGGGAGGAGTTCGCCCAGACCCACGCCAAGGGCGACCGGGTGCAGGGTGTGGTCAAGAGCATCACCGATTTCGGCATCTTCGTGGGCCTTCCCGGCGGCATCGACGGCCTGGTGCACCTCTCCGACCTCTCCTGGAGCGAGGCCGGCGAAGAGGCCGTCCGCCAGTACCAGAAGGGCGAGGAGGTGGAGGCCGTGGTGCTCTCCGTGGATCCCGAGCGGGAGCGCATCAGCCTCGGCGTCAAGCAGCTCTCCGATGATCCCTTCAGCAACTGGGTGGCCGAGCACGACAAGGGCACCGTCATCGAGGGCGAGGTGATCGAGGTGGAGCCCAAGGGGGCCCGCGTCCACCTGGCCGACGATGTGGAGGGCTTCGTCCGGGTTGCGGATATCTCCCAGGACCACGTGGAGGACGCCCGCTCCGCCCTGGTCGCCGGCCAGAAGGTGGAGGCCCAGGTCACCGGCGTGGACCGGCGCAACCGCATGATCAACCTGTCCATCAAGGATAAGGATAAGGTTGAGGAGAAGGAGGCCGTGAAGGATTACCAATCCAAGGCGGCCGCCTCCGGGACCACCAGCCTGGGTGACCTCCTCAAAGAACAGATGATGAAGAAAGATGGAGAGGATGACGGCTGAACCGCGTTCCCGTCACCCTTCTCGCGACAGCAAGGCCGCCTGGTTGACAGGCGGCCTTCTGTTTCTTGTCGCCAGCGGCCTCCTGGGGATCTTCTCCGGGGGAGGGTCGGTCGCCACCCAGTCCCACATGGCCGAGGTGGAGATCCAGGGGCCGATCCTGAGCGCCGAGCCCACCCTCAGCCTGATCGAGGACGCCCGGGAGCGTCCCGAGGTGAAGGGGGTACTGCTCCGGGTCAACAGCCCCGGGGGTGGAGTGGGGGCCTCCGAGTCCCTGTACAAGGCCGTGGCCCGGCTGTCGGAGGAGAAGCCGGTGGCGGTCTCCCTGGGCGATATGGCCGCCTCCGGAGGATATATGGTGGCCCTGGGCGGCGACCGGATCTTTGCTCTGGATTCCACGCTCACGGGATCCATCGGCGTCATCATGATGAGCACCGGGGTCTATCCCCTGCTGGACAAGATTGGTGTGGTGCCGCGTATCATTAAATCAGGGAGATTCAAGGATGCCGGGTCTCCCCTGCGCGAGATGAGCGAGGAGGATCGCGATTACCTCCAGTCCATGGTGGACGAGCTGCACGGCCAGTTCGTGGCCATGGTGGCCGAGGAGCGCGGCATGGAGCCGGGGGAGGTTCGCCCCCTGGCCGATGGTCGGGTGTTCTCCGGAAGCCAGGCCCGGTCCTCCGGGTTGGTGGATGCGGTCGGGGGCCGGGAAACGGCCCTCCAATGGCTGCGCGAGGAGGCCCAGCTGGGTCCCGAAGCGCCCATCCGCACCCTGGAGGCCCCCGAGGGCTGGCTGCGGCAGGTCCTTCCTGCCGGACTTTTCAATTGGCTGCAGCTACGCTTTGCCCCCGAGCCCCGGTACCTGTACCAGGGGGGGTGAATCGCCAAAGCGTAACGGCGCATAGCAAGGTGGCGACCATGACCAAATCCGATTTGATCGACCGTGTGTGTGAGCGGCTGGATTACCTCACCCGCAAGGACGCCGAGGTAGCCGTTAATACCCTTTTTGACTATCTTAGTGAGCAGATCGCTGCCGATCGCCGGATCGAGCTGCGGGGCTTCGGCAGCTTCGGGACCAAGAGCCGGGCCGCCCGGCGGGGCCGGAACCCCAAGACCGGGGAGACCGTGGATGTGCCACCCAAGCGGGTTCCCTTCTTCCGAGCCGGGAAGAGCCTCCGGGAGGAGGTGGACCAGGGCTGAATCCCGCCTGGCCCGGGCGGTGGACGCCTCGGTAGTCGGTGGGTACCCTCTCGAACGGGGCTACGACCCCCGGTTGCCCGCCCATCCATGACCGGATCCCCCTTACTGGGTGAGGCCGGGGCGCCGGGTCTTGCCCCCGTATCCGGCGCCCCCGAGCGTCCCGCCTCTACTTGCCCTTGGATTGTCCTGGCTGCGGCCCGCGTTGGAACAGGAGGATTCGTGAAACGCACCCTGAGCGCCTTGCTTTTCCTGGTTGTCTTCCTGATCGGGGTGAGCTTTGCCCTGAAGAACCCGCAAGGGGTGGAGATCCATTACTACTTCGGGATCCACCTGGGGCCGTTTCCCGTCAGCCTGGTGATGATCGTTGTACTGCTGGTTGGGGTCCTTCTCGGGGGCCTGGTGGCGAGCTTCCCCTTGCTCAGTCGCCACCGCGAGGTCCGGCGGATCCGGCGCCGTATGGAAGACATGGAACAGGAGCTGGGGCGGCTGCGTAAGCTGCCGCTCAAGGACGAGCCCTGACATGCCGGAGCTCTGGACCGGCGGGCTGCTCCTGGCTCTGGCCGCCGGGGTCGGTTACTTCTGGGGCCGGTGGCGCTCGGTGGAGCCTCCCGCCGCGGCTCGCCAGGACGGAAGCTCCCCCTCCTATTTCCAGGGTCTGTACCACCTGCTCAACGAGCAGCCCGAGCAGGCCATCGAGGCCTTTCTCAACGTTGCCCGGGTGGAGCCCGAGACGGTGGATGCGCACCTGGCGCTGGGGAACCTGTTCCGGCGGCGGGGAGAGGTGGATCGGGCCCTGCGCATCCACCAGAACCTGATCGCGCGCCCCAATCTCGCCCGGGACCAGCGCGACCACGCCATGTACCAGCTGGGGCTGGACTACCAGAAGGCCGGGCTGCTTGACCGCGCCCGGCAGGTGTTCTCCGAGCTGGTGGAGCGGAACCGCCATTACACCCCGGCGGTGCAGGCACTGGTGGAGATCACCGAGCAGGAGCGCGAATGGCCGGAGGCCCTGGAGTGGCGCAAGCAACTGGCCCGTATCCGGGGCCACGGGGATCCGGTAGCCGAAAGCCTCATTCATTGCGAGATGGCGTCCGAGGCCCTGGCCCGGAACGATCTCTCCCGCGCCCAGCAGGCCATCCGCCGCGCCCATGCCGTTGATGCCGCCTGCGTTCGGGCGAGCATCCTGGCGGGACAGCTGCACAGCCTGAAGGGCAACGACCGCAAGGCCGTCCGCGAGTGGGAGCGCATCGTGCGGCAGCAGCCGCAGCACTTGGTGCTTGTCCTCGACGACCTGGTGGCGGCCTATCACCGGATGGGCGAGACCGAGGCGCTCCGGAAATTCCTGTCCGACACTCTGGAGTCCGCCGAGCACCCCTCGCTGTTTGCGGCCCTGACCGTCCACCTCGCCCGCGAGGTGGGGGCGGAGGAGGCCCTGCGGTACGTGGCCGAGGGCCTGGCCCGGCACCCGAACAGCGCGGAGCTGGTCAGCTCTTACGTGGGGATGTGGAAGGACCTGCAGGAGCGGGGCGAGGAATGCCGGGCGGTCCTGGAGGTTGTTGAACCCTACCTGGAGCGTGCCCGAGCCCGGCAATCGCGCTTCGTCTGCACCAATTGCGGCTTCAAGAGCGCCTACATGCAGTGGAAGTGCCCCCAGTGCCGCAACTGGGGCACCCTGGAGCTGCAGGCCGCCTGACCGCGCCTTCCGTTTTCCATTTCCGGACGGGCATTTGGGCCCCGGGAATCCGGGGCTCTGGAACCATTTCTTGGGGCAGGGGAGAGGACCGCCATGTGGAGCGACCGCGTCATCACGGCCCTGGATGCGCCGGATTGGGCTCAGGCCCGGGAGATGCTGGACCGCCTGCCGGAGGAGAACCGCCGGGTGAAGGTGGGCAAGCAGCTTTTCACCCGGTCCGGGCCCCGGGTGGTGGAGGAGCTGCGGGACCGCGGCCGTGAGGTCTTCCTCGACCTCAAATACCACGATATCCCCAATACGGTGGCAGGGGCCCTTCGGGCCGCGGCCGATATCGGCGCATGGATGGTCAATGTGCACGCCAGTGGCGGGCCGCGCATGCTGGAGGCCGCCCGTGAGGCCCTGGAGGGATCGGAGGCCCGGCCCTGGCTAATCGGGGTCACGGTCCTGACCAGCATGGATGCCAGAGAGCTGCGGGCCGTCGGGGTGGAAGGTGATCCCGAGAACCAGGTGCTCCGCCTGGCCCGCTTGGCCCGGGAGGCCGGACTGGACGGGGTGGTGGCCAGCCCCATGGAGGTCCCGATGCTGAGGGAGGAGCTCGGGCCGGACTTCCTCCTGGTCACCCCCGGGGTGCGTCCGGCCGGGGCGGGGGCGGACGACCAGCGCCGGGCCGCCACGCCGGGTCGGACGGTGGCCGACGGGGCCGATTACCTGGTGGTGGGCCGGCCGCTCACCCGGGCCGAGGACCCCGCCCGGGCCTGGAGCTCCCTGATCGCCGAGATGGACGCCGCCGCCGGCGGCACCTGATCCGACCAACCCAAAGGAGAACCTCGCACGCCATGGAAGCCCAATCCCCGGAAGCGCTCCTCGACCTCTACCGCGAGAGCGGAGCCCTGCTGGAGGGCCATTTCCAGCTCTCCTCCGGCCTCCACAGCAACCGTTACCTGCAGTCGGCCTTGGTGCTGCAGGATCCCCGCAAGGCGGAGACCTTGTGCCGGGCGCTGGCGGAGCGCCTGCCGGAGGGAATCCAGTACGTAGTGGGACCGGCCCTGGGCGGAGTGGTGGTGGCCTACGAGCTGGCCCGCGCCCTGGGTGCCTACGGCCAGTTCACGGAGCGCAAGGAGGGGGCCATGCAGCTCCGGCGTGGCTTCCAGCTACCGGCGGGGGCCCGGGTCTTCATCATGGACGACATCCTCACCACGGGTACCTCCATCCGGGAGTGCCACGAGGCGCTGAAGGAGAAGGACATCGAGATCGCCGGCTGCGGCTGCCTCGTGGACCGCTCCGACGGGCAGGCCGACCTGAACGGGCTGCCCCTGTACGCCCTGGTAGGGCTGGAGGTCCAGGCCTGGGAGCCCGCCGACTGCCCCCTGTGCGCCGAAGGCCTGCCCCTGGAGAAGCCGGGCAGCCGCGGGGCCTAGGCTCGGCTCAGGAGACGCGGGCCAGGGCGGCGACCACCTCCGTCCAGGCTTCGGCGAGGTTCTCGCGGTTGTATCCCCCTCCCCCCAGGGCCAGCAGGCCGCCGCGGCAGGAGGCGGTCCGTTCCTGCAGGCGGGCGGCGGCCCGGGCATGGGTGGCCGGCGAGAAGGCCAGGTCGGTGAGGGGATCCCCGGCCAGGCTGTCGGCCCCGCACTGAAGGATGATGAATTCGGGACGCGCCCGGTCCAGATGGGCCTCCACTTCCTCCCAGGCGGTACGGAAGTCCCCTTCGTCCGCTCCCGGTTGCTGGGGCAGGTTCAGCTTAGTGCCCTCCGCCGCCCCTTTCCCCCGCTCCTCCGCGTCCCCCGTGCCGGGAAACAGGGTGCGGCCGTCTTGGTGGATATCCGCGATCCACACGGCCGGATCCGCTTCGAATTCGTAGAACACCCCGTCGCCGTGGTGGGCGTCGATGTCCACGTAGGCGATCCGCTGCAGCCCGTGGTCCCGCTTCAGGGTTTCGATCACGACCCCGCAATCGTTGAACACGCAGAACCCTGAGGCGCGGTCCCGGCGGGCGTGGTGCAGTCCGGCGATGGGCACGAAGACCGCGGTGCAATCCCCACGTAACAGGCGTTCCGCGCCGTCCACCGCACTCCCCACCACGGTTGACCCCGCCTCGAAGATGCCCGGTTCCGCCGGGGTATCCCCCAGGTCCAGGTAACCTCCACCACGCTCCGCAAGGGTCCGGACCCGCTCCACGTATTCCGGGGCGTGGAAGCGCTCCAGAAGGTCCCGACCGGCGGTGACCGGGGAGCAGACCCGAACCAGCTCCTCCAGGCCTTTCTCCGCCGCGCGGCGCTGGAAGGCCTCCATCCGGTCCCGGCCGAAGGGATGGCCCCCGCCGAAGCCATAGGCCCCCAGGGTGGCTCCGAGGTACATGCAGGCTTGTCCGTTTTGGACCTCGCTCACTGTCCTGCCTCCGTCTTCTCTGGTGTTTCCGGCCTTTCATCCCACTGGATCCAGAAGCCCTGCCTACGCCGGCCATGGGGGAAAGTCCCAATACCCGGCAATAAAAATGTATGACAACCTTTTAATATTGGCGTCCCTTTAAATAATAAAAGGTTTTTTTGGTTTGACAGGATAAAGTATTGGTGGCGAACTGAAATTAAGAAAGGGCCTTGATTTGGATCAAGGCGCATTGGAAGGAGGGTGCTTTGAAGATCAAAGAGGTTCTCAGTGTTCCGGGGGTCCTGGGGGTGGTTATATTTTCCCCCAAGGGGGAGCTTAATGACTACAAGGGGGATATCTCAGAGGATCAGGCACGGATGGCCGCCCATATGTGCTACTCGAACTCCTCTCTCATGCAGATGCAGGGGCGGCTCTTTGCCGACTATTCGCGGCAGCCGGAATGGAAGAACTTCGAGGGCTGGGCCATGTTAGGGCCGGAGCTCGGGGTCTACGTCAAGGGCGACACCGCCTGCTTCCTGAACCGGGAGGAGGCGTCCCTCAATCAGGTCTCGGAGGCCGTGGACAGCGTCGCCCGGCCGTTGAAGCCCTGAGGGCCTCTTCCGAGAAATAAACCAGAAAGGGGAATCGCAATGACCAAACTGGACGAGTTGATGGAGCTTCCTGGGGCGGTTGCCGCCATCCAGTTCGACAGCCAGGGCGAGATCAAGGACTTCCGCGGCGACCTGACGGATGATCTGGCCTCCATGGCGGCCCAGATGTGCGCGGCCAATATGGGGATCTTCCGGATGCAGGCCGACGGCTGGGGGCGTCTCACCGGGCAAAAGGGCTTCTACCCCGAACGGGGCTTCGCCTTCATGGGCCTGGATTTCGCCGTGGCCTCCTACGGGGACCAGGCGGTTTTTCTGCGGAAAAGGGACGCCGATTATGACCGGGCCTTCCAGGTCATGGGTGGCTGACCCCCGAACGTACCGATCCGGAAGGAGGCCAGGCAATGGCGAACCTTGACGAGCTCATGCAGGTAAAGGGGACGATTGCGGCGGTCCGCTTCCGGGAGGATGGATCCCTGGCCCAGCAGGTTGGGGACATTTCCTCCGCGAATGCGGATCTCGCTTCGGACATGTGTAGCGCCACCAACCAACTTATGCAGCAGGAAGCGGATCTGTTCGCCGCGTATTCGGGGATGCGGGGATGGACGCCGCCGGAAGGCTGGGCCATGCACGGAGATGAATACAGCATCTGGGCCCTGGGCGAGTTCGCCTGCATCGTGCGGAATGCCGAGGTATCCTACAACGAGCTTTACCGGGTCCTGAACCACTTGGCCCACTACTGATCCGGAAGCCGCTTCCCCTGCCGGGGGGTTCGGGGCCAGCCCGACCCCCTGGCCGTTTCCTTCCCGACCACTTCGTTGCCCCATTCCCCCGACCAGCTTTTGGACGCCGTTCCCGGGACCGGCTCGGGAAGACCCCGCTAGGGCGAGGGCAGGGCGGCGGGGTCCGTTTGGCTCTTCCGGTAGCGCCCCTCGGAGAACAGGTCGGCCACCCAGCGCGCCGGCGGGTAGTTGTTCAGCTCGTACAGCGGGGTAGGGGTGTCGGTGTGGGCCTGTTCCACCGTTTCCGCCATACGCTCCAGCAAGACCTCCCCCTCGGGATCCAGCAAGCGGACATGGAGGCTCAGGGTCAGGTAGAAGCTTATGTCCGGTTCGGCCGAGCCCACGTCCCACTGATGGCTTTCCAGGCGGCAGCGGAGGATGGAAACCTCCAGGGTACCGCTGCCGGGGGCGCCCCCGGCCTCCGGAGGCACCAGCTCCACCGGACCCAGGCGATTACGGAGCAGGCCCACCAGGTGGTCCTGGAGCTGATCCGGGGCGCGGCCGCAGGTTTCCCGGGCGTGGTCCGCGGGAGGCGGGCCCTGGAGGGTCACCGGTTCGAGCTTTAGCCGCTCTATGGGCAGGGGCGCCCAGGTCTCTCCTTCCCGAAGGGGGCTGCAGGCCGACAGGACCAGGCATATTGCGGCTCCGAGAAGGACGGTCAGGCGCATGGGGGACCCTCCCGGTATAGGGCTCCTTTCCATCCACCCTAGCAAAGGAGCCCTTCCATGGGGGTGGGCCCGGGTCTGCCGCTCGTTGCGGTTACTGGGTCGGGCTCCCCGAGGCCACCAGGGCGGGATCCAGGCTGCAACCGTGCAGGTTGATGCGCCAGTCCAGGTGGGCCCCGGTGGCCCGGCCGGTGGCCCCCACCCGGGCGATGGGATCCCCCTTTCCGACCCGCTCGCCCTCCTTCACGAGGATCTCTCCGAGGTGCAGGTAGGAGGAGCTCAGCCCGTGGCCGTGGTCGAGGATCAGGGTTCCCCCGGAGAAAAACAGGCCCTTCTCGGCCAGACGCACCCGGCCCGGGGCCGGGGCACGGACCAGGGTGCCGGTGGGGGCGGCGATATCCACCCCCGTGTGCGGCTTGCGGGGCTTTCCATTGAGGATCCGCTGCGATCCGTAGACCGAGGAGATGGGCCCGTGCACGGGCCAGCGGAAGTCGGCATGGAAATGGGGATAGGGGGATTCCAGGCTCCGGGCCTTCTGGACCATGGCCCGGTCCAGAAGGATCCAGGGCAGGTGCTCGGCCAGAGGGGTGACCTTGTGCTCGGGAAGGCCTTCCAGGCGCTGGGTGGCGTATGCGCGCTGCCGTACGGGGATGGCCGCGGAATCCCGAGTGCCATCTGGGCTGATCAGGGTGAGCTGTGCCTTTCTGGGGGCGTCCCGGCCGAACCCCAGGAGGAAAGCCCCCTTCTCCGAGACCCGGATAGGCCGGCCGCGGAAACGGACCTCCGTCCCGGGCGTCGTCTTTCCCACGACCAAACCCCCTTGCTGAAAGGAGCCCTTGAGCTGCACGGGGGACGGGCTGCCGGCGGCCTGGGGAAACACCAGAAGGGCCGCCAGGCCGAATAGCCAGGATCGGGTTTGTGGGACCACCTTGCTCCTCCAACCGGATGTTTGCAGGGTGCCCGCGCCCGTCCGGGGGACGGGAGGCACCCTGGAATGATTTAGACCCCCGGAACGGGGGATCCGGTTCGGGGAGCGTGCTTCCCCAAATCCTGGTTCCCCCCCTTTTCCTTCCCCCCCGGGCCGATCCTTCCTCTGGTGCGGCGGCGTGCATCGGCCGATTGCGAGGGTAGCGGCAATATAAACCAAAAACGGTAGGTCCTGCCAAAAAGCCGCGCAAACCCTGCGGCGAATGCTCTTTCCCCCCGCTTCGTGCTTACTATGGTGGGAAGCGAAACCTCTTGCACCACGCAGGGAAGGGCCCCATGAAGACCGTCCACGACTTTCCCCGCCATGTTCAGGAGCTGGAGAACGTATGGATCCCTCTGTCCGACGGGACCCGGCTGGCCGCCCGGATCTGGCTCCCGGAGGACGCGGAGGAGCACCCGGTGCCGGCCATCCTGGAATACATCCCGTACCGGAAGCGCGATATGACCCGGGATCGGGACGACCAGAACCATCCCTATTTCGCCGGGCACGGGTACGCCGCGGTACGGGTGGACCTGCGGGGATCCGGGGATTCGGATGGGGTCCTGGAGGACGAGTACCTGCGGCAGGAGCTGGACGACGGCGTGGAGGTGATCCGGTGGCTGGCGGAGCAGCCCTGGTGCGACGGCAACGTGGGCATGATCGGGATCTCCTGGGGCGGCTTCAACGGGCTGCAGGTGGCCGCGCTCCAGCCCCCGGAGCTGAAGGCGATCATAACGGTCTGCTCCACCGATGACCGGTATGCGGACGATGTCCACCACATGGGCGGGTGCCTGCTCGGTGACAACCTATCCTGGGCCTCCGTGATGTTCGCCTACAACTCCTGTCCCCCCGATCCAGCCATCGTGGGGGAGCGTTGGCGGGACATGTGGTTTCAGCGCCTGGAAGGCTCCGGGCTGTGGCTCGAAAAATGGCTCCGGCACCAGAACCGGGACGCGTACTGGCTCCATGGGTCCATCTGCGAGGATTACACGAGGGTGCAATGCCCGGTCTACGCCGTGAGCGGCTGGGCGGACGGCTACACCAATGCGGTGTTCCGCATGCTGGCCAACCTCGGGGTGCCCCGAAAGGGCCTGATCGGGCCCTGGAGCCACAAATATCCCCACTTGGGCAAGCCCGGGCCGGCCATCGGGTTCCTCCAGGAGGCCCTGCGCTGGTGGGATTACTGGCTCAAGGGGGAGGACACGGGGATCATGGACGAGCCCATGCTACGGGTCTGGATGCAGGATTCCGTCCCCCCCACCACCATGTACAAGTTCCGTCCCGGCCGGTGGGTGGGGGAGGAGGCCTGGCCTTCCTCCAACATCGAGATGCGGCGGATGCCCCTTGCCCCCAGAAAGCTCGAGGAGCCGGGGACCTCCGTGGCGGATCAGCCCATGAGCATCCGATCGCCCCTTTCCGTGGGGCTTTTTGCCGGAAAATGGTGCTCCTACACCGCCCCGCCGGATCTGCCCCACGACCAGCGGGAAGAGGACGGGGGAGCCCTGGTCTTCGACTCCGACCCCCTCCCGGAGGACCTGGAGATCCTGGGGGCGCCGGTTGTCGAGCTGGACCTGGAGGCGGACCGGGCCGTGGGGATGGTTGCCGTCCGGCTGTCGGATGTTGCCCCGGACGGCAAGGCCACCCGCAACACCTACGGCCTGCTCAACCTCACCCATCGCGACAGCCACGAGCAGCCCACGCCGCTGGAACCGGGGAAGCGGTACCGGGCCCGCATCCAGCTCAACGACATCGCCCAATCCTACCCCGCAGGCCACAGACTGCGGGTCTCCATTTCCACCTCCTACTGGCCCCTGGCCTGGCCGCCGCCGGAGCCGGTGCAGCTGACCATCCGTTCGGGGACCTCCTTTTTCGAGGCTCCCGTGCGCCTGCCGCAGGAACTGGACGGGCGCCTGCGGGGGTTCGAGGAACCGGAGGCGGCCCCCTCCACCGAGATGACCCTCCTCGAGCCGGAAGAGCACCGCTGGACGGTGGTCCGAGACCTTGCCGGGGATGTCTCCACTCTGGAGGTCATCAACGACGAGGGCACCTACCGCCTGGAGCCCACCGGGACCGAGATCCAGAGGCGGACCAACGAGTGGTACACCTACGAGGACGACGATTTCGGCTCCCCTCGCGGCGAGACCTATTGCATACGGGGGTTCAGGCGGGGGGATTGGGCGGTCAAGACCCTTACCCGCACTGTCCTGACCTGTGACGAGGAGAACTTCTATATCCGCGCCGAGCTGGACGCCTACGAAGGGGACACCCGGGTCTTTTCGAAGAACTGGAATACTTCCATTCCCAGGAATCTTGTCTAACCCATTTACAGGAAGGAATAAGTATGTCCACTGTAAATAAAGACGACGTGGCCGGGACATCCGGGCCCCTGGGGGACAAAGTTATGAAGTATTTATTCGATAAGGAATCCGGTATGCGTAGGGAAACCGAGAACGAGTCCACCGGCGGAAGCGCTACCACCCAAGGCGGCGGACGAGGGCGTGGAAGGCGGGTCCAGCGGTGCACCTTCACCTTGCCCAACAGCGACGAGGCCCTCATCGCCGACATCCAGCAGCTGGCCGATCGCATGGGCCTGCGGACACCCACCCGCAGCGAGGTGGTGCGGGCCGCGCTCAAGAACCTGGGTTGGTCCAACGAGCGGAAATTCCGCGAGGCCTTCGAGAGCCTGGAGCGCGTGAAGACGGGTCGCCCGCCCCGGGAGCGGCAGAACTGAGGCGGCACGCTCGGTTCCGGCAAACCGTTTCCTGGTTCGAGCCTCTGTCCTCCCAGGCTAGGGGGCGCCGGGTTTTGTCCTTGGATCGATTCCCGGGGAGGGGGCCGGCTCCGCAAGGTTCGGTTTCGGAACGGCCGCGGCCGTTTTGACCTGTCTCCGGAGACCGAGCGGGAACCTCCCGGCCGCTAGAGGCACTAAGAGGGGATCGCGGATTCCGGCCGGATGGCGAAATGCCCCGCGGGCGGGCAGCCTCCCCGTTTGACACAGGGAGGGGGATTCGCTACATTTACGCATCTCGCTTCCCCGGTAGCTCAGTTGGTAGAGCAGGTGACTGTTAATCACCCTGTCGCTGGTTCGAGTCCGGCCCGGGGAGCCAGAGATTGAAAAAGGCCCCAGCGGAGCACTCCGCTGGGGCCTTTTTGCGTTCCGGGCGTGCCGGTCCGTGCAACACAAAAAAGCCCGGGCTTGGCCCGGGCTGGTTAGCGGATCCGGTCATGGCCGGTTAACGGGAATCCTCTCCACCGCCTTGGGACTCGGGCTCCCGCTGGCCGCCGCCCTGGGCGGATTCGGTCTCCTCGAAGAAGTCGGCCGTGTGCGCCGGGACCCGGATGCCCTCCGTTGAGGGCTTGGGCGGCGTGACCCGCTCGGAGGCCGGCCCCCCCCCGCCTTTGGGCTTCGGGGCCGTCTCGCCGCCGCCTTTCTTCCCTTGCTGGGCAGGCTTGCGCTGGGAGCCGCCCCGGCTTCCGCGGCCACCCCTGCCCTTGGCGGGCTCGCCGCCTTGCTTGCCGCCCTTTTCCGGGGCTTCCGCCTTGGGGGACTCGGCCTTGGCGGCCTCCTGCTTGGCAGCCTCCTGGGCCGGCTTCTTGCCGCCGTTACCGCCGGAAGGCTTGCGGTTCCGCTTGCGGCCGTTCCCGCCGGAGGCGGGCTTGCCGCCGGTGCCGCCCTGCTTGCCTCCTTCCTCGGCCTTGGCGGCCTCCGCGGGGGCCTTCTGGCCGTTGCCTCCCTTGCGGCCGCCGCCTTTCTGGCCGGAAGAGGCGGCTTTCCCTTCCTGGGCGCCTCCCTGGTCGCCACCCCGCGCCTTGGCGCCCGCGGCGCCTTTCTTGCCCTCGCTGGGAGCGGGCTTTTCCGTCGGCTCGGCCGGGGCCTTCTCCGCCTCGGGCTGCAGCCCCGAGGCCTCCTCACCGGCCTGCTCGCCGAACAGCGCCTGGATGATCCGCTTCAAGAAGCCCGGTTTGGCCTCGGTGGCCTGCGAGGCTTCCTCCGGCCCGGCCTCCGTCGGTTGCTTGCCTTCCTCGGCCGCGGGGGCGTGGGCCACCGCGGTGGGGGAGAGGGGCGCCTGCTCCTGGGGCGCGGCCGGCTCGGGCTCGCTGCGGGGGCTCTCCGCCGGCTCGGGCTGGGGGATGCGCTGGTAGCTTAGGGCCCGGCCGCCCTTGCCTTCGGCGTCCTTGGCCCGGCCCCGCTCCATGGAGTAATCGGGAGTCACCATGTTGGGGTCGGGGATGATGGTGATCCGGACCTGGTAGCGGTCCTCCAGCTGGGCCAGGATGCCCCGCTTCTCGTTGAGCAGGTAGGAGCCGACCTCCACCGGGACCCGGGTGTCGATGTAGGCCGTGTTCTCCTTCAGGGTCTCCTCTTCCAGCACCCGCAGGATGTGGAGGGCGGAGGACTCGGTGGTCCGGATACGGCCCTGTCCGCTGCAGCGAGGGCAGGCGGTGTGTGTGGCCTCTCCGAGGGACGGCCGCAGGCGCTGCCGGGACATCTCCAGCAGCCCGAAGCGGGAGATCTTGCCCACCTTGATGCGCGCGCGGTCCACCTTCACCGACTGGCGCAGCTTGTCCTCCACGGCCTGGATGTTGCGCTTGCGCTTCATGTCGATGAAGTCGATGACGATCAGCCCGCCCACGTCGCGCAGGCGCAGCTGGCGGGGGATCTCCTCGGCGGCCTCCAGGTTGGTCTGGAGGGCCGTCTCCTCCAGGTCCGCACCCTTCGTGGCCCGGGCCGAGTTGATGTCGATGGACACCAGGGCCTCGGTGGGGTCGATGACCAGCGAGCCGCCGCCGTCAAGCGGGACCTCGCGGCTGTAGGCGGTGTCGATCTGGTGCTCGATCTGGAACCGGGAGAACAGGGGGATGGAGTCCTTGTACGGCTTAACCCGGTTCACGCACTCGGGCATGATGGCCTGCATGAAGTCCCGGGCGGTCTGCACCACCTCCGGGTCGTCCACCAGGATCTCGCCGATGTCCTCCTCGAAGTTGTCCCGCAGGGCCCGGATGACGGTGTTGCCTTCCTGGTAGATCAGGACCGGGGCGGGGTGCTGCTCCGTCTGCTCCACGATGGATTGCCACAGCTGCAGCAGGTGGTTCAGGTCCCGCTGGAGCTGATCGGAGCTCTTGCCGATGCCCGCCGTACGGATTATGACCCCCATCCCGTCCGGGATCTCCAGCGTGTTGAGGGCCTCGCGCATCTCCTTGCGGTCCTCGCCCTCGATCCGCCGGCTGACCCCGCCGGCGCGGGGGTTGTTGGGCATGAGCACCAGGAAGCGTCCGGCCAGGCTGGGCAGGGTGGTGAGCGCGGCGCCCTTGGTGCCGCGCTCCTCCTTGTCCACCTGGACGATCAGCTCCTGACCCTCGGAGAGGACGTCCTGGATCCGGATCTTGCGGGGGGAGGGGGTTTTTCCCTGCTCGTCACGGGGATAATATTCCCGGGCCACCTCCTTGATGGGCAGGAAGCCCTGGCGGTCGCCGCCGTACTCCACAAAGGCGGCCTGCAGGCTGGCCTCGATCCGAGTGATGCGGCCCTTGTAGATATTCCCCTTTTTCTGCTGCTGGGCGGCGTTCTCGATATCCAGGTTGAGAAGCTTCTGGCCGTCCACCACCGCCACCCGGAGCTCCTCCGGGTTGGTGGCATTGATCAGCATCCGTTTCATTTTGGGTATTCGGCTCCTACACCCGTTGGGGTATATGGGATCGCGGCCGCCGAATGCGTCGGCGGCGCTGGAATTTGGTGAAGCGGACGGGGTGGTATTCCCTGCCCGCCGTCTTGCTGTTCGGCACGGGTTTCATCCTGCGCGGGGCCGGAGGGGGACTTGCTAAGATACTGGCAAGAGAAGATTTTCTGGGGGCTCCCCGGGCCTTAAAGGCCGATTCAATTCGGTATGCGCAGCGGGGCTAACACCCCGAAAAACCCGCAAAAATACTCCACGACTAGCGTAACCGAACGCTTGGTTTTTTTCAATTGGCGAGGATCCGGCCCGTCAGGGCGGGACAAAGGGACATTCCTCATTCCATGAGCAAGGACGCAGAAGGCGCCAAACGAAAAGAGGGCGCGGGAAACGGAGGGCCGCGCTGGGTCGATGTCGCGGAGGGCCAGGACGGGCAGCGGGTGGACAACTTCCTGCTGGGACGGCTGAAGGGTGTCCCCAAGACCCGCATCTACCGGATGCTTCGCAAGGGGGAAGTGCGGGTCAACGGCAAGCGCTGCCGCCCCTCGGCCCGGCTCCGGGTGGGCGATCGCGTGCGCATCCCGCCGGTGACGGAGCGCGAGGCTCCGCCGGCCGCCAGGGTCCCGGAGGGGGTCCGAAAGGCGGTGATCGAGGCCATCCTGTTCGAGGACGCCGAGCTCGCCGTGCTGAACAAGCCCCCGGGGCTGGCGGTCCACGCCGGAAGCGGCACCCCGTTCGGGATCGTCGAGGCTCTGGTTGCCGCCCGACCGGAGGTGGAATGGGGGTTGGCGCACCGGCTGGATCGGGGAACTTCCGGTGTTCTGGTGGTCGGAAAGAACGGCAAGGCCACGCGCCGTCTCCAGGCCGCCTTCCGCGAGAACCGGGCCAAAAAGGCCTACTTGGCCCTTTTGGTCGGGGGGGTGGTCGAGGGCGAGCACGTGGAGGAGGCGCCCCTGCGCAGGGGGCCGGAACGAGGCGGCCAGCGGCCCATGATCGTCGATACGGAGACCGGCCGCAGGGCGGCCACCCGGTTTCTGGTGCTCCGCGCCTTCCCGGGGTACACCCTGGTGCGGGCGGAGCCGGAGACGGGGCGTACCCACCAGATCCGGGCCCACGCCCGCCATTGGGGGCACCCCATTGCCGGCGACCCCCTCTACGGCGACCGCGAGGCCAACCGGGCATTGAAGGAGCTGGGGCTGGAGTCCATATTCCTGCACAGTGCGGAACTGGAGCTGCCTCATCCGGTGACCGGAGAAACCCAGCATTTCCGGGCCCCGCTGCCCGCCCCCCTGAAGGCGCTCCTGGACCGCCTTTCGGGCTGAGGCGCGAGCCCTGCCGATCATTCAAACCTGGCACAGGACATGACCCCAGAGCATCGCCTTGAAACCGTGTCCCTCCGCGACGCGGAGCTGATCATTTTCGACTGGGACGGGACCCTCGTGGACAGCCGCGGGGTGATCGTGGACACCCTGCGTGCCAGCCTGCGAGAGGTGGGCCTGCCGGAGCTGCCCGGCCGGGAGCTGCAGCAGGTGATCGGCCTGGGCCTGCAGGAGGCCATCGAGGCCCTTGTTCCCCACGCCGACACCCCAACCCGGGACCGCCTGCGGGAGGCCTATGGCCGACGCTTCCAGGCCTATCGGGCCACGGACATGCCTTTCTTCCCGGGGGCGGCGGAGGGGCTGGAGGCGCTGGCCGCGGAGGGCCGGACCCTGGCGGTGGCCACTGGCAAGTCCCGCCGCGGTCTGGACCGCATGCTCATGGAATGGGGCCTAGAGGAGCGCTTCCTGGCCACGCGCTGCGCCGATGAGACCTGCTCCAAGCCCGATCCCCGCATGGTCCGCGAGCTGCTGGAGGAGACCGAGGTGGCGCCGGAACGGGCCGTGTTGGTGGGGGACACCGCCTTCGACATGGAGATGGCCCACCGGGCCGGTCTCAACCGGATCGCGGTTACCTACGGGGTCCACGAACGGGAGCGTCTGGCGCCCTGGGAGCCCCACGCCTGGGCGGACAGCTTCCCCGGAGTGCTGGGGCACCTGGGTTGTGAGGGTTTGGAATCCGAACCGGCACAAGGATATAATTAGTCGCTTATGCGTGAACTTCGTGAATCCGTGATCCGGCTGGCGCAGGTGCCGCCCGAGGGGCTGCTCTTCCAGGGGCTCGTCCCCGTGAGTGCCCTGCCCAGGCTGGAAGAGGCCGTGGCCGGGATGGTGGGCGAGGGCGTGGAGGTGGACCTGCGCCTGGAGCCGAACAACGACGTGTACATCCTGCACGGCCGGGTGCAGGGGGCGGTGGAGCTGGAGTGCGAGTCCTGCCGGGCCCGATTCCGGTTCCCTCTGCAGGAGGCCCTGCAGCTGACCATCGACCCCAATCCCGAGAACGATCTGTACCGGGATCCGACCCAGAAGGGCGAGGTCTGGGTCATCGATCATTCCGATGAACAGATCGAGGCCCCGGAGGGGCGGTTCGAGCTCGTGGAGTCCCTGGAGGACGAATGGCTGCTCGAGCTTCCCATCAGCCCGCGGTGCGCCGAGGGCTGCAAGGGGATATGTCCGGTTTGCGGAACGGATCGGAACGAGGCAGAATGCGGCTGCTCTTCGTCCCCGCGCGAGAGCCCGTTCGATGTCCTGGCGCAGTTGAAGAGAGACGAATAACCGCCCACGCCGCCGTTCGGCGGTCCCTGTCCGCGGCCGGAAACGGACCGGGAACCAACGTTTGGGAGAGCAGAAATGGCCGTACCGAAGAAGAAGACCTCCAAGGCCCGCCGCGATCAACGGCGCGCCCATCACGCCGTCCGCCCCGCTAATATGAGCACCTGCCCGGAGTGCGGGGAGCGCAAGCGGCCGCACCACGTGTGCCAGAGCTGCGGTTCCTACCGCGACCGCCAGGTCATGGCCGTCGCGGAAGAGGACTGAAGCGGGCGTAACCGGCCCCTGAGAAGCCGATTCCAACGGAATCCGCCACGCCGACCTCGACCTGGGACGTCAATGCGCATAGCTCTGGATGCAATGGGGGGGGACTACGGCCCAGCCGTGGTGGTCCCGGCGGCGTCCGCCGCCCTGGGCCGCCATCCGGACCTGGAGCTGGTCCTGGTGGGTCTGGAGGACGCCATCCGGGAGTCGCTCGCCGACCATGGCCTGGAGGCCGAGGAACGCATCACGGTGCGTGCCGCCAGCCAGGTGGTGTCCTCCGAGGACGATGTCTCCCAGGCCCTGCGCAGCAAGCGGGACTCCTCCATTCACGTGGGGGCCACCCTGGTCAAGGAGGGCGAGGTGGACGGCTTCGTGAGCGCCGGGAACACCGGCGCCCTCATGGCCATCCCCCGTCTGATCCTCAAGACCCTGCCCGGCATCGATCGACCCGCCATCGCCACCTTCCTGCCCACCCGCGACAGCCGGGTGCTCATGCTGGACCTGGGCGCCAACGTGGATTGCAACTCGGACCACCTGTTCCAGTTCGCCGTCATGGGGGAGGTGGCCTCGCGGGCCGTGTACGGGGTGGAGGACCCCTCCATCGGGCTCCTCAACATCGGCGAGGAGAACATCAAGGGCAACGACGTGGTGAAGGTGGCCGGCCAGCTCCTGCGCGAGAGCGACATGAACTACGTCGGCAACGTGGAGGGGCGGGACATCTTCTCCGGGAAGGCGGACGTGGTGGTGGCGGACGGCTTCGTGGGCAATGTGGCGCTCAAGACCTCCGAGGGAACGGCGGAGCTCCTCGCCCATTTCCTGCGGCAGGCCTTCTCCGCCTCGTGGAGCTCCAAGCTGGCGGCCTTCCTCGCCCGCAAGGTGCTGAAGGACTTCAAGCGCCGCGCCGACCATCGGGAATACAACGGGGCCATGCTCCTGGGGCTCAACGGGATCGTGGTCAAGAGCCACGGGAGCGCGGACAGCTACGCCTTCTCCCGCGCCATCGAGGTGGCGGCCTCGGAGGCCCGGAACAACGTCAACCGGCGGATTACCCACGAGATCCAGCAGATGCTGGAAGTGGCCGAATAACAGGGGCGGGGGAGCGGACGCATGACGCGCGGGCGGATAACCGGCACGGGGAGCTACCTCCCCGAGAAGGTCCTGACCAACCAGGAACTGGAATCCCTGGTGGACACGAGCGACGAGTGGATCACCGCCCGTACGGGCATCAAGGAGCGGCGTATCGCCGCCCCCGACGAGTCCACCGTGGACCTGGCGGAACAGGCCGCCCGCCGCGCCCTGGAGGCCGCCGGCCGCGAGCCCGCCGAGGTGGACCTCATCATCGTCGCCACCACCACCCCCGATCAGGTCTTCCCCAGCACCGCCTGCCTGCTGCAGGGCCGCCTCGGCGTCGTCGGGCCCCCGGCCTTCGACGTCCAGGCCGTCTGCACCGGCTTCGTCTACGCCCTCGCCACCGCGGACAAGTTCCTGCGCTCCGGCGCGGCGCGCTGCGCCCTCGTGGTGGGGGCGGAGACCCTGTCCAGGATCGTGAACTGGGAGGACCGGGGCACGTGCGTGCTGTTCGGCGACGGCGCCGGGGCGGTGGTGCTGGAGGCGGACGACACCGATCAGCAGGGGATCCTCTCCACCCACCTCCACGCCGACGGCAGCCAGGAGGCCCTCCTGAATGTCCCCAAGGGCGTGGCCACCGGCTGG
The DNA here is from genome assembly GCF_001399755.1 of Thiohalorhabdus denitrificans. NCBI lineage: Bacteria > Pseudomonadati > Pseudomonadota > Gammaproteobacteria > Thiohalorhabdales > Thiohalorhabdaceae > Thiohalorhabdus > Thiohalorhabdus denitrificans. The sequence continues at coordinate 358,567 of NZ_LJCP01000010.1, read as the reverse complement.
GACAGCGAGGACCCCGAGAGCACCATCCACATGAAGGGCAACGAGGTGTTCCGCGTGGCCGTGAACACCCTGGGCCAGGTGGTGGAGGAGACCCTGGCGGCCAACGGGCTGGACCAGGGGGAGGTGGACTGGCTGGTGCCGCATCAGGCCAACATCCGCATCATCCAGGCCACTGCCAAGAAACTGGCCCTGCCCATGGACCGGGTGGTCGTCACCGTGGACCGCCACGGCAATACCTCTGCGGCCTCCGTCCCGCTCGCCCTGGACGAAGGGGTGCGCCAGGACCGCATCCGCCCGGGGGACCTGGTCCTCCTCGAGGCCTTTGGCGGCGGGTTCACCTGGGGCTCCGCGCTGCTGCGCTGGTAGATCCGACCGCACACCAAGAGGGGGAACAGCCGAACCATGAGCGATTTCGCATTCGTCTTCCCGGGCCAGGGCTCGCAGAGCGTGGGCATGCTCGACGCCTATCCCGACCCGGATGGGGTGGTCAGCCGGACCCTGGAGGAGGCCTCCGAGGCCCTGGGTCTGGATCTGGGCGCGCTGGTGCGCGAAGGCCCGGAAGCGGAGCTGAACCGGACGGAGGTCACCCAGCCCGCCATGCTTACGGTCGGGGTGGCCGCGCACCGGCTGTGGTCGGCTCGGGGCGGCGCCGCGCCCCGTTTCATGGCCGGCCACAGCCTCGGCGAGTACACCGCCCTGGTGGCCGCCGGCAGCCTCGAATTCGCCGACGCGGTGCGGCTGGTGGCCGACCGGGCCCGGTTCATGCAGGAGGCCGTGCCCGCGGGCGAGGGCAAGATGGCCGCGCTCCTCGGCCTGGACGATCCCACGGTGGAGGAGCTGTGCACCGCCGAGGAGCGCCAGTCCGGCGAGATCGTCCGCGCCGTGAACTTCAACGCCCCCGGACAGGTTGTGGTGGCCGGGGCGGCCGGTGCGGTGGACCGCCTCATGGAGGAGGCGGGAAAAGCCGGCGCCAAGCGTGCCGTGGAACTGCCCGTCTCCATCCCTTCCCATTGCCCCCTGATGCAGCCCGCCGCGGAGCGGCTGGCCCAGCGTCTCCAAGAGGTGGAGCTGCGCGCCCCCGCGGTACCCGTGGTCAACAACGTGGACGTGGCCGCGCCCGAGGACCCGGAGGCCATCCGGGACGCTCTGGTCCGGCAGCTGGCCAACCCCGTGCGCTGGACCGCCACCATCGGCCACATGCGGGACAGCGGCGTGGCGCGGGTGATGGAGATGGGACCGGGCAAGGTGCTGTGCGGGCTCAACAAGCGCATCGACCGGCGCATGCCCTGCCTGCCCGTGACCGATGAGGAAAGCCTGAACCAGGCCCTGGAACAGGCCCAACAAGGGGACGCGTGATGCTGGACGGCCAGACCGCAATCGTGACCGGCGCCAGCCGGGGGATCGGCCGGGCCATTGCCCAACGGCTGGGCGAGCTCGGCGCCACCGTGGCTGCCACCGCCACCTCCGAGTCCGGCGCGCAGAAGGCGGAGCAGGCCCTCCGGGAGTCCGGGATCGAGGCCAAGGGCTACGCCCTGGACGTGACGGAGACCGAGTCCATCGAGCCCTTCATCAAGTCCGTGCAGGACGACCTGGGCAACCCGGGGATCCTGGTGAACAACGCCGGGATCACCCGCGACGGCCTGCTGATGCGCATGAAGGACGAGGACTGGGAGGACGTCATCGACACCAACCTGTCCTCGGTCTTCCGCCTGACCCGGGCGGTGGCCCGGCCCATGATGAAGGCCAAGGGCGGGCGGATCATCAACATCGCCTCCGTGGTGGCCGCCATGGGGAACGCCGGCCAGGTGAACTACTCCGCCGCCAAGGCCGGCATCCTGGGACTCACCAAGTCCTCGGCCCGGGAGCTCGGGCCGCGGGGCATCACCGTCAACGCGGTCGCCCCCGGCTTCATCGAGACCGACATGACCCGGGAGCTGCCCGAGGAGCAGCGCGAGGCCCTGCTGCAGCAGATCCCGCTGGCGCGCCTCGGCGATCCCGCCGAGGTGGCGGAGTGCGTGGCCTTCCTGGCGGGGCCGGGGGGCGGCTACGTCACCGGCTCCACGCTCCATGTGAACGGCGGCATGTACATGGGGTAACTCCCTCTGGGAGGGCGCTTTTTTCAACCGTTTGAGCCGCCCCGGCAAATGTGGTACCTAGTCGGGGCTTCGCGAAACCCTTGAAGGAGGAAAAGCTAACAATGAGCGATACCGACGCTCGCGTGAAGAAGATTGTTTCCGAGCAGCTGGGTCTCAGCGAGGAAGAGGTCTCCACCGAGGCATCCTTCGTCGACGATCTGGGCGCGGACTCCCTGGACACCGTGGAGCTGGTGATGGCCCTCGAGGAGGAGTTCGGCTGCGAGATTCCGGACGACGAGGCGGAGAAAATCACCACGGTCCAGGAAGCGATCAACTACATTAACAACAACGTCGGCTAGCGGCCGTCGGGGTTGCTGGACCTGGGCGGTGCCTCGATCAAAGGGGGTGCCGCTTTCTTATTCAGGGATAGGGGCGAATCTTGAAACGTCGCGTGGTCATAACCGGAGTGGGCATGGTGACCCCCGTAGGCGCCACCACCACGGAAAGCTGGGAGGCGATCGTCGCCGGGCGCAGCGGCATCGATGCCATCACTCGGTTCGATGCGTCGGACTTCCCCGTCCGCATCGCCGGAGAGGTGAACGGCTTCGAGCCCGGGGATTACATCCCCAAGAAGGAAGCCCGGAAGATGGACACCTTCATCCATTACGGGCTGGGAGCCGCCTCCATGGCCATGGATGACTCCGGCCTGGAGATCACCGAGGACAACGCCGAGCGCGTCGGCGTGGCCATCGGCTCCGGGATCGGCGGTCTGCCCTTCATCGAGAAGGCCCATGAGTCCTATATGAACGGCGGGCCGCGCAAGATCTCGCCCTTCTTCATCCCCGCTTCGATCATCAACATGGTATCGGGGCATTTCTCCATCATACATGGGACCAAGGGTCCCAACGTGGCGGCGGTGACCGCCTGCGCCACCGGCACCCACGCCATCGGCGACGCGGCCCGGCTGATTCAGTACGGTGACGCCGACGCCATGGTCGCCGGCGGCACGGAATCCTGCATCTCGCCGCTTGCGGTGGGCGGGTTCGCCGCAGCCAAGGCGCTGTCCACCAACAACGACGACCCCCGGGGCGCCAGCCGGCCCTTCGACGCCGAGCGCGACGGCTTCATCCTCGGCGAGGGCGCCGGGGTGGTGGTCCTCGAGGAGCGCGAAGCGGCCATCGCACGCGGGGCGCGGATCTACGCCGAGGTGGGGGGCTACGGCATGAGCGCCGATGCCTACCACATGACCGCCCCCAGCGAGGACGGCGAGGGCGCCTCCCGCTGCATGGAGCTGGCCCTGCGGGACGCCGAGCTCGCTCCGGAGGAGGTGGACTACGTCAACGCCCACGGGACCTCCACGCCCACCGGCGACCGGGTGGAGACCATGGCGGTCAAGCGCGTGTTCGGCGACCACGCAAGCAAGCTGGCCGTCAGCTCCACCAAGTCCATGGTGGGGCATATGTTGGGCGCCGCCGGCGGCGTGGAAAGCATCGTTGCCGCGCTGGCCGTCTACCACGGGGTCGCGCCGCCCACCATCAACCTCGAGAATCCGGACCCGGAATGCGACCTCGACTACGTTCCGGGGGAGGCCCGGGAGATGCCGGTGCGGGCGGCGGTCAACAACTCCTTCGGCTTCGGGGGCACCAACGCCACCCTGGTCCTCAAGCGGGCCTGACCGTCTGCCTGTCGCGGAAGGGGCCCTGGGGGCCCCGCGCGGCCTGCCTGGGAACGGGCCCGCCGGAGGGGCGCCGGAATCCGGGCGGCGGGGCCGCCGCTTCGGCGGCGGCCCTTGTGCTACCATGGGCCAGCCGGCACGGCGCCTTTCCCGGGAGCCCCTGACGATCTTGCACAGCCTTCCCCGAAGCTCCGCATGAGTCATCCCCCTGCCGCTCTGGTTAACGGGTATCCGTGCGAAATCGGGGACCCCGTCATCCCGGTTTCGGACCGGGGGTTCCAGTATGGCGACGGGGTCTTCGAGACGGTGGCCGCGCGGGACGGGCGCCTGCTCGACGGCGCCGCCCACCTGGAGCGCCTGCGGCAGGGGGCGGAGCTCCTGGGGATCCCGGCTCCTGATCCCGCGCGCCTGGCCGCTGAAGCGGAGGGCCTCGTGGCCCACCAGGGGGGCGGGGAGCGGAACGTGATCAAGATCCTGGTCTCGCGAGGGCCGGGCGGACGCGGCCTCGCGCCCCCGGCCCATCCGGAGCCCACCCGCGTGGTCATGCGCCTGCCGTGGCCGGAACATCCCCCGGAGTGGCAGCGTTCCGGTGTACGCACCGTCCTCTGCCGGACCCGCCAGGTGAGCGGGGACGCCCTGGACGGCCGGATCAAGAGCATGAACCAGCTCAATCACATCGTCGCCCGCATGGAATGGGCGGACCCCGACATCGCCGAAGGGCTCCTCCGGGACCACGAGGAGCGCTTGGTGGAAGGGACCGTGACCAACCTCTTCCTGGTCCGGGACGGCGTCCTGAAGACCCCCGACCTGAGTGGGGCGGGCCTGCCCGGAGTAACCCGGCGCCGGATCCTGGAGCACGCCCGGGCTGCCGGCCTGCCCACCGAAGAAGGAGAAGTCCGGGAAGTGGACCTAGAGCGCGCCGAGGAGGCATTCCTGACCAACTCCATCATCGGGATCTGGCCGATCCGGGAGCACGGCGGTCGGGGCCTGCCTTCGGCTCCCGGTCCCCAGACCGTCCGGCTTCGGCGGTCCCTGGAGGCGGCCTATGCGTAATCCGTTGCGCGGCTGGCGCCGCTGGCTTCTGGTATTGGTTCTGACGGGCGTCCTCGGTGCCGCCTGGGGCGCTTGGCATCTCCACCAGTTCGCCACCCGCCCGCTGGGTGCGGCGGCCGCACCCCTCCTGCAGGTGCCTCAGGGCTCCCCGTTCCGTGCGGTGGTCCAGCGCATGACGGATAAGGGATGGGTGGATCGGCCCCTGGAGATGCGTCTGCTCGGGCGGCTGTTCAATGTCGCCCCCCGGATCCATGCCGGCGAATACCGCCTCGCTCCCGACATGACCCCCCTGGACGTGCTGGAAGCCCTGATCAGCGGCGACGTGGTGCTCCATTCCGTGTCCTTCCCGGAAGGGCGGACGGTGCGGCAGTTCCTGGAGCGCCTGCGGGCCAAGGATCCCCTCGATGCCGCCGACCTGCCGGAGGGGCCGGAGGATTCGGAGCTGGTGGGGATGCTGAATCTCGACGAGCGCGGTTACGAGAGCGCCGAGGGCTGGCTGTTTCCGGAAACCTACCGCTTCGCGCGCGGCACGAGCGCGGCCAAGATCCTTCGCCGGAGCCACCAGCGCATGCGCCGGATCCTGGAGGAGGAGTGGGCGAACCGGGAGGAGGGCCTGCCCTACGAGGAGCCCTATGAGGCCCTGGTGCTCGCCTCCATCGTGGAGAAGGAGACCGCCGTTCCGGAGGAGCGCCCGGAGATCGCGGGGGTGTTCATCAATCGGCTCCGGAAGGGGATGCGCCTGCAGACCGACCCCACGGTGATCTACGGGTTGGGGGAGGAGTTCGACGGTAACCTGCGGTCCAGTCACCTGCGGGAGCGCACCCCCTACAACACCTACCGCATCGACGGCCTGCCGCCGACGCCCATCGCCAACCCCGGGCGCTCGGCCATCCGGGCGGTCTGCCAGCCCGAGGAAACCGACGCCCTGTACTTCGTTTCCCGCGGGGACGGTACCCACGTGTTCTCGGAAACCCTCCAGGAGCACAACCGGGCCGTGCGGCGCTACCAACTGGGGGGGCGGTAGGTTGCCGGCCCGTTCCGGACGGTTCATCACCCTGGAAGGGATCGACGGCGCGGGCAAGACCACAGCGGCGTCCTACCTGGCGGAGCGCCTGGGGGAGGAAGGGGTGGAGGTGGTCGCCACCCGTGAGCCCGGGGGGACCCCCCTGGCGGAATCCATCCGCAGCCTGCTCAAGGGCACGGAGGGGGAGGGGCCCACGACCGATACCGAGACCCTGCTCATGTTCGCCGCCCGCGCCCAGCACCTCGAACAAGTCATCCGGCCTGCGCTCCAGGCCGGCCAATGGGTGCTTTGCGACCGGTTCACCGACGCCACCTACGCCTACCAGGGCGGTGGCCGGGGCCTATCCGCCGAGCGCATCCGCGTTCTGGAGCACTGGGTCCATGGCGGCTTTCAGCCGGACCGGACCCTGCTCTTCGAGCTTTCGCCCCGGGAGGGGCTCCGCCGTCGTGCCGGGGAAGGAGGGCAGTCCGACCGCTTCGAGGAGGAGGGGACGGACTTCCTGCGGAGGGTCCAGGCCACTTACCGGCAGCGGGCCGAGGCGGAGCCGGAGCGCTTCCAGCCCATTGACGCCGGTGGGTCCTGGTCGGAAGTGGCCGGGGCCCTGGACGCGTGGCTGGCACGGGAGCTTGCGCAATGGCGCGCTGGGGCCTGATCGGCCAGGAAGCCCCCGTCGCCCGCCTGGAGGCCACCCTGCAGAGCGGCCAGGTTCCCCAAGGTCTCCTGCTGGCCGGTCCCCGGGGGACGGGGAAGGCCACCGCTGCGCGGTGGATGGCGGCCCGTCTGCTGTGTCGCCGGGGACCGGGACAGCCGCCCTGCGGCGAGTGTCCCCCCTGCCGCCATCGGTTGGCCGGTACGGCCCCCGACCTCATCGCCCTGCCGACGGAAGGGGAGGAGGAGATCCGGGTGGATCCCCTCCGGGAGATGGTGGCCCAGGTGCAGCTGACTCCCCAGGAAAGCCGCCTGCGGGTGGTGATCCTGGATCCCGCCGAGGCCATGGGGGCCCACGCGGCCAACGCACTCCTCAAGGTTCTGGAGGAGCCCCCCGGCGAGGTGGTATTCCTGCTGGTAAGCCATCGGTCCGACCAGCTGCTCCCCACCATCCGGAGCCGGTGCCAGCTGCTCCGGTTCGGGGCCGTGCCCGCGGAAGAGGTGGAGCAGTGGCTCGCCGAGACCCATGGCCTGAGCGGGGAGGACCCCCGGCTGGCCGCGCGCATGTCCGGGGGCGCCCCCGGTCGCGCCCTGGAGTGGGCCCGGCGGTCCCTGGTGGCGGAGCGGGACGCCGTTCTGGAGGGGCTTGAAGCGGCGCGCGCCCGGGGAGGAGAATCCCTCCTGGAGGTGGCAGAGCGCTGGGCCAAGGGGGAATCGGCCGCTTGGCTCCCCCACCTGCAAGCCTGGCTGCGGGATCTGACCCGTGTTACGGTCACCGCCGGCCAGGCCCCCCCGGAGCATCTGGTCAACGCCGACCGCCGGGAGCGGCTCGCCCAGGAGGCCCGGCGGTTGGGGCCGGCGGCCGCGGAGCGGCTCCTCCGCGCCGGGGAGGGGCTGGCGGAGGCCGAGGCCGGTCGGGCCAGCACGCGGCTGGCCCTCGAGGAGTTTCTTTTCTGGTGGCGGGATCCGGAGGCCATGCCGCGGATCCCGCCGTCAACGTCCTAGCAGGCCGGGTTTTCCCATGGCTAAGCAGATCGGCATCAAGAGTCAGTTCTCCGACGGGGTCTTCGTTCTCCCCGTGGACGACGAATCCATCTCACCCCGGGACCGGGTCCTGGTGGAGACCGACGACGGCACCGAGGTGGCCGATGTGGTTATCGGCCAGGTGGAGAATAGCCAACTGCCCTTTCCCGGGCGCCTCAAACGGGTCCTCCGGCGCTTGTCCAGCCGCGACGAGAGCTGGCTGGCCACCCTGGAGGAGCGCGAGCGGGAGGCCCTGCGCTACGCCCGCCGCAAGGCCCGGGCCCTGGAGCTGGAGATGAAGGTCTCCAAGGTGCGCATGGATTTCGACGGCGACCGGGGCACCTTCTATTTCACCGCCCCCCACCGCGTGGATTTCCGGGAACTGGTGCGAATCCTGGCCCGGAAGTTCCACATCCGCGTGGAGATGCGCCAGATCGGCGTGCGGGACGAGGCCGCCCTGGTGGGCGGGCTGGGACCCTGCGGCAAGACCCTCTGCTGCGCGGGGCACATGGACGGCTTCCCGCCCATCAACGTGAAAATGGCCCGGGAACAGGGCATCGAGCCCAATTCCAACAGCTCCACCGGGATGTGCGGCCGCCTCAAATGCTGCCTGCGCTTCGAGCACGAAGGCTACAGCGCGGAAGAGGGCAGTGGCGGTGGCTGCGGCGGTTGCGGCGCCAAGAAGGCCAAGAAGGAGGCGCGCGGCGACGAGCCGGACGGCCGGATCGTGCTTCGCGGCCCCGAGCGCCAGCCCGAATACCACCTCAACCCGGAATAAGGGCGCGACCCCATACCGCGCCGATTCCAACCCACCCTCTACAGCGGATCGTCCATGGCCGGAAGTGAAGCCGATTCAAGGTTTTATATCACCACGCCGATCTACTACGTGAACGATGTCCCCCACATCGGACACGCCTACACCACCGTGGCGGCGGACGTGGTGGCCCGGTACCAGCGCCTGCGGGGCCGGGACGTCTATTTCCTGACCGGGACCGACGAGCACGGCCTGAAGGTGGAGCGCTCCGCCCAGCGCCAGGGCATCGCACCGCAGGAGCTGGCGGATCAGGTGGTGGGCCGCTACCGCGAACTGTGGGAGCGCCTGGAGATCAGCCACGACGACTTCATCCGGACCACCGAGGACCGACACGCCGCCGGGGTCCGCAAGCTGTGGGGCCTGCTGGAGCAAAGCGGGGCCATCTACAAGGGGGTCTACGAGGGCTGGTACAACGTCTCCGACGAGGCCTACGTCCCCGACAGCCAGGTGGTGGACGGCTGCGACGCCGAGTCGGGCCAGCCCCTCGAGCGGGTGCAGGAGGAGAGCTATTTCTTCCGCCTGTCCGAGTACGGGGACGCCCTGGTGGAGCACATCCGGGCCCACCCCGAGTTCATCCAGCCGGACAACTTCCGCAACGAGATCCTCAGCTTCCTCGACCAGGGCCTGAAGGACCTGTCCATTAGCCGCACCACCTTCACCTGGGGGGTCTCGGTCCCCGACGATCCCGACCATGTCATCTACGTCTGGATCGACGCGCTCACGAACTACATCAGCGCACTCGGATACGGATCTGAAAATGAAGATCTTTACCAGCGCTTCTGGCCCGCGGACCTGCACCTGATCGGCAAGGACATCCTCCGCTTCCACGCGGTGTACTGGCCGGCCCTGCTCATGGCCGCGGGCCTGCCGCTACCCCGCCAGATCTTCGCCCACGGCTGGTGGACGAAGGAGGGGCAGAAGATGTCCAAGTCCAAGGGCAACGTCCTCGACCCCTTCGGGCTGACCGACTACTACGGCACCGACCAGGTGCGCTATTTCCTCCTTCGGGAGGTGCCCTTCGGCCAGGACGGCGACTTCTCCGACGCGGCCATGGTGCGCCGGGCCAACGAGGAGCTGGCCAACGACCTGGGCAACCTGCTGAACCGCACCCTATCCATGCAGCGCAAATACCTCGGGGAAGAGGTGGGCCTGCCCGCGGTGGAGACCGACGAGGACGCCGACCTCAAGGCCCACCTGGACGGGCTTCCCGCCGCCTTCGAGGAGCACATGGACCAGCTGCGCTTCCACCGGGCCCTGGAAGCGGTGTTCGAGGTGGTGCGCCGCGGCAACCTGTACGTGGACGAGACGGCCCCCTGGGTCCTGAACAAGGAGGGCAACCGGGAGCGCCTGGCCACGGTGCTGGCCAACCTGTTGGAAACCGTGCGGATCGTCGACCTGCACCTGTGGCCGGTGATGCCGGAGGCCTGTAACCGGATGTTCATGCAGATGGGCTACAGTCTGGAGGGGGTGGAGCTGGATCGGGACGCCCAATGGGGCGCCCGGCCCGCCACCCTGACCATCACCAAGCCCAAGCCCGTGTTCCAGAAGGTGCAGGAACCGGAAACGTAGGAACGAGCGTTCAAGCCATGATCGAGCTGGCCGACAGCCATTGCCATATGGACTTCCCCGACTACGAGGCCTCCCCGGCGGAGCTCATGGGCCACGCCCGGGAGCTGGGGGTCCGCTACCTGCTGAACATTTCCGTATGCCTGGAGGACTTCCCCCGGGTCCTGGAGGTGGCCGAGTCCGACCCGGAGGTGTACGCCACCGTGGGGGTCCATCCCAACTACGACGGGGTGGAGGAGCCCACCGCCAACCGCCTGGCAGAGCTGGCGGCGCACGAGAAGGTGGTGGGTATCGGCGAGACGGGGCTGGACTATTTCCGCCACCACGTGGAGCCGGCCGACCAGCAGGCGCGCTTCCGCGCCCACATCGAGGCCGGGCGCCGGATGGGGCTGCCCCTGATCATCCATTCCCGCGAGGCGCGGGAGGATACGGTTGCCATGGTGCGCGAAGCCGCCGACCAGGGGGTTAACGGGGTCATGCATTGCTTCGCCGAGGACTGGGACACCGCCCGTGCGGCCCTGGATGCCGGCTTCTACATCAGCTTTTCGGGCATCGTCACCTTCAAGAACGCCGCCGACCTGCGGGAGGTGGCCAAGAAGGTGCCGGCGGACCGGATCCTGGTGGAGACCGACGCCCCGTACCTGGCTCCCGAGCCCTACCGCGGCAAGACCAACCAGCCCGCCTACGTCCGCTACACCGCCGAGCGGGTTGCCGAGGAGCGGGGCGAGTCGCTGGAGGAGCTGGCGGCGGCCACCACCGAGAACTTCCTCCGCCTGTTCCGGCTCGGCTGAGGAGCTGGGCGTGGAGGCGGTAATCCTCGGCTCGGGATCCAGCGCCGGCACCCCGGTGATCGGCTGCCGTTGCCCGGTCTGCCGGTCGGAGGATCCCCGCAACCACCGCACCCGGGCCTCGATCTGGGTCCGCGGCGTTGACGGCGAATCCCTCCTGGTGGACACCTCCACGGACATGCGCCACCAGGCGCTGCGGGAGGGGATCGACCGGGTGGACGGGGTGTTCCTGACCCATACCCACGCCGACCACATCAACGGCATCGACGACATGCGGGCCTTCAACGGGCTCCAGGAGCAGGTAATCCCGATGTACGGGCGGCCGGCGACCCTGGAGGAGGCCCGGCAGCGGTTCCACTACTGCTTCGGCGACCCGCCACCACCCGAGCGGGGCTGGTACATCCCCGTTCTGGAGGCCCGGCCCCTGACCGAGTCCCTCCAGTGGGGTTCGGTGACCGTCACCCCCGTGCCGGTGGAGCACGGGCGCTGGCCCATCTACGGGTACCGGTTCAACGGGCTCGCCTACCTAACCGACGTCAAACGCATCCCCGAAGAGGGCCTAGCCCTGCTGGAGGGCCTGGAGGTCCTGATCCTGGACTGCCTGCGCTATCGGGAGCACCCCACCCACCTGCGCGTGGACGAGGCGGTGGCCCTGGCCGAGCGGATCGGCGCGAAGCGCACCGTGTTCACCCATTTCACCCACGACATCGACTTCGAACAGCTCGCCGGCGAGCTCCCGGAGGGCATGGAGCCCGCCTACGACGGGCTGCGCATCCCCATTTCCGGCGCGAGGGCGTAGGGAAGGGGGAGACCGGGCCGCCGTCTCAGGCGGCGCGGATGATCTCCAGCACCCGGTCCAGCTCGCTAAGGCGGTTGTAGAAGTGCGGGGCGAAGCGGACCCCGCCGGCCCGGGGGAGCACTTGGACCCCGGCGTCCCGCAAGGCCTGGTAGACGGTGTCGGTGCGGTCGCCGAAGCGGGCCGTGACGATGCCGGCGCGTCGGTCGGGGTCCACCGGGGAGATGAGCTCCACGCCGGGGAGGTCCTCCAGGCCGGCGATCAGGTGGTCCACCCGCTCCCGGATCCGCTCCCCGACCCGGTCGACGCCCACCTCCTGGAGCAGCGACAGGCTGGCCTCCAGGGCGTGGTTGGAGGGCGTGTTCGGGGTGCCCGGCTCGAAGCGCCGCGCGGTGGGGGCTGGTTCCCACTGCCGGGCGTCGAAGTCCCCGAAGGGCTCCGCCATGTGCCAGCCCCATTGGTGCAGCCGCAGACCCTCCAGCCATTCCGGCGCGCAGTAAAACACCCCCAGCCCCTCCGGCCCCAGCAGCCATTTGTGGCCGTCGGCTGCCACGAAGTCCGCGTGCACCGCGCGGGCATCGAAGGGGAAGGCGCCCAGGCTCTGGATGGCGTCCACGCAGAAGGCGGTGGGTGTCCCCGCCAGTTCCCGGCCGATGCGCTCCAGATCCAGGGCCCGCCCGGTGCCGAACTGCACGCTGCTTATGCTCACCACCCGGGTGCGTTCGTCCACCAGCCTCAGCACGTTGGCCTCGCAGTCCGCCTCGCCGGCGGGCGTGCATGCCGCCTCGCGCACCTCAACGCCCTGGTCGGCGAGGGCCTCCCAGGGCATGCGATTGCTGGGAAACTCGGAGTCGGTGATGACCACGTTGTCGCCGGGGCGCCAGTCCAGACCCGTGGCCACCAGGGACAGGCCGGCGGAGGTGTTGGGTACCAGGGCGACTGACTCCGGCCCGGGGGCATTGACCAAGTGGGCGAGGCGCTGCCGCAGCTGCCGCTCCTTGTCCTGCCATTCGGGGAAATGCAGGGAGCCGTCCCGCGTGATGCCGTCGGCGAAGTCCTGCAGCGCCCGCCGGGTGCGCTCCGGCCACGGGCTGATGGCCGCGTGGTTCAGGTAGATGTGCCGTTCGGCCACCGGGAATTCGGCGGCCACCAGCGGCTCGAGGGGGTCGTCGTGGTGGTTTTCGGTTGCCATGTCCGGAGTGTAACGCAGAGGGCCTCCGTCCGGGAGCCCGCGGAAGCCTGCCGGCAGCGCCAATGGCCGCTAGGCCTCAAGGTGGCGCCTTCTCCGGCCCACTGGATTGCGCATAATGTATATTATGTTAAATAGAATTCGGGGGCGCGTAAGCGGCCCCTTTCGCATGGGTCCCGGTTTGGTGCTCTTTCACTGCCGAGGCTGGGCGGTAGGCGCCTATGGGTTATTCGTGCCCGCCGGTCTTTGCCTTCCCGTGCCAAACCCTGCATTACGGCCCGGTGCGCTTGGCTGCAAGATGGAAAACTGGACCGCTAGAGACCTGGGCCGCTAACTTGGCCTGAGGAAGCCCGGATGTCCGGGCGAACTTCGCCGATTCCGAAGGCCAAAGGAAGCCCGATCATGGCGGTATCCTTGGAAGACGCTGCCCAGGCCATGCGTGAAGCCCTCCGGGAAACCGTCAGGCGGCATTGGCTCTGGCACTTGATTCAGGGCGGGTGCATGGGGGTTGCAGGACTCCTGGCCCTGGCCTATCCGCTGCTCTCTTCGGTGGCCATGGTGGCGATCCTCGGCTGGATCCTGATCATCAGCGGGCTGGTTCAGGCGATCAGCCTGATCGGGGCCAGGCATGTCCCCCACTTCTGGATCCAGCTCATTTCCGTGGTTCTTTCGGTACTGATTGGCTGGCTCTTCCTGCTGCAGCCGCGGGAGGGTCTGGCCACAATGAGCCTGTTGCTCGTGGTCTACCTAATGGTGGAAGGCATCTCCAAGGTGGTCTTCTCCCTGACCATTCGGCCGATCCCGAACTGGCAATGGGTGCTGGGCAGCGGGATCCTTGGGCTGGTCCTGGCCGCCTTCCTGTTGGGCAATTTGCCGGTTTCCGCTGGCTGGGTCCTCGGGGTTCTGCTCGGCCTCCACCTGCTTGCTGAAGGGTCGGCCATCGGTTATTTGGCCTGGAATAGCCGCGTCAGTGGCGCCTCCACCGAGCCCTCCCAATAACCGCGCCGTAGCAACCCTTTGGCGCGCTCTGCCGGTCGCTGCTCCGGGTCGGAACTGGTAAAGTATTCCCGCCCTTAGGGTCCGAAAGGTCCTTGGGCGCCATACTCCGGCCGGGTGGCGGAATTGGTAGACGCCGCGGACTTAAAATCCGCTGGAGGGTAACCTCCGTGAGGGTTCGAGTCCCTCCCCGGCCACCAGGCTACCCTGGGACCAGACACCGTCGGTCCCATGAAAAAAGGCCGCCCCTTCCGGGGCGGCCTTCCTCTTTGGTACCCGCAGCGGTTTCCGGCTAATGCGGGTGCGCCGTCATATACATAATCGTGGCCAGGATCAGCAGGGAAAGCACGGCCAGCACGTTGACGGCAAGTTCCATGGTTTTCCTCCCTTTGGAATCGCGCCCCATGGCGGGGCCCTGCTACCAGTGTTCCCATCGCTTCGGCCTTCCGGCAACCCCTTACAGCCCGTACCCTTTATGGCACCTTGTGGGAGGCCAACCGGTGGCATGCCGCCACCCCGGCGGTACGGCGTAGAGCCAATCCAATCATTCCAGCTAAGGAGGTCCCGTGGACGCCCCCATCATCGCTATCGCCGCACTGATCTTCGGCCTCATCCTCGAGGTCAGCGCCTATAACCTCCACCGCCAGCAGCGGCCTCGCGGCGAGATCCTGCCCCTGGCCCTGATCGGCGGGATCTTCCTGCTCGTAGGTCTGTTCCGGCTCCTCCTCTAGCCTGTCCCGCCAACGAGAACAAAATGAGAACGTAAAGACCCACCAACCCGGGAACCCCCGCGAGCCTGGGCTTCCGGGGGTCCCCTGTCCCGCGGATGGGACTTGCTCCCCGCTCGGCACGGGTTCGGGGTCCACGCGGGAAGCCGGTCTTTGGTAAGGGGCGAGGCCTCCCCCGGGGAGCAAAAAGGCGCGTCCCGGAGCTTTGCCATTCGGGCGCGGCCTTGGGGGGAAGCAGGGTATGCGATGCAAGGGGGATAGAAACGGAAAAGGCCGCCCTCGAGGGGCGGCCTTTTCCGGGAGGTGCGCTATATGGAGGCTGGGGCCGGAATCGAACCGACGTAGAACGGATTTGCAGTCCGTCGCATCGCCACTCTGCCACCCAGCCGGGAAACAAAAAGGGAAAGCCAAACAGCTTTCCCCTTCCAGGTGCGGAACCTGCTTGGTGTTTGGAGCGGAAGACGAGATTCGAACTCGCGACCCCAACCTTGGCAAGGTTGTGCTCTACCAGCTGAGCTACTTCCGCTCGGCAAGGCTTAATCTCGCAAAACGGCCCTTTCGTGTCAAGGCGCCGCCCCGTCCGTCGGCGGGTCAGGACCCCTCCGCGGGGCTCTCCTCCCCGGAGAGCAGGATGGGCAGCGCCGCCTTGAGATAGAGGATCATGGACCAGAGGGTCAGGATGGCCGCCAGGGTCAGCAGCCCCAAGCCCCAGAGATGGACGTTCACCCCCTGGATGGGCACGTGCAGGAGCAGCAGAACGATGGCCACCATCTGGGCGGCGGTCTTGAGCTTGCCCATCCAGGAAACCGCCACGGCGGCCCGCTTGCCGAGCTCCGCCATCCACTCCCGCAGGGCAGAGATGGTGATCTCGCGGCCGATGATGATCACCGTGAGGATGGCCGGAGCGCGGCCGTCGGCGGTAAGCAGGACCAGGGCCGTGGCCACCATGAGCTTGTCGGCCACCGGGTCCAGGAAGGCGCCGAAGGCGCTGGTCTGCTCGTAGCGGCGGGCCCAGTAGCCGTCCACCCAGTCGGTGATGGCGGCGAGCACGAAGACCACTGTGCTCGCCAGGTAGCCGGGCCAGCCCGGGATGAAGAACAGGCCCATCAGCAGGGGGATGGCCCCGATGCGGATGAGGGTCAAGATGTTCGGAACGTTCCAGTTCACCCGTTACTCCCCGAATGGAATTCCGCGTAGATGCGCTCCGCCAGGGAGCGGCTGATCCCCTCCACCTTCTGGAGGTCTTCCACGCCCGCGGTCCGGATGCCCTTGAGGCCGCCGAAGTGGCTCAAGAGGGCCTTCTTGCGCTTGCCCCCCACCCCGGGAATGCCGTCCAGGGCGGACTCGCGGCGAGCCTTGCTGCGTCGTTGCCGGTGGCCGGAGACCGCGAAGCGGTGGGCCTCGTCCCGGATCTGCTGCAGGAGGTGCAGCGCCTTGGAATGCGGGTCGAGGCTGAAGGCGTGCGCCTGGCCCGGCTGCCAGAGATCCTCCTCGCCGGGGCGGCGCTCCGGGCCCTTGGACACCCCGAGCAGCTCCACCCCGGAGATCTGCAGCTCCTCGAAGACCCGTTCTGCCACATGCAGTTGGCCCTGGCCCCCGTCCACGATGACCAGGTCCGGCAGCGGCGCCCCTTCCCGTTTCAGCCGGCCGTAGCGCCGGGACAGGGCCTGCTCCATGGCCGCGTAGTCGTCCCCCGGCTCGATGTCCCGGATGTTGAAGCGCCGGTAATCGGATTTCCGCGGCCCCTCCCGGTCGAACACCACGCAGGAGGCCACCGTGCCCTCCCCCCGCGTGTGGGAGATGTCGAAGCACTCCATGCGCTCCGGGGGCGCTTCGAGACCGAGGGCGTCCGCCAGGGCCTGGTAGCGGGCCTCCAGGCTGGCCGAGTCGGAAATCCTGCGCTGCAGGGCATTATCCGCGTTGTGCTCGGCCATGGCCACCCAGTGGCGCTTCTCGCCGCGCTGCGGATGGGTGATGGTCACCTTGCGCTCCATGCGCTCGGCGAAGGCCTCCTCCAGGGCCTCCTTCTCGTCCAGGGGCTGGTTCACCACCACGCTCGGCGGGACCGGCTTGTCGTCGTAGAACTGGGTCAAAAACGCCTGCAGCACCGCCTCGGGGGGCACCCCCTCGGTGTGGCTGGGGAAGAAGCCCCGGTTGCCCAGGTTGCGTCCGCCCCGGATGAAGAACACCTGCACGCAGGCCACCCCCGCCTCCATGCGTACGGCGATCACGTCGTGGTCGCCGCTGCCGCCGCTGACGTGCTGGTGCTCCTGGACCCGGCGGATGGCCCGGATCTGGTCGCGGAGGCGCGCCGCCTCCTCGAAGCGCATCTCCGCCGAGGCCTGCTCCATCCGCTCGGTGAGCTCGCGGTCGAGTTCCTCGTTGCGCCCGGCGAGGAACAGCTCCGCCTGACGCACGTACTCCCGGTAGGTCTCCTCGTCGACCTCGCCGGTGCAGGGGCCGCTGCAGCGCTCGATCTGGTACTGCAGGCACGGTCGCGACCGGTTGGCGAAGAAGGTGTCCTCGCACTGGCGCACCGGGAAAATTTTCTGCATCAGCTTCAGGGTCTCCCGCACCGCCCCGGCGGACGGATAGGGCCCGAAGTAGCGCCCCTTCTCCTTCTGGGGCCCGCGGTGGAAGGCCAGCCGGGGGTAGTCGTGGCTGCGGGACAGGAAGATGTAAGGATAGCTCTTGTCATCCCGCAGCAGGACGTTGTAGCGCGGCTTGTGGCGCTTGATGAGGTTGCTCTCCAGGAGCAGGGCCTCGGTCTCCGTGTGCGTCAGGGTGGCGTGGATGTCGTGGATCTGGCGCACCATGGCGCGCGTCTTGGCGTCCGTATCCGCGTTCTGGAAATGGCTGCGGATGCGGTTGCGGATGTTGCGCGCCTTGCCCACGTACACCACCACCCCGGCCTCGTCCACCATCTGGTAGACGCCGGGGCCGGTGGGCATCTTATGAATCAGGGCGTTACGCTGCTCGCTTTCGGTCATGCCTTAACGCGGTACAGGTTCCTGCCGGATCAGCGCCCATCGCCGAAAAGCGGGACACCCCGGCGTTTGAACAGGAACAGGAGGACCATGCCGGCGAGGAAACCGCCAATGTGGGCCATCCAGGCCACTCCCCCGCCCCCTTCCTGGGCACCCGCGAACACGTTGGAGAGGAACTGGAATAGGAACCACAGCAGCAGGACTACCACCGCCGGAAGACGCACTAGCTGGAGGATGATGCCGATGGGGATCAGCACCGCCACCTGCGCCTTGGGGTACAGCAGCAGGTAGGCCCCGAGCACCCCGGAGATGGCGCCCGAGGCGCCGATCATGGGCACCTCGGACACGGGGTCCATGTAGATATGGGCCAGGGCCGCAACCACCCCTCCGGCGAGGTAGAACAGCAGGAAGCGGAAGTGGCCCAGGGCGTCCTCCACGTTGTTACCGAAGATCCACAGGTACAGCATGTTCCCCCCCAGGTGCAGCAGCCCCCCGTGCAGGAACATGCTCGTGAACAGGGTGGCATGCGCCGGTGCCGCGCCCGCCAGATCCGGATGCAGGCGCAGCTCGCCGGTGATCACCGCCGGAATGGCCCCCAGCTGGTAGATGAGCCGGGTGGCGGCCTGCTCGCTCAGGGAGATCTGACCCAGGAACGCCAACACGCAGAGGGCGATCAGGGCGACCGTGACCACCGGCGGGCGGCTTGTGGGGTTGTCGTCGTACAGGGGGATCATGGGGTATGGGGTATCCCTTGGACCGGGCCCCGGACCGATACCGGTCCGGGGCATCCGGGAGCGCGGGGAATCCGGGCCGCCCCTGGGGCGGCCCGCGCCTCATTCCTTCCTCGGGACGGCTTGGTTCCCGGAGGCCCCTAGGCCTCGGCGGAGGTGTCCAGCCGGCGCAGGTAGTCCCAGGTGAAGATGCCGGTATTATGGCCGTCGTCGAAGGAAAGCTGGAGGGCGTAGTTCCCCACCGGCTGGAAGTCGGTGATGTCCACGTTCTCCTTGCCGGTGATGGTCTTCGCCTGGTCGGGGGTGTGGCCCTTGCAGTCGGCGCAGGGGCATTCCACCCGCAGGTATTCGTAGGTGAGCTTGGAGATGTGGCCGTCGTCCCACTCGATCTCGAGGATCTTGGATTTGGTGTGGGGGCGGATCTCCACCGGCTGATGGCTGCTATTCTGGCTCATGGCCGTAAACGCTCCTCGATCTCGGTTCACTGACGTCCCGGGACCGACTTAAGCTGGCTGCACGGGATATGGTAAAAACGGCCCCGGCCTCCGGCCCCTTGGGAAAGCCTGATTCCTTGGACCGGACCGTAATTTATCAGTTCTTGATAATATGTTCGCCCCACCCCACCGGAAATCGAAGAGAAGGGAACCATGAAGCTTGAGGCACTGCAGATCCGCAAGGGCAATATCATCGAGTTCGAAGGCGGCCTGTGGCGGGTCCTGAAGACCGAGCACACCAAGCCCGGCAAGGGGGGCGCGTTCATTCAGGCGGAGCTCAAGAACATCGAGACCGGGACCAAGACCAACCACCGCTTCCGCTCCGAGGAGAAGGTAGAGAAGGCCGTGGTGGAGCCCCGACCCATGCAGTTCCTCTACCACGACGGCGCCCACTACGTCTTCATGGACCAGGAGACCTACGACCAGGTGACCATCGGCGAGGACGTCCTGGAGGGCTCCACGGACTTCCTCCTGCCTAACACCGAGGTGGAGGTCCTCTTCCACAACGAGCGCCCCATCGGAATCGAGCTCCCCAAGGCCGTGGAGCTCAAGGTGGTGGAGGCGGAGCCCGTGGTGAAGGGCCAGACCGCCAGCGCCTCCTACAAGCCCGCGGAGGTGGAGACGGGCGTGACCGTCATGGTACCGCCCTTCGTTGAATCCGGCGACGTGATCCGGGTGAACCCCGCCGACGGCACCTACGAGGACCGGGTGAAGTAACGCACCGTCCGGGGCTCCCGCCCCATACGACGATGCCCCGGCTCCCCGAAGGGGAGCCGGGGCATTCTTTTCCTGGGCCCTCGGGGCGGCCCCGGGCCGGGGCCGCCTTATCCCGGGTCAGCAGGGGCCGGCTTGGCGGCGCCGGCCGGCGACCACCAGGGCCAGGCCGGTCAGCAGCAGCCCGGCGGTCTGCGGGGCGGGAACGTCCACCGCCCTATCCGGGGTCAGCCGCAGGGTGAAGGTCCCCACGCCCTGCTCGTAGGTGCTCCAGTCGGTGACATTACCCACGTTGACGAAGTAGTTGAGGTTGAGGTTGGCCAGGTCGGTGACAGCGGCGCTGTAATACCCGTCCTCCAGCAGCTCCGCCTCGGAAACCTCCGTGGGCTCGATGGGCACGGCCTCGCCGTCCTGCTCCTCCCGGCGTTGGATCCAGGCGCCCTCCTCCTCGTCGTAGGTGGCCATCAGGATGTCCTCGGTCTCCGGGTCGTTGTCGTGATCCCAGAAGTACCCGTCCGGGACCTCGCCGTTGTCCAGCCAGTCGCCGAAGAAGTCCCCGTAGGCGCCGTAGAACCCGCTGCTGGCCATGGAGTCCTCCGCCAGGTCCAGCTCGTAGCCGGAGGTGGCCGTGGGGTCGTAAAACCCGGACAGCTCATGGAACGGGTGCTCTTCCGCGTCCCCGAACAGCTCGAACGGGAACTGGGTCCGCGCCTCGCTGCCGAAGCTCAGTCCATCCTCGGCGGTGGACTGGGTGAAGTCCTCGCCGATGCCGAAGCCGAGCTCCCGCTCGAAGCCCTCCAGGGAGCCACCGGTGTAGTTGCTGATCTTCTCGAAGACCCGGTAGTCGGTGGTCTCCTGGGAGTCCACCACGTTGAAGACCAGGTCAATGGGCTCGGCTTCCGTCGCGTGCAGCTTGTAGCGCTTGCCGCTCTGGAAACCGCTCTCGCAGGTGGCGTCCCCCGCCGCCATGATGCAGTTCCCGATGTCCTGGCCGGGATTGAGATCCGGGGCATCGTTCATCACCTTCATGCCGGGGGCCGCACCCTCCGGGGGCTCGAAGGCCATACGTCCGTTGGTGGCTGCATCCCCCACCCCGCCCGTAACGGGCTCGTCGTAGATGGTGCTGTAGTAGGTCGTGCCGTCCGCGTAGGGCCCGGGGTCCACCGCGACATTGTCGAGGTTCCAGTTGAGGATCGTCCCCCCTTGGGCCCCCGTTGCGGTGCCCAGCAGGATGCCTGCCGCCGAGAGGCCAAACAGCTTGGAGCGCATATGTCCCTCCTTGAAATCGGTTCATGGTCCGGGAAGGTATTCCAGACCTCTTCCCGTTGCATTTATGCCTATTCAAATAGCGAGCCAACTTAAAAGGTTTTTAAAAACAAACAACTAAAACTATTGGTAAAATATTAAAAATTCTGTCCGTTTGCCTTCTGTAAAGCCCGTCAACGGCCTAGTGCCGGTGTGCGGCGCCGCATTTTTCGTGGAGAAGGGCTCGGTGGGATCGGCCACTGCAAAGTGGCCGACGGGATCCGTGGAATACATGTTATCCAAGGCAGGCAGGATCCCGGATTGCGAGGGCTTCCGCCGTAAAAGCCATCGAAAAAAAGGGGCCCTTACGGACTCCGGCCACGTGTCCCATGCGTACGGCTTGCCGGCCGGCGGGCATGTGCAGTACGGGGGAAGATCCCTCCTTATTGTCCGGATGGAAAATTTTCCCCTGCAGGGATGGAAACGCCCTGGAGAGGGAAATGGCGCGGGCAGGCAGGGCCAAAAAAAGGCCGCGGGCAGAGCCGCGGCCGGACAGGTTCGAGGGTGGGCCCGGGGCCGGTCAGGGCAGGCTCCGCTCCATGACCGCCAACTGTTCCACCGCCGGTGGCATGGCCCCGTACATGGCCTTGAACCGGCCCACCTTCTCATCCTCGGCATGGAGGCCCTCTACGAAGCTGGGCCGGATGGTCTGATAGCGGAGCTCGGCCCGGACCGTCAACGACCCCTGAGCCTCCGCTAACGGGATCCGGTAATGGACCGTGTCCCGGCCGGATCCGGGGCCGTCGGCGTTGCGGTTGAAGTCGCCGTCCTCCCGGGCCGCCCCGGCCACCGCCGTATCCGGAACGAATCCCGCCCCGGATTCGGTAAAGCCCTCCGGCGGGATGCGGTTGTCCTTGAGGTAGGTATCGGCGTGCAGGAGCACGTGGGTGACATGCCCGTTCACATCGCCAAGCACCGCCTCGTACACCGCCACCTCCTCCTCGGACCGGATCTCGTTCCGGTGCGGCTCGTAGCAGCCGGCATTGGTGAACCCTTCCGGCTTCTCCACCGCCAGGCAGTTCTCCCGGAGGGGGTCGCTGCCCATGAGAAGCCGGCCCTTCTCGTCCACCGCCCCGGACTCGAACACCACCTCGCCCTCCGCGTCGGTGACGGTGAGGTGCAGCCACATCCGCCGGCTGGGGAAGCTGGTGGGCAGCTTGTGTCCGGTAAGGTTGTGGATCTCCACGTCCGCGAGAAGCTCGGCCCCCGAGCGTTCCAGGCGGGGGATCCGCAGTTCGGCGGCCTGATTGCCCAGGAATGCCCGGGTCTGTTCGGCCTTTTCCTCCAGCTGCTCCTCCACGCCCGGACGCAGGCCCAGCTCCTCCCGGAACTCCTCCATGACATCCAGCATGTAGGCGTTGCCGCCCAGCAGCGCATGGCGATGGAAGGGGGTGCGCTCGGGCAGGGCCGGTTGCGGCTCGCCGCTCTGCCGGACGGCGATGCGGGTGGCGTACCCATCCTCGGGCTGCGGCATGTGGCAGTCCTGACAGGAGCGCTCGCCGGCGAAGCGGCTGTTCTTCCACTCCAGATGAGGGCCCTGCTCCAGGAACTCGTCCCCGGTAGGGTTGCCCTCCAGATCGAAGGTGGGCGTGTACAGGTTGTGGCAGGTGGCGCAGGTCTCGGATCGGTCCATGTGGGGGGCATGGACCGGGGTGTAGCCGGAGATGTTGGCCATGCCGGTGCCCCGGGGATTCTCGAAGGGGCCGAAGATCTCGGGGGTGGAGGGGTCCGCGGAGATGGAGTACTTTCCGGAGTAGCCCTCCTTGGTCCCCAGGCTGCCGTCGTCCTGGATCTGGTGGCAGACCGTGCAGCTCACCCCCTCCCGGGCGTGCTCCTGGCCCCAGGCCGTCTCCATGCGGAAGCAGCCGTCAGGATTCAGCTGGCAGTTCTCGCCGGACAGCCCGGTGCCCGTCTGGTGGGCGTGGGTGCGGGCCATGGGCGCGTGGCAGGTCAGGCATTTGTCCTCGATATCCCCCGCGTAGTGGGGGAACCGCTCGGCCTCCTCGGCCACCACCGCCTGGTAATAGGGGTCGTGGAAGGCCTGGTCCATCATGCTGCCGCCCCACCCGCCCGCCGGGCTCACGTCCGCGCCGTCGGCGTCCGGGTAGCGCATCACCGCGGGGGTGGCCCCTTCGGGAGAGGCACGGTGGCACCGCTGGCAGGTGGTAGCCTCGGTGAAGACCCCTACCTTGCCCCAGTGGGGCTCGAACGGGGCGATTCCCGTTTCCGGCACCGCCTCGCCGCCATCGGTTTCCGTGGCCCCCCCCGATCCGCCTTCCGATTGATTTTCGGAATCGTTTCCGGGGGTCTGGGTGGCGGAGTCCTCGTCCGCCAAGGCGGGGTTCCCCCCTTCCCCCGCCGAATCACCGCATCCCGCCAGCAACAGGGCGCCGGCAAGCGTACCGGCAAGTACCAACCATGCAATTCGAGGCCTATTCCCCCCCATGCTCCCCTCGTTCGGTGCCGGATCAGAACACGCGGGCTTCCCTCCGGCTCTGGCGAAGCCCGGAAAGACCCTACATTAATTGTCACTAACATGCCAAGCGGGAAATTCCGCGAGCGAATGAGGGGAAGGTGAGCGGGAAAGAAAGGCTCGCGGTGGTAAGGTGTTATCCCTTGATGGTGACAAGGGGCTCCACACGGGCGACCCGGCGGGATAGCCCGGCGGACTCCGCCGCCTCCACCACTTCCTCCACGGCCTTGTAGGCCCCGGGGGCCTCCTCGGCCACGCCGCGCATGGAAGGGCTGCGGATGAGGATGCCCCGGTGGGCGAGCTCGCGGACCACCTGGTCGCCGCGCCACTGCTTCTTGGCCTGGTTGCGGCTCATGCGCCGCCCGGCGCCGTGGCAGGAGCTGCCGAAGGAGCGGGTTTCGTTGCCCTCCTCGCCCACCAGGATGTAGGAGGCGGTGCCCATGGTGCCGCCGATGAGCACCGGCTGGCCCACGGGGCGCAGGGGTCGGGGCAGATTGGGATTGCCGGGGCCGAAGGCCCGGGTTGCGCCCTTGCGGTGCACGAACAGGCGGCGGGTCTCCCCGTCCAGCCGGTGCTCCTCTTCTTTGCAGGTGTTGTGGGAGACGTCGTAGAGGAGCTCCAGGGTCGCTTCGGGGAAGATGTCCTGGAAGCCCTGCCGGGCCAGGTGAGTGATGATCTCCCGGTTGGCCAGGGCGCAGTTGATGCCGGCCCGCATGGCGCCGAGGTAGGCCTGCCCCTCCGGAGACCGCAACGGCGCGCAGGCCAGCTCGCGGTCGGGCAGCTCGATGCCGTGCCCGGGGGCGGACCGGGCCATGGATTTCAGGGTCTCGGTGCCGATCTGGTGGCCCAGCCCGCGGGAGCCGCAGTGGATGGTCATCACCACGTCGCCCTCCCGGAGGCCGAAGGCGCTGGCGGTATCCGGATCGTAGACCGCGGCTACCTTCTGCACCTCCAGGTAGTGGTTCCCGGACCCCAGGGTACCCATCTCGTCCTTCTGGCGCTCCTTGGCCCGTGCGGAAACCTGGCCGGGGTCGGCGCCGGGCATGCAGCCGTACTCCTCGATCCGCTCCAGGTCCTCCGGCTCGCCGTAGCCCTCCTGCACTGCCCAGCGGGCCCCGCCGGCGAGCATGTCGTCCATCTGGCCGGGGGACAGGTGGATCTTGCCGTGGCTGCCCAGGCCCGCCGGGATGCGGTGGAAGAGCATATCGGCCAGGGCCTTCTGGTGCGGCCGGATATCCTCTTCAGTGACTCCGGTGCGCAGGGTGCGGACGCCACAGGAGATGTCGAAGCCCACCCCGCCGGCGGAGACCACCCCGCCGGCGTCGGGGTCGAAGGCCGCCACCCCGCCGATGGGAAAGCCGTAGCCCCAGTGGGCGTCGGGCATGGCGTAGGAGGCCTTGACGATCCCCGGCAGGGCGGCGACGTTGGCCACCTGCTCCAGGACCCGGTCGTCCATGCCTTCCAGCAGTGCTTCGTCCGCATAGAGGACGCCGGGCACCCGCATGGCCCTTTCCGGCTCCAGCACCCACTGGAAGTCGTCCACCTTGTGCAGCCGGTCGATATCCATGCCAGCCTCCTCCCGTGGGGTTCCGGTCTAGACGTCCACCACGCACTGGGCCGTCCAGGTGCCGGCCTCCGTTCGGGCTACCCGCAGGTCGGTGAGGGTCGCCCCCTTCACCTCCACGGCGGGCTGGTGGCGCGCCCGGTCCACGGGCTCGCCCCAGGCCGTGGCGGCCAGGCCCTCCTCCGTCAGGGACACCTCGAAGGCCCCGAACAGCATGGAACGGGTGGCCATCTCGTAGACGAGGGCGTCGAGCCACTCCACCAGGAGGAATTCGGGATCGGGGGCGGACACCTCGATGGGAACGGGATCCTGGGGGACCACCGCCTCGGGCTCGGTAATCACCGCCGTCAGGCCCAGGGCGGCCTGGACCAGGGTTTCCTCCAGGGTGGGACCGAAGGCGCGGATCCCCACATCGGCCTGGTGCTCGTAGTGGGACCATCCGGACTGCGCCATCGCGTTGCCTCCGGCACCTGAAAGCGCGGCAAAATTTGAGTATGTTACCGTTTCCCGGGCCGCTCAAGCGGCGCCCCGTCCGTGGGTTCCCCTACTCCCTGCACCAGACGCGAGCACCCATGACCCAGGCCAACGCCCACACCCCCATGGTCCAGCAATATCTCCGCATCAAGGCGGAATACCCGGACATCCTGCTGTTCTACCGCATGGGGGACTTCTACGAGCTCTTCTTCGAGGACGCGCAGCGCGCCGCGGGGCTGCTGGACATCACCCTCACCCAGCGTGGCGAGAGCGGCGGCCAGGCCATCCCCATGGCCGGGGTCCCGGTACACAACCTGGAGCCCTACCTGGCGCGGCTGGTGAAGGCGGGAGAATCGGTGGCCATCTGCGAGCAGATGGGCGACCCCAACGCCGCCAAGGGGCCGGTGGAGCGCAAGGTGGTCCGGGTGGTTACCCCCGGCACCCTCACCGAATCCCACCTGCTGGAGGAGCGGGCCAACAACTTCCTGGCCGCGGTGGTACCCGGGCCGCAGGGGGACCGTTGGGGCCTGGCCGCCCTGGACCTGTCCACGGCGCGGTTCACGGTAACGGAACTGGACTCGGAGGAGTCCCTGGGCGGTGAGGTGACGCGCCTCGACCCTGCGGAGATCCTCCTCCCCGAGGGCCACGCCCTCCCGGAGAGCGTGGGCCCGCCCTACCGGGACCGGGCCCAGCCGCGCCCCACCTGGGGCTTCCAGGAGGACACCGCCCGTGAGTACCTCACCGAGCAGTTCGGCACCCGGGACCTTTCGGCCTTCGACTGCGAGGGCCTTTCCGCCGGCCTCCCCGCGGCGGGGGCCCTGCTGATCTACGCCCGGGAGACGCAGAAGGGCCTGCTGCCCCACGTGCGCACCCTGGAGCGCGAGCGCACGGCGGAGACGGTGGTCATGGACGCCGCGACCCGCCGCAACCTGGAGATCGACCGCACCCTCTCCGGAGAGGGCGACACCCACCTGGTGGGCGTCATCGACCGTACGGTGACCCCCATGGGAGCGCGGCTCCTGCGTCACTGGCTGAACCGGCCCCTGCGCGACATGGAGGCCCTCCGCCGGCGCCACCAGGCGGTGGGCTCCCTGCTGGACCGCGGCCGGTTCCTGGAGGTGCGCGAGATCCTGGACCGCGCCGGGGACATGGAACGGATCCTGACCCGGGTCGGCCTGGGCTCGGCCAATCCGCGGGACCTCAAGAAGCTAGGCGAGACCCTGGCGGTAGTCCCCGCGCTGCGCGAGGTCCTGGAGTCCCACGACAGCCCCCGGCTCGCGGAGCTGGCGGAGGCCTTGCCCCCGCAACCGGAATGGGTGGGCCACCTCCAGCGCGCCCTGGTGGATCAGCCTCCGGCCACGGTGCGCGACGGCGGCTTCATCCGGCCCGGCTTCGACGCCGAGCTGGACCAGCTCAAGGACGTGGGCGACAACGCCGGCGACTACCTGGTTCGCCTGGAGGCCGAGGAGCGGGAGGCCACCGGCATCGACACCCTCAAGGTGGCCTACAACAAGGTGCACGGCTACTACATCGAGGTGTCCAAGTCGCGCCTGGGCCAGGTCCCGGAGCGCTTCATCCGCAAGCAGACCCTCAAGAACGCCGAGCGCTTCGTCACCCCCGAGCTCAAGCGCTTCGAGGAGCAGGCCCTCTCGGCCGCCGAGCGGGCCCTGGCCCGGGAGAAGGCCCTGTTCGAGGAATTGGTGGAGTCCCTCCGGGCCGACCTGCCCGCCCTGCAGCCCCTGGCCCAGGCGATCGCCGAGGCGGACGTGCTCGCCTGCTTCGCCGAGCGGGCCGAGGCCCTGGATTACGTGCAGCCGGAATGGACCGAGGATCGCTCCCTCACCATCCGGGAGGGCCGCCATCCCGTGGTGGAGGCCGCCAGCAGCGATCCCTTCGTGCCCAACGACCTGATCCTCAACAACCGGCGGCGCATGCTGCTCATTACCGGCCCCAACATGGGCGGCAAGTCCACCTACATGCGTCAGGTGGCCCTTATCACCCTGCTCGCCCACGCCGGCAGCTACGTGCCCGCCGCTGAGGCGCGCCTGCGCCCGGTGGACCGCATCTTCACCCGCATCGGCGCCCGCGACGACCTCGCCTCCGGGCGCTCCACATTCATGGTGGAGATGACCGAGACCGCCAACATCCTCCACAACGCCGGTCCCGACTCCCTGGTGCTCATGGACGAGATCGGCCGCGGCACCTCCACCTTCGACGGGCTCGCCCTGGCGTGGGCCAGCGCCGAGCGCCTCGCCGAGCACAACCGCTCCTGGGCCCTGTTCGCCACCCACTACTTCGAGCTCACCGATCTGGCCGACCGGCTCTCCGGGGTGGCCAACGTCCACGTCTCCGCCCGGGAGCACGGCGACCGGGTGATCTTCCTGCACACCGTGCGCGACGGCGCGGCCGACCGCAGCTACGGCCTGCAGGTGGGCTCCCTGGCCGGCCTCCCCGCCCCCGTCATCGAGCGCGCCCGTGACCTCCTGGAAGAGCTGGAGTCGGGGGCCGTCACCCCCACCCACGAGCCCGGAGATCCCCAGCCGGCCCCGCAACTCGATCTGTTCGGCAGCGCCGCGGACCCCCTGGTGGAGCGCCTGCGGGAGACCGATCCCGACAGCCTCACCCCCCGCCAGGCCCTGGAGCTTCTCTACGAGCTCCAGGGCCTGGCGAGCGCCCGGAAGTCCTGACCCTGCCCTGGATGCCTCCAGCCCTCCCCTTCCTCTTCAGTATCCCTTATGGGAATACAGGAAATTTCTAATCCAAAAGGCGGCTTGAAATCAGGAGTTTATTCCGAATGTTGGCGTTCCGGAGTGCAATGGGGTTTGAACCCGGGCCGGGAAATGGGCATCATCTAGGCCCGAACAAGGCCATCCCATACGGTTTTAGAATTCCAAGAAATGCTACGCAAGACCACATTCCTGCTCATGCTTCTCCTTGCCTTCTCGGCTATCGCTGCCCAGGCGGAGACCCGCTACGTCAGCGACCAGCTGGAGATTACGCTCCGGCGCGGCAAGTCCGTCCAGCACAAGATCCTGGCGTCCCCCGATAGCGGCACCCCGCTGGAAGTCCTGGAGGTGGACCGGGAGGCAGGGTTTTCCCGCGTCCGGACGCCTTCCGGCACGGAAGGCTGGGTCCTGACCCGCTACCTGATGGACGAGCGGCCGGCGCGGGACCGGATCGCCAACATGCGGGAGCGCATGGAACGCAACCAGGCCCGCATGGAAAAGATGGAGGGGCAGCGCGAAGAGCTGGAGGCTCTGCAGCAGGAAAACGGGGAGCTCAAGCGGGAGCTCGAGGAGCTCAAGGAGACAAGCTCCAACGCGGTCGCCCTGAAAGAGCGCGCGGAGACCCTGGAGCGGCGCAACCAGGAGCAGGCCGAGGAGCTCAAGCGGTTGCAGGAAGAGAACAGGCAGCTTCAGGACCTCTCCGCCCAGACCTGGTTCACCCGCGGGGCCGGCGTGGTTGTTGCCGGGATGCTGGTGGGCCTGATCCTGCCGCGCATCCGCTTCCGCAAGAAGCGCCGCTACGAGCTGTAGGCGGAGGCAAGCGCCGGGGCGTCAGAGGCGCCCCGAGCGAGAGATGGCCACGATCAGCCACAGGCCGAAGAAGGCCGCCACGCCGAAGCCCACCAGGCCGAACATGGGCAGGCCGTAGACCTCCGGGCCCGCTCCCGCCACCACCAGCTGGGCGGAGCCGATGACCAGGGCGGCAACCACCAGGGCAAAGGCGATGCGGTTGCTGGCCCGGTCCAGCTCCTGCTCCAGGCTGCGCAGCTGGCGGAACTCGAACTGGATGGGGGTGCCCTGCCCCAACCGGCGCAGGGCGCTGCGGAAATCGCGGTAGATCGCCTGGGTCTCCGCGCCCCCCGCCTCCACCCGGCCCAGCATGCGCCTGGCCATCTGGTCCGGGCGATAGCGCGCCCGCATCACCGCCCGCAGGTAGGGCTCGGCCTCGGAGACCATGTCGAATTCGGGGTCCAGGACCTGCCCCAGCCCCTCCACCGTGATGAGGGCCTTGGCGAGCAGGGCCAGGTCGGGCGGGAGGGTGATGTGGTGCGCCCGGATGAGGCGCACGAACTCGAGCAGGATCTCGCCGAGCTGCAGGTTCTCCAACCGCACGCTGTGGTAGCGCTCGATGAAGCGCTCGGCATGGAGCAGCAGTTGGTCCCGGTCCAGGTCCGCCGGGGCCCGGCCGATGCTGAGGAAGGCGTCCACCGCTTCCTCGGAATTGCGCTCGATGAGGGCGAGCAGGAGGCCCAGGAGCTGCTCGCGCAGCTCGGGCCGAAGCCGGCCCACCATGCCGCAGTCGATGAAGCAGACTCGGTCGGGCTCCGGGAAGATGACGTTGGACGGGTGCGGGTCGGCGTGGAAGAAGCCGTCCTGGATGATCATCTTGAGGAAGGCCCGGGCGCCCACGCGGGCCAGGCGGTGGCGGTCGTAGCCCAGCTCGTCCAGCTCCTCGGGCGGGGTGAGGGCCATGGGGCCGTCGATGAGCTCGGTCACCAGCACCGTCTCCCGGGTGTATTCCCAGTGCACCTCGGGGAACCGTACCTCGCGCCGGTTGCGGAAGTTCTCCCGGAACCGTTCCAGGTTGCGCCCTTCCTGGGTGAGATCCAGTTCGGCGCGGAAGCTCTCCGAGAACTCCTCGGCAATCTGCACCGGATCGTGGTGGGCCAGCTCGGTGATATGGTCGGCGGCCAGCTGGGCGAGCCGCTTGAGGATCCGCAGGTCCACCTCCACCTGCCCCTGGATCCCCGGCCGGCGCACCTTCACCGCCACTTCCTCCCCCGTGTCCAGGGTGCCCCGGTGGACCTGGGCGATGGAGGCGGTGGCCATGGGCTCGCGGTCGAAGCGGGCCAGCCGGTGCCACCCCTCGTCCCCCCAGGCGGCGCGCAGCTCCTCCTCGATGTCGGCGAACTCGATGGGGGGCAGGCGCCCCTGGAGGTTGGAGAGCTCTTCGATCCAGTCGGGGGGCAGCAGGTCCGGACGGGTGGACAGGATCTGACCGATCTTGATGAAGGATGGCCCCAGCTCCTCGCAGACCCGGCGGACCCGTTCGGCGGTGGTCAGCCCCCGGGCCCGCTCGGGGCCCTTCCGGGCCCAGGAGGGCAGGAAGCGCCCCAGCCGCAGCTGCTGGACCAGCTCGCCGAACCCATAGCGGGCGAGTACCCCCAGAACCTCCCGCAGCCGATTGATCTGCCGGAGCCCGTCGAAGCCGAACCGGCTCACTCCCGGTTTCCCGTGTCGGAATCCGCCATCCGGCGCTCCATCTCGGCCACCCGGGCCTGGAGCTGGGTGATGCGGCGGGTCAGTCCCTCCAGGTCCTCGCGGGTCACGAGGTGCATGCCGTGCAGCACCCGGGTGCTCTCCTCCCGGACGCGCTCCTCCACCTCGTGGATCGACTCCCGGCCCGACTCCCGCCAGGTCTCCGTCTCCCGGTCCACGCGCTCCTGGAAGCGCTCACGACTGGCCCGGCCGGTCTCCGCCAGCCCGGCCGCACGCCGCCGCGCGCCCCGCCAGCCGGTTACCGCCGCCCCCAGGGCGACATCCACCGCGGTCCTCAGCCGCTCGCGCATCCTCCCGCTCCCTTTCTCGCTGGGGGTATGGGGGTTATTCGTACCTAGGACCCTAGCAGAAGAGGCGCGGAACAAGCCACGGGGTTCAGGCAGCCCCCTCGTGAAGCAGCCGCTCCAGGCCCTCCTCGTCCAGGATCCGAACCCCCAGGGATTCGGCCTTGTCCCGCTTGGAACCCGGGTCTGCCCCGGCCACCACATAGTCGGTCTTGGCCGACACCGAGCCCGTGACCCGGGCGCCCCGGGACTCCAGGGCAGCCCGAACCTCGTCCCGGGTCCAGCGCTCCAGGGTCCCGGTCAGCACCAGGCGGAGTCCCGAAAGGTCGGGCCCCTCGGTAGAACCCTGGCCGCTCTCCTCGATCCGAAGCTCCCCCCGGAGGCCGTCGATGACCTCCTGGTTGTGGGGCTGACGGAGGAAGGCGACGATGGAGCTCGCCACCGCCGGGCCGACGTCGGGGACCTCCTGGAGCTCCTCCTCGTCGGCGGACACCAAAGCGTCCAGGGTGCCGTAATGGCTGGCCAGCCCCTGGGCCGTGGCCTCCCCCACCAGCAGGATGCCCAGGGCGTAGATGAACCGCGCCAGGGTGGTGTCGCGGCTGGCGTCGATGGCGTTGACCAGGTTGGTGGCGGACTTCTCCGCCATGCGATCGAGCCCCTGCAGATCCTCCACCGTCAGGTGGTAGAGGTCCACGGGGGTGTGCACCAGGTCCCGGTGGATGAGCTGCTGGGCGATCTTCTCCCCCAGGCCGTCGATGTCCATGGCCCGGCGGCTGGCGAAGTGGAGGATGGTGTGCAGGCGCTGGGCCGGGCACGAGAGGCCCCCGGTGCAGCGGGCGATGGCCTCTTCCTCCGGGCGGATCACCTGGGAGCCGCACACGGGGCAGGTGTCGGGGAGGCGGTAGGGCCTGGCGTCGGGGGGGCGGCGGTCGGTGACCACCTTGACCACCTCGGGAATCACGTCCCCGGCGCGGCGGACCATCACCCAGTCGCCAATGCGGACGTCCTTGCGGTCGATCTCGTCCTGGTTGTGCAGGGAGGCCCGGGAGACCGTGGCCCCGGCCACCTCCACGGGGTCCAGGTGGGCGATGGGGGTCACTGCCCCGGTGCGGCCCACGGAGGGCTCGATGTCGCGGATCCGGGTCAGCTCCTCCAGGGCGGGGAACTTGTGGGCCAGCGCCCAGCGCGGCGAGCGGGCGATGCTGCCCAGCTCCTCCTGGTAATCGAAGCGGTCCACCTTGTAGACCACCCCGTCGATCTCGTAGGCCAGGTCATGGCGCTGGTCGAGGAGGCCCCGGTAGGCCTCCAGGCAGGCCTCGATGCCCCGGACGGCGCGCACCTCCCGGACCATGGGGAATCCCCAGCCGCGCAGCCGCTCCAGCACCTCGCTGTGGCGCTCTCCGATGTCGCCGTCCACCTCGCCGAGGCCGTAGATGGAGATCTCCAATGGGCGCTCGGCGGTGATGCGCGGATCGAGCTGGCGCAGGCTGCCGGCGGCGGCGTTGCGGGGATTGGCGAAGGCGGCCTCGCCCCGTTCCCGGCGGCGCTCGTTGAGGCGCTGGAAGCCGGCCTTGCTCATATACACCTCACCGCGCACCTCCAGCCGGGACGGCCAGCCGGAGCCGCGCAGGCGCAGGGGGATCTGGCGGATGGTGCGCAGGTTGGAGGTGATCTCCTCCCCGCGGTAGCCATCGCCGCGGGTGCCGCCGCGCAGGAGGACGCCGTCCTCGTAGATCAGGGAGACGGCCAGGCCGTCCAGCTTGGGCTCCACCGTGTAGTCCACGGCCTCGTCGGTCTCCAGCAGGTCGCGGACCCGGCGGTCGAAGTCGTAGGCCTCCTGGTCGCTGAAGGCGTTCTGCAGCGACAGCATGGGGACCGCGTGCCGGATTTCGGGGAACTCGTCCAGCGGGGCCGAGCCCACCCGCTGCGTGGGGGAGTCCGGCGTCACCCACTCCGGATGGCGGGCCTCCAGCTCCTGCAGCTCCCGGAGCAGCCGGTCGTACTCGCTGTCGGGGATCTCCGGGTCGTCGAGGACGTAATACCGGTAGTTGTGGTAGTGCAGCTGCTCGCGGAGATCCTGGAGACGTCGGTAGTCGTCCTGGTCGCTGCCTCGATCGGCCATGGGAGCCCCGTGGTTGCTGTTTGCCTCGCTACGGGAGGCGGCCCTGCTGCCGGATGGTCACGCGGCCGTCGCGCACGGTGCCGAGCATGGGAAGCATGTCGCGCAGCACCTCGGGGGCCTCGGCGCCGGCCTGGCCCTCGCCGTTGAACCGGTAGGTCCGAGCTTGCAGGTCCACCCGGTAGCGGCCGCTGATGTCCAGCGTGCCCCCGTTGAGGGTCTCCACCGTACCCTCCAGCCGGCCGGGCCCCGAGACCTCACCCTCCAGGGCGTACTCCCCCAGGGGCCCGGCTGTGGGGACCAGGCCCACCCGCAGGTCTTCCAGGGTGGCCCGGACCTGCCCCCCTTCGGGAAGGGAGCCGCCGTGGAGTTCCTGGCCGGCGAAGAGCAGCCCACCCCGGGCCTCGGCCATGGCCAGCCGGGGATCCACCTCGCCGAGGTTGGCCAGGTCCAGGCGGCCCTGGATCTCGGGGATTTCCCAGCGGTCCCCGAAGCCGTGGTTCAGCCGACCCCGCACCTGGCCGCCGAGAAGCTCGGCGCGAAAGGTATAACCCAGCTCCCCGGTCAGGAGCTTGCCGGGCTGCATCCGAACCTCCCCGGGACCAATGAGCAGCCGGCCGCCGTTGGGCAGGGAGACGGCGACGCGCTGGAAACGGGGGCTCCAGACGGTGCCCTCCACCCCTTCCCAGGCTACCGTATCCGGGACCGAGCCGCGGGCCCAGTGCAGGGCCCAGGAGGCGGGGAATTGAACCACAAGGGCCAGGAGGTAGACCACCACCCCCAGGCCGATCAGCCGTACCCAGCGTTTTTTCACGGCTCCTCTCCCGGGACGAGGGTGAGCTCCGCCTCCACCACCCCTTCCTGCTCCTCGTTCCGTTGGATGCGGGCGGTGCGCACCTTCGCCCCGGAACGCTGTCGGAGGTCGCCCAGCCAACCGGCCAACTCCGGGAAGGCCACCCGGGTAAAGGCCACCTGCACCCCCTCGTCCCCGGAGGAGCGCAGGGTCTCCACCTCGTCGGCCAGCCCGGCCCCCCGCAGGGAGTCCTCCACCAGCGCCGGCCCGAAGGAGCGCTCCCCTTCCACCGAACCGGAGGCGGGGCCGGCGGATTCGCCGCCCAGGCGCTTGACCTCCGCGACATGCTCCCGCATCCAGGACAGATCCTCACGCAGCTCCGGGATCTCCCGGGCGAGGCGCTGGCGCTCCGCCAGGTGGGGCTCGATGAGGAGATAGGCGAGCACCAGCAAGAGCGCGGCCCCGCCCCCGGCAAGTACGGCCCGTTCCCTGGGGGGGCGCTCCCGCCACCATTCCCGGAGCACCTCAGCCCTCCTCCCGGAGGCGGAGGCTGGCGTTCACCCGGCCGTCCTGCATTTCCGCATTTTCCACTTCCACGCTGCCGTTCTCTCCCAGGCGCCGTTGCAATCGCTCCAGGGCCTCGTAATCGGCCATGCTGACCTCCAGGGTCAGCTCGCCGCGCTCATAGGCGAGGGACTCCACCTCCGCGTCCTCCCCCGCCTCCGTAAGCCGGGGGGCGAGCCGCGCTATCCGCTCCAGGAACCCGTCGGACTCCTCCGTGTCCTGCCCGCGCCGGCGGAGCCGTTCCAGGGCCTGCTCCATCTGGTAGCGCGGATCCACCAGATTGCGGGCGTCGGGAAAGGCCTCCCGGTAGGTGTCCTCGATGGCCGCTTCCAGGCGGGCGTGCTCGGCGCTGATGCGCTGGCCCTCCAGAGCCCACTGGATGCCGGCCACCACCAGCAAACCAAGCGCCAGGCCGGCGGCCGGGGCCAGGCGGCGCCCCCACACCCGCGGATCCTCGCGGGAGGCGTAGGGCCCGGTGAGCAGGTTGCAGCCCGCACGGGGCTGCTCCTGGCGGGCCAGCCAAGCGGAACGCGCCCGGCTGTCCTCCTGGATCTCCAGATCCAGCTCCCGGGGCTCCAGCCATGCGGACCACTCGGCCACCCGGGCCCGCTGTTCCTCATCCGCGACCCGCACCCGGAGGATGGCCGGCGCCACGCGAGCCTGCTCCAGGGCCAGCAGAAGGGAGCCCGGGGGCTGGCTGCCGAGGGTGCCGGGCAGGGCGGCGCCCCCGCCCCCACTGGGGAGGCGCAGGAGGAACGGCGATTCGGCCGCATCCAGGAACCAGGTCCCAGGGGGCGGCGGGGGCACGGCCAGAAATTCGGGCACCAGGACCCGGGGCCGCCAGCCGTTCTCCTCCAGCCCGTCCAGCCATTGGTCCATGAGCTCCCGCTCCACCACGGCGACGGGTGTATCCGGCTGGCTCTTGGGGCGCGGCAGGGGAACGAAGTGGTATTCGCCCGGATCCCGGAGCAGCTGCTCCTCCAGGGCGTAGGGGAGGATGGCCCGCTGACGGCGGCGGCTCCCGGCCGGAAGGTGTACCCGGTGGACCCGGACACGCTCGCCGGGCACGCAGAGCATGAGGCGGGCCCCGGCCGGAGCGGGGAGCTCCGACCAATCCACGCACCGCCCTTCCTGCCGGGGTGTGCTCTCGCCGCTCATGCAGCGGGCCCAGTCCAGGCCGTCCGGCCGCAGGCGGACCCACCAGTACTCTCCACGTAACGCCACCTATCGGATCTCCGTGCTATGGCGGATGATTCGGGCCTCTCCCCCGGAACGACGGTACACCGTGGCCAGGCTCCGGGATACCGAGCCGAAGCTCGCCTCGGTCCGCACCAGGAAATAGTTCGTCTGCACGGTGAGGTTGGGCGGCGTCTCCCCCCCGGGGCCGTCGCCGAGGGCCTGGGCGGCGAAGGTGGCGGGGTCGGCGAACGGCTCCTCGCTGGTCTTGGCCGCCCATCGCTGCGCCTCGCCCAGGGCCACGCGGGGCGATCCCCAGGCCTCCACCACCGCGGCGAGTACCTCGGGCGAGGCGGTATTGACGTTGACCCCGGTGGCCTCCGGCAGGGCGGTGATGTGGGGCTCCAGGGCCTGCCAGGCCTCGCCGTCCACCCCCCGCAGGAGGCGGATTTCCTCCGCCTCCCCGAAGGGGCGATTGGCCGCCAGGTAGGGGGGCTGTCGACCCTGGTACATGCCGTCCTCGGCCCCGCCCCCGCCGTAGGGGGTCTGGTCGGGGTCGATCCAGTCCACCGCAGCATCGGCGATCCCCGGATCCAGCTCCAGGATCCGGAGAAGCCTCTGGAACTGTTGGTGGGCCACGGGATCCACCTCGCCCTCGGCCGTCACCAGATTGTTCAGGTTGAACCGCCCCTGGAGGTCCTCGACCCGGCCGTTGAGCTCGCCCCAGTCCACCGGGATCGGGGGGATGGGCCGGGCCCAGAGGTCGGTGTGGCCGTCGAATTCGTTGGTGTCCCGCTCCAGGAGCATTCCCACCCAGTGCTGGGCCGCCCGGGATACCTGGTCCGCCTGCGCGAGGGCGCCGTCCCCCTGCACCTGGCGCACCCAGACCTCGTTGGAGAGGCTGAGCCGGGCCACCACCGCCGTCAGCACCGTGACGATCAGGAGCACGGTGACCAGGGCCACGCCCCGCTCATCGCGGGTGGCCGACATGGAAGACACGCTCGAAACGGCCATGCTCCTCGAATTCCAGGGTAATTTCCACGGCCCGCGGCAGGCCGGCGTCCGCGCTCCCGCCCGGGCCTGCCCCGGCCCCGCCTCGGGGCCATCGCTGGGCCCAGCGCCGATCCTGGCCGGCCAGGTACCGGATCGTCACCTCCTCCACGCCGTCCATAAGCGCCACCTCCCGGGGCTCGAGGCCGGTCGGGGCGTCCAGGCGGGGCCAGGTGAGGCGGAAAAGCTCGCCCTCCCGCAGCCGGTAGGCCACCCGCCGATAGGGGCTGGCCGGCCCCTCGCGGAAGGAGGTGCTGCCGCCCCGGACGAAGCGGAACAGCGTGTCCTCGCCCGTCCTGCCCCCCATGGCCGCGCCGCTTTCGGAGCCCTCGAAGGCCAATGTCCACTCCCCGGCCGGGCTGCGCGGGGGACGGTTGCGCACCTGGCCGAGGTCGCGCCGCATGAGGCTGAGCACCGACCCCAGCCGCTGCCAGAAGGCCCGGGTATCCTGGAGCCGCTCCTCGGTCCGCAGGCCCTGGCTGAGGGCGGTGTACCCTGCCGCCGCCACCAGGGCAAAAACGGCAAGGGCGATGAGCACCTCCAGCAGGGTCATGCCCGCCTCCCGGTTTCCGGGGGAACGGGTCATGGCTGTTCCCTTCCCTGCTCTACCGGACCTTGCCCGCCTGGCCGTTGCTCCCCCGGTGCCTGGTTACCCCGCCCCTGGTTTCCAGGACCCTGATTTCCCGTGGGCGTTTCCTCCCGGGGCTGCCGCAGGAACCCCTCCAGGGAGGCCAGGTCGCGTTCGTCCTCGCCGGGCCCCACCTCCACGCTGATGCGGCGCAGGGCCTCCTCCTCGGTCTCCCGCACCTGCTCCCGCCAGAACCACTCCCGGCCACCCATCTCGCTGGAGCCCTCATAGGTCCGGGTCTCGGGCCAGTCCTTCCGGGCCTGATGGAGGACCACCCGGTTCTCGGCCACCCAGCGGGCCATGAGCCGGTCGGGGAGGCCCTGGGAGATGGCGATTCCCTGGCTCAGGCCCTTCCAGAGTGCGGCCAAGGCGAAGGCCACCACGGCCAGGGCCACGAGGACCTCCACCAGGGTGAATCCCGCATCCCGACGGCCGGACGCCGTCATTCCGGCCGCTCCACGCGGGCCCGGCCCACCGGGTCCAGCACCACGGTTCGCCGGATATCCTCATCCCCCAGGGTAAGCCGGAAGGCGTCCTGCTCGCCGGTGGGGTACAGGTAGACCTCCCCCTCGCCGGCCGCCTCCTCGCCGTTTATGGACAGACCCGCCCATTCTATGTCGGGATCTTGGCGCACGGAGGCGAAGGGCGACTGTTTGACCCGCTCGAACTCCTGGCCCTGGCGCACCTGGAAGCGGTAGGAGCGCTCCTCCGTATCCAGGACCACCCGCCAGGTGCGGGAAGAGAGCATGGCCTCCTGCCGCACCTGGTTCACCAACAGGACCATGCGGTCCGCGGCCTCCGCGACACCCCGGCCGCCTCCCCCATTCAAGGAAGGCACCATGAGGCCGGTGATGATCGCCACCAGGGCGATCACCACCAGGATCTCCAGCAGCGTGAAGCCGTCCTGCCCGGCCGGGGCCGTGCACGAGAAGCCCTGCCTACAGCTCCCAGGAGCCGATGTCGGCATTCTCGCCCTCGCCGCCTTCGCGGCCGTCGGCCCCGAGGCTCACGATGTCCACCTCGCCGTGCTTGCCGGGGTTCAGGTACTGATAGGGGTTGCCCCAGGGGTCCTTGGGAACCTGGTCCAGATAGCCGTTCCAGTTGGGCGGTTCGGGGTCGGAGGTGGGCTCCTCCACCAGCGCCTCGAGCCCCTGGTCCGTGGTGGGATAGCGATGGTTGTCCAGCTTGTACATGTCCAGGGCCGACTGGATGGCCCGGATGTCGTTCTTCGCCGCCGTGACCCGGGCCTGGGCGGGCCGGTCCATTACGCGCGGGACCACCACGGCGGCCAGGATGCCCAGGATCACCACCACCACCATGAGCTCGATGAGGGTGAAGCCCTCCTCCTCGCCGCGCCGATCGTGCGGAGCGGGGGCGGCCTGGGTCGCGGGTACGAATGGGATGCGGATCAAGATCATTCTCTCCTTGTTCGGCCGGTATACGCCGAACCGGTCTGGTTGAAACACCTTCTAGCCCACCATCTGGTTCATCTCGAAGATGGGCAGCAGGATCGCCAGTACGATGACCAGCACGATGCCGCCCATCACCAGGATCAAAACCGGCTCCATAAGGGCCGTAGCGGCGGAAACCGCCGATTCCAGCTCGCGCTCCTGGTTGGATGCGGCCCGCTCCAGCATCTTCTCCAGCTCCCCGCTCTCCTCGCCCGCCGAGAGCATGTGGATCATGAGCGGCGGGAAGTAGCCGGATTGGCCGAGGGCGGTGTGCAGCCGCCCGCCCTCCCGGACCGTGACCGCGGCCTCTTCCACCGCCTCGCGAATGGGCTGGTTGCGGACCACCCGGCCGCCGATGCGGATGGCCTCCAGCAGGGGCACCCCGCTTTCGGTGAGGATGGCCAGGGTGCGGGCCAGACGCGCCGAGTTGATGGTCCGGGACAGGCGCCCGATGAAGGGCAGACGCAGCAGCATGCGATCGAAGGCGTAGCGCACGCGCGGCCTGCGCAGGGCGTAGGTGGCCAGCAGGGCCGCTCCGCCGAGCAGCACCACCAGCAACAGACCGTTGGCCCGCAGGAAATCGCTGGAGGCGATCAGGCCCCGGGTGAGCAGCGGCAGGGTCTGCCCCGTGCTCTCGAACACCCGCACCACCTCGGGGACCACGTAGGTGAGCAGGGCCACGACCACCAGCACGGCCACCACGGTGACCAGGATGGGGTAGATCAGCGCCACCCCCAGCTTCTGGCGCATGGCCTGGCGCTGCTCGGTGTAGTCGGCGAGGCGGTCCAGTACCTCCTCGAGGCGGCCGGAGGCCTCCCCCGCCTCCACCATGACCCGGTAAAGCTCGGGAAAGGTGCGCGGGAAGCTGCCCAACGCCTCCGTGAGCGTGGCACCCTCGGTGATCTGGGCCCGCACTCCCGCCACCACCGATTGCAGCTGCCGGCCGCTGACCTGCTCGCCAAGGGCGCGCAGCGCCTCCTCCAGGGGCATGCCCGCGCGCACCAGGGTGGCCAGCTGCCGGGTCAGGAGGGCCAACCCGGAGGCGGAGACCCGGCCGCCGAGCATGGGACGGCCCTGCCGGGTCCCCTGCTCGGCCACGGGCTGCACTTCCACCGGATAGAGGCCCTGGTCGCGGAGCTGGGCCCGGATCTGGCGGGGGGAGTCCCCGGTGAGGATGCCCTTGCGGTTGCGTCCGCGCGCGTCGAGGGCTTGGTACTCGAAGGCGGCCATATCAGGCTTGGGTCACGCGCAGGACTTCCTCGAGGCTGGTCTCCCCGGCGAGCACCAGCCGGATGCCGTCCTCGCGGAGAGTGGTCATGCCCCCCTCGCGGGCGGCCTGCCGCAGGGTCTGCTCGCCCCGGCTGTCGTGAATGAGGTGGCGCAGCTCTTCGTTCACCGTCATGAGCTCGTAGATGCCCGTACGGCCCCGGTATCCCGTGTATCCGCAGGCCTCGCAGCCCACCGGGTGATGGATGACGGCGGGCTCCTCCGGACCGAGCCCAAGGAGGGCGTGCTCGCCCTCGTCGGCCTCCTGGGGCGTTCGGCAATCGGGGCACAGCTTGCGCACCAGGCGCTGGGCCATGGCGCCCAGCAGGCTCGAGGCCACCAGGTAAGGCTCCACCCCCATGTCCACCATGCGGGTGATGCTGCCCACCGCGTCGTTGGTGTGCAGGGTGCTGAAGACCCGATGGCCGGTGAGGCTGGCCTGCACCGAGACCTCGGCCGTCTCCAGGTCGCGGATCTCGCCCACCATGATCACATCGGGGTCCTGGCGGAGAATGGCCCGCAGCCCGCGGGCGAAGGTCATGCCGGTCTTGGCGTTCACCGGGATCTGCCCCACCCCCTCCAGGTCGTACTCCACCGGGTCCTCCACCGTGATGATGTTGATCTCCGGGCTGCGGACCCGCTGCAGGGCCGCGTAGAGGGTGGTGGTCTTGCCGGAGCCGGTGGGGCCGGTCACCAGGAAGATGCCGTAGGGCGAGCGGATGAGGTCCTCAAAGCGGTTGCGGATGGACTCCGGCATGCCGATCTGGGCCAGGGTCAGGGGGCCCTGCTCCTTCTCCAGGATCCGCATGACCACCCGCTCGCCGTATTGGGTGGGCAGGGTGGAGACGCGCACGTCCACGGTGCGGCCGGCCAGGCGCAGGCTGATGCGCCCGTCCTGGGGCACCCGGCGCTCCGCGATGTTCATGCGGGCCATGACCTTGACGCGCGCGGCGATGCGGCCCGACAGGCCCGGCGGGGGCTCCACCAGGTCCCGCAGGACCCCGTCCACGCGGTAGCGGATCACCACCCGGGACTCGAAGGGCTCGATGTGGACGTCGGAGGCCCCCTCCTCGATGGCTTGGGTCATCACGGCGTTGAGGAGGCGGATGATGGGCGCGTCGTCCTGGCTGTCCAGGAGGTCCGCCGATTCCGGAAGTCCCGCGGAGGCGGCGTCCAGGTCCACCGCATCGCCCAGGTCCTCCACGGCGTCGGCGGCGGCTCCAGTGCGCTCGAAGGCGCGTTGCAGGGCGCGGTTGAAAGGCTCCTCCGGAATCATGACCGGCCGGTAATCGGTCCCCAGCTCCCCCTGCAGCTCGAGGAGCGTCTCCCAGGCCACATCGGGGCGCACCCAGACGACCGTGCCCTGATCCTCCTGGTAGGCGGGAAGGACGCCAAGGCGGCGTGCCTGCCCGAAACCCAGCAAGCTGGCCACCTCCGGGTCGATCCGCCCCAGGTCGGGATCCGCCTCGTGCGCCCACCCCAGGTGGCGGGCCCGCTCCATCGCCCAGGAGGCCTCGCTCAGGCTGCCCCGATCGATGAGCTGGCGGGCGGCGGCCAGACTGTCGCCGCTCTGGGCTTCCAAGGCTTCCCGCCATTCCTCGGGGGTGATGGTGGAGGGGGGCGGCAGGCTCATTGCTCCGTTTCTTCTCCGTTGCCGTTGGTTGGCCCGTTCAGATCCCGGGGCGCGATGCGCTCCCACTCCTCCATGGGCGGCGGAGTTTCCTCCTGGGAGCCCTCGTCTTTCTGAAGGTCCTTGATGAAGTCGTACTTGGTGCTGGTGCGCTCCGTCATATCCTCCGGGCCCCGCACGATGCGCGGGCGGAGGAAGACCATGAGGTTGGTCTTCGTCTCACTAGTCCGCTTGTAGCGGAAAAGGTTCCCCAGGATGGGGATCCGGCCCAGGATCGGCACCTCCTGAACGCTCTCCTGATTGTCGGTCTGGATGAGGCCGCCGAGGACGATCATCCGGTCGTTCTCGGCGATGACGGTGGTCTCCAGGGAGCGCTTGCGGGTGACGATGTCCCGGGCCTCGCCGCGCTGGTCCACGCTGGAGACCTCCTGGTAGATGTTCATTTTGATGGCGCTGCCCTCGGTGATCTGGGGCGTGATCCGCAGGGTCAGGCCGACGTCCTCGCGCTCGATGGTCTGAAAGGGGTTCTGCACCGCCGAGCCCGCCCCCGTGTCCGTGGAGCTGTAGGAGCCCGTCACGAAGGGCACGTTCCGGCCCACCATGATCTCGGCCTCCTCGTTGTCCATGGTCAGGAGGTTGGGCGTGGACAGGACGTTGGTGTGGCTGCGGGTTTCCAGGGCCCGCAGTAGCCCGGCCATGTTGATGATTTCCGTGCCGCCGGGAAGCTCGAGCGTGCCGTCCACGTAGCCGACGCTGAGGCCGGAGCCAAGGCCCAAGGGGTTCTGGGCGCTGGCCTGGATGCTGTCACCGACGGAGAAGGAGGTTCCACCCACCACCCCGGTGCCGTCCTCCAGATTCTCCGAGGCCTGCCACTGGATGCCGAACTCCCGGGCCTGGTCCACCGAGATCTCGGCGATGAGGGCCTCCACATAGACCTGCAGGCGGCGGACGTCGAGCTTATCCACCACCCCCTTGATGGCCCGGAAGTCGGACTTGGAGGCCCGTACCACGAGGGCGTTGGTCTGGGAGTCGGCCTTGATGGTGATGTCGGCAACGGCCCCGGCGCCTTCCTGGCCACCGCCATTTTCCTCGGTGACCGTGCTCTCCAGCACCTCCACCATGTCTTCGGCGTCCGCGTTCTTCAGGTAGATGACCCGGGTGTTGCCCTCGGTTCCGGTGGGCGTATCCAGCCCGTCGGCGAGCTCCTGGATCTCCTCCCGGGTGGTCTCCCGGCCGCGGATGATCAGGCTGTTGGTGCGCGGATCGGCCAGAACTACCGTCTGTTCCTCGTTTTCCTGCCCCTGGTCGGTGTAGAGCCGGCCGAGCATATCGGCAAGCTCCTTGGCCGAGGCGTTGGAGAGGGGGATCACCTCCAGTTCCCCGGCCTCGGTGGGCTTGTCCAGCCGATCGATGATGTTCGTGAGCCGGTTGATGTTGGAGGCCCGGTCCGTGAGGATCAGGGCCGCGGTGTCCGGGTAGGCCACCAGGTGGCCGTAGGCGGGCACGAGGGGGCGAAGGATGGGCACCATGCGCTGGGCGGAGACGTGTTCCAGGCGGACCACCTTGGTGATCATGCGGTCGCCGTCTTCACCTTCGTTCACCTCGATGGCCCGGTGCTTCCCCTCCTCCTGGGGCAC
This sequence comes from Thiohalorhabdus denitrificans, assembly GCF_001399755.1. Classification (NCBI taxonomy): domain Bacteria; kingdom Pseudomonadati; phylum Pseudomonadota; class Gammaproteobacteria; order Thiohalorhabdales; family Thiohalorhabdaceae; genus Thiohalorhabdus; species Thiohalorhabdus denitrificans. The sequence goes on along the minus strand of NZ_LJCP01000010.1, from coordinate 315,567 downwards.
GATCTTTGTGACCCCGCCCTCCCGGACGGTCATATAGCCGTTCACCTCCAGGACCGACTCAAAGGCCTTGAAGGCCTCCTCCTCGGTGAGGGCGGTGGGGGCGACCACGGTCACCTTGCCCTCCACCCTGGGGTCCACGAGGAAGTTCCGGCCGCTGAACTCCGCCACCGCCTGGATGACCGCCCGCAGGTCGGCATCCTCGAAATCGAAGTTGACCTCCGCCCGTGCCTTTCCGGACCAGACGGCCAGGCTGGCCAGGAGGAAAACGGCGAGCAGGATCGCCCGCGGAAAGACAGGTTCCGGAAGGCGTGTCTGTACGTGTCCCATACCCATGGATTACCGAACGGAGTAGTTGAGGGTTTGTTCCTGGCCGTCCCGTTCCAAGCGGACCTTGTATTCGTCCGCGTTCTTCAGCTCCCGGTAGGCGCCCAGGGCGTCCGAGGGCGTGCGAATGTCCTGCCCGTTCACCGATTTCACCACGTCTCCCTCCCGCAGGCCGAGATCCTCGTAGATGCTGCCGGACTGGATGTTCACGATGCGGAAGCCGGCCGGCTCCCCGTTCACCCTGTGCGGTACCGCCTTGGCCTGGCGCAGCAGGGAGGGCAGGTTCTCGAGGTTCTGGCGGACAGTGCGCCGGGAGACCACCCGCCGGTTCGCACCCTCTTTCCGGATGCCCGATCCTGACCCTGCGGAGCCCTGCCGGGATGCCCTCCCCTCCAGCTCGGTTACCTCCAGGTTCAAGGCCTCCGTCACCCCGTTGCGGCGCAGGATCACCCGGCGCGGCTCGATACGCAGGATCTCCGCACCCCCGGGAAGCGAGTCACCCACCCGGTACACCCCCTCCTCCCCTTCACCGCTGGCAATCAGGGCCACCTTTTGCGTGCCCTCCTGGCGGGCAAGGATCCCCTTGAGAGTCAGATCCAGCCGGGTCTCGCGCACCGGGGCGTCGGCCCCGGGGCCATTCCCCTCCGAGGCGGGAACGCCGAACAGGCGCCGCGTGCTCTCGGAGACCGGTCCTTCCCTCCCTTGTGCCCCCGGGGAGCCGCCCACGGGCGCCTGGAAGCCGCCGGGGACGGACGGGGACTCCGGGCCCTGCGAGAGTCCCGCCGAGGGTGGGGAAGGGGGAAAAACGTCCCAGGTGAGATCGGCCAGGGCCACGCCAAGCGCCACCACCAGCACCCCCTCGGCCAAGCGGATGCCGGTGGTGGGCGAGAACCGGGAAAGCAAGCTTGTCATATCGGGCGCTGGGATATGGGCCATGGGTTAAAGCGTCTCGTAGTGCGGTCGTGGAGAGGGTTCGGTCCGGGGCTTGCGGCCCCGATGGCACCCTGCTACCGGGCCGTTCAGGGAAATAGCCCGGCCTTCTCGCCGGGTTAGGCGGTCCTGGAATACCCCTCCGCCAGGGAGGATGACCGCATAGTGTAAATGGTCTCGCCCATGAGGCAATGGGAACCCCGCATTTCCGCAACCCGCTCCGGGGGCTACCCCTTATTAGGAGAGTTGCAGGGACGGGTCATGGGTCCTGGGTATCCCGGGGCGATGCGAGCGCCCTGCCCCGGCCAGGCATTCCCGAAAAGAATAAAATGGCCGGGTCCTTCCGTGGCTACTCCCCCACTATTGCAGGAAACATTTAAAATCACCACCTTACTTCCCGGCCTGCAAACCGTTGGGGCGCAGGGGGCCGGCCCCTCAATGGGAAGGCCGTTGTGGGTAGTGGGCCCGAAGGAGGCTTCCGGGGCGGACTCAGGAGAGGGAGGCTACGGTCAGGGGCGCACCCGGACCCAGCGGCCACCCGGCTCCCACCCACACGGTCAGGAGGCCTATCCACACGAGAAGGAAGACCACGGCGTACGGGAGCATGGTGGCCACGAGGGTGCCCAATCCGGCACCGGGAACATACCGCTGCATGAGTGACAGGATGATGACCATGTAGGGGTTGAGGGGGGTGACGACGTTGCTCACGGAATCCCCCACCCGGTAGGCCGCCTGGGTGAGCTCGGGGCTGATGCCTGCCTGCATGAACATGGGGACAAACACGGGGGCGAAGAAGGCGTATTTGGCCGAGGCCGAGCCGATGAACAGGTTGCCCACCACTGTGACGAGCACGAAGGCGGCCATGAGCACGGTGGCCGGGAGGGACAGGGAGGCCAAGAGATCGCCGCCGACGATGGCGAGCATCTCGCCGAGGCGGGAATAACGGAAGGCTTCGATGAACTGGGCGGCGAAGAAGGCGAGCACGATGTACGGGCCCATGTCCGCCATGGTCCGCCCCATGAGCCCGGCGGCGTCGCGGTCGGACCGGATGGCCCCGGCGTGGACGCCGTAGGCCACGGCGGGGATCAGGAAGAGGATCAACAGGATAGGGACGATGGCCTCCACCCAGCGGGCGAAGCGCGCCCCTTCCCCGTGCAGGGGGGCGCCCGGTACCAGTACGAGGGCCGCCATCGCTCCCAGGGTGAGTGCCAGGGCCCAGCCGGCCGAGCGCAAGGCCGCCGCTTCGACCCCCCGGTCCGTACGGTGGGCCCGCTGCCCTCCCTCCTGCTCGGCTTGCTCCAGACCGCGGGTTCCCAGGCGCGGCTCCACGAAGCGCCGGGTCACCCACCAGCCCGCCAGGGGCAGGAGGATCGTGGAGGCGATCATGAACCACCAGTTGGCGGTGACGGCCACCCGGTAATCGGGGTCCAGGATCCGGGCGCCGGCCGTGGATAGGCCCGCCAGCATGGGATCGAGGCCGGTGATCACGAGGTTGGCGGAAAAGCCCGCGGATACGCCGGCGAAGGCGACGGCGATGCCGGCCAGCGGGGAGCGCCCCTGGGAGGCGTACAGGGCGGCGGCCAGGGGCGGCAGCACCACGTAGCCCGCGTCCAGGGTCAGTGAGGAGAGGATCCCAACCAGCAGCAGGGCCGGGGTAACCAGGCCCGGGGCCACCCCGCCCAGGGACCGTTCGATAAGGGCGGGCAGCAGCCCCGTGCGCTCGGCGAGCCCGATGCCGAGCATGGCCACCAGCACCAGCCCGAGGGGCGGGAAGGTGACGAAGTTCTCCACCATGCTGGAGAACAGCCACCATAGGCCGCCGCTGTCCAGCACCCCACGGGCGGCCACCGTTTCCGTGGTGGGGCCGTTCTCCCCGGTAACGGTCTTCTCCACCGCCCAGCCGCCGCTCTCGGCCACCTGGGAGACCGCCAGCACCACCAGGGTCCCAAGGAAGAACAGGGTGGCGGGCTCCGGAAGCCGGTTGCCCAGCCGCTCCAGAACCGCCAGCCAGCCATGCTCTCCCGTCTGAGGCCCCGCGCTGATAGTCCGCTCCTTTCCCCGTGCGGAACGAAACCGCCCGACCCCTCCAGAGTAGGGTGCTCAGTCCTCGGTGGCGGTTTCCGTTTCGTCCCCTTCCCCCGAATCCCCCTCTTCCTCCTCCGGAGGAGCGGACGGTTCGTCCAGCTCGTCCGCGGCCTCCTCCCCCTCTTCCTCTTCGGAGGCATCCGGTTCATGCGGTTCTTCCTTCCCCGCCAACTCCTCACCGGCAAGGCGCCGGTAGGTCGCCAGCAACCGGTTAACCCGTGCCAGCAGGCGGCGGGGGTCGAGGGGTTTGGCCAGGAAATCGTCGGCCCCCGCTCCCAGGGCGGCGGCCTCCCGCCCCACGTCCTCTTCCTCGCCGATCAGAATGAGGGGAATATCCCGCAGGCTCTCCTCCCGCCGCAAGGTCTCGGCCAGGGCCTCGCCGGCAAGCTCGGGGGCGTCCGCCTCGGCCACCACCAGCTCGGGGCGATGGTGCCGGATGAGGTCCAGGCCCTGCCGCCCGGAATCGCTGGTCTCCACCTCCAGGCCCTCGTCCTCCAGCAGCAGGGCCAGCATCTTGACCGTGGCCGCCTCGACGCCGATCACCAGGGCACGGCTTCGGCGCTCGCCCTCCCCGTCCTCCCCCTGGTCCCGGAAGGTGGCGGCGCGGTGGGCGGCCGGGCCGCGGTCCGCCCAGGGCTTATCGGACTCCTCCCACAGGCGGCCGCCGTCCACCTCCACCCCGGGGGGCAGTTCCAGTGCGCGCAGCACCTCGGTCAGGGACACCTTGCCCTGCATGGCCTTGATCAGGCCGTCCTCGAACATCAGGTGCATGCCGCTGGTCCGCGCCGTGTCCACCAGCTCCGATTCCATGACCCCCTTGTGGATCCCCTCGCGCACCTCGGCGTCGGCAAGCAAAAGCTCGTAGGCGCCGATCCGGCCCTTGGTGCCCTGGCCGTCGCAGGCGGAACAGCCCTTGCCCTCGTAAAAGACCACCTCCTCGGGGATGTTGTACTTGGTGCGGAGGCCCTCCCCCACCTCCACCGGCTCGCTGCATTCGGGGCAGTTGCGGCGCAGGAGGCGCTGGGCGAGGACCCCGGAAACGCTGGAGGCCAGCAGGTAGCCGGGCACGCCCATGTCGAGGAAGCGGGTTACCGCGCCGGCGGCGGAGTTGGTGTGCAGCGTGGAGAAGACCATGTGGCCGGTCTCCGCGGATTCCAGCGCGATCTCGGCGGTCTCCTGGTCGCGGATCTCGCCCACCATGATGACGTTGGGGTCCTGGCGCAGGATGGAGCGCAGCCCGGCGGCGAAGGTCATGCCGGCCTTGGGGTTCACCGGCACCTGGTTGATCTTGGCCAGCTGGTACTCCACCGGATCCTCCACCGTGATGATGTTCACGTCCTCCTGGTTGATGGCGCCGAGGACGGAATACAGGGTGGTGGTCTTGCCCGATCCGGTGGGTCCGGTAACCAGCAGCATGCCCTGGGGCTGGTGCATGATGGCTTCGATCCGCTCCCGCTCCCCGGGCAGGAAGCCCAGCTTGTCCAGCTCCAGTCCCTCCCCCGACTGGTCCAGGACGCGCATCACCACCTTCTCCCCCCAGTAGGTGGGGAGGGTGGACACGCGCAGGTCCAGGGGCTCGTCGCGGTAATGGAGCTTGATGCGGCCGTCCTGGGGACGCCGGGCCACGGAGATGTCCATGCCGCCGAGGACCTTGATGCGCGAGACGATGGCGTTGCGGGCCTTGGCGGGGAGGTTCATCACCTCGCGGAGGGCCCCGTCCACCCGGAAGCGCACCGTGACCATGGACTCCTGGGGCTCGATGTGGATGTCCGAGGCCCCCTTGTGGATGGCGCGGATCAGGATGTCGTTGACGATCTTGACGATGGGCGAGGCGGTGCTTTCCTGCAGCAACCGCTGGGCGGCTTCGTTCTGCTCCTCCTCCTCGTCGTCGGCGTGGCCCTCGTCCTCCATCTCGTTGAGGGCGTCCTGGAGGAAGTCGTATTCCTCCTCTTCCGGGGCTTCCTCCTCAGGCTCCTCCGGGGGCGGGAACAGTTCATCCAGTTTTTCCCGCAGGGCGGACCGGGCGGCAAGGACCGGTTTGATGGGCCGCCCGATGGAAAAGCGCACCTCGTCCACCCGGGCGACGTTCCAGGCCTCGGCCATGGCCACCACGATGGCGTGGCCCTTCTTGTGCAGGGGAATGGCCAGGTAGCGGCGCGCGGTGCTGACGGGAAGCAGGGGCAGCAGGTCGGCGTCCAGCGGGGCTTCGTCCAGGTCCACGGTGGCCACGTGGTAGCGGTCGGCGACGAACTGGACCAGCTCCCCTTCGGCCACCGCGCCCGTGTCGATGAGGGCCTGGTCCAGGGGGATGTTCTCGGCCCGGGCGTGCTCCCGCGCCTCCTCCAGGGTTTCGGGGTCCGCCAGGCCGCTTTCGATCAGCTCCTGGGGAAGGTCCGATGGCCGTGCGGTGGTCAAGGCTGGCTCCGCGCCCCCTCAGCCGATGCGCAGCGAGGAGGCCACGTCCAAGCCGATCCGGTAGCCGTCCCCCTCCGCCCGGCAATTGGTGATAAGGCCTTCATGGATCTCCTCCTCGCTCTCGCCGTCGATGTCCAGGCGGGCGTAGGTTTCCGGCGTCAGCTCCTCGAAGGCCCGGAGGCCGAAGCCCGTGGCGGAGCGGTCGACGATCTCAACGGGGTAGGCCACGCCGTGGACCACGAGACGCCCCTTGCCGCCGTCCTCCTCCCGGGGGGCGAGGCGCCGCTCCTCGCCGGTCCGTTCCCGCAGGCGCACCAGCCGGTCCCGGGTCATGCGCAGGTAATCGGTGATCACGGGGTCGATGGGGCCCTGCTCCGCGGCGTCGGCCAAGCGGTCCAGGCGCGCCAGGAGGTCGTCGAAGCTGCGGATCGGGTCCTCCGTCATTCCCCACCCTCCAGCTCGAAGCGGGCCATGGACTCCACATGGGCCGTGTGCGGAAACATGTTGGCGATCCCCGCCTCCTTCAGCCGATAGCCGGCCTGGGCCAGGATGGCGGCGTCGCGCGCCAGAGTGGCCGGGTTGCAGGAGACGTACACCACCCGCCGCGGCCGCAGCTCCCCGGCCAGCTGCTTCACCGCCTCCACGGCCCCGCTGCGCGGCGGGTCGAGCAGAACCTTGTTGCATTCCGCGGCCCCGGGGATGTCCGCCAAGCGCGTCTCGGTGAGATCCGCCGTGGCAAACCGGGTCCGCTCCTGCAGCCCGTTGGCGGCGGCGTTGTCGGCGGCCCGGGCGACAAGGGCCTCCTCCCCTTCCAAGCCCACTACCTGGGCGCCGCGGACCGCGGCGGGCAGGGAGAAGTTGCCGATCCCGCAGAAAAGGTCGAGGAGGCGGTCGCCCTCCCCGGGCTCCAGAAGGGCCAGGGCCCGGCTCACCAGCTGGCGGTTTACCTCAGCGTTGACCTGGATGAAGTCCGTGCTGCCGAAGCGCAGGGTCAGGCCGAACTCGGGGAGGGAGTAGCGGAGGTCGGCGGGGCGCTCGGGGTCGATGGGCATGGCGGTCTCCGGGCCCTTGGACTGGGTCTCCACCACCACACCCTGCTGCCGCTGGAAATCCAGCAGAAGCTGCCGGTCGGAATCGGTGAGCTCGGTGAGATGACGGAGCACCACCACCGCGTCGCCTTCCGTGTCGGCCACCTCCGCCTGGGGAACGCGATCCGGCCGGCTCAGGCTCGCCACCAGCTCCTTGAGCGCGGGGATCAGGGGCTCCAGGCGCGGGGCCAGCACCGGACAGGCGTCCATCTGCGTCACGTAGCTGCTCGCCCGCTCCCGGAAGCCCACCAGGACCCCCTTGTTGCGCACCGACCGGATGCTCAAGCGGGCCTTGGCCCGGTAGGCCCAGTGGGGACCGTCGAGCGGGTCCAGCCGGCGCTCCGGGGACACCCCGCCGGTGCGCTCCAGGTTGTCGGCGAGCATGCGGTCTTTCGCCGCCACCTGGGCCTCCGGGTCCAGGTGCTGGAGGGAGCAGCCGCCGCACAGGCCGAACACCGGACAGGGGGGATCCCCGCGGTCCGGACTGGCCTCCAGGATCTCGGCCACCCGCGCCTGATCGTAGTGCCGGCCCCGCTTGGTGTAGCGGAAAGTCACCCGCTCCCCGGGCAGGGCGCCGTCGACGAATACCACCTTGTCCTCCACCCGGCCCACGCCCCGTCCGTCGTGGTCCAGGTCGTCGATGCGGACCTCTCCCGCGATTTCCTGGCTGGACGCCTTAGCCGTCATGCCGTCCCGTCCATGCGTCGTGGAAGGCCTGGAGGTGCTCCTCGCCGGAGCCGGTCAGGTGCCCCGCCAGGAGCCGGAACTCCTCGTCCCGCTCCCCGGGAGCGAGCTGCCCCGTGTTCACCAGCCAGTGCAGGTAGACCCCGTAGGTGTTCAGCACGTCCGTCTCGCAGTATTGGCGGATGCCCGCGATATCGCCCTCCAGCCAGGAATCCAGCACCTGGCTGCCGTCCATGCCCATCTTGCCCGGGAGCCCCAGCAGGGTGGCGATCTGGTCCAGGGGGGCGTTGGCGTTGCCCTGGTAGCCGGCCAGGACGTCCATGAGATCGGTGTGGCGCTTGTGGAAACGGTTCAGGTAGTTGTTGAAGCGGAACTCCCGGTCGCCGTCCCCCTCCTCCCAGTAGCGCGGGGCCACCACCTCGTTGATCAGGCCGCGGTAGTGGAGCACGGGGAGGTCGAAGCCGGAGCCGTTCCAGGACACCAGCGTAGGGGTGTAGCGCTCCAGGCCGTCGAAGAAATGCTGGATGAGCTCGCCCTCGGTGGACTCGGCCTCGCCCAGGGACCAGACCTTGACCCCCTCCTCCAGGCGGGGATGCCGGAAGATCACCGAGATGGCCACCACCCGGTGCAGGTGGTGGCGCAGGAACTCCCGGCCGCCGCTCTCCTGACGGCGCAAGGCCAGCATGGCCCGGACCGTGTCCTCGTCGGAGAGGCCGTCGAGGCCGAACAGGCGGCGGCCGCCCTCGATATCGGGAACGGTTTCGATGTCGAAAACCAGTACGTTCACCCTAGGCATTCCCCGGTTGGCTCGCGTTTGGGGGCCGCGACGCGCCTGCTGGCGCTTCCGGCGCGCAGGCTCAGGGTAGCACGGGGCCTGCCCCCTGTCCCGACCCTTCGGGGGCGGGTTGCTGGGGGAACGGGATCCCTACGTGGGACGGGTGTGGGGTGCGGTTGGGAGGGGGCGGCCTCAGGCGTACAGGCCGGTGCTCAGGTAGCGGTCGCCGCGGTCCGGGGCGATGCCCACCACCACGCCCTCGTCGAGGGCCTCGGCCACCTCCAGCATGGCCACCACCGCGCCGCCGGCGGACAGGCCCAGGAACAGGCCCTCCTCGCGGGCGAGGCGTCGGGCCATGTCCTCGGCGGCCGACTGGTCCACGCCCACGATGCGGTCCACCTGGCTTCGGTCGTAGATTCGGGGCAGATAGGCCTCGGGCCAGGCCCGGATGCCGGGAATGCGGGAGCCCTCGCTGGGCTGGGCGCCGACCACCTCCACCTGGGGCGCGTGCTCCCGGAAATACTGGGAACAGCCCATGATGGTGCCGGTGGTGCCCATGGAGGAGACGAAATGGGTGACCCGCCCCTGCGTGTCCCGCCAGATCTCGGGGGCGGTGGCCTCGTAGTGGGCGCGCGGATTGTCGGGGTTGGCGAACTGGTCGAGCATGACCGCGCCCGGATCGGCCTCGATCATCTCCCGGGCGCGGTCGATGGTGCCCTCCATGCCCTGGTCGGCCGGGGTAAGCTCCAGCCTGGCGCCGTAGGCGCGCATGAGCATCTTGCGCTCCTCGCTGGCGCTCTCCGGCATCACCAGGGTGATCTCGTAGCCCCGCACCGCCGCCACCATGGCCAGGGCGATCCCGGTGTTGCCCGAGGTGGGCTCGATGATGCGGGAGCCCGGGGCCAGTTCCCCCCGTTCCTCGGCGCCGAGGATCATGGACAGGGCCGGACGGTCCTTCACCGAGCCCGCCGGGTTGTTCCCCTCCAGCTTGATCAACAGGCGGACGGGCTTGTCCCGGGGGCCTATGCGGCGCAGCTCGCAGAGCGGGGTGTTGCCGACCAGCTCTTCCAGTCTCGCCATGGGGTCCTCTTGCCGGGTGGGTGGAAGGTCGGGAGGGCTGTGGGCTCAGTCCTCGGAATGCTCCAGGCGGTGGAGGTGGCGCCGGGCTACCGGGTCGCCCTGCTTGGCCGCGGCGGCGTACCAGCCTCGGGCGGCGTCGGGGTCCGGATCCAGGCCGATGCCCTGCTCCAGGAACTCCCCGTAGCTGCGCTGGGCGGGGGCGAGGCCCTGCTCGGCGGCCTGCCGCATCCAGTAGGCCGCCTGGGCCGGATCGGTGGGGAGCCCGCGGCCGCGCAGATACCGGTTGGCGAGGTGCCGCTGGGCGCGGGGCTCGCCCTCCTGTGCGTCCGCTTCCAGAAGGCGGACCTTTTCCTCGTCGCTTTCCCGGGCCATGGCGCACTCCCCCTCACCGGATGCAGCCCTATTCTACAAGACACCCCCGCCAGGTCCCGATCCCGGTGGCGGGCCTGACGGGGGCGTGGTACGGGTGGGCCGCTCCGGGGCCGTGGAGCCGGCGGCCGGGGCCCTGAACAGGCTCAGTGCTTCACCTCGTGGCCCAACCGGGTCTCCACGGACTGGACCTTGTCCGTCAGGGCGCCCTTCTCACCCCGCTGATAGTCCATGGTCAGGACCGTGTAGAAGCGTTCGCTGTCCTTTTCCACCAACCGCTCGCAGTCCTTGATGAGGTCGAAGATCTCGTCGAGCTCGCCCTCGATCTGCGTGCCCATGGCCGTCAGGCGGTACTCCAGGCCGCTCTTCTCCACCCGCTCCACCACCTGGGCAACCAGGTCGCCGACGTGGCCGCCGCTGTGGGTCAGGGGGATCACGGAGTAATTCACGGTATAGGCCATCGGAAGCTCCCCGTAGGTTGAAGGCCCGCCCCGTGGCCGACCGGAGCGGTTGCTGTACAATCGTGGGCCCCACCCGCAGGCTGGCTGCGACCCGGCCCAAGCTTTTGCAGGATCGGCATTACCGGCATGGAGCACGACCCTCGGCGGGCCGCAGGCTATATCGTTGCCTCGGCATTCATGTTTGCCCTCACCGGGGCGACCGTCAAGGCGGCCTCCGCCCATCTCCCCTACACCGAGGTGGTTTTCTTCCGGAGCTTCCTGGGGCTGGTGGCCCTGGCCCCCTGGTTGATCCGCGGTGGCATGGCGGGCCTACGCACCGAGCATCCCGGCCTGCACCTGTTCCGAGGGCTTACCGGCCTGGCGGCCATGTACTGCTTCTTTTACGCCCTCGGCCACCTGGAGCTGGCCACGGCGGTGCTGCTCAATTACAGCGCCCCCCTGTTCATCCCCTTCATCGCCGCCCTCTGGCTGGGCGAGCCCGTGCCCCGGGCCCTGCGGTGGGCCATTCCCATCGGTTTCGTGGGGATCGCCCTCATCCTGCAGCCCGGGAAGGGCATGCTGGAGCCGGCCGCCCTGCTGGGCGTTATTGCTGGGGTGCTGGCGGCGGTGGCCTTCGTGGCCGTTCGCCGGCTCCACGCCAGCGAGCCCACCACGCGGATTGTGTTCTATTTCGGGGTCATCTCCACCCTGGGCTCCGCCCTGCCCCTGCCCTGGACCTGGCAGACCCCCGAGCCCGCCCTGTGGGCCCTGCTGGCGGCCATGGGGATCTGCGCCACCGGCGGGCAGCTCCTGCTCACCCGGGGCTACGCCTATGCCCCGGCCGCGCAGGTGGGTCCCTTCACCTACACCGTGGTGGTGTTCTCCGCGGTGGTGGGCTGGGTGGTCTGGGGCGAGGTGCCCGGGACGCCGGCCGTGTTCGGGGCCCTGCTGGTGATCCTGGCCGGAGGGCTGGCCATCCGCGAGCGGGGAGCGGCGCGGCGCCGGAGCTGACCGGTTTGCCACCCATCCGGGCCGGGTTTATCTTGCCGAGTAAGGACCAGGAGCCCCGGTTGGATCCTCGCCTCGTCACCGCCACGTCCGGGTTAGCAAGGAGGTATGCGCCATGGCCGATTCGGAGTTCCAGGAAATCCGCCGCCACATCCGCGACCGCGTGCCCTTCGACAACCCCTTCCCGGAGGAAGAGGTCCGGGAGCGCTACCACGAGTACGGCCTGACCCCGCTGGAGTACACCTGCGACTGGCCGAAGGAGTACGAGCACGCCCCGCCCGAGCCCTTCATCGAATTCTTCTGGGATGAGCAAGAGGGTCTGTGGGTCCTGCGCCACGCCTACGAGGATGGCGTGGAGGACACCAGCACCATGTGGCCCTTCAGCTACCTCGAGGAAATGGAGCAGAAGGAGATCCGCAACTTCCTCTGGCAGCACGAGATTGAGGTTTAAGTCCCCCTAGGAAGGGAGCGGGGGATGCACACCGGAAGGGGGTGGGACTTCGGCCTGTCCCGGGAGAACGCGCCCTCCCCTGACAGTCCTTTCAGGGCGGGGGCAATGGGCGCGGCTTTTGCCGCCGTTCCGGTTCTTTTCCGCTAAAGGTAGGCCCCGACCTTCCGCTCGAAGTCGGGAAAGTACTTGGCGATGACGGAGACGTCGAAGGTGCCCAGGATGGCCTCCTTGGGCTCGCGGTCCAGGAGGAAGCGGAAGGCCGCCTCCAAGCAGGCCTCCGGGGAGGCCTGCCCGCAAATCCGTGCCTGATGGTCCGCGGCGAAGGTCACCCGGTGGCTGGACTGGCCACCGCCCTCGCTTACCGTGACCTCGAATTCCATGGGGTCGCCGTCGCCTACCCGCTTCACCTCGATCATCCATCACCCCCAAGGGCTGGTTGGCGGAGGGGGAGGGATTCGAACCCCCGGGGCCCGAAGGCCCAACGGATTTCAAGTCCGCCGCATTCGTCCACTCTGCCACCCCTCCGACGGTCCGTATCCTAGCAAAGATGGCCCCGGGCCGCCTTGCCTCCCGGGATCCGGCCACGGGCCTGGTGTTGTCCCCTGCCCCGTAGTCTCCGGGCTAGCCTGGAAACCCGGAGGAAGGTCCGCGAGGGACGCCCCGAGGCTACCACCCCACCGACTGCAAGCAAATCCGTCCCCAGCCGCTTCCCCGGCAAACCGAGAAATGTCCGGATTCCCTCCCTAGGGCGCCCCGCTTACGCTGCTACCCCCTTGGTTTCACCTAACGGTGCTTCCTTCCCGGACATTAACTGAACAAAGAGTTCGGTCTTTTGTCCTTTACTTCCCTACCACTTTCGACAAAAAAGATTTCAACCATCAGAAAAATAAAGACTTTCCAGCCAAAAAGGCAGGACTGGAGAATATGGGAAAGCCGCAGGAAGTTACGGGTTCTCCCGATGTTGTCCTTTTTCCCCGCTTACGTCCTACTGACCGTAAAGGACACCGACGGAGCCTGTCCTCGGGACCCGGGATAAACAGGGATGGTAGGGGCACGCGGAATCGACCGACCCTTGCCGGCACGATGGGCGGGAGCGGGCGCCTCGGGGCTCCTTGGCGTAGGCCCCGAGGCCTTTCGCAGCCCGATCCGCAGGTGCCGTGCATCGGACTCGGGCTGCCTCCCGGCTTTTGGGTTTTCGCACAGGCCCGCTTCGCGTGAACCGGGAAAGCCGACGCGGGATTTTACAGCTCCCAGCTGGCTGGAGGGTAACGAAATCCCCTGTTTTCCTTGCAATTTCTAAGAATAGAGAAGCATTCCCGGGTGGAGCGCCCTGTAAACAAACCGTATAGCCATAGGGAAAGCGTTTAGAGGCGTTGCCTTCCGCGCCCGCATCCGACGGATTCCAAAGGGGGGGGACCCTGTTGGCACGGCGGATGCAAAGAAGATTGGGAAGGCTGTCTTTGCCATACCCAGGGACGGTCATTCCTAGCATTAAGAACTTCTTGCCAGGAGGAGATCCCATGCAAGAGCTGATCCGCCGTTTCGTGCACGAAGAATCCGGGGCCACCATGGTGGAATACGCCATTATGGTGGCGTTAATCGCCGTTGTTGCGATTGCAACTGTAGTCACCTTGGGCGGTGAAGTTGAGGCAGCCTTCGATAACATCGTAACAACGCTCCAAAATCCAGACGCGTAAAAGTTATTACGGGTTTTCCGGTCGGGAACAACCCGGCCGGTTTCCTAGTTATCTATCTGAATTTGGTGAGCCCGCAAAATGCCCGCAGTTTTATCCAGCCTGACATCCTTGCCTGTTATCGGGGTGCTCATTCCCATACTCATAGCTGGGTGCTTTTTCGATCTGCGCGAGCACCGCATCCCCAACCGGCTGGTGCTTGCCGGACTGGGGGCGGGGCTGGCGGTCAACGCCTGGATAGGCGGCCTAGCGGGGCTTCTTTATGCCCTCGCGGGCGCCCTGCTCCTGCTCGGGCTCACCTTTCCGCTGTTCGCCCTGGGCTGGTTCGGGGCCGGGGACGTGAAGCTGCTGACCGCCGTGGGCGCCATCGTCACCTGGAAATTGGCCCTGGCCGTCCTGGGGGGGGTGGTCCTGGCGGGGGGCCTCCTGGGCGTATTTGCCCTGATCTGGCGGGCCGGGCTGCGGGCGTCCTGGCAGCGGCTGGGCCTTTCGCCTGCAACCAGGCAGCCTCTGACCGGAAGCGAGGCCGGCTCCGGGCCGGTGCAGCTGCCCTACGCGGTGGCCATTGCCGTTGGGACCCTCGCCGGCCTCTTCCTGGCCCCGAGCTTACCGGCCTTGATCTTGTGACGGTTCCGAAAAGGGGTACCTGGTCATGAGTCTGCCCTCCCCCGCCGCGGAGGCCACCCCGGAGGTCCTGGGGCGGTTCCGCCACCGGAAGCTTTCCCGCCAGGGCCAACGCCGGGCGGATGGACCCACCTATCCCGGCGCACCCCGCGAGCAGGCCGATTTGGGGGTGGGCCCGGAGACCCTGGTCCGGCTCCTGCTGAAGCACCTGCACACGGGCGGTGCCCAGCGTCTCGACGAGCTGGGCCGGAACCTGGGGGTGCCCGTGTCCCTGCTGCAGGAAACCATCACCTTCCTGCGGCGCGAGCACCTGGTGGATGTCCAAGGCGCCCGCCCGGGGGCCCCGAGCGGCACCGAGACCTACTTCCTCAGCCAGCAGGGCCGGGACCGGGCCCGCTCCCACCTCGAGGACGACGGCTACGTCGGCCCGGTGCCCGTTCCTCTGGAGCAGTTCCAGCGCCAGATCGAGGCCCAGAGCGTGCGCTGGACCGTGGTGGACCGCACCGCCATGGACGAGGCCTTCGCCGGCTTGGTGGTCCCCGAGCGGGTCCTCGAGCAGCTCGGAGCGGCCTTCAACAGCGCCAGCTCCCTGTTCATCTACGGCCCGGCGGGCACCGGCAAGACCCTGCTGGCAACGCAGTTCGCCCATCTCCTCCAGGGCGATGTGGCGGTGCCCCACGCCGTCTCCGTGGACGGCCAGATCGTGCGGGTCTTCGACCCCGTCTACCACAAGCCCGCGGAGGCCCCCGCCGCCCGGACCCCGGACCCTTCCCTGGACCGGCCCGGTGAGGACTGGGATCGACGCTGGGTCCGGTGCCGGCGTCCGGTGGTGATTGCCGGCGGCGAGCTGACGGCGGACATGCTCGATCCCGCTTACCACGCCGCCGGCAACTTCTACGAGGCTCCGCTGCAGGTGAAGGCCGCCGGGGGCCTGCTCATGATCGACGACCTGGGCCGGCAGCAGGTGGAGGTCACCACCCTCCTGAACCGGTGGGTGGTGCCCCTGGAGGCGGGGATCGACTACCTGGCCCTGCAGAGCGGCGCCAAGTTCCCCGTCCCCTTCGACGTGTTCCCCATCTTCGCCACCAACCTCCGGCCGCAGGATCTCGCCGACAACGCCTTCCTGCGTCGCCTGGGCTACAAGGTCTATCTGGGGCACCTCGACGAGGCGGACTACCGGGCCATCTTCGCCCAGTACTGCCGCGCCAACGGGCTGGAATACCGTGACGAGGCGGTGGACTACCTGCTACGGGCCCACTACGAGCCCACCGGCACGCCTTTGATCGCGTGCCACCCGCGGGACCTGATCAACAAGGTCATCGAGTTCGCGCTGTTCGAGGGCGAGGAGCCCAGGCTCTCCGAGGAGGCCCTGGCGCGGGCCTGGCAGGTTTATTTCGTTCAAGGGTAGGCCGGACGCGGCCGCCCCTCGGTGGGAGGCACCATGGAGAGACGGGCCCTGATCACCCTTTCCGTCGCCGTCGTCATCGGTGGCATCGCCGTCTGGCTGCTCAACACCCAGCTGCAGCCCCCGGAGCCGGAGGTGGTGGAGACTTCCGCGGTGGAGACCCGGCCCGTGGTGGTGGTCACCGAGGACCTGGCGGCCGGGGACGACCTCCGGGACCTCCTGGTGACCACGGTGGACTGGCCGAAGGAGGCCGTTCCGGAGGGGGCCTATGCGGACCCCGACAGGCTGCTCGGGGGGGACGCCCCACCCACCCTGACCAAGGAGATCCGCAAGGGGGAGCCGGTCCTGGACTACAAGGTGGCCGGCAAAGGCCGGCTGCGGGGCCTGACCGCAAAAATCCCCGAGGGGATGCGGGCCATAACCATCCCCGTCAACGAGGTCCGCGGCGTGGGCGGTTTTGTCCTGCCCGGCGACCGGGTGGACGTCCTGCACACCACCACCGCGGGACGGATCCGGGAGGACAAGGTCACCCGCATCCTCGAGCAGAACCTGCGGGTCCTGGGGATCGACCAGGTGGCCTCCGAGGAGGAGGAGGAGCCCAAGGTGGTGAATACGGTCACCCTGCGGACGACCCCCGAGCAGGCGCAGCGCATCACCCTGGCCGAAAGCGTCGGGGAGCTCAGCCTGGCCCTGCGCAACGAGGGGGACGGGCAAACCCCCAGGCCGAACGTTATCGCCACCGGCAACCTGATCACTCCACCCGCCAACCCCCGGCCCGTGGCCTCCTCTTCCTCAAAGGAAAAGACCAAGAAGGCCTCTTCGGACCGCAAGGTGGAGCTGATCCGGGGTTTGGTGGTCGAGGAGAAGCGGGTCCCGGAAGGCCAGGAGGCCTCGCCGGATGGCCCCGAGCAACAGGCGAAGGCGGACCAATGAGGGCGGCAAGATTGCTGGGGAAGACAAACGGAGCACGGGGCAACGTCGCCCATTGGCTGGGTGCGGTTGTCGCCCTTCTGGGAGTGGCGGCCCCCATTACCGCCATCGGCCAGGGAGACCAGGGAAAAAAGGTGGAGCTGGAGCTCGGCGATCAGGAGAAGGAGGAATTCCGGCTCGCGGTGGGGAAATCCAAGATCCTCCGCTCCCCCCGTCCCGTTGAACAGTTAATCCTCGGCAGCCAGGAGGTGGCCGACGTCAAGCTCCTGACCTCCCGGCAGGTGCTGATTCTCGGGAAGTCGCCCGGCCTGACCAACCTGGCCCTGCGCAGCGAGCAAGGCGATCTCATCGCTCTGCTGGACGTCCTGGTGGGCCACGACCTGACCGCCATCAAGCGCAAGCTCCATGAGGTTCTCCCCGAGGAGGAGGACATCCAGGTCCGGGCCTCCAGCGGTTCGGTCCTCCTCTCCGGCCAGGTGTCCAGCAAGGAGGCCATGGACACGGCCCTTGCCGTCACCCGCAGCTTCGCCGGCGAAAATGTCACCAACCGCCTGCAGGTGGGCGGGGGGCAGCAGGTCCTCCTGGAGGTGAAGGTGTCCGAGGTGAACCGGGATGCCCTGCGCTCCCTGGGAGTGGATACCACCAACAACCTGGGCGATACCCCACAGGGCGGCAACAACTTCGGCAGCCCCGCGCCCGGCATGGCGGGAACCCCCGAGGCGGGGGCCTCTGGGACCGCGGGCGACGATTTCGCCTTCGACTTCCTGCAGGAAAGCACCCTCCAGGCCACCCCCTTCGGGACCCTGGGCATGCTGTTCGAGGGAGTGAACTTCCAGGTCAAGGCCCTCGAGGAGAAGGGCCTGGCAAGCACCCTCGCCGAGCCCAACATCATCGCCCTGTCCGGGCAGGAGGCCAGCTTCCTGGTGGGCGGGGAGTTCCCGGTGCCGGCGGCCCAGTCCTCGGCGGGGGCGGAGGGCATGAACGCCATTACCGTGGAATTCAAGGAGTTCGGTGTGGGGCTGGAGTTCACCCCCACGGTGCTTTCCCCCGGCAAGATCAATATCAACCTGCAGACCGAGGTCTCCAACATCGACCCCACCGCCAGCTTCCGGACGCCGGGCGGGTTCAATATCCCCGGCCTGGCCACCCGGCGGGCGTCGTCCACGGTGGAGCTCGGGGACGGGGAAAGCTTCGCCCTCGCCGGGCTGATCGAGAGCGAGGACCAGAGCACGGTGACCAAATTCCCCGTCCTGGGGGACATCCCGATCCTGGGGGCGCTGTTCCGCAGCACCGATTTCCAGCAGAACCAGAGCGAGCTGGTGATCATCGTCACCCCCCATCTGGTAAAGCCCGCCCGGGCGGAGCGGATGGCCCTGCCCACCGACGGCGTCCTGCCCCCCAGCCGGTTCGACCAGTACCTCATGGGCCGGGTGGAAGGACTGGCCCCCGAGGAGCCGGGAGACGGGCACCGGGAGGCGGATGAGGCCCCGGCCGGGACTCCGCCCGAGGACGGGGGCATGGAAGGCGCCTACGGACATCAGCTGTGAGGGAACGGACCATGAACCACAACGCACCCGCGGCGATTCTGGCAATCGCCCTGCTCCTGGCGGGCCCGCCGGCCCTCGGGAAGGCAGGCGGCGAGGACGCCCGACACGGCGACGCGGTCCGCAACAACATGAAGGTCCAGCTTCTGAATCCCGAAGCGCCCCGCCAGGACCCTACGGCCACCCCTCTCGACGGGCCCAAGGCCGAGCGGGTGCTGGAGAACTACCGAACCGAACAGAACGAGGCGGACGGGGAGCGGCTTCTCGAGAACATGCAGGGACAATGAGGCCCCGGGAGGTAGGTGCCATGCGGGGCATCCAAAAGCGGGAAGGCGGGGCGGTCCTGCCCATGATGGCCATTCTGATCGCGGTCTTGCTGGGAATGACGGGCCTGGCCCTGGATTTCGGCCGCCTGGCGCTGTGGAAGAGCCGGCTGCAGAACGCCGCGGACGGGGCGGCCCTGGCGGCGGCCACGGAGCTGAACGCCCGATACGGGGCCCTGGAGCGGGCCCGGCAGGCCGCCCGGGAGATGCTGGAGCCCCAAGGAATCCCGCTGGAGGACGTCCTGCCGGACGAGAACTTCACCTTCTACGCCACCATTGGCTCCAGCCGGGACCCCGAAGGCTCCGGAAAGGTGGAGACCACCTCCTACCGGGAGGCGCATTACGCGGAGGTCCGGATCGAGCAATGGCCAGTGGACCTCCTATTCCTGCCCGTCCTGGACGTCCTGCCCGGGGTTTCCATGCAGGACGAGCTTCGGGTGGATGTCCGGGCACTCGCCGGGCGGCACTACTATATGTGCGAATTCCCGCCGGTGATGTTCTGCAACCCCTTCGAGGCGGAGGGGGAGACCTTCCGGGAGGCGGTGGACCCCCACCGGCCCGAGGGGCCCCTGCTGGAGCCGGGGGACTCGATGTACCTCAAATACCAAGCGGACCACTGGGAACCCGGCAACTTCGCCTTCCTTCGCCCCTCGGACGAATCGGGGGATCCAGAGCATGGCGCCAAAGCCCTCGGCGAATACATCGCCGACCCGAGCCGCCAGGGGTGTACCTACCCCGACCTCCACACCCGTACAGGCACCGTGCAGAGCTGGCCCAACCACGGTTGGAACACCCGCTTCGATCTCTACAAGGGGATGACCCCCGATGATTTCCCCCCGTCCCCGGGCGTCATGGGCTACCCCCAGGACCAGAGCTTCCGGGACATCGGCGGGATGTCCGAACGCTTCGGCAAGGGGGATTGGCCGGCCGCCGACTATTGGGCCGATTATCACGCCTACCACGGCCAACCCAAGCCGCTGGACTGGGACTCCTGGACCCGCAGGGAGGCCCACTTATGGGAGCTCACCGAGGGCTACCCGCCCTGTGACCCGGACGCCGGCGACGGGGTTAGTTGTCCCGCGGATGCCGATCTGCCCATCCCCGTTCCGGACCACGACACCTACACCGATCCGGCCCCGACTCCCGAGCGGCCCGATCCCGTCCCCGACGGCCTCGCCGACCCGAACCATCTGGATTTCGATTCGGAACCGGCCTCGGTTCCGGGGCGGCGCACCCTGCTCGTGGCCGCGGTTAACTGTGAGGAGCAGGAGGTGAAGGGGGACATGGACGTGATCGCCGAGACCTTCGCCAAGTTCTTCGTCCTCCAGCGGGCCAAGCAGGGGGCCTCGGACACCGACATCGACTTCCTAGTGGAGTACATGGGCCTAGCGAGCGGCAAGGACGAGGAATACCACGTGGATGTTCAGCTCTATGAATAGGGCAAGGGCCGGTGGCGAGGAACGAGGGGCTGCCCTGGTGGAGCTGGCCCTTGTGCTCCCCGTGCTTATGCTCCTGCTGGTGGGGGTCGTCGAGCTGGGGCGGGGCCTCTACCAGAACCACATCCTCGCCAAGGCGGCGGAATCGGGGGCCCGCTATCTGAGCCGGGAGCCCGGGGCATTGGACTGGGAAAGCTGTGCGGAGGGGGAAAACTGGGGCGAGGGTGTCGAGAGGGCCACCCGCCTGGTGGTTTTCGGCGACCCCTTCGGGACCACGGACCCGCTGGTTCCCAACCTCGGAACGGAGAACGTAACCATCGAAGGGCTCGGCCCGGAGCCGATTTCGGGGGAAGGCATGGCGGGCTCTCCCTGCGTGATCCGCGTCCGGGCCGCCGCGGATTTCGACCCGGTGATCGCCACGGGGGAATTCCTCCCCCTCGGTGACCTAGTCCTCCGGGCCATGGCGGAGGAACGCTACGTTGGGGAATGAGCCTTTACCACGGGCCGAGGAATTCCAGGATCAGGCCGGCGCGGCCCTGGTGGAGCTGGCCGTGGGTCTGATGCTCTTTCTCGTGCTGGTTCTGGGTGTACTGGAATTCGGCTACGCCCTGTTCAACTGGTCGAGGGTAGCCGAGGCCACCCGCGCGGGCGTCCGCACCGCCATCGTCAACGACCCCCAGGCCGACCTCGGTGAGCTGCTCTCCGAGTGCTCCGAGGGGACCTCCGGAGAGGTCCAGGCGGGCCCCAGCGACCGGGTGCTTGCATCCATGAAGACGCTCTACGCTCCGCTTGAGGAGGAGCAGGTGGTGGTGACCTACCGCTGTTCGGGAACGGGCCATGCGGACCGGCCGACGCCGGTGCTGACGGTCACGGTGGAGGTTCAGGACGTGGAGCACCGCCTGATGGTCCCCCACATCCTGGGACTGGAGACGGAGGTGACCCTGCCGGCGTTCGCGTCCAGCCGGACCTCCGAGGATCTGGAGACCCAGCCCGTCTCCTGAGGCTCCTCAAGGACGGATTTCTCGGCAAATGAGAGGTTTTCCACCCCAATGATTATCGGGCTCAAGGTGCTGGCGCTCCTCACCGAACCGGCCACTGCGCGGGAGATCAACGAGGCCGCCCAGGGGGTGGAAGGGATCGACCTGGACCTGCGGATGGTCGGCGAGGAAGGGCCCCTGAGCCATATCGAGGCGGCCCGCCTTACCCACCTCGTCCTGCTGGAGATCGACAGCCAGGATGAGGGGGACCTCCAGCGGACCCGGGAGCTGGTGGCGACGGTCGGCGACCGGGCCAATGTCTTCGTTACGTACGCCCAGGGTGACCTGAAGGCCCTGCGCACCCTCATGCGGGCGGGGGTGCGGGATGTCCTGCCCCAGCCGGAACTCCCCGACCAGCTCGCCCGGGAGCTGGAGGGGGTCCTCGTATCCGAGCGGGACAGCCTGCGGGCCGACCAAGCCCCCCGGGGCAAGGCCATCGCCTTCCTTAACGCCAAGGGCGGGGCCGGGGCCACCACCCTCGCCACCAACGTGGCCTACCATCTGGCCGCAGGCGGGGAGGCCAAGGTGGCCATCCTGGACTTGGACCTCCAGTTCGGCGCGGTGGCCATGTCCCTCAACCTACGCCCCGAGCGCACCATCCAGGACGCACTGGATGCCCCCGAACGGGTGGATCCCCTGTTCCTGGGGGCGCTCATGACGGAGCACGACAGCGGCCTCCATGTGCTTGCGGCTCCGGAGTCGATCCAGGGCAGCGGCGAGATCCCGGGCGAGGTTGCCAGGCCTATCCTCGGGGCCGCCCTCGAGAGCCACGACTACGTGATTCTGGACCTGCCCCGCGTTTTCAACCCGCTGATGGTAACCACCCTGGCCATCGCCGACCCCGTGCACCTGGTCATCCAGCAGGACATCGCCACCCTGCACGACGCCCGGACCACCCTGGATGGCCTTGCCACCTTGGGGGTTCGGGCGGAGAAGCTGGAGCTGCTCCTGAACCGGGCCACCGGCAAACGGCTTGGCGACATCCGGGAGGAGGACATCCCCGCCCTCCTCGGCCGGGAGATCGGAGCCCGGGTGCATAACGATTTCGAGGCGGCCAACCGGGCCCAGGCCGAGGGGCGTCCTGTGGCCGAGGTCAAAAGCCAGTCCCCGCTCGCCAGGGACCTCCAGGCGCTCGCCAGCCGTCTCGCCCAGCCCTCCCAAGCCACCCCGGGCAGCGCCGGGGATCGGCGGAAGGGGGGCTCCTTGTGGAACCTTTTCCGGCGATAACGGAGTAGGAAGCCATGGCCGAAGACCGGGAGCACGCTCTGCGATCCCAGGGGGGTGGGTCCCAGGGGGCCCACAACCTGCCCGATTTCCAGGAGATGAAGGGGCAGATCCATCGCCGTCTCCTGGACCGCATGAACCTGGCCATCATCGAGCACCTCGATCCCCGGGAGGTCCGAGAGCAGATCGGCGAGCTGGTGCGGGAAATGCTGGCCGAGGAGGACATCCCGCTGAACGCCGCGGAACGGGACCGCCTGGTGCAGGAGATCCAGGACGAGGTCCTGGGCCTCGGTCCCCTGGAGCCCCTGCTCGCCGACCCCACGGTCAACGACATCCTGGTGAACACCTCCCAGACGGTCTACGTGGAGCGCGCCGGGCGTCTGGAGGAGGCCTCGGCCCGGTTCCAGAACGACGACCACCTGATGCGCATCATCGACAAGATCGTCAGCGGCATCGGGCGGCGGATCGACGAGTCCTCCCCCATGGTGGATGCGCGCCTGGCGGACGGGTCCCGGGTGAACGCGGTGATCCCGCCCATCGCGGTGGACGGGCCCATGCTGTCCATCCGCAAGTTCAGCGAAGATCCGTTGACCATGGAGAACCTGGTGGAGCGGAAGAGCCTCACCGCGGGCATGGCCGATTTCCTCCGCTCCGCCGTGCGCTCCCGGGTCAATGTGCTCATCTCCGGCGGCACGGGCACGGGCAAGACCACCCTGCTGAACGCCATGTCCGGGTCCATTCCGGAATGGGAACGGGTGGTGACCATCGAGGATTCCGCCGAGCTGCAGCTGCAGCAGCCCCACGTGGTCCGCATGGAGACCCGCCCGCCCAACATCGAGGGCGAGGGCGAGATTACCCAGCGGGACCTGGTCCGCAACGCCCTGCGCATGCGCCCCGACCGCATGGTCCTGGGCGAGGTGCGCGGCGAGGAGGCGCTGGACATGCTGCAGGCCATGAACACGGGCCACGAAGGCTCCCTGACCACCATCCACGCCAACACCCCGCGAGACTCCATGACCCGCCTGGACCACATGGTGGGCATGACGGGCATCTCCATCCCACCCAACGTCATCCGGCACCAGATCTCCTCGGCCCTGCACCTGGTGGTGCAGCTGGAACGGCTCATGGACGGCCGCCGGCTGGTGTCCAGCATCCAGGAGATCACGGGAATGGAGGAGGAGGTGATCAGCATGCAGGAGATCTTCCGCTTCCGGCAGCAGACGGTCTCCTCCGAGGGCCGGGTGCAGGGAGTGTTCCAGGCCTCCGGAATCCGGCCCCAGATCCTCGGCCGCTTCCAGGAGCAGGGCATACGGCTCGACGACGCCCTGTTCGATCCGGACCGGGCCTACGAATAGGGCACCCTATGGACCAGAACCTCGGCTTCTACGCGATCTCGGCGCTGGTTTTCCTGGCGGTGGTGCTGCTGGTGGAAGGCCTGTACCAGCTCTTCCGTAGCTTCCGGTCCCAGGGCCGCTCACGCTTCCTCAACCAGATCCGGACCCTGTCCGCCGGCGGCGAGCACGGCATGGAGGCCCCCGATCTGGTCAAGCGCGAGCGGTTCAGCGATCTGCCCTGGCTGGATCGCCTTCTTGCTTACATCCCACGGATCCAGACCCTCGACCGGATGCTGGTCCGGAGCGGGGTCAACCTGACCGTGCCCCGCTTCCTGGCCCTGGGCGGTGGGACGGCCCTGGCGCTCTTCCTGGCCCTGGGGGTGGTGGCCCAGTGGCGCCTCCTGCCCGCCCTGTTGGTGGGCGGCGTGGTGGGATTCGGGGTCCCGCTGCTCTGGCTGCGCCGACAGGTGGCCAAGAACCAGGCCCGGTTCGCGGAGATCCTGCCCGACGCCCTCGACTTCCTGGCCCGCAGCCTGCGCGCTGGGAACCCCTTCCCCGCCTCGCTGAAGGCCGCCGCGGGGGAGCTCCCCGAGCCGGTGGGCAGCCAGTTCCGCCTGACCTTCGAGGAAATCAACTTCGGGCTGGACCTGGAGTCCGCCCTGTACAACCTGGCCTCCCGGGTGGGCATCCCCGAGGTCCACTACTTCGCCACGGCGGTCAACCTGCAGCGCTCCACCGGCGGCAACCTGGCCGACCTGCTTACCCGCCTCGCCGACATTATCCGGGCCCGCCAGAAGACCTACCGGGAGGTCCAGATCAACGCGGCGGAGATGAAGATGTCGGCCCACGTCCTCATCGCCCTGCCCTTCGTGGTTGGCGGGGCAATCAGTGTGATGAACCCCGGCTATATGGCGCCCCTGGTCAACGAGCCCTTCGGCCGGATGATCCTCGGCGCCCAGCTTCTGCTCTTCCTCGTGGGCTATTTCGTCATCCGGCGGATGGTCAATTTCCATATATGACCGGGGGTTCGGGAAGTGGAGGAACTGTTCACCAATTTCTCGCAGGAGCAGGTCTGGCCCCTGGCCTCCGGTCTGGTCTTCATCGCGGTGGTGCTCGCCGTGCAGAGCGTGGCCGCCCTGTTGCTCAACCGGCAAAGGCCAGTGCGCAAGCGCATGGAGACCTTCTTCCGCCCGCGCCAGCGGAAAGAGGCGGGAGAGCAGGCCGAAGGACAGCAAGGCTTCCTCCTGCGCCTCTCCCAGCGGCTGTCCCAGGTCACCATCCCTACCGAGGACTGGCAGAAATCCCGGATCCGGAAGAAGCTCGTCCAGGCCGGGATTCGCGGACCGCACTCCCTGGAGGTGTTCATGGGCCTGAAGGCCCTGCTGGCGGTGGGGCTGCTGATCCTGTCCCTTACCCTGGGGGTACTCTTCTTCGGCAGGTCCCTGTTCGTGGGAAACATCGCCGTCCTGGCCGGTGTGCTCCTCCTGGGAATGATCGGCTATTACCTACCCGACTGGCTGGTGGAGCGCCGGCACCAGCGGCGGCTTACCGCCTTCCGGGACGGCTTTGCCGATGCCATGGACATGATGGTGGTGTGCGTGGAGGCGGGCCTGGGGTTCGATGCCACCCTCCAGCGGGTAAGCCGCGAACTGAAGCTCAGCCACCCGGAGATCTCCGAGGAGCTGGCCATCGTGGGCTGGGAGCTGCGCGCGGGGAAGAGCCGGGAGGAGGCCCTGAAGGACCTGGCCGAGCGCACCGAGATCGAGGAGGTTCGCTCCCTCGTAAGTGTGCTGATCCAGGCGGAGCGTTTCGGCACCGGGATCGGCAAGGCCCTGCGGGAGCAGGCCCAGGAGATGCGCACCCTGCGCATCCAGATCGCCGAGGAGAAGGCCGCCAAGCTGCCGGTGAAGCTGATCTTCCCGGTGATCCTGTTCATCTTCCCGGCGCTGTTCCTGGTCATACTGGGACCGGCGGTGATCCAGATCATGCGGGGCCTAGGGCCCGCCCTGGGCGACTAGCGGCCCGTGGCATCCGGCCGCCCTTTCCAACGTAACCGCGAGGGCCCCATGCAATTACTCCCACGGAAAATTGGCCTCCTCGTTGCCGTCCTCTTCGGCATGACGGCATGCGCGACCCAGCAGTCCCCGACCTCCGAGATGCAGCCGGTCCAGCGGGGGGACGTCACCCAACGGGACCCCAGCCCGGAGGACCTGGACCTCCGTCCGGAGGAGCACCTCGAGCGGGGTCAAACGGCCCTGGAGGAGGAGAACTGGCGGGAAGCCGAGCGCCACTTCCGCGAGGTGGTCAAGGACCGCTCCGAGGACGGCGAGGCCCTGCTGGGCCTCGGCCGGGCCTTCGCCCGGCAGGACGAGCACCGGCGGGCCGCGGAGGTGTTCGGGCGGCTGGCTCGGCTGGAGCCGGAGAACGGCGAGGCCTTGGAGGGGCTCGGGCTGGCCCGGTTGCGCCTGCGGAAGCTGGCCGCGGCGCGAGGGACCCTGGAGCAGCTGGTGGCGAAGGAGCCGGGCCGTTGGCGGGCCTGGAACGGCCTCGCCTTCATCCACGACTTGTACGGGGAGTTCGCCCGGGCCGATGAGGATTACCGGCGCGCCCTGGAGGTCTCCTCCGGAAACCCCCGCGTGCTAAGCAACTACGGCTTCTCCAAGACCATGGCCGGCAACCTGGAGGCGGCGGAGCGGATCCTGCAGAGGGGGCTGGAGCGAGGGAGCGAATACCCTCCCCTGCGCAACAACCTCGGGGTGGTTCTGGCCCGGCAGGGGCGGTACCGGGAGGCGTTCCGGATCCTGAAAAGGGGCATGAAGCGGCACGAGGCCAGCAACAACGTGGGCTACGTGGCCATGCTCCAGGGCGACTACGAGGCCGCGGAACGGCTTTTCCGCCAGGCGCTGGACGCCAGTCCCACCTACTACCAGCGGGCGGAGCGCAACCTGGAGGAACTGGCGGCCCGCCGGCGAAAGGCGGAGGCGGAGCGGCAGGACGGGCCCCACAAACAGATGCGGGTGTCCGAATCGGACTGACCGGCCGGGGCGCCCCTAGTAGCCGAACCGTTTCAGGGTGTTCTCCACCGAGGAGCGGTAGGGGCCTCCGAACAGCCGGACGTGGACCAGGAGCGGATAGAGGTTGTACAGGGGCCGGCGCACCTCGAAGAACTCCGGCTCGATGGGACGCTGTTCGCCGTACCGGGCGTAGAAACGGTCGCTGAAGGTGCGGAACATGGTGGTGAAGGCGAGCTCCACCTCCGGGTGACCCCAGTACAGGGCCGGATCGATGAAGCCGGTAATCCGGTCGCCGGCCGCCAGGATGTTGTTGTCCCAGGCGTCGCCGTGAAGCAGGGCCGGGTGCTCGGGCTCGGGGAACCAGTCCGCCGCGTCGGTGGCGAAGCGCTCGATGCGGCCGTACAGGGCGTCGTCCAGGCGCCCGGCGGTTCGGGCTTGACCGGCCATCTCCAGCAGGCGGGCCTCAGCGAAGAAGTCCGCCCAGCGCTCGTAGCGAGGGTTGGGCTGGGGCAGCCCGCCGATGACGGTGTCGTACTCGAAACCGAAATGCGGGGCGGGTTCCGTGTGCAGGGCGGCGAACAGGTCCGCGGCGTGCTCCTCGGCGGCGGGCCCGAAGTGGTGGTCGCCCTCGATGCGCGGCATCACCAGCAGTCCGGGCTCGAAATGCAATGGATCGGGGGCCGGTAGGGGGCTGCGCTCCGCCAGGTGGCGCAGCATGCGGCCCTCCGTCTCCAGCAGGTCCGTGGCCGGGGTCTCCACCTTGACCACGTACTCCCGTCCCCCGGCGTGTGCGCCGTACACTTCGCCGACGCAACCGCCGCTCAGGGGGGCGGCACCCTCCAGGGGCGCGCCGATAATCTCCTGGGTCCGTTCGCGCAGGGCTTCAGGCAGAGGCATAGGTGACCCACTCCCCCGTTTGCACCGCTTCCACCAGCCCGTCGGCGGCCTCCTCCGCCAGGTCCAGGACCCGGTCGAAGGCCTCGTCCGCCTCGGCGTAGGGGTCCGGCACCTCCTGGTCCGGGGAGGCGGCGAAATCCAACAGAAACCGCACCTTGTCGCGGTCCGCCGCGCTGGGGGCCAGGGCCACCAGATCGGCGTAGTTCTCGCTGTCCGCCGCCAGGATCAGGTGGAAGCGCTTGAAGTCGCCGGGCTCTACCTGGCGGGCCCGCAGGCCCGTGAGGTCGTAGCCGCGCCCGGCGGCCGCCTCGCAGGCGCGCGGATCGGGCATTTTGCCGATGTGGTAGTCGCCGGTGCCCGCGCTGTCCACCTGCACACGCCCGTCGAGGCCGGCGTCCTCCAGCTTGCGCTGCAGGACGCCGTGGGCGGTGGGCGACCGGCAGATGTTGCCCAGACAGACCACGAGGATGCGGATCTCGCCGTCGTGCTCGTTCATTCCCTATCCCGGTTGGTGCTGGCAATTGCGGCGGCTCGGGGAGCCGGGCCTATTCCACGCCCAGGGCCTTGGACTCCAGCTCCTGTACCCGATCGCGCAGCCGGGCCGCCTCCTCGAACTCCATATTGCGCGCCTTCTCGAACATCTCCTCGCGGAGGCGCTTGATCTCCTTGTCGGCCTCCTCGGGGCTCAGGGCCTCGTACCCGCCCTTCTTGTCCGCCACCTTCTTGGGCGCCGGGCCGGTGTAGCCGCCCTTCTCGGGGACCCCTTCCAGGATATCCTGGACCTCCTTCTGGATGGTCTCCGGGGTGATGCCGTGCTCCTCGTTATAAGCCTGCTGCTTCTCCCGGCGGCGCTCGGTCTCGTCAATGGAACGGCGCATGGAGCCGGTCATGGTGTCGGCGTAGAGGATGGCGGTGCCGTTGACGTTGCGCGCGGCCCGCCCGATGGTCTGGATGAGACTGCGGTCGGAACGCAGGAAGCCCTCCTTGTCGGCGTCGAGGATGGCTACCAGCGACACCTCGGGGAGGTCCAGCCCCTCGCGCAGCAGGTTGATGCCCACCAGGACGTCGAACTTGCCCAGGCGCAGGTCGCGGATGATCTCCGAGCGCTCCACCGTGTCCACATCCGAGTGCATGTAGCGCACCCGGATGCTCATCTCCTCCAGGTAGCTGGTGAGGTCCTCGGCCATGCGCTTGGTGAGCGTGGTCACCAGTACCCGCTCGCCGGCGTCGATGCGCTCGTTGACCTCCGAGAGCAGGTCCTCCACCTGGCTGGTGGCCGGCCGGACCTCCACCTGGGGATCCACCAGCCCGGTAGGGCGCACAATCTGCTCCACCACCTGCCCGGCGTGCTCCCGCTCATAGGGCCCGGGCGTGGCCGAGACGAACACGCTCTGCGGCATGATCCGCTCGAACTCCTCGAAGCGCAGCGGGCGGTTATCCAGGGCCGAGGGCAGCCGGAAGCCGTATTCCACCAGGGTCTTCTTGCGGCTGCGGTCGCCGTTGTACATGCCGCCGACCTGCGGGATGGTCACGTGCGACTCGTCGATGATCATGATGCCGTTGTTGGGCAGGTAGTCCAGCAGCGTGGGCGGCGGCTCGCCGGGGTTGCGCCCGGACAGGTAGCGCGAGTAGTTCTCGATGCCCGAGCAGTAGCCCAGCTCCTGCATCATCTCGATGTCGAATTTGGTGCGCTGCTCCAGGCGCTGGGCCTCCACCTCCCGGTTCTCGGCGCGCAGCTCCGCCAGGCGCTCCTTGAGCTCCGCCTTGATCCGCTCGATGGCCTCCAGCAGCGTGGCGCGCGGCGTCACGTAGTGGGTCTTGGGGTAGACCGTGATCCTTGGCAGCCGGGCGGTCACCTCCCCGGTGAGCGGATCGAAGGTGGACAGGCCGTCCACCTCGTCGTCGAACATCTCGATGCGGATGGCCTCCGACTCGTTCTCGGCCGGGAACACCTCGATGGTGTCGCCGCGCACCCGGAAGGTACCCCGCCGCAGGTCCATCTCGTTGCGCTGGTACTGGATGTCCGTGAGCTTGGCGAGGATCTCCTTCTGATCCACGCGGTCGCCCTGGCGCAGGTGCAGGATCATGCCGTGGTAGGCCGAGGGATCGCCGAGGCCGTAGATGGCCGACACCGAGGCGACGATGATGGCGTCCTCGCGCTCTAGCAGCGACTTGGTGGCCGACAGCCGCATCTGCTCGATGTGGTCGTTTATGGAGGCGTCCTTCTCGATAAACGTGTCGCTGGAGGGGACGTAGGCCTCCGGCTGGTAATAGTCGTAGTAGGAGACGAAGTACTCCACGGCGTTGTCCGGGAAGAAGCCGCGGAACTCCGCGTAGAGCTGGGCCGCCAGCGTCTTGTTGGGAGCCATGATGACGGCGGGGCGCCCCAGCTCCTGGATGACCTGGGCCATGGTGTAGGTCTTGCCGGAGCCGGTGACCCCCAGCAGGGTCTGGTAGGCCTCGCCGTTGGCGAAGCCCCCCACCAGCTGGCGGATGGCCTCCGGCTGATCGCCGCTGGGCTCGTAGCTGCTGTTCAGCCTGAAGGGTCTGCTTTCCATGGGACCATTCTACCAAGTGATGAGGGCGCCCCGGGGGCGGACGGTATTCCCCAAATGGCGGCGGGCGCGCAGTTATGCTAGTTTTCTAGCCTTTCCATGGCCTTCGACGGGAGCAAGGAACCCTTGGCACTCCGCCTCTCCGACCGTGTTCAGCGCATCCAGCCGTCCCCGACCCTGGCGGTTACCGCCCGCGCCGCGGAGCTGCGCGACCAGGGCCGCGACGTGATCGGCCTCGGGGCCGGCGAACCGGATTTCACCACCCCCGAGCCCATCCGCGCCGCGGCCAAGGCGGCCATCGACGGCGGGCACACGAAATATACCCCGGTGGATGGCATGGCCTCTTTGAAACGGGCCATCACCGCGAAGTTCCGCACCGACAACGGCTTGGAGTACGGCAGCGACGAGGTGATCGTCTCCACCGGGGGCAAGCAGGTGGTGTACAACCTGGCCCAGGCGCTTCTTCAGGAAGGCGACGAGGCGGTCATCCCCGCTCCCTACTGGGTCTCCTACCCGGACATCGTCAAGCTGGCCGGGGCCGAGCCCGCCACCATCGAAACCGATGACACCGCCGGATTCAAGATCAGCGCCTATCAGCTCGACAGCGCCCTGAACGAGCGGACCCGGCTGCTGATCCTCAACAGCCCCTCCAACCCCACCGGGGCCCTGTATTCGGAGGCGGAGCTGGAGGCCCTGGCCGAGGTCCTGCGCAAGCACCCGCAGGTGGTGATCCTCACCGACGACATCTACGAGAAGATCCTTCTCGGGTCCACGCCCTTCCGCAATATCCTCAACGTGGCCCCGGACCTCAAGGATCGCACCGTGGTTCTTAACGGCGTTTCCAAGGCCTTCGCCATGACGGGTTGGCGCATCGGCTACGCCGCCGGCCCCCGGGACCTCATCGGGGCCATGAAGAAGCTGCAGTCCCAGAGCACTTCCAACCCCGCCTCCATCAGCCAGCACGCCGCCCTGGCGGCCCTGGAGAGCGATCCGGAGCTGATTCAGCCCATGGTCGAGGCCTTTCGGGAACGGCACAACTTCGTCTCGGAGGCCCTCAACGCCCTGCCCTACGTCTCCTGCCGGCGGGCGGAGGGGGCCTTCTACCTGTTCCCTTCCTTCCACAGCGCCACCGAGGCCCTGGGCCTGGAGGACGACGTGGCCCTGGCCACCCATCTGCTGGACCAGGCCGGTGTGGCCCTGGTTCCCGGGAGCGCCTTCGGGGCGCCCGGCTACCTGCGTCTGTCCTTCGCCACCGACCTGGACTCGCTCAAGGCGGCCATGGACCGGATCGGCAAGGTGCTGGCAGGCTGAGAAGATCCCCTCCCCAGGTCAAGGGCAGTGCTATGACGAATTCCCCCGGGGACCGGCCGTCCCCCCTGGAGGCCACGCGTCCGGATGATGAGGAGCTCCTCGCCGATTTCCTCGAGGGCGTACGCGAAGCCCCCTATTCCCTCTCCCCCAAATACCTGTACGACCAGCGCGGCTCCGAGCTTTTCGACCGGATCTGTCAGCTCGACGCCTATTACCCCACGCGCACGGAGCTGTCCATCCTGGCGGCCCGGGGCGAGGAGATTGCCTCGGCCGTGGGTCCCCGGGCGCTGGTGGTGGAGCTGGGCAGCGGCAGCAGCAACAAGACCCGGGCCCTGCTCGACCATCTGGAAAAGCCGGCCGCCTATGTCCCCGTGGACATCTCCCGGGAGCACCTGGAGGCGGCCGCCGCCCGCGTGGACGCCGCCTATCCGGGGCTGGAGGTCCTCCCCGTGGCCGCCGACTACACCCGGCCCTTCTCATTGCCGAGCCCGCAAACGGACGCCGCACGGGCCCTGCTCTACTTCCCCGGCTCCACCCTGGGCAACTTCGACCTGCCCGAAGCGGAGGCCTTTCTCGCTCGCCAGGCCGAGCTGGCCGGGCCGGGCGGGGCCATGGTGGTCGGGCTGGACCTCCAGAAGGACGTGGATGTCCTGCTGCGGGCCTACGACGATCCGGAAGGGGTGACGGCGGCCTTCAATCGCAACCTCCTCCACCGGCTCCGGGACGAGCTCGGGGCCGAGCTGGACCTGGAGGGGTTTCGTCACCGGGCCCGCTACAACGAGGACCTCGGCTGCGTGGAGATGCACCTGGAGAGCCTCAAGGATCAGGAGATCCGGATTGCCGGGAACGCCATCCCCTTCCGCGCCGGCCAAACCATCCGTACCGAGCGCTCCTATAAGTACACCCTGAAGGGCTTTCGGGACCTGGCGGAACGGGCCGGCTTCCGGGTGGCCGAGGTTTGGACCGATCCGGACGAATACTTCAGTGTGCAGTTTCTTGAGGCGGTCTAGGCCCGGGGGTGGAGCTTTGGGGGGCGACCCAGTAAGCTGGGCTCGCCAGCCCGCAATCGGCGCGGCGCAAAGGGGGTGAGGTCAGGTCCGGCCGATGGCGATCAAGAATCCAAAATCCCTACCCATGCTCATCCTGTATGGGTTCGGGGTGGTCTCCTTGCCCCTGATCGGGGCGCTGACTTACGGCGCCGTCCACGTGGAGCGCCTGGCCGAGCAGAGCCAGGATGCCGTCCATCAGGCCGTACGCGCCATCCAGCACAGCGACAGGGTCATCGAGCAGGTCACCTCCATGGAGCGCACGGGCCGCCAGTTCCTTGTCCTGCAGGACGAATCGCTGTTCGAGGCCTACCGGGACACCCACGAGGAGTTCCAGAGCACCGTTACCCGGCTCAAGGACCTGCCCCTGAGCAGCAAGCAGTACCAGCTCGCCAGCGAGCTGCTCCTGGCGGAATCGGCCCTGTTCGAGCACGTGGCGCAGGCGGAGCCCACCGACCGCAACCAGAAGGAGGTGGCCGACGCCTTTATCGGCCTCACCCGGAAGGCGGAGAACCTGCTGTCGCGAAGCAACGAGCTCATCGACCGGGAGGTGGACGTTCTGCGCAAGGACGCGAGCCAGGCCCAGGAGGTGCTGTTCTGGCTGGCCGCCTCCCTGATCCCCCTGACCCTGGCCTCGGCCGCCCTGTTTACCGTGCTGATCTCCCGCCCCATCCGGGAGGTGGACCAATCCATCCGCCAGCTCGGGGACGGGGACTTCGACAAGGGCATCGACGTGGGCGGGCCCCAGGACCTGAAGCACATAGGCGAGCAGCTGGACTGGCTCCGGGAGCGACTGCGCGAGTTGGAACAGGAGAAGACTCGCTTCCTGCGCCACGTCTCCCACGAGCTGAAGACCCCCCTCACCGCCATCCGCGAAGGTACGGAGCTCATGGACGAGGGGACGGTGGGTCGGCTGAACGACGAACAGCGGGAGATCATGCGTATCATCCGGAACAGCAGCGGGCAGCTACAGCGCCTCATCGAGGACCTGCTGAACTTCAGCAACGTCCAGATCGGCCCGCCCGCTCTCAACCTTACCAAGTTCCACCTGGGGGAGCTCATTGAGGAGGTGGTGGAAACCCACAAGCCCGCTACCATGGCCAAGCACCTGGAGCTGGACATCCACCTCGAGGAGAGCATCCAATTGACGGCGGACCGCGAGAAGCTCCGCACCATCGTGGACAACCTGGTTTCCAACGCGGTCAAGTACTCCCCCGAAGGGGGCCGGCTGCGCATCGCCGCCACCCGGTCCGAGGACTCGGCCACGCTGGATGTGGTGGACAGCGGTCCCGGCATCAGCGCCCAGGACTCCCAGCGGGTCTTCGAGGCCTTCTTCCAGGGCGGTGTCCAGGCGCAGGGCTACATCAAGGGATCCGGCCTGGGGCTGTCCATCACCCGCGAATTCGTCAACGCCCATCAAGGCAGTATCCAGGTGGTGAACGCCGAGCAGCCGGGGGGGCACCTCCGGGTCACCCTGCCGCTGGATGGCAAGAAGGAGGCCGCATGAGGGCCTGGCGTCCGGCGTCGGCGGCCCTGGTGGTGACCCTTCTGGCCGGATGCGGTACGCTGGACCGGTCTGTCCCGACGGGCTCGGCGGATGACTTGGCCGCCTTCTATCGGTATGCTTCGACCCTCGACGGCCGCACGCTGACGGCCGAGTATCGGAACTTCCGCAACTGGGTCTCGGAGGAGCGGTGCACGGCCGACCGCCTGCGATTGGCGATCATCACCCTGGTGGCCGATTCGGGCCCACCGGTGTCGGCGGACCCGGGGGAGGTGCTCGGTCCCTGCACGGGGAGCTCGGACCAGCTGGCGCCGCACCTCCGGAACATGGCCTTCCTGCTCAAGGACCAGCTCCAGCAGCGTAACGAGCTGTTCCAGCACGCCGCGCAGCTGGAGCAACGGGTGGACCAGCTGGCCAACGAGGTGGCCGAGAGCCGGGCAGCCCACCAGGAGCTGACCCGACAAAAAGGGGAATTGGAGGAACGCCTCCAGAAGTTGCATGAGCAGCTCGAGGCCCTCAAGGACATCGAGCGCAGCATTCGACAACGGGACTGATTCCCCGCAGCACTGGAACGAGCTATGGACCGCGCCCAACGCATCCTACTGGTGGACGACGATCCGGGACTCCTGCGCCTCCTCTCCATCCGCCTCCGTTCCGCCGGCTATCAGGTAGCGGCGGTGGAAAGCGGTCACGAGGCCCTGGCCAACCTCGCCGCAGTGCGCCCCCAGCTGGTCATAACCGACCTGCGCATGGACGGCATGGACGGCATGGCCCTGTTCGACAACATCCGCGAGCGCCACCCCACCCTGCCGGTCATCATCCTCACGGCCCACGGCTCCATCCCCGACGCGGTGGAGGCCACCAAGCGGGGCGTGTTCAGCTTCCTCACCAAGCCCTTCGACAGCAGCGACCTGATGGAGCAGGTGGAGAAGGCCCTTACCCTTTCCGGCGGCGCGGAGGAGGGCCAGGAGGACGGGCGACAGGCCCCTTGGCGCTCCGAGATCATCACCCGCAGTCCCCTCATGGAGGATGTGCTCGGCCGTGCCCGCATGGTGGCCGACAGCGACGCCAGCGTGTTCATCCAGGGCGACAGCGGCACCGGCAAGGAGCTGATGGCGCGTGCCGTCCACAAGGCCAGCCCCCGCGCCGACAAGCCCTTCGTGGCCATCAACTGCGGGGCGATCCCCGAGACCCTCCTCGAATCCGAGCTGTTCGGTCACAAGAAGGGGGCCTTCACCGGCGCCACCCAGGATCAGAAGGGCCTGTTCCAGGCCGCCCACGGGGGAACCCTGTTCCTCGACGAGATCGGGGACATGCCCCTGACCCTCCAGGTCAAGCTGCTGCGCGTGCTGCAGGAGCGCCTGGTGCGCCCCGTGGGGGCCACCGAGGGCATCCCCGTGGACGTGCGGATCATAACCGCCACCCATAGGGACCTGGGCGAGGAAATGGGGGAGGGGCGCTTCCGGGAGGACCTGTACTACCGGCTGAACGTGGTCGCCCTGGAGCTTCCCCCGCTGGCGGATCGCAGCGAGGACATCCCCCTGCTCGCCAGCCACTTCCTTTCCCAGCTCGCCGAGAAGTACGGCAAGACGGTCAAGGGCTTCGCCCCGGAGGCCATGGAGCGGCTCGTCAGCGCCCCCTGGCCCGGCAACGTCCGCCAGCTCTTCAATGTGGTGGAACAGGTGGTGACCCTCTCCCCCACCCCCATCATCTCCGAGGACCTGGTGCAACGGGCCCTCAACGAGGACCCGGAGGAGCTACCCTCCTTCGCGGACGCCCGGCGGGAATTCGAGCGGGAATACCTCGCCCGGGTGCTCCAGATGACCGGCGGCAACGTGAGCCAGGCCGCCCGGCTGGCCAAGCGCAACCGCACCGAGTTCTACAAGCTCCTGAACCGCCACCACCTGGACCCGACGCTGTTCAAGCAGTCCGCCCGCTCCGAGGGCTGAGCACGCCCCCGGGGCGGGCCCGGGGCCGGCACCACACACCCCGGGATCAGCCTTCCTTTTCCGCCTCCCACCCCAGTTCCTCGGCTGCGTGTTGGGCCGCCCCCACGTGGACCCGCTGGTCCCGCTCCCCGCGCAGGACCATGCGTACCAGGCGCACCGATCCCAGATCCGGCAGCGTCTCCATCAGGGAGTGCAGGGCGATATCCGCGGCCTCCTCCATGGGGTAGCCGAAGGCGCCCGTGCTCAGGGCCGGGAAGGCCACGGAGCGCAGCCCGTGCTCGTCGGCCAGGCGCAGGCTGTTGACGTAGGACCGGCGCAGGAGTGCGGCGGGCTCTGGATCCTCGCCGTACACCGGACCCACGGTATGGATCACGTGGTGGGCCGGCAGTTGGTAGCCCCCCGTGATCTTTGCCTCGCCCGTTGCGCAGCCGCCAAGCTGGCTGCTCTCCTCCCACAGCTCCGGTCCCGCCGCGCGATGGATCGCCCCGGCTACTCCGCCGCCGGGGGCGAGGGCCTTGTTGGCGGCGTTCACCACGGCGTCCGTGTCCTGGTCGGTAATATCGCCGCGCACGATCTCCACGCAGCGTTCACCCTGGCAGAATCGCATGGCTGCCCTCCTCGGTTGCCGGCCTCCGGCCGCCCGTTCCCCGGGCTCCATCACTCTCCTTCGTGGGGGATGGAGCCGGAGGTGAACAGGCGCCCCCGCAGCTCCTGGTCCATGCGCGGGTCCCGCCGGCGGATCCATTCGAGCACCATCACGGCGTGCTCCTTTTCCTCGTCCCGGTTATGGGCCAGGATCTCCTTGAGCTCGGGATCCGCCGCGGCATCGACCCGCTGGTTGTACCAGTCCACCGCCTCCAGCTCCTCCATCAGGGAAACGATGGCCCGATGGAGGTCCTTGGTCTCGGTGGTCAGGCGATCCTCGGCCTCGTGCCATCCCTCGCTTGCCATGATCGGTTTCCTTTCCGGGTAAGAGCGGTATTTCCCCGGCAATGTAGCAAGGTGGTTCCAAAGACGCACCCGGGACCCAACCCACCGTTTCGGCTACCATGGGACCATGACTGGAATTTTTGCCATGGGCCTAACGGCCCTGCTCATCCTGACGTGGGCGGATTTCCTCCGCGCCCGGGAGCGGGCGGTCCGCATCGCAGAGATCACCTGCCGCCGGCAGGAGGCGAAGCTACTCGACGACACCGTGGAGCTTCGCCGCCTGGGGACGGGCCGCGACGAGCGGGGCCGGCTCCGCTTGCGGCGCCATTACGCCTTCGAGCTGACCCGGGATGGCCGCACCCGGGAGCGGGGCCACCTTATCCTCCTCGCCGGCCGAACCGAATCCGTCCGTCTGGAGGATCAGACGGGCCGGAACATATTTGAGGACCCGGCGGGGCACCAGGGGTAGACCCGGCCCGCGAGCCGTGGGGCCCGGGCGGTTGTCCAATTCGGTGGAAGGCACACCGTGCCGGCCCCAGCGCCTTGCCGGAGCGGAAGGGTCCACAGAGGCCGAACCCGGTACGGCAGCCCATGGGCCCTGGCCGGCCCGAACCGCGGCAAGGGGCCGCAAGGAGCCTGTCATGTCCGTCCGGTACATCGCCTGCGTGCTTGCCGGCCTGATTCTGGCCGGGTGCGCTTCCAGCATCCCGGAGCCCATCCGCGATCCGGAGGACGGCGGTCCGAGCCTGGCGGCGGTGCGGGCCGACCCCGAAACCCATCTGGGCAAGACGGTGCGCTGGGGCGGCCAGATCGTCGAGGTGGAGAACCTCCCCGAGCACACCGAGATGCAGGTGGTGGCCAAGCCGTTGGAATACGACGCCCGCCCCGCGGGCCATGACCGCAGCGAAGGCCGCTTCCTGGTCCGGTTCCCGGGCTTCCTGGACCCCGCGGTCTATGCCCCCGGTCGCCAGATCACGGTTACCGGCACCATCGAAGAGATGGTGACCCGGGACATCGGGGAATACGCGTACCGCCAGCCCCTGGTGGAAGGAGAAGGGAGCTATCTCTGGGCCCGGGAGGAGGATCGCCCGCGCCCCTATCGGGACCCCTGGTACGATCCGTGGTACGACCCCTGGTACCGATACCACGACCCTTGGTACCCCTACCCCCATCCCTACTATCCGTACTGGTAGCCACCATGCGCACCTTCCGCCGCGGCCTCTTTGCGACCCTCTGGATCCTGGCGCTGGCAGCCTGCGCCAGCACCCCGCGCTTCCCCGTGGATGAGGGGGTCGTAGAGGTGACCCCCCGGGAGGCCAAACGGGACATGCCCTCTCTGGAAGGATCCCAGGTGCTCTGGGGCGGGGTCATTGTCAACGCTACCAACCTGGAGGAACGGACCCGTCTGGAGATCCTGGCCTATCCCCTGGATGGCCGCCAAAAGCCCGACGTGGAAGCCGATCCCCAGGGCCGGTTCCTGGCCGAGGCGGAGGGCTACCTGGAGACTGCCGACTACACGCCGGGACGCCGGGTTACCGTTTCCGGAACCCTGAAGGGGACCCGCAAGGGCCGCATCGGCGAGGCCGAGTACACCTACCCGGTGGTGGCGGTGGAGGACAAGGAGCTCTGGGCCGAGGACCGCCGCTCCCCCGCCGGTCCGCGCTTCCATTTCGGGATCGGCGTGATCTTCGGGGGCTGACACCGGAGGGTCTATGCACCGCCCACGCCCCTCTTCCCCGCCCGATCGGGAGGTTACCCCGGAGGAGATCCACCGGGGCCGTCGCCGTTTCCTGCGCCAGGGGGCGGCCGGCGCCCTGGGGATCCTGGCCGGCCCGGCCCTTTGGACCGCGGCCTCCACCCGCGCTGGCGTCCGGATCGAGGATCCCGAGCCCGGACCCTTCAGCACGGCGGAGGAGCCCACCCCCCGCGAGCAGGCCACTACCTACAACAATTTCTACGAGCTCGGCACTTCCAAATCCGACCCGGCCCGCCTCGCCGACCGTCTCCCCACCGAACCCTGGTCCGTGGAGATCGCCGGCGAGGTGGCCCGGCCCGGGCGGCTGGCCCTGGAAGACCTGTTGCGCCCCCATACCCTGGAGGAGCGGATCTACCGCCTGCGCTGCGTGGAAGGCTGGTCCATGGTCATCCCCTGGGTGGGCTTCCCCCTTGCCGACCTCCTAAAGCGCTTCGAGCCCACTTCCGCGGCCCGTTACGTGGAATTCACCGCCATCCACGATCTGGAGCGCCTCCCGGGCCAGCGCCGGGAGGTTCTGGATTGGCCCTACGTGGAAGGCCTGCGCCTGGATGAAGCCCTCCATCCCCTGACCATCCTGGCGGTGGGCATGTACGGGCGGGCCCTTCCCAACCAGAACGGCGCGCCCCTGCGCCTGGTGGTTCCCTGGAAGTACGGCTTCAAGAGCATCAAGTCCATCGTCCGCATCCGCCTCACCCGGGAGGAGCCCCTGACCAGCTGGCACCAGGCGGCCCCCGCGGAATACGGCTTCTACGCCAACGTAAACCCCAACGTCCCCCATCCCCGCTGGAGCCAGGCCCACGAGCGCCGCATCGGCGAGTTCCTCCGGCGGGACACCGAGATGTTCAACGGCTACGCCGAGGAGGTGGC
Source organism: Thiohalorhabdus denitrificans (assembly GCF_001399755.1). Taxonomy (NCBI): domain Bacteria; kingdom Pseudomonadati; phylum Pseudomonadota; class Gammaproteobacteria; order Thiohalorhabdales; family Thiohalorhabdaceae; genus Thiohalorhabdus; species Thiohalorhabdus denitrificans. The sequence goes on along the minus strand of NZ_LJCP01000010.1, from coordinate 276,538 downwards.
CCACCTATACAAGGGCATGGACCTGCGGGAGCGATACTGAGGCGCCCGGGAGAAACGCCTCGCCCTGACTGTTAGAATCGGCGCCATGCTCGAACTGGCCAACATCACCCTGCGACGCGGCCCCCGGGAGCTGCTCCGGGACGTCAGCCTCTCCATCCACCCCGGCCAGAAGGTGGGGGTGGTCGGCGCCAACGGCACGGGAAAGACCAGCCTCTTCTCCCTGGTGCGCGGCGAACTGGAGCCGGACACCGGTTCGGTGAGCCTCCCCCGCCACTGGCGCATCGCCTGGATGGCTCAGGAGGTTCCCGGCCTCTCCCAGGCCGCCATCGACTACGTCCTGGACGGCGACGAGGACCTGCGCGCCACCGAGGCGGCCCTCGCCGAGGCGGAGGTTGCCGGGGACGGGGTGCGCCTGGGGGAGCTGCATGCCCACCTCCACGCCATCGACGGCTACACCGCCCGCTCCCGGGCCGCCCGGCTGCTCCACGGCCTGGGATTCTCCTCCGCCGAGGAAAACGCCCCTGTGGCGGCCTTCTCCGGCGGCTGGCGCATGCGCCTGAACCTAGCCCGGACCCTGATGGCCCGGGCCGAGCTCCTGCTCCTGGACGAGCCCACCAACCATCTGGACCTGGATGCGGTCCTGCGCCTCCAGGATTGGCTGGCGGCCTATCCCGGGACCCTGCTGCTCATCTCCCACGACCGGGACTTCCTCGACGCGGTGGTGGACCGGGTGGTCCACTTCCAGCGGGGCACCCTCAAGCTTTACCCCGGCAACTACTCGGACTTCGAGGTTCGCTACGCGGAGGAGAAGGCCCAACAGCAGGCCGCCTACGAGAAGCAGCAGAAGGAAGTGGCGCGCATCCAGCGCTTCGTGGACCGTTTCCGCGCCCAGGCCTCCAAGGCGCGGCAGGCCCAGAGCCGCATCAAGGCCCTGGAGCGCATGCAGCAGGTATCGGCCGCCCACGCCGAGGACCCCTTCCAGTTCGGCTTCCCGGAGCCGGCCAGGCTGCCCACCCCCCTTCTCGGCCTCAAGGACCTGCGCGCCGGTTACGACAGCGAGCCCGTCCTCCGGAAGGTCAGCCTGGAGCTCCATCCGGGGGACCGCATCGGCCTCTTGGGTCCCAACGGCGCCGGCAAGTCCACCCTCATCCAGGTCCTGGCGGGGCGCCTCCAGCCGCAAGGCGGCCTGCGCGACCCCGCCCAGGGGCTCCAGGTGGGTTATTTCGCCCAGCACCAGGTGGATCACCTGGACCCGGAGGCGAGCCCCATGCTCCATCTGCAACGCCTGGACCCCGAGGCCCAGCCCCAAAACCTGCGAGACTTCCTGGGCGGCTTCGGGTTCCGGGGCGATTCCGCCCTCGAACCGACGGCGCCGCTGTCCGGCGGGGAGAAGGCCCGGCTCGCCCTGGCCCTGCTGGTGTACCGCCGCCCCAACCTCCTGCTCATGGACGAGCCCACCAACCATCTCGACCTCGAGATGCGCCACGCCCTCACCCTGGCCCTGCAGGAATTTCCGGGCGCACTGGTGACCGTCTCCCACGATCGCCACCTCCTGCGCTCGGTGACCGACCGGCTGTGGCTAGTGGACTCCGGGACCGTGCAGGCCTTCGACGGGGACCTGGAGGATTATCGGCGGTGGCTCCTGGAGCGCAGCGAGGGACCGGCCGAGCCCGCCGGGCCGGGACAGCCTGCCAAGGATCGGGACCGCCGGCGTGCCGCCGCCGAGCGCCGCAAGGAGCTGAAGCCCTTGCGCGACGAGATCCTGCGTTGGGAGAAGGAGGTGGACCGCCTCAACCGACGCAAGCAGGAGCTGGACCAGGCCCTGGCCAATCCGGGCCTCTACGGCGACGGGGAGAAGGACCGGCTGCAGGAGCTGCTCCAGGAGCAGGGCCAGGTGGATAAGGCCCTGACCGAAGCCGAGGAGGCCTGGCTGGAGGCGAGCGAGCGCCTGGAGGCCTCGGACGGCTGACCCCTCTGCACGGTTTTCCCGACCCTTCAGGTCTGGATTTCCCCGGTACGGGGATGGTAGCGTTCCCCGCCTCCCTCCCCCCTTCTCCATGGAGGCCGTCCCATGTCCCGGCTTGGAACCAGCGTCACCCTAACCGCCGACCCCGGCCAGGAAAGCCGCCTCGCCGGGCACCTCCAGGAGATCCAGGGGGTGAACCTCGACTTCGAGGAGCTGGACGTGGGCGATTTCGTCCTCGACGGCGAGACCGTTGTGGACTACAAGTCGGGCACCGACTTCATCCTGGCGGTGGTGGACAAGGCGGTCTTCGACACGGCCAACCGCATGAAGGCCCACTACCGCCGCCCCATGTTCCTGCTGGAGGGGGACTTTTTCACGGCCCGCTTCCACCAGACCCCCTTCGATGTCCACTGGGCCATCGGCTACCTTACGGGCACCCTCGAAATCCCGGTGCTCTATAGCCCGAGCCCCAAGGACTCCGCCATGCTCCTGTACGCGCTGGCGGTGGAGACCCAGCACCAGGTACCCGAGGACGATCGGCCGCTGCGCCCCAACCAGCCGGAGACCCGCCGCGAGGCCATCCGCTTTCTGGTGGAGGGCCTCCCCGGCGTTGACCCGGAACTGGCCCGGGCCCTGCTCCGCCATTTCGGCACCGCCCGGGCGGTCTTTCAGGCTTCCAAAGAAGAGCTCCAGGAGGTTGAGGGTGTACGCGAGAAGGTGGCGAATCGGATCAGCGACGTGCTCGACAGCAAGAAGGGCCGGTAGCCCATCGGATCCCCCACCTCCCCGCTAGGGACAGGGTCGGGAAGAGCGGCCCCGCTCCCGATGCGCCTACCGGCTCCGGCAGGATATACTGGCCACCCGCCAAACGGACCACGGGAGTAGCGATCATGGCTCAGCAACGCCCCGTCTATCCGGGGATCCACCAGGACCAGTACGGCGGCATGACCGACGCCGGGCGCATCATCCGGGACGCCTGGGTGTTCGGGATCCTTCCCGAGACGGAGACCTGCGAGGGGTGGGATTACGGCCGGCTGGAACAGCTCCACGCCCAGGTCCTTGAGGCCTGGGAGCCCTATGGCCACCTGGTGAGCAACCTGCCCGACGATCTCCGGCAACGCCACGAGCGCATCTACGACGAAGCGGTTCGCCAGGCACGCGCCGCCGGCTGGCATCCGGACCCCTCCGGGGACGACTGAGGCCGGCCGCGGGGGCGTGGCCCCGCGCCTCCCTATTCCCCGCCGGCGCTCCGCCAGCCCTCCCCCGCCGGAACCCCTCCTTCCAGGAACCAAGGGGCGGGCCGCCCCAGGTGGAAGCCCTGGCCCATGCCCACCCCCAGCTCCTCCAGGATCTCGGCGATCCGCCCGCTTTCCACGAACTCGCCCACGCTCTCGATCCCCAGGCTCGCGGTCAGGTCGCTCATGGCCTGGACGAAGCGCCGGTCGAACTCGTCCCGGTCCAGGGCCCGGACGAAGCTGCCGTCGATCTTGACCATGTCCACGGGCAGGTTCTTGAGGTAGTGGAAGGAGGAGAAGCCCACCCCGAAGTCGTCCAGGGCCACCCGGCAGCCCCGCTCCCGCAGGCTGTGGATGAACTGGCGGGCGCGGGTGAGGTTCTCCACGGCGGCGGTCTCGGTCACCTCGAAGGTCAGCGCCTGGGGATCCGCACCATGGCGCTCGATGGCGGAATTCATGAGCTCCAGGATGTCCGAGCGGCCCAGATGGCGCCCGGAGAGGTTGACCGCCAGCTTCACCGGCCGGCCCACCTGGCGGGATTCCCCCTGGACCCGGATGGCGTTCTCCAGGACCCAGCGGTCGATCTCCCCGATCATCCCGAACCGTTCGGCCGTATCGAGGAAGGCCCCGGGCCCGACCAGCTCGCCATCCTCCCCCTCCATGCGCAACAGCACCTCGTAGTGGCTGACCGCGCCGCTGCGCAGGTGAATGATGGGCTGGTAATGGAAGCGGAACCGGTCCTCGCGCAGGGCCCGCCGGATGCGGTCCTCCCATTTGATCTTGGCCCGCATGCGGCCGATGGCCTCGGCGCCCTCGTGGTAGTGGTGCAGGCGGTCCCGGCCCTCCTCCTTGGCGGTACCGAGGGCCACGTCCGCCCGCGCCAAGAGGTCGTCGGCCCGGACGCCGTTACGGGGGAAGAACACCATGCCCATGCTCGCGGTGGCCGCCGAGAGGTATTCCCCCGATTCCAACAAGGGCTGCGCCAAGCGGGCACGGAGGGCCCCGGCCAGCTCCTCCATCTCCTCGGGGGTGGCCTTGGGGCGAATGATGCCGAACTCGTCGCCGCCCAGCCGCCCGACCACGTCCACCTCGCTGATGGTGTCCTGTAGGGCGGAAGCCACCGCGTGCAGGTAGTGGTCCCCGGTGCGGTGGCCCAGCGTGTCGTTGATGTACTTGAAGCGGTCGATACCGAGCACCAGCAGCGCGCCGTCATGGCCGTAGCTCTGGGCGTAGGTCACGTTGCGCTCCAGCTCCTCCTGGAAGCGCCCCCGGTTGAACAGACCCGTGAGCGGATCGTGGTCGGCCAGGTAGATTATGCGCTCGGCGGAGTGCTTCTCCTTGGTGACGTCAAGGAGGAGGCCGCGCAGGATCAACCCGCCGTCCTCGTCCCGGTCCACGGCGTTGATGGCCCGCACCCAGACCGCGTGGCCGTCCCGGTGAAGCATGCGGAAGTCCAGGCTGAAGGACCCCGGGGCGTCCAGGTGGCCGGACACCCCGGCCAAGAAGGTCTCCCGGTCCTCCGGGTGGACATGCTCCTCCCAGAAGCCGGGCTGGAACCAGCGGGTGACGGGATACCCGAGGAGGTTCCCGGCCTCCTGGCTGACGTAGGTGAGCTGGAGCGTGTTGGGGTCGCCCTCCACCACCACCGCCTCCACCCCGTCCAGGAGGGTGCGGAAGTGACGCGCCTGACGCTCCAGGGCCCGGTTCTTCTCCTCCAGCTCCCGGCGGGCGCCGGTCAGGCTGGCCGCCATGTCGTTGAAGGAGCGCGCCACCGGGGCGAAGTCGTCCTGGCCCTTCACCGGGATCCGGTGGGAGTATTCGCCCTGGGCGAGCGCCCGGGCCCCGGCCTCGAGGCGCCGGAGATTGCGCGTGAAGGAGAGGCCCAGGATCAGGGTCGCCAGGATGGTCAGGACGATCTCAACGCCGCCGATCAGGGCGTTCTGCAGCTTGGCCTGGCTGGTGAAGGCCCGGCCGGGGGCCAGGGAATGGCCGGTAAGCAGCGTGCCGAGGCGCTCGCCTTCGCCCCGAATCGCGCTGGATGCGTCGTAGACACCCTCCGGCCCGGCCTCGCTGGGCCGCGCATCCTCCCGGAGCTCCTCGGGGGGATTGCCCAGAGAGGCCACCACCCGGCCCTCGCGGTCCAGGACCCGGACGTATTCCAGGTTGGCTCCCTCGGAAAGCCGCTCCAGGACCGCCTGTACCCGGGGGGGATCGGAGGCCGCCAGGGCCGGGGCCACGGATTGGCCCAGGAGGTCGTTGACCTGATCGGCCGACGACTCGATCAGCTGGTCGTGGCTGCTGTTGAGGATCCGCACCGAGTTCCAGACCAGCGCGGACAGGGCCACCACCTCGATGACCAGGATGGAGAGGATGAACAGGGTCGAGCGGCGGACCCCCGTTCCTTCCCGGGGGCTCACCATGCACGACCTCCCCCGGGAACGGCCCGCACGCCTCCACCGCCGTCACTCCATGTCTCCATCGGATCCCCCCTTTTTACCGGATCCCAGCTATCCCTCGCGCCCACCGGATTCCCCCACCTTCCGCGCCAGGGGACGGAACTGCAGCCCATAGAACATTTCCAGGTAGCGCCGGGTCTCATCACGCTCCAGGTTGGTGACGTACTTCCAGAAGCCGTAGATGCGGGACAGGGTCATCATCCGCTCGGCGTACAGTTCCCAGGTGTACCGGGCACGCACCCGCTCCACCGCGGCCCGGGAGACCCGCTCCCAGTGCCCGGGATCGGCGGCGCAGCGCTCGAGGAAGTCCGCCATGGTCTCCGCCGATTGGTCCCCGTGGTTGGGGTTGATGTGGAAGCCCGACACCCCGTCCTCGATGATCTCCAGCGGCCCCCCGTAGGAGGTGGCGAAGGTGGGCAGACCGGAGGTCATGGCCTCGATCACCGTGAGGCCGAAGGCCTCGAACAGGGCCGGCTGCACGAAGGCCCCGCGGCGATCGGCGATGAAGCGGTACAACTCCCCCGCCAGGTTCTTGTCCAGGTGGGTGCCCAGCCAGCGCACCTCGCCGTCCAGGCGGTAGGTGTCCATGAGCCCGTGCATGCGCTCGATCTGTGCCCGCTCCTCCCAGTTCACCGACTTCCCCGCATCCACGTGGCCGGCGATCACCAGAAGGTTGGCCCCCTTGCGGAGCCGGGGGCTCGCCCCGAACCATTCCACCAGCCCGGTGATGTTCTTGATGCGATCAAGCCGGGCCAGGGTAAACAGTACCGGCTTGTCGGGGTCCAGGAAGCGGCCGCGGGCATCGGAGCGCTCCCCGCCGTAGACCAGGTCCGCGATCTCCTCGTGGAGGCCCGTGAGACGCCGCCCCTCCTCCGTATACGGGAAGTACACCTCCGGGTCGGCGCCTGGCGAGACGATGTTGAACTTTGGATCGTAGATGTCCATGCCGTTCAGGACGCGGTACAAACCGGGCATGGTAAACGATTCATAACTTTCGTACTGCCCCATGGTCTCGGCATCCCCGGCGATCTCCTGGTAGGTGGAGGTTATGATGAAATCCGCCGCGTTCATGCCGATCAGGTCCGCCGTGAACTGGGCCGAGAAATGGTACTCCCCCTCGTTGTCGGCCCAGAACAGGTCCGAATAGAGGTGCTTGGCCTTCTCCAGGGCGTGGGCGATGTTGCACTGGGTCACGTGGAGACGCTGCGCCAGCAGGGTGGCCACGAGGTTGCCGTCGGAATAGTTACCGATGACCAGATCGGGGCGCCCGCCGAGGTCGGCGAGGAGCTCCTTCTCCGCTTCCACCGTGAAGCGCTCCAGGTAGGGCCACACCTCGAAGCGGGAGATCCAATGCGGCACCACCTCGCCCTGTTCGGTGCGGAACGGCACCCGCAGGATGTGGGTATACTTGGTCCCCAGCACGTGCTCGCGGTGCTGGTCGCAGGTGGTGCCCTCCGCCTCGGGAATAAGCCGGGTGAGGATGCGGATCTTGGGCTCGATGTCCAGGCCCTGCTCCCAGATGCGTTGCCGCATCTCCGACTCCAGGGCCCGGACCTGGTCAAGAATGTAGACCACTTGCCCCCCGGTATCCGGCTTACCGAGGACGTTGGACTGGCCGAAGAAGCCGTGGGGAGAGATTACCGCCAGGCTGAAGATCATGGGGATGCGGCCCAGGAACCGCTCCAGGGTGGCGGGCTCCGGGGCCTCCAGGATGTCGGAGAGCAGGTGAAGGGTATCGCGGATGCGGGCGACCTCCCGGCCCCAACCCGGCTCGAAGCCGAGCTCCCGGAGATGGGGCTCCACCTCGCTCCAGGGGGCGCGCTGGTCGGCCCGGGCCAGGTAGACCTCGGCGTAGCGCAGCGCGGAGCGCAGCTCGTCGAGGCTCTGGATACCCCCGTTCAGCATCAACTGCTGGCCGCGGTACTGGTGGAGGCGCAGGAAGCGCAGCAGGCTCTGGTCCCCCCCGTTCAGGCTCTGGAAGAGCTGGCTGGAGAGGCGCCGGTTGAGGAACTCTACCCCGCGGCCGATGGAGCGCGTTTCCTGCAGCTTGGGGAACTCGCGGGAGAAGGGTCCCAGGTCCACCTCCAGGGTCCAGTCCTCCTCGGGGTCCCGCCGGGTCACCTGGCGCTCCTTGAACTTGAGGAACTCCGACACGGAGATGGGCTCGAACTCTACTTCCTCCACGTGGAAGCGCAGGTACTCCCAGGTGGCGATGGAGGGACGGATGGAGAAACAGATCCAGGGGGCCTCCAGCACCGCCTCCTGAGCGACGGCGATTAGGCAGCCCAGGGGGGTGTTCTCCATACCCGGTACCGTTTCCTCGGAGAACCGCAGCAGCTCGTCCCAGAGGTCCGAATGCAGCAGCAAGGAACGGTCCAGGCTCAGGTAATGCCGCAGGAGCAGGTAGACGTCCTCCCGCTGCTCGTGCAGATATTGGGGAAGCGCCTCCACCGCAGGTTTTCTTCCGAGCCAGGAATTCACCGTTCACCCACCTTTGCGCCCACGTGGCGCCGTGACAGCCCAGATGGACAGATTGCCACCCCGTCCGGACTGGCTCCAAACCCGTTTCCTTTTTCCAGCCTGCACCATTTCAGGCCGGACAGGGAATTCTTTGCTGGTTACCGAGGTTACGCCGTGCTCAGAATCGTCACCCTACTGCTTTTCGGACTGACCCCCGCCCTGGCCGGGGCGGCCGACCTGGAGGCCACCGCCCGTCAATTCGAGCATCCCGATCGCTACCGGGTGCTGTTCAGCCGCCTCATCGACCGCGGCGTCTCCCCGGAACGCATCCAGGCCCTGTTCAGCTCGCAAAAGGCGGCCCGTCGCGATGAAAAGGCCGTCCGGCTGCGCACGGACATCTCCGAGATCCCTAAGCACAAGGAGCGGGAGCGCCAGGCCAACAAGCGTTACGTCTACGAGGCCAACCTGCTGGTGGAGAGCTTCCGGGAGCATGCCTCCGTGTACGAGCGGATGGAAAAGGAATACGGCATCCGCAAGGAGATCATCGGGGCCATCCTCTTGAAGGAGAGCGCCCTGGGCCGCTACGACGCCTTCGATCACGACGCCTTCACCGTATTCAACAGCCTTCTCGACGGACTGACCGTGGGCCCGGACGCTCCACGCCGGCTGCAGCGCCGCGTCCCGCGCCTCCTGGACATGGCCGAAGAGCAGCTGGTGGCCCTGGTCCTCTACGCCCAGCGCCAGGGGATCTCCCTCGCCGAAACCTCCGTCCCGGCGAGCTACGCCGGGGCGGTGGGCATCCCCCAGTTCCTGCCGTCCAACCTGGACCACGCCGTAAGTGCCGGGGAGGGCCCGCCGGACCTCTCCCGGCTCCCCGACGCTATCCTCTCCGCGGCCAACCTGCTCCGGAACAAATTCGGCTGGCCGGACCGGATGCTGGACTTCCAGCGCCTGGAGAATCTCGATGAGATCGTCGAGGCTTGGCTGGACTTCGACGAGGGCAATGCCAGCTTCGCCGCCGCCAGCAATGCCGACGGCCAGCGACTGCGGCGCTTCGACAAGGTGCGCTCGGATATCCCCAATATCAATTACGTGGCAACCTATGTCCGTGCGATCATGCGCTACAACTATTCGTCGGACTACGCCCTGGGGGTGCTACAGATCGCCAACCGGGCCCATCGGCTCCAGGAAGAGGCCCGGGAGGGATAACCGGACCGTCCCCGTTGTCTGCCCTAATATAGAGGGCCAAGGGCTCAACCCGGGAATCGGAGAGAGGAGCGCACCATGAGCGAGCGGAACGATTCCATGGAACCAGCCAAAGTATCCTGCGAAGTGTGCATGGCGGAGGTTCCCCATGACGACGCCAAGAGCATGGAGGGCAGCGACTACGTGCTCTACTTCTGCGGGCTGGATTGCTACGACCGCTGGGCGGACGAGGCCAAGGAGGAGGAATCCGGCGAATGACGCCCGCCGGCCGGGGAGCATGGCGGACCGGGCTCGTACTGGTCTGCGCCCTCGGCTCTCCTCCGGTGCTCGGGGACACCGATTCCACGCACGACCATCGCATCCAGCTGGAAGTCCAGCCGGACACCCACCGGGTCCGCGGTGTCGATCGCTTCCGGTGGTCGGGGAGTGGCCCCCTCGCCTTCCGGCTGCATCCCGATCTGGAAGTGGAGTCCGTGACGGTGAACGGCTCGCCGCACGAGGGATCCCGTACGAGCGGGGAGTCCGCCCGATGGCAAAGCAGCCGGGCCCTGGAGCCGGGCCGCCATGCGGTGGAGGTCCGCTATTCAGGGACCCTGCCCGGGGAGGCTCGGCCCGGGGGCGGCGGCCAGGGCCCGGGCTTCGGCCCGCGCGTCACCCCGGAGGGAGTCTACCTCGGGGGAGGCTTCTGGTATCCCCGCACCGGGCAGGACCTCCACACCTACCGCCTTACCGTTACCGCCCCGCGGGAGCTCCGGCTTACCGCACCCGGCCACCGGACGGACGAGACCACAGAGGGGGATACCCGTACCGTCCGCTTCCGGATGGGACAGCCCGCCGAGGGGGCGGTGCTGGTTGGGGGTCCGCACCGGTTCCGGCGGGATACCACCGAAGACGGGATCGCGGTGGCCACCTCCTTGCCGCCCGATCTGGAGGAGCTCGCCGACCCCTTCCTGGCGGCCACCGCCGGCCACCTGCAACGCTTCCAGGAGCGCTACGGACCGTATCCCCACACCGGGTTCACGGTGGTCAGCAGCCCATGGCCGGCCGGCTTCGGCTTCCCCGGCATCGCCTACCTGGGGCGCCGGATCCTCCCCATGGGCTTCATCCGCGAGCAGTCCCTGCCCCATGAGATCCTGCACAGCTGGTGGGGCAACGGCGTCTACGTGGACCCCGCCAGCGGCAACTGGGCGGAAGGGCTGACCACCTATGGCGCCGATTACCGCCTCCGGGCCCGGGACTCCAAGGAAGCGGCCCGGGAATTGCGGCTCCGCTGGCTGCAGGACTACGCCAGCTACCATCGCGGCGAACCCGCCCCGGCCCTGCGCGATTTCCAGGCGCGGGTGGACCAGGCCTCCCGCACCCGGGGATACAACAAGGCCGCCTTCCTCTGGATCATGCTGCGGGACCGGCTGGGCGACGCCCCTTTCGACGCGGCCCTGCGGCGCTTCCTCCGCCAGCACAAATACCAGCGTGCCTCGTGGGCGGACCTCCAGCGCGCCTTCGAGCAGGCCGGCGAGCAGGATCTGGACGCCTTCTTCCGGGCCTGGCTCGACCGTCCCGGGGCGCCGCGCCCCCGCATCGCGGGCCTTCGCTCCGAAGGCGGGGAGCTGGAGCTGACCCTGGCCCAGGAGGAGCCGCCCTACCCGCTGCGTCTTCCCGTGCACATCCACCGGGCGGACGGCACCGTCCGTAAGGAAACGGTGTCCCTCACCCGTGCGGAGCAGAGCTTCCGTTGGACCGTTCCCGGACCCGCCGTCACCCGGGTGGCCGTGGACCCCGATTACCGGGTCTTCCGGTCCCTGTCCGCGTCGGAGGTTCCCCCGCGGCTGTCGGCCGTCATGGCCTCCGAAGGCGGCGGGCTCCGCCTACCGGCCCAATCTCGGGGCAAGGAATGGGAGGCTGCTCTAAGCGCCCTGGCCCGCGCCTTGTGGCCGGAGGACTCCCGGGTGGAGGATGGGGAGAAGGGGGGAGCCTCCATCCGCGTGGTTCCCCCGGGGGAGCTGCCCGCCGCGTGGGAGGCCGTGGACGGGCGCCGACCCCTGCCCGATTTCCCGGCGGAGGCCACCACCATGGTGCTGGTGGGGCGCGAGGATCCGCAGGCCTCCCCCACCCTGCTGATCGCCGCTGATTCTCCGGGGGACCTGAAGGCCCTCGCCCGAGCGCTGTCCCATTACGGCAGCTACGGGTGGCTGGCCTTCCGGAACGGCCGCAACGTGGCCAAGGGCCGCTGGCCCGTTCCCGACAAACCCCTGACGCGCACCCTGGATGGGGCCAAGGACTCATCGGGGGATCCGGGTTGATCCCCTAGGGGTCCGTCCGTATTTGCCTCGACCTTTGGACCCATATACTCCTTCCCCAGGAAGTCCCAAGTACTCCTTTTCCCGTCCGTCAGGTACCCCGATACATGCCCGGAACCCGCTATCGCCTCGAAGTGCAGCCGCGCCTCCCCGAAAGCCTCTGCCGCCTCGGGGAGCTGGCCAATGACCTGAAATACACCTGGGATCGCCGGATCCGGGGACTCTTCTACCAGCTCGACCACGTGCTCTGGGAGGAGTGCAGCCACAACCCCAAGGTCTTCCTTCGCCGGGTCAGCCAGAACCGCCTGGAGCAGGCGGCCCGCGACCGGGTCTTCCTGGAGGAGTACAACCGGGTCCTCTCCAGCTTCGACAGCTACTACAAGGAGCCCATGCGACCCGAGCTCCAGGAACACCTGAACCAGGACAAGGACCTGGTGGCCTACTTCTGCGCGGAGTTCGGCTTCCACGAGAGCATGCCCCTGTACTCCGGGGGCCTGGGCATCCTGGCCGGCGATCTGGTCAAGGCGGCCAGCGACATGCACCTGCCCATGGTGGCGGTGGGCATCCTCTACCGCCAGGGCTACTTCGTGCAGACGGTGGATGCCGAAGGCAACCAGGTGGCCCACTACAACCCCACCGACTTCGATGACCTGCCCATCGAGCCGGTGCGGGACGAGGACGGCGAGGAGGTCCGGGTTCCGCTCCCCTTCCCCGGCCGGGAGGCGTGGGTGCGGATCTGGAGGGCCCGCCTTGGCCATGTGGCGGTCTACCTCCTGGACACGGACCTCCCTGACAACGCCGAGCAGGACCGGGCCATCACCTACCAGCTGTACGGCGGCGACGCCACCGTGCGGATCCAGCAGGAGATCGTGCTGGGCATCGGGGGCGTCCGCGCGCTGCGCGCCCTGGGCCTACGCCCAACCGTGTGGCATGTCAACGAGGGCCACGCCGCCTTCCAGGCCCTGGAGCGCTGCCGCGAATACGTCGCCCAGGGCCAGGACCTGGACACCGCCCTGGAGCGGACGGCCAACGCCACAGTGTTCACCACCCACACCCCGGTCTCCGCCGGCCACGACATCTTCTCGCCCGACCTCATGGGCACCTATTTCGGCCCCTACGCCGAAGAGGAGCTGGGAACGGGCATGGAGTGGCTTCTGGCGCTGGGCCAGGATGCCTCCCAGGACGGCGGCTTCAACATGACCGCCCTCGCCATGCGCACCTCCCGGTACCAGAACGGGGTCAGCCGCATTCACGGCCGGGTGGCCTCCGAGATGGAGGGCTACATCTGGCCGGAGATCCCCCGGGGGGAGAATCCCATCGGGTACGTCACCAACGGGGTCCACGTACCCACCTTCCTGGCCCGCGAGTGGGTCAGCTTCTTCGACCTCCACTTCGGCGGCCAATGGCGCAGCGAGCTGCTCAACGAGGGCTTCTGGGAGGGCATCGACCGCATCCAGGACCACAGCTTCTGGAGCGTGCGCCACTCTCTGAAGGCCGAGCTGTTCGCCGAGGCCCGCCAGCGGCTCATCCACCAGCACCGCCGTAACGGCGCCACCCAGGCCCAGATCGAGCGGCTCACCGAGCAGCTCCACCCGGACCGCACCGACGTGCTCACCATCGGCTTCGCCCGGCGCTTCGCCACCTACAAGCGGGCCACCCTGCTGTTCACCGACCCCGACCGCCTGGCCCGGCTGGTCAACGACGCCCGCCGGCCCGTGCTCTTCCTGTTCGCCGGCAAGGCCCACCCCAGCGATCAGCCCGGCCAGCACCTCATCCGGGTCATCCACGAGTTCTCCCGCCGGCCCGAGTTCGAGGGCAAGATCGTGCTCCTGGAGGGCTACGACATGGCCCTGGCGCGCAAGCTGGTTACCGGGGTGGACGTCTGGCTCAACACCCCGGAGTATCCCAAGGAAGCGAGCGGCACCTCGGGTCAGAAGGCGGGCATCAACGGCGGTCTGAACCTGTCGGTGCTCGACGGCTGGTGGGGGGAGGGCTACAACGGCGAGAACGGCTGGGCCATCACCCCCCACGACCCGGAGATGAGCAGCGACTACCGCAACCGGGAGGAGGCCAAGGAGCTCCTGGAGCTCCTGGAGGACCAGGTGGTCCCCAAGTACTACCGGCGCAACGGCCATGGGTACAGCGAGGAATGGGTGCGGATGTCCAAGAACGCCATCAAGTCCCAGATTCCCCGCTTCAACGCCCAGCGCATGCTTATGGACTACGTGCGCGACTTCTACGGGCCGGCGAGCCGGCAGCAGCGACGGTTGGCGCGAGCCGGGGGCGAACCGGCCCAAGACCTGGCCCGCTGGAAACGCCGCGTCGATCAGGCCTGGGATCAGGTGCGCGTGGAACGTCTGGACGACGTCCGGGAGGAGCTGACGAGTGGGGACAGTCTGCCCATCACCGTGGCGGTGCAGCTGAACGGGCTGTCCCCGGAGGACGTCCGGGTGGAATGCCTGGTGGGCCGCGCCGACGACCTGGGCGACTTCGAAGCCCGCGAGCGCCATGGGCTGGTGCCCCTGGAGGAGCCGGGACCGGACGGGGCCACCCTGTTCCATCTGGCCCTGGAGCCCACCCTGCCGGGGCTCCAGTACTACAAGTTGCGCATGTACCCCTACCACCCCGCCCTGGCCCATCTCCATGAGACCGGGCACATGCGCTGGCTGTAAGAAGGGAACTGCGCCGGACCGGGACAACCAAAGGCGGCCTCCCCACCCCTTTATGCATGCGTCCCTGCTGGGGGAAGTTGGGGAGGCCGCAGCCCGTTGCTGTCACTTTTAAGCGACATCCCCGATTTGTCAATACCCTTTCCGGGGACAGCCTCCTACAACCGGTCGTACAGGGCATTGAGCTCGCGTAACCGGCCGGCGAGCCCCGTTGGGGCCCATTCCCACCGGAACCGCCATTGCCAGTTTCCCTCCACCGTGGCCGGCTGGTTCATGCGGTGCCGCCCATCCAGGGCCAAAAGGTCCTGCATTGGCAGGACGGCGGTACTGGCCACCGAGGCCAGGGCGGCGCGGATCAGCGGCCAGGGCATGGATTCACCGGGGTGGCCCAGGTAATCCCGAACCTCTTCCCGGACATCTTCTTGGATGTCCTCCTCCCACCAACCGAGTGTGGTGTTATTGTCGTGGGTCCCGGTATAGACCACGAAATCCGGCCGGTGATGGTGGGGCAGGTAGGGGTTCTCCGCCCCGCCGCCGAAGGCGAACTGTAGGATCTTCATCCCGGGCAGACCGAAGGCCTCGCGCAGCGCGTCAACGTCCTCGGTGATCACCCCCAGGTCCTCGGCCACCAGCGGCAGGTCTCCCAGGGCCTTTCGCAGAGCCCGGAACAGCTCCTCCCCCGGTCCGGGGACCCAGCGGCCCTCCGTAGCCGCCTGTCCCTCCGGGACCTCCCAGAAGGCCGCGAACCCCCGAAAATGGTCGATCCGCACCCAGTCGAACAGCTCCAGTTGGGTGCGCATCCGCTCGATCCACCAGCCGTAACCGTCCGCCGCCAGACGCTCCCAGCGGTAATGGGGGTTCCCCCAGTACTGCCCCGTCTCGGAGAAGTAGTCCGGGGGAACTCCGGCCACGGTGGCCGTCCGGCCCTCGGCGTCCAGGTCAAAGTACTCGCGGTGCGCCCACACCTCGGCGCTGTCGTGGGCCACGAAGATGGGCAGGTCGCCGAACAGGGCGATTCCCCGCTCGTTGGCGTACCCTTTCAGGTCCCGCCACTGCTCGAAGAAGCGCCATTGCACGAACCGGTGGAACGCGACCTCCCCGGCCCGCTCCCTCCGGGCCTCGGCGAGGGCCGCCTCCTCCCGGTCACGCAGCGGCCGGGGCCATTCCCACCAGGGCCGCGGGCTGCCCGCGCGCAGGGCCATGAACAGGGCGAAATCCTCCAGCCAGTGAGCCTGCTCCCGGCAGAATGCCGCCAGGGCCTCCCGCTCCGCGGCGTGGGCCCGCTCCTCGAAGCCGGCGTGGGCCCGCTGCAGGGCCTCCCAGCGATAGGCGGACGGATCGGCCCCGGCGGGTAGCTCCGGGGGCGCCTCGATCCAACCCCGTTCGCGGAGCGGCTCCAGGGCCACCAGCAGAGGGTTGCCGGCGTGGGCGGACAGGCACTGGTAGGGGGAGCCGTCCTCGTGGGTGGGGCCCAGCGGCAGGGTCTGCCAGAGGGAAAAGCCCGCCTCGGCCAGGAAATCCGCGAACCGGTAGGCCTCGGTGCCGAGGTCCCCGTTACCGGCCCCGCCGGGCAGGGAGGTGGGGTGCAGCAGCACGCCGCTTCGCCGGTGGGCTCCGGGGCCGCTCAGGGCTGCCATGGGGTATCCTTCCGACTCCGGGTGCTAATCGGCGGCGCGGCCGGGACGCATGACCCCGCCGTGGGCGGGCTGTCCGCTGCCGTGGGCGAAGGAGTGGGCCAGGTACTCGGGAGGCGTCTCCCCCAACCGGCGGTAGAGGCGGCTCAGGTGCAGCCGGAAGAGCCGCTCGAAGTCCCGCACCACCTCCGCCGGGTTGTAGTCCCCAAACCACCAGAACCAGTCGGATCCCTCGCAGGTCGCGAGCTGCTGGGTGGCCTCCCGCACGGCGTCGCCGTCAAGCCGGCCCTCCGCCACGCATCGGTCGTAGGCCTCCTTGGCCTCCACCAGCATCTCCCAGCCCCGGTTCTTGTCCTTGTCGCCGATCCAGGTGGACAGCGTCCCGTAGACCCAGCTTCCCGCCACCAGGCGGTCCAGCCGGTTCGCCCGCACCCCCCCGTCCAGGGCCCCCCGGAAGGTGGTCAGCTGGATCCCAGGGTGCTCCGCCAGACGGCTGTAGAGGCCGGAGAGGAAATAGTAGCCGTTCTCCGGGTAGTGCTCCCAGGCGTTCTCCCCGTCGAGGATGATGGGTACCAGGGGCTCGGGGTGGTCCGCCGTGGCCTCCGCGATCCCCTCCAGGCGGTAAATCAGGTCCTCCACGGCGTCATCGGCGTGCCAGTCCGAATACTGGAAGCCGATCAGGTCGGACAGCTCGTCGTCGCGGAAAAAGCAGGCCGTTTCGGACTGCTGGATGCGATAGGGGTAGCAGAGGTTGGTGGCGGGATCGGCGCCGTACTTCCCGTAGGCCTCCCCCAGGCTGTGGCCGAGCACGCCCTCCCCCGTGGCCGCCCAGGCGAAGCCAAGCTCGCCCAGCAGCCGGAGGGTGCCGGCGGAAACCGCCCCCTCCGAGGGCCAGCATCCTTCCGGGGTGAGCCCGAAATGCCGGCGGAAGGTTTCGATCCCTTCGCGGAGGTGCCATCGGGCCCGCTCGCTGCCGCCGGGATAGCCGTCCTTTTCGGGGAGGGGGCTGTCGGGAAGGGCCTCCCGGGCGGACTGAAAGTCCAGAAGCAGAGGGACGATGGGGTGGGCGTAGGGGGTCACCGAGAGCTCGACCTGGCCGTTCTTGGCCAGGCGCCGGTAGCGCTCCGGGACCGATTCGATCAGCTCCCCGATGATGGACAGCAGGTGCCGGCGGTCCTCCACGGTGAACCCCGCGGCCTTTTCCTGCAGACCCCGGATGCGGGGATCCTCGCGGCGGACCGTCTCCCCCATCCACGCCAGGTGGTACCAGGTCAGGAGATCGGCGATGAACTGGTCGTCGATGTACAGCAGGGCCTCGGGGTCCTCCTCCAGCCATTCGGCCATGTCCACGAGCCGCCGGAAGGCCGGAAAGCGCTCGACCAGGTTCTCCCGGTTGGCCCGGGTGCAGTCCCGGATCAGGCCGAGGCGCTCTTCGCTTCCCGCCGGCGGGACCGGGCTGTCCAGGGCCGCCAGCAGGGGATCGTGGATGGGCGCCCCTTCCCGGAGGTGGGCCCGGATCTGCTCGGCGTAGCCCGCCAGCTGTTCCAGGAGGATGGGGGCGAAATTGACCACCGCCCGGGCCCCGGGGACCGCCTCGAGGTGGGCGGCCATGTCCACGTAGTCCTTGATGGCGTGCAGATAGGTCCAGGGGAGCTGATAGCTCCCGGACTCGGGGTCCAGGTATTGCGGCTGGTGCATGTGCCAGCACAGGACCACCTTCAGGGGCCGTTCATCGGACATGATGCAGTTCCATCCCCAGCATTTCCGGCGTGACCAGGACCACTCCCCCGGGGGTCACGTCGAAGCGCTCGGCGTCGATCTCCGGGTCCTCGCCGATAACCATCCCCTCGGGGATACGGCAGCCACGGTCCACCACCGCCCGCTTCACCACGGCCCCCGCTCCCACCTCGACGTCCGGAAGGATCACGGAATCCTTCACGTAGGCCCGGGCGTGCACGTACACGTTGGAGAACAGCAGGGAATGGCGCACCACCCCCCCGGAGATGATGCAGCCCCCCGAGACCATGGAGTCCACGGCCATGCCGCGGCGGTCCTCGTCGTCGAATATGAACTTGGCCGGCGGCAGCTGCTCCTGATAGGTCCAGATGGGCCAGTCCTGGTCGTACAGGTTCAGCTCCGGGGTGACCCCGATGAGCTCCAGGTTGGCGGACCAGAAGGCGTCGATGGTGCCCACGTCCCGCCAGTACGCCTGCCCCCCCGTCTCCGTATCGCGGAAGGGATAGGCCATCACCTGGTGGGTCTCGATAACGCGCGGGATGATGTCCTTGCCGAAATCGTGGGCCGAGTAGGTGTCGTCGGCGTCCTGGATCAGCTGCTCGTACAGGAACTGGGTGTTGAAGACGTAGACCCCCATGGAGGCCAACGCCACGTCCTCGCGGCCGGGGACCGGATCCGGCTCCTCGGGCTTCTCGGTGAACCGCTCCACCCGCCCCGACTCGTCGGTGGCCATGACCCCGTAGGCCTTGGCCGTCTCCCGCGGCACCTCGAGGCAGGCCACGGTCATGTCCGCCCCGCTTTCCACGTGCCGGGCGATCATGGCGCCGTAGTCCATCTTGTAGATGTGGTCCCCGGCCAGGATCAGGACGAATTGCGGATTGTGTCCGCGGATAATGTCCAGATTCTGATAGACGGCGTCCGCGGTTCCCTGATACCAAGAAGTGGTGATCCGTTGCTGCGCGGGGAGCAGCTCGACGAACTCGTTGAACTCCCCCCGGAGGAAGTTCCAGCCCTTCTGCACGTGGCGGATCAGCGAATGCGCCTTGTACTGGGTGAGGACGCCCACGCGCCGGATTCCCGAGTTCATGCAATTGGACAGGGGGAAATCGATGATGCGGAACTTCCCGCCGAAGGGCGTGGCCGGCTTGGCCCGCCACAGGGTCAGGCGGCCCAGCCGGGAGCCGCGGCCCCCGGCCATGATGAGGGCCAGGGTTTCCTTGGTGAGCCGGCTGACGAACCGGGGGTTTTCGGGCGGTTCCCGGAGGGGATCGGTGGCGCGCTGGTGATCGTTCATGGTGCTCCCGCGGGCGGTCCCTGGCCCAGGCGGCCAAAAGGTGCGTTACAGTGGGCCTGTAGTCCCACTTAACCATTGTCCGCTTCGGCCGTCCAAGGCCCCTTGCGCCCACACTTCCGCAACCCGATGACAGGTCGGCCATGCCCCAGGATTCCTCCGCCCTCGATCCCGCCTTCCGCGAGCTGATGGAGGCCCGCCATTCGGATCCCTTCGCCGTGCTCGGCCGCCACCGGGAAGGCCCGGAGGAGGTGGTCCGCGCCCTGCTCCCCGGGGCCCGCCAAGTGCTTCTGGAGGACAGCGGCGAGGAGCTGCACCGGATCCCCGAGACCGACCTCTTCGAGCTCCGCAACCCCGCCTCCCACCTGCCCGCACACCACCGGTTGCGCTGGATCGATTCCGAAGGCGGGGAGCACGGCCTGGTGGACCCCTACACCTTCGGGCCCCGGATCGCCGACTTCGACCTGCACCTGTTCGCCGAGGGCCGTCACTGGCACGCCCAACGTTTCCTTGGGGCGCATGTCCATGAGGCCGACGGCGTGGAGGGCGTGCTCTTCGCCGTCTGGGCGCCCAACGCGGAGCGGGTGAGCGTGGTGGGCGATTTCAACCAGTGGGACGGTCGGCGCCATCCCATGCGGGCCCGCGGGGACAGCGGCGTATGGGAGCTGTTCCTCCCCGGCCTGCAGCCGGGGGCGTTGTACAAGTTCGAAATCCGCAGCGGCCCCACCGGGGAGGTCTTGCTCAAGGCCGATCCCTATGGCCGCCGCTTCGAGCTGCGCCCCGGCACCGCCGGGATCGTCGAGCCCCCCTCGGAGCACGCCTGGGGAGACGAAGACTGGATGCGGGACCGGGCCGAGCGGGACTGGCTGCAGGTACCCCTGGCCACCTATGAGGTGCACCTGGGCTCCTGGGCGCGGGCCGCCGACGGTTCCTTCCTGGACTACCGGGAGCTGGCCCACCGCCTGGTGGACTACGTCCTCCAAACCGGCTTCACCCACGTGGAGTTGATGCCCGTGGCCGAGCACCCCCTGGACGCCTCCTGGGGCTATCAGTCCACCGGCTTCTACGCCCCTACCAGCCGGTTCGGCGATCCGGACGGCTTCCGCTACTTCGTGGACTACTGCCACCGCCACGGCATCGGCGTGCTCCTGGACTGGGTGCCGGGCCATTTCCCCAAGGACGCCCACGCCCTGGCCCGGTTCGACGGCACGGCCCTGTACGAGCACGAGGATCCTCGCCGGGGCGAGCACCGCGACTGGGGGACCCTGATCTTCAACTACGGCCGTCCCGAGGTCCGCAACTTTCTCCTTTCCTCCGCCCTCTTCTGGCTGGAGGAATACCACGTGGACGGCCTGCGGGTGGACGCGGTGGCCTCCATGCTCTACCTCGACTACTCCCGCGGGGCCGAGGATTGGGTGCCCAACATCTACGGCGGGCGGGAGAACCTGGAGGCCATCGATTTCCTGCGGGAGGTCAACCGGGTCCTCCACGAGCGCCATCCCGGGGCGCTGGTGATCGCCGAGGAATCCACCTCCTGGCCCCAGGTGACCCGCCCCCCCTACGTGGGCGGCCTGGGCTTCTCCATGAAGTGGAACATGGGGTGGATGCACGACACCCTGGAATACATGGCGCTGGATCCCATCTTCCGCCACTACCACCACGACCACCTCACCTTCGGCCTGGTCTACGCCTTCACGGAGAACTTCGTGCTCCCCTTCAGCCACGATGAGGTCGTGCACGGTAAGGGCGCCATGATCGCCAAGATGCCCGGCGACGAGTGGCAGAAGTTCGCCAACCTGCGCCTCCTGTACGCCTACATGTACGCCTATCCGGGCAAGAAGCTGCTGTTTATGGGCAACGAGTTCGGGCAGTGGGAGGAATGGAGCGAGGAGGGGGCGCTCAGCTGGGAGGTGCTGCAGTACGGTGCTCACGAAGGGCTGCGGTCCCTGGTGGCGGACCTCAACCGCCTCCACCGGGAGGAGCCGGCCCTGCACGGCCAGGACTTCCAGGAACAGGGCTTCGAGTGGATCGACTGCCACGACGCCGACCAGTCGACCCTGTCCTTCCTGCGCCGGGACGGCGACCGCCTGGTGGTGGGGGCCTTCAACTTCACCCCGGTACCGCGGGAAGGCTTCCGGCTGGGGGTGCCCCGCGGCGGACCCTACCGGGAACTGCTGAGCTCCGATTCCGCCTTCTACGGCGGCTCGGACGTGGGCAACGGCGGGGGCGTAACCGCGGTGGAGGAGCCCTGGATGGGCCGGCCGTACTCCCTCACGCTGACCCTCCCCCCTCTCGGGGCGGTGCTCCTGCGTCCCGCGGATCTGGACTAGGTCGGCGGAGGGTCAGCCACTCCCATGCTCAGGATCCTTTTCGTAACCAGCGAGGTGCACCCCTTCGTCAAGACTGGGGGCCTGGCGGACGTGTCCGCCAGCCTGCCCCACGCCTTGCACGAGCTCGGCCACGACGTCCGGGTCCTGGTGCCCGGCTACGCCGACGCCCTGCGCCGGGCCGGGAACCTGCCGGTGGTGGAAGCCTGGCGCGGCCTGCCGGGGGGCCCGAAGGCCCGTCTGCGGGCCGCCCGCCTGCCCGACAGCGGCGTGCCGGTCTGGATGCTGGACACCCCGGGGTTCAGCGATCGCCCCGGCAACCCCTACCTGGCCCCCGACGGCGAGCCCCATCCCGACAACGCCGACCGGTTCCACCGGCTTGCCCGGGCCGCGGCGGGGATCGCCGGGGATCGGGCGGGCCTGGACTGGCGGCCCGACGTGGTGCACTGCAACGACTGGCAGACCGGCCTGGTCCCCGTGCGCATGCTCCTGGAGCGTATCCCCGCCGCCGCGGTCTTCACCATCCACAACCTCGCCTACCAGGGCCTGTTCCCCCACGCCACCTTCCAGGGGCTCGGCCTTCCCCCCTGGCTCTGGCACCCGGAGGCTTTGGAGTTCCACGGCCACCTGTCCTTCATGAAGGGCGGGGCCGTGTTCGCCGATCGCCTGACCACCGTCTCCCCCTCCTACGCCCGGGAGATCCATACCGCCGAGCACGGCTGGGGGCTGCAGGGCCTGTTCCGCCAACGCGCCGCGGACCTCACCGGCATCCTTAACGGCATCGATCACCGCGCCTGGGATCCGACCACCGACCCCTACCTCCCCGCCCACTTCTCCGGCGAGGACCTCGCCGGCAAGCGGGACGTCAAGGCCGCGCTCCAGGGGGAGCTTGGCCTGGAGGCCGACCCCGAGGCGCCCCTGCTCGGGGTGGTATCCCGCCTCGCGGATCAGAAGGGCATCGACCTGCTCCTCGGGGCGGCGCGGGGCATTCTAGCCAGGGGGGCGCAGCTCGCCGTAGTGGGAACCGGGGACCGCTACTACGAGACCGCCCTGCGGCGACTCGCCGAGTACAACCCCGGCAAGGTGGGGATCCATCTGGGATTCTCCGAGGCCCTGGCCCACCGCGTGGAGGCGGGGGCCGACCTGCTCCTCATGCCCTCCCGATTCGAGCCCTGCGGCCTCAACCAGCTCTATGCCCTGCGCTACGGGACGGTTCCCGTGGTGCGCGCGGTGGGCGGGCTGGCCGATTCGGTGGTGGACGCCACCTCCGACGCCCTGGCTGCCGGACGGGCTACGGGAATCGCCTTCAGCGGGGATACGGCCGCCGCCCTGACGGCCGCGGTGGACCGGGCCCTGAAGCTCTACCGGGACGGACCCCGATGGCGACGCATGCAGGCCGCGGGCATGGAGCAGGACTTCACCTGGGAACGCAGCGCCGCCGAGTACGTGGAGGTGTACCGGACGGCCCTGGAGGCGCCCGTCCCCACCTAGCCGCTGTGACCGCCGGCGCTCCCCTCCTCCGGCTCGTCCAGCGGAACGCTCAGGGTTTGCTCCGCGTCCTCCCGGCGGATCCGCAGCCGCAAGCTGCCGCCCCACTGCTGCTGCCGGACGGCGTAGATCAGCATGGTGGTGTCCTCCACCTCCCCGCCGTTCACGGCCAGGATGCGGTCGCCGGCCCGGAGGCCGGCCGTATCCGCGGGGGAGTCCTCCTGCACATCCTTGACGGCAACGCCCTCCCCTTCCTCCTCAGCGTCCAGGAGCGCCCCGATGCGGACCGGATCCGAGGCCCGGTCCGGGTCCATGGGCCAGGCGTAGTCCGCGTCCCCGCGCAGCGGCGGGTCCTCGTTCCCGGGATCGTAGGGCACCACCGTGCGCACCTCCAGATCCGCATCCCGGGCCTGCAGCTGATGGGGGATGCCGTATCCCCCCTGGAGATGGCCCTTGCCGGCGATCCCCACGACCACCGCCTCCGGGTGATCCCGCTGGCCGTCGAGGAGACCACCTGCCATGGCGGCGTCCCACGCGGTCTGTGCCTCAATGAACTCCCGGGCCCCATGTCCGGATTCGTGCTCCCCCAGGCTTTCGCGCAGGGCATCCCGGTATTCCTCGGCCGGGTCCGCCACCTCCCCAATGCGGCGGCGCTGCTCCTCCCCCAGCGCATCCAGCCCCTCGCGAGCCACCCGGGAAATCCACTCCCGCGGGACATTGATGCCGAGCAGGGGCGCCCGGTGCATACGGACCATCTCCAGGATGTCGCGATAGAGGCCCGGATCGATGCTCCATCCCTGGAACCAGCGCACCTCCTGCAGGAAATCGGTAAAGGAGGCCGTCTTCCCCCGCCACCAGGCGTCCAGGACGTCCTGTCGGGTGGAGGGGAAGGATTCCATCCCCACCACCACGGGCCCCCGGCCGAGCAGCGCGGCGATAACGGCCTCCTGGAGGCGGTGGTGGGCCCGGCTGTCGTGCTCCTCGCCCACCAGCACCACATCCGCCCGGGACAGGTCGTCGATCATGTCGGCAAAGGGAACCTGGTCCCCGCTGGCCGGTCGAAAAATCTGGCCTTCGTTCCATTCCGGATCGCTGGCGAAAGAAGGCGCGGCGTGGAGAAGGGCCAGGATCCACAGGACGGCCCAAAGGGGGCCTCGGTCTGTTATTCTGCGCATGAAACGCCCCATTCCTGAACGGGTTGAAGGGCGACTCCGGGCCGGGCAGAATCCCGTTCTGCGCCCGGACATTCACCGAATACGCTATTTCTAACCCCATGATCCCGTAAGCGGAGGCGAACGCAATAATGGCAAGCAATCAGTACGCGGTGGCGCAGCAGACGGCCGGCGCCCTGGCGACCAACAAGGTGCTCCGGAACACCTATCTGCTCCTCTCCATGACGCTGCTGTTCAGCGGTGCCACGGCCGGTGTGTCCATGGCCATGAACCTGCCCCACCCCGGGATGATCCTGACCCTGGTGGGCTACTTCGGCCTGCTGTTCCTGACCAACGCCCTGCGTAACAGCATCTGGGGCCTGGCGGCCGTGTTCGCGCTGACCGGCTTCATGGGGCTGACCTTGGGGCCGATCCTCAGCCAGTACATCCAGGCCTTCGCCAACGGCTCCCAGCTGGTCCTGACCGCCTTCGGCGGCACCGGCGCCATCTTCCTCGGGCTGTCCGGCTACGCGGTCACCACCAAGAAGGACTTCAGCTTCCTCGGGGGCTTCATCTTCGTGGGCATCATGGTCGCATTCCTCGCCGGCCTGGCCGCGGCCCTCTTCAGCATGCCCGTGCTCTCCCTGGTGGTATCCGGGGCCTTCATCCTGCTGATGTCCGGGCTGATCCTGTGGGAGACCAGCCAGATCATCCACGGCGGCGAGACCAACTACATCATGGCCACCGTCTCCCTGTTCGTGGCCATCTTCAACCTGTTCCTGAGCCTGCTGCACATCCTGGCGGCCGTGGCTGGCCAGGAGCGCTAGACCGCGCACCTAGCGCGTATCGGGCCCCATCCAGCGGATGGGGCCTTTTTCATGGCCGGTTCCTTCCGGCCGACCCCCCGACAAGACGAGGCATCCAATGGGCATGTGGCAGCAGCTGGCCTTGATCGGCCTGGCGGTGGCGGTGGTCCTATTCCTCGGCCCCGGAGTGAAGCGCATGGCCGAGGAAAGCCCTTCCGGAAGCCGGGAGGATTGGTGGACCTTCGTCAAGATCATGGCAGCCGTGGTGGGCTTCATCCTGCTCATGATCCTGTTCCTGCGAAACTAGCGTGCTGCGGAGGACCCCATGGACGAGACCCTTTTCTTCTTCATGACGGCGAGCCCGGCGAAGAACCCGGAGCGCTGCGCGACCCCCTTCTACATGGCCACGGTGGGCGCGACCCTGGAGTACCGCACGGTGATGGCCCTGCAGATGGAGGCGGTGAACCTGTTCAAGCCGGGGGTGGCGGACGACCTGGCGGCCGTGGAAGGCGGGCGTCCCATCATCGATTTCATCCGCGATGCCGCGGAGGCGGGGGCCGAGCTCTACGTCTGCTCCGGATCGCTGGCCGCGCAGGGGATCGCCGAGGAAGAGCTGATTCCCGAGTGCACGGGCGTGGTGGGCGGCACCTGGATGATCGAGGAGGCCGGCGAGGCGGACCTGGTCATCTCTTACTGATCTTGGCGGCGACCAGCGCCATCGCCGCCCAGAACAGGGTACGGACCCCCAGGGCCGCGGCCGTGCGGACTTCGTAGGCGCCCCCCAGGGCCACGTGCACCCCGAAGCCGACAAGGACCAGGGCGGTGGCGGCGGCCAATCCTGCCGCCAGCGGCAGGGCCCAGTTCCTGCGCAGGACCAGGACCGCTGCCCCGGCCAGGTAGAGGAACCCGGCCAGGAAATTGAACCAGACCACGAAGGGGACGTAATCCCCCGCCGCCTCGCGGGCGGTCTCCGGGCCGAACAGCACCGTTCCGGCCGCCCGGAGGGTGGCCGCGCCGAAGGCGGCGGCGGCCAATGCCGCGATCCAGGCCAGGCCGCGGTTGCCCACCTCGTTCATCGCCTCCCCTTCCCTTTCTGCCGAAGCCGGGTCCACCGCCCTTTCGCGGCAGAGACCCGGCTCCTGGGTGGTCAGCCGCCGATGAGGGCCTGGCCCCCCAGGTAGGGGCGCAGGGCCTCGGGGACCCGCACCGAGCCGTCGGCCTGCTGGCCGTTCTCCAGCAGGGCCACCAGGGCGCGGCCGATGGCCACGCCGGATCCGTTGAGGGTGTGCACGAGCCGGGGCTTTTTCTCCCCATCGGGGCGGAAGCGCGCGCCCATGCGCCGCGCCTGGAAGTCGTGGCACCAGGACACCGAGCTGATCTCCCGGTAGGTCTCCTGGGCCGGAAGCCAAACCTCCAGGTCGTAGGTGCGCCGCGCGGCGAAGCCCAGGTCGCCGGTACACAGCTCCACCACCCGGTAGGGCAGCTCCAGGCGCCTCAGGACCTCCTCGGCGTGGCCGCACATGGCCTCCCACGCCGCCGGCCCCTGGTCGGGGTGGACCACCTGCACCAGCTCCACCTTGTCGAACTGGTGCTGGCGGATCATGCCCCGGGTATCCTTGCCGTAGGAGCCCGCCTCGCGCCGGAAGCACGGCGTCCAGGCCACGTAGCGGCCCGGCAGGTCGGCCTCCTCCACGATGGACTCCCGGTGGAGGTTGGTCAGCGGCACCTCGGCGGTGGGGATCAGGTAGAACCCGTCCTCCCGCGTCTGGAACAGGTCGTCGCCGAACTTGGGGAGCTGCCCGGTGCCTTGCAGGGTGTCGTCCCGGGCGAGCAGCGGCGGGGCGATCTCCGTGTAGCCGTGCAACTCTGTCTGCAGGTCCATCATGAACTGCCCCAGGGCCCGGGACAGGCGCGCCCCGGCGCCGCGCAGCACCGTGAAGCGGGATCCGGCCAGGTTGGCCCCCGCCTCGGCGTCGAGGATGCCCAGGCCGGCTCCTACGTCCACGTGGTCCTGCACCGGGAAATCGAAGGCCGGCGGCTCACCCACGCGCCGTAGCTCGGCGTTCTCATTCTCGTCAGCCCCCACCGGCACCTGCGGGTCGGGCAGGTTGGGCATCTCCAGCAGCCACGCCTCCAGCTCCGCCTTGGTGGCCTGGAAGGCGTTGTCCAGCTCCTCCAGCTCGCGGCCGATGGCCTCCCCACGTTCCTTGCGCTCGGCGGCTGTCGCCTCGTCGCCGGCCTTCTTGGCCTCCCCCACCGCCTTGGAGACCTGCTTGCGCTCCGCCTGCAGCTCCTCCACCCGGGTCTGCTGCTCCTTGCGGCGGGATTCCAGCTCGCGCCAGGCGGCCACATCCAGGGTGTAACCGCGCTTGGCGAGGGCCTCGGCGACCCCTTCGGGGTCCTCTCTCAGCAGGTGCGGATCCAGCATGGGCTCCCTCGGGCTGTGGGCAGGGTTTTCGGGCGGGAAAAAGCTGGGGGCTCCCCGCCGTGAGGGAGCCCCGAAGGTAGGAAAGATGCCAGAGAACCCGGGCTTTGGGAAGCGTGGGCGCCCCCGGACAGGCCACCGCTGTCCTTGAGGTTTCCGGGCTCCTGGGCTATAACGGGCCGCCCCCAACACCCGGCACCGGATTCGACCCAGGCATGGCCGACCCCGCCCGCCACGTCCTGCAGACCATCTTCGGCTACGAGGACTTCCGGCCCCTGCAGGGGGAGGTCATCGACCGGCTCATGGCCGGCGGCGACGCCCTGGTCATCCTGCCCACCGGCGGCGGCAAGTCCCTGTGCTACCAGATCCCGTCCATCGCCCGGGATGGGGTGGGCGTGGTGGTCTCGCCGCTCATCGCCCTCATGGGCGACCAGGTGGCCGCGCTGCGCCAGGCCGGGGTGCGGGCCGCCTACCTGAACTCCACCCTGGACCCCGCCGAAGCCCAGGGGGTGGAGGCGGAGCTGGTGGCCGGCGAGCTGGACCTGCTGTACATCGCCCCGGAGCGGCTCAACTCGCCGCGTACCCTGGCCCTGCTGGAACGTGCCCCCCTGGCGCTGTTCGCCATCGACGAGGCCCACTGCGTCTCCCAGTGGGGCCACGACTTCCGCCCCGACTACATTCAGCTCGCGGTGCTCAAGGAGCGCTTCCCCGGGGTGCCCACGGTGGCCCTCACCGCCACCGCCGACGAGCCCACCCGGCGCGAGATCGCCGACCGCC
Organism: Thiohalorhabdus denitrificans; assembly: GCF_001399755.1. Taxonomy (NCBI): domain Bacteria; kingdom Pseudomonadati; phylum Pseudomonadota; class Gammaproteobacteria; order Thiohalorhabdales; family Thiohalorhabdaceae; genus Thiohalorhabdus; species Thiohalorhabdus denitrificans. The sequence goes on along the minus strand of NZ_LJCP01000010.1, from coordinate 248,613 downwards.
TCGGCCTGCGCGAGGCGCAGTGGTTCATCGGCGGCTTCGACCGCCCCAATATCCGCTACCGCATCGACCAAGCCGACGGCCGCCCCCGGGAGCGCCTGCTGCGCTTCATCCAGAGCGAGCACCCCGGCGAGGCGGGCATCGTCTACTGCCTCTCCCGCAAGCGGGTGGACGAGGTGGCGGCCTGGCTCGCCGAGCGCGGCGTCACCGCCCTGCCCTACCACGCCGGCCTCTCCGGCGAAGAGCGCGAGATGAACCAGCGCCGCTTCGTCAACGAGGAGGGCGTTGTGGTGGTCGCCACCATCGCCTTCGGCATGGGCATCGACAAGCCCGACGTGCGCTTCGTCGCCCACCTCAACCTGCCCAAGAGCATCGAGGCCTACTACCAGGAGACCGGCCGCGCCGGGCGCGACGGCCTGCCCGCCGACGCCTGGATGCTCTACGGCCTCCAGGACGTCATCACCCTGCGCCAGATGGTGGACAGCTCGGAGGCCGAGGAGGCCCGCAAGCGAGTGGAGCGCCAGAAGCTGGAGGCCATGCTCGGCCTCTGCGAGCTCACCACCTGCCGCCGGCAGGCCCTGCTCGGCTACTTCGGCGACGAGCTGGCCGAGCCCTGCGGCAACTGCGACACCTGCCTCCAGCCCCCGGAGACCTGGGACGCCACGGTGGCGGCGCAGAAGGCCCTGTCCTGCGTGCACCGCACCGGCCAGCGCTTCGGCGTCGGCTACCTCACCGACGTCCTGCTGGGCAAGACCAATGAGCGCATGGAACGGCTCGGTCACCACCGGGTCTCCACCTTCGGCATCGGCACCGAGCTCAATGCCACCCAGTGGCGCGGCGTGTACCGCCAGCTCATCGCCCGCGGCCTGCTTGCCGTGGACGCCGAGGGCCACGGTGGCCTGCGCCTCACCGAGGCCAGTCGCCCCGTGCTGCGCGGCGAGACCGCCCTGCACCTGCGCCGCGAGACCAAACCCGCCAAGCCCGCCGGCGACAAGCGCCAGACGGTGAGTTTCACCGACCCCACCGATCAGGCCCTGTGGGAGGCCTTGCGCGATTGCCGCCGTGCGGTGGCCGAGGAGCGTGGCGTGGCCCCCTTTATGGTCTTCCACGACGCCACCCTGCAGGAGATGGTGCGGGTGCGCCCCACCTCCGTGGGCCACTTCGCCGAGCTATCCGGCGTCGGCGAGCGCAAGCTCGACGAGTTCGCCGCGGATTTCCTGGCAGTACTGCGCGAGCACGCCGGGTAACCGGGACGAAAAAACGCCCCGACTCCGGAAAATCCCTGACAGCCCCTCGGATCTGTTATAGGATACGGGCAGTGTTTGTAACGGCGGCAGTGCTTCACCCCGCCCGGCGTACCCGCAGAAGTCCTTCCCCGCGTTCTTGGCTGGTACCCGCAAACCATCGGCGGCCCCCTGCTATCAGGGGAGTTCCGCACTTCCACCCGTCAGCGCCATCGCACTGACCCGGGACGGCCTTGTTCGGCCGCCGGAATCGATGGGCCGACGGGTCCACGATCGGGATCCAGGACCCCATGGTCCGGACGGGTCCAACCAGGAGCGAACAATATGTCCTTTTCTTCCCTCGGTCTTTCCGCCGGGATTCTGAGCGCCGTCGAGGCGCAGGGCTACAGCGAGCCCACCCCCATCCAGGCGGCGGCCATTCCCGCCGTGCTGGCCGGCAAGGATGTCATGGCCACCGCCCAGACGGGCACCGGCAAGACCGCCGCCTTCACCCTGCCCATGCTGCATAATCTCGGCGGGCCGAGCGGATCCGCCCCGCGCGTCCTCGTGCTCACCCCCACCCGCGAGCTGGCGGGACAGGTGGTTGAGAGCGTCGGCACCTACGGCAAGCAGGCCAAGGTTCGGACCACCGCCGTCTACGGCGGCATGCCCATCGGCAAGCAGATCGGCGCCCTGAAGCGCGGCGTGGACGTGCTGGTGGCCACCCCCGGCCGCCTCATGGACCACATGGAGCGCGGCACCGTGGACCTCTCCAAGGTGGAGACGGTGGTCCTCGACGAGGCCGACCGCATGCTGGACATGGGCTTCATCCAGCCCATCGAGAAGATCCTGCGCGCCGTGCCCAGCCAGCGCCAGACCCTGCTGTTCTCGGCCACCTTCTCCAAGGCCATCCGCAAGCTGGCCGAGCGCTTCCTGAGCGATCCCGAGCGCATCGAGATGGCCCGCCCCAACGCCGCCGCCGAGGGGGTAACCCAGTCCGCCTACCTGGTGGACGGCAACCGCAAGCGGGACCTGCTCACCCACCTCATCGACAGCGAGGATTGGGGTCAGGTGCTGGTCTTCACCCGCACCAAGCGCGGCGCCGACAAGCTCGCCGAGCACCTGGAGCGGGAGGGCGTGCGCTCCACCGCCATCCACGGCGACAAGACCCAGGGCGCCCGCACCAAAGCGCTCTCCTCCTTCAAGCGGAACCAGGTGCAGGCGCTGGTGGCCACCGATGTGGCCGCCCGGGGCCTCGATATCGATAGCCTCCCCCACGTGGTCAATTTCGAGCTTCCGGACAACGCCGAGGACTACGTGCACCGCATCGGTCGCACGGGCCGGGGCGGCGCCGAGGGCAACGCGGTCTCCCTGGTCTGCGCCGACGAGCGCCGGCAGCTGAACGCCATCGAGCGGGTCGTGGAGTGCCGGATCCCTGCCAGCGTGGCGGAGGGCTTCGAGCCCACCGCCAAGGCCTCCTCGGGTCCCCGGCGCAACGGCCCGAACAACGGCCGCCAGGGTCGTGGCAACGGCCAGGGCCGCGGCGGCCAGGACCGCCGTCGGGCCTAGGCCCACCCAAGGCCGCGCGGGGCGGCCTCGGCTGTAAAGCAGGACACGGACCGGCCTTCGATGCATCCGCATCGGAGGCCGGTTTTTTTGTGGCTCCCGGCCCTTGGGCGCACCCCCCTCCCCTGCGCTATCCTGTCCCGCTCCAGTACCAGCCCCTGCGATCCATGCAAGCACTGCCCATCGAAAAGCTCCGGGACGAGTTCGACGGCGCCCTGGCCGCCGGCCACGTGGTGGTGGAGGCACCCACCGGCAGCGGCAAGTCCACCCGCCTGCCCCTGTGGTGCGCCGAGCGGGGCCCGGTCCTCATCGTAGAGCCGCGCCGCATGGCGGCGCGTTCCCTGGCCCGGCACGTGGCCGAGCTGCGCGGTGGGGAGGTGGGCCCGGAGGTCGGCTACGCCGTGCGCTTCGACGCCCGGCACGGCGCGGACACCCGCATCGTCTTCGTCACTCCGGGCGTGGCGCTGCGCTGGCTTGCCGCCGACGGCCTGGCCGGCTACGCCACGGTGGTGCTGGACGAATTCCACGAGCGCCGCTGGGACACAGACCTGCTGGCTGCGCTGCTCAAGGGCGCAGGCCGCCACCGCCTGGTGGTCACCTCCGCCACCGTGGCCGGGGGGCGCCTCGCCCGCTACCTGGAAGGGACCCGGCTGGAGGCGGAGGGCCGCACCCACCCGGTGGACATCGCCTACGGCGGGGAGCCGTCGCTGCCTTCCACCAAACACCTGGAGCAGCGCGTGGCCAAGGCCGTTCGGCGCATGCTCCAGGAGACCGACGAGGGGGACATCCTGGTGTTCCTGCCCGGCCGGGGCGAGATCCGGGCGGCGGAGCAGGCCCTGTCCGGCACGGACACGGAGGTGATCCCCCTCCACGCCGGGGTGGACACCGCTGTTCAGGACAAGGCCCTGCGCACCGCCGAGCACCGGCGGGTGATCCTGGCCACCAACGTGGCCGAGACCTCCCTGACCCTGCCGGGGGTCCGTGTGGTGGTGGACTCCGGCCTGGAGCGGCGCACCCACCACCGCGGCGGGCGCACCGTGCTGGGCCTGCAGGCCATCTCCCAGGCCGCCGCCGACCAGCGCGCCGGCCGCGCCGGGCGCCTGGGTCCGGGACGCTGCCTGCGCCTGTGGGCCCGGGAGGCGCGCCTGGAGGACTACACTCCGCCCGAGGTGGCCCGGGAGGAGCTGGACGACCTGCTGCTCGCCGCCGCGGCCAGCGGCTCCCCGGTCACCGAGCTGGTATTCCCCGATCCCCTTCCCGAGCACGCCCTGGAGCGCGCTTGGCAGCGCCTTCGCGCCATGGACGCCATCGACGATGCCGGCCACCTCACCGAGCACGGCCGGCGCCTGTTCCCCCTGCCCCTGGACCCGCTGTTCGCCCACCTGATCACGGCCATGCCCGATACGGATACCCGGGCGGCCATGACCGACCTCGCCGCGGCCCTGAGCGCCGATCGGGCGCTCCTGCGCCCCCTCCGCAAGGAGGAAGAATGGGAGGCCCTGCAGGACTGGGCCCCCGAGCACTGCGACGCCGCCACGCGCATCCGCCTGGTGCGCGCCGATCCGCCGAAGGCCGTGCCCGCCAACCGCGGGGCGCTGGCCGAGGCCCGGCGCATGGCCGACCAGGTGCGCCGGGCGCTGGACCTGCCGGAGCGCAGCCCCGACGCCCCGCTGCCCCGCGAGGCCCTGCTGGCGGCCGCCTTGGCCGCCGCGCCCGAGCTCGCCTATGTGCGCCGCGCCAAGCGGCGCAGCGCCCTGGGCAACGGCCACACCGAGATCCAGCCCGCGGAGGAATCGCGCTTCCCGGAGGATGCCGAGGCGGCGGTGGTCTTCGATCAGCACAGCATTCCCGGCAAAGGCACCACCAAGACCCTCAACCTCGGCACCTGCATGGCGCCGGTGGGCCTGGAGATTCTCGCGGGCCAAGGTCTCGGCGACGTGGCGCACGACGAACCGGCCTGGGACGGCGAGACCGTCACGGTCACCGCCCGCCGCCTCTACGCGGGACGCACCATCGCCTCGGACACGGTGGAGGCGGAGGGGGAGGCCCTCCGCGAGGCCCTGGCCGACCTGATCCTGGAGGGCAAGCTCATGGGGGATCTGGGGGAACGGCTCCGGGAAGAGATCGAGGCCTGGAACCTCTACATAGCCCTGGGCCTCGGCGAGGGGGAGGAAGCCCCGGAGCCCCGCCGGTGGCTGGTTGAGCGCCTGGAGGGACTGGGCGTGGAGCGGGGCGCCGACCTTGAGCTGGTGGAGGCCGGAGACCTCGCCTTCGAAGGCATCCCCGAATGGGAGCGTCCCCGCTTCGATCGACACTACCCGCGCCGGCTGACCCTGGAGGGGATCGACGCCGTGGCCCACTACGAGCCCCGGCGCAAGCGGGTCACCGTGGAGAAGGTGGGGGGGCGCCGCACCACGGTGCCCAAGCGCAGCGAGCTGCCCGCCTGGCAGGGCTGGAAGGTGCAGTACCGCGACGGCTCCCGGTTGGTGCCGGTGTCCTGACCCCGGCCATGCGGGGTTTCACCGCAGGGACGCGGAGGGCGCAGAGAAAACAGACAGTAAAGGCTTTCCTTACTACGGAGGTCACGGAGCACGACGGAGGAGAACGCAAGACCACGTCCCGGACGAGATATGGGCGGGAGCCCTCTAGCGGCGTGCAGTTCCGGGCTGTGGCGGGCTGCGTATTTAGGTTCCGGCAAATGCTCTACCACGAAGCGGCCTCCCCGCCCGCCGGTACCGGAAGCCAAGTCCAGCCAGGCCTTTCCGCGTGGCCTCCGGCCGCTCCGTGGTTATCCCTTGCCGTTCTCCGCGCCCTCCGCGTTTCTGCGGTTACAGCTTTCCCGCCTGCGCGGTTCTACGCGAACCCGGTTGTAGGTAAGCCCTTAAGCTCTCTATTCGTTCTCATTCTCCCTACGCCCCCCGTCCCGCCGCTTACGTTGCACCTCCTCCACGCGCTCGCGGATGCGGCCCTCCAGCCCCCGATCCGTGGGCCGGTAATAGACCCGCTCCGCCAGCTCCTCGGGGAGGAAGGTCTGCTCGGGGGCCACGCCCCCTTCGTGGTCGTGGTCGTACTGGTAGCCCTCGCCGTAACCCAGCTTCTTCATGAGCCGGGTGGGGGCGTTGCGGATGTGGTGGGGCACCTCCAGGCTGCCGCTGGCCTCCACCTCCGCGGCTGCTTCGTTGAAAGCGCGGTAGGCGGCGTTGGACTTGGGGGCCACCGCCAGGTAGATGGCGGCCTGGGCCAGGGCCAGCTCCCCTTCCGGGGTGCCGAGGAAGTCGTAGGCGTCGCGGGCGTTGAGGGTCACCTGCAGGGCGCGCGGGTCGGCGTTGCCCACGTCCTCGGAGGCGATGCGCACCAGCCGGCGAGCGATGTAGAGGGGATCGTCGCCGCCATCGAGCATGCGGGTCAGCCAGTAGACGGCGCCGTCGGGGTCGCTGCCGCGGATGGACTTGTGCAGGGCGGAGATCAGATCGTAGTGCTGGTCGCCGGCCTTGTCGTAGCGCCGCACCCGGCCACCGGCCACCGCCTCCACCGTCTCCCGGTCCACTCGCACCGGCTCCTCGCCAGCGGCGCGCGCGGTCTCCACCCCGAGCTCCAGCAGGGTCAGGGCACGCCGGGCGTCGCCGTCCGCCGCGGCGGCCAGGAGGTCCAGCTCCTCCTCGCCGACCTGGACATCCCAGGCGCCCAGGCCGCGTTCGGTGTCCGCCAGGGCCCGTTCCAGCATGCGCCGCAGGTCCCCGGTTTGCAGGGCCTTCAGCACGTAGACCCGGCACCGGGACAGCAGCGCGGCGTTGAGCTCGAAGGAGGGGTTCTCGGTGGTGGCGCCGATCAGGGTGACGGTGCCGTCCTCCACCGCGGGCAGGAAGCCGTCGAGCTGGGCCTTGTTGAAGCGGTGCACCTCGTCCACGAACAGCACCGCCGGGCGGCCCTGCTCCTGGCGTTCACGGCGGGCCTGGTCGATGGCGGCGCGGATGTCCTTGACCCCCGAGAACACCGCGGAGATCTGCAGGAAGGCGTAGCCGGTGCGCTCCGCGACGATGCGGGCCAGGGTGGTCTTGCCGGTGCCGGGCGGGCCCCAGAAGATCATGGAATGGAGGCGATCGGATTCGATGGCCCGGCGCAGGGGCATGCCCTCCCCCAGGAGGTGCTCCTGGCCGACGAATTCCTCCAGGGTCCGGGGCCGGAGCCGGTCGGCCAGTGGCCGGCCGGGATCGTCCCCCCCGGCGGCGCTGAACAGGTCCGGCTCGCTCATGCCAGGCCTAGAAGTTGGACCAGCCCAGGGAGAACATCAGGTACTGGGCGTTGGTGCGGTGCCGGCCGTCATAGGCGCCCACCGCTGCCCCGTCCACATGCCGGGAGGGCGAGATGGCGTAGGTGTAGGCAACATCCATGGTCAGGTTCTTCCCCCGCCACCCGCCGCCAACCGTCAACAGGTGCTCGTCGCCGCTCGGCGAGCGGGGGTCGAAGGTGGTGTCGTCCTTGGGGTCGGGCTGGTAGGAATAGCCGAAGCGGATCTCCGAGCGGTCCGAAAGACGGGCGATCGCCCCGGCCTTGTAGCCAACCGTGGCGTCCCAGTCCTTGCCAGTGGGGTCCACGCCCTCCAGGCCGTCGTATTCATCCCACCCCGTGCGCACCGCATCCAGATGCACGGACCAGCGCAGTGAGGGCCGGTATTTGAAGCCGATGCGGGCCTCGGAAGGTAGGCGGAAATCGTAGTCCTCCAGGTTGTCCCCCGCCAGGGTCAGATCCGCCCCGCTGGAAAAGGTGGCGGCCAGGGACCAGGACTCCCGCCAGAACATGAGGCCCACCGTTCCGCCCCAGGCGTCGCCGTCGCCGGTGCGGACCACCTCGCTGCTCCCATCGGAGGCCACGGAGGAGTACTCGAAGTCCAGGGCACGGTAGTAGTCGGCCCCCACGGACAGGGCCAGGTCGGGCCGCAGCCGGTAGGAAACCGTGGGATTGACGTCCACCAGGTCCAGCTCGGTCCGGGTGGCGGCATCTGCCTCCCCGAAGTCCCATTCGCTGTCCATGCGGTAAGGCCGGTCCACGGCCAGGCCCAGCCCGAAGGCGGAGGCGGGGCTGCGGTAGGTGGCGTACAGGCTGCTCGGATAGAGGGTGGTGTCCGGTCGGCTATTGCCGCTCGCGGGGGCCTCCATCTTCATATAGGGCCGGGTGAGGGAAGCCTGGACGTGCCGGCCGTCCTGGAAGGCCAGGGCCGCCGGGTTGTAGGCCATGCTGCTCACGTGCTCGGCATCGGCCCCGAGGGCGTTGGCCACCCCCAGGCCCTCGGCGGAACGGCTGCCTTCCTTGAACCCCGTGGCCGAGGCCGAGGCGGCGGACATGCTAAGGACCAGAAGGGGTAGCCCGTGCCGGATCGCCCCCCTCGATGGGTGGGCCTTGCCTGGAACTAGCTGCTGCATGAATAGGTTCATCCGTTACGTCCGCCTCCGCCGAGCACATCGGTGCCGGGAGGCGGCTGGAAATTGAACAGATCCGCATCGAGTGCGGGATTCACGCGGATGTTCTCGAACTGGAGCCGGGTCCGGTTATCGAAGGGGTCGGTGAAAACGAACTCCCGCAGCCGCACCGGATCCGCCGCCAATCCTACCCGGGCCGAGCGGAAGCCCGCTTGCTCCCGGTCACGGGGGATCAGCTCCACCCAGGCCAAGCCGTCCTTCCTGCCGCCCTCACGAATCTCGAACTGGCGGCTCAGGTCCCCGCTTCCCGACAGGACGCTGCTCGGGGTATGTCCCAGACCCTGGGTGAAATCCCGGACGGTGACCTGCTCCATCTCGGGGTCGTAGAACTGGACCGTTTCCCCGTCGGCGACGATCTTTTGGGGATAGGGCTCGCTATAGTCCCAGCGGAACCGGTCGGGCCGCTCGATCCACACCTCCCCCTGGCTGCGCTCCTGAACCTCTCCCTCGGGACCCGCCACCTCCTGGCTGAAATCGGCCCGCAGGGAGCGCGTCTCCTCGTAGAACCGCTCCAGGCGCTCCAGGCCCGACGGGGCATCGGCGGAGGCCGGCAGGGGGGTGGTTAGAAAGGCCGCCATCAGGGCACCGGCCGCGTGCCGTAATGATCCTCGGAAACCAGCCATAACGGGAAGGATGCCTGTGCCTCCTGGGGCATAGTGAGGGATGGCGAGCGGCCGGGGTCAGCCCTCCACCGGGGGCGGGGCCAGAACCTCCCGACTGCCGTTGGACTGCTGCGGCCCCACCACGCCGGATCGTTCCATGGCGTCGATGAGCCGCGCCGCACGATTGTAGCCCACCCGCAGGCGCCTTTGCACGTTGGAGATGGAGGCCCGGCGGGACTCGGTGACGATCTGCACCGCCTGGTCGTAGAGCGGGTCGGTCTCGGCGTCCTCCGCCCCGCCCTCCTCTCCGACGACGGTGCCTTCGTCGGGGTCGGCCAGGACCGCCTCGTCGTACTCGGGAACCCCAACCGCTTTGAGGTGGCTCACCACCCGCTCCACCTCCTCGTCCTCCACGAACGCGCCGTGAACCCGGCGGGGCGCGCTGTAGGAGGCCGGGAAGAACAGCATGTCCCCCTTGCCGAGGAGCTGCTCGGCCCCGCCCTGGTCGAGGATGGTGCGCGAATCCACCCGCTGGTTCACCTGGAAGGAGATACGCGCCGGGATGTTAGCCTTGATCAGCCCGGTGAGGACGTCCACGGAGGGGCGCTGAGTGGCCAGGATCAGATGGATGCCGGCGGCGCGGGCCTTCTGGGCCAGCCGGGTGATGGACTCCTCCACCTGCTTGCCCGCCACCATCATGAGATCCGCCAGCTCGTCCACCACCACAACGATCCAGGGCTGCGGCTCGAGCTCGGGCCCTTCGTGGACGCCGTCGGTGGAGGGGCCGCGCAACGGGTCCCCCGCCTCCTTGGCGTCGCGGATGCGCTGGTTGTAGGCCGCCAGGGACCGCACCCCCACGTGGGCCATGAGCTGGAAGCGCCGCTCCATCTCGGCGATGCACCACTTGAAGGCGTTGGCCGCCTCGCTCATGTCGGTGACCACCGGCGCAAGCAGGTGCGGGATGCCGTCGTAGACCGAGAGCTCCAGCATCTTCGGGTCCACGAGGATCAGCCGGACGTCCTCGGCGGAGGCCTTGTAGACCAGGGACAAAAGCATGGAGTTGATGCCCACGGATTTGCCCGCGCCGGTGGTCCCGGCCACCAGCAGGTGCGGCATGGCGCCCAGGTCGGTGACCACCGGGGCACCCGCGATGTCGGTACCGAGGGCAAGGGTCAGGGGCGATTTGGCGTCCTGGAAAGCGTCGGATTCGATGATCTCCCGGATCCGCACCATCTCCCGCTTGGCGCGCGGCACCTCCAGGCCGATCACCGGCTTGCCCGGGACATTCTCCACCACCCGCACGCTCTGTACGGCCAGGCTCCGGGCCAGGTCCTTGGCCAGGTTGGTGACCTTGCTGACCTTGGTCCCGGGGGCCAGCTCGAGCTCGAAGCGGGTTACCACGGGCCCCGAATGGTATTCGGTCACGGTGGCGGAGACGTTGAAGTCCGCCAGCCGTTCCTCCAGCAGCCGGGCCTGTTCGTCGAGGCCTTCCTCGGAGTTCCGTGCCCCACCGCCGGTAGTGGCATCGAGAAGATCGACGGCGGGATAGGGCGATGCCGGCGTGCCCTTGGCGGCCTTGCCGGCGGCCTTCTTCGCCTTCTTCTTCTGCTTGGGCGATGCTGGCGGCGCCTCGGGGTCCGGCATCTCCTCCGGAACGGATTCGGCCTCCAGGGATTCGAGGGCCGGGGGTTCGTCGAGGACGCGCGGGGCGGGCTCCACCGCCTCGTCGGCCGGGGGACCCGGGTCGGGGGTCCGGGCGGGACCGGACTCCACCGCCCGGGGTGGACGGGGGCTACCGTAGAGGCGGGGCCGGCGCCGCAGGCCGCCGGCCATGCGCCTTCCGGCCCTTCCCAGGGCCCGCCCGGTTCGACGGAGGGAACGGTTCACGCCCCGGCCCAGGCCCACGGTGGCCCGCCCGGTGGTCTCCAGGACCTCCAGCCAGGACCGGCCCGAGGCCGCCGTGAGCCCGAGAATCAGCAGGCCCGCGAGGGTAAGGCCGGCCCCGGGCACATTGAGGTAGGGAACCAGGAAGGAGGTCAACAGCATCCCCAGAATGCCCCCCGCACCGGTATCCCCGAGCCAGGGATAGGGATCCGGCCAGAGGAGCTGCAGCAGGGACGCGACCGCGGGGAGAACGGCCAGGGTCCCGACCCACTGGATGGCGGCCTGCCGACGATCCCAACGGCCGAGCAAGTGCCTCCCCCCCTGTAGCACCACCGCGGCCACCAGGAGGTAGGCCCCCAGTCCGAGAAAACGGTACAGCACATCGGCCAGATAAGCTCCCACCGGGCCGCCGGCGTTGCGTACCTCGGAGCCACCGGCTATGGACCAGCTGGGGTCCGCGGGATGGTAGGTCAGCAGGGCCAGGGTGGCGAAGCCCGCCGCCACCAGCAGGACAATGGCGAGACTGTCACGAAGAAGGGGCACACGCATACCGCCTAGGCTACCCCGTGGTGATCGAAACATGGAGTGGCGGGTGTCCGTCCGGGGAACGGACAGGCACAGGGTTCAAACATAAAGCTGCTCGAGGCGGCTGCGAATCTCTTCGATCAAGTTCCCGGACTGCAGATCCATCTTGTTGAGGAAGCCGTCCGCGCCGAGGTGCTGCGCCGTCCCCCGGTCCTCCTCGCTGTCGCGGGAGGTGACCATGAACACGGGCAGGCCGCGGTAGCGGCTGTCGTCGCGCAGCTTGCGCAGGAGGTCGTAGCCGTCCATGCGGGGCATCTCCACGTCGGAGATGACGATGTCGGGGAATTTCACCTCCATGCGATCGAGGGCGTCCAGGCCATCCACGGCCGTGTCGACCTCCATCCCCGCGTTCTCCAGAACCGCCCGTTCCATTTGCCGGGCGAGCGGCGAGTCCTCCACCAGCAGCACCCGCAGTCCTCGCAGGGGATCCTCGGGCAGCCGCTCGCCCGACTGCAGCGACAGCGGCGCGGTACGTTCCATCTCCTTGATGCCCGTGGGCTCCAGAAGCAGCTGCACCTCGCCGGCGCCGGAGATGGTGGTGCCGATCAGGCCCTGGACGGAGTGGCGGCGGAGGTAGCCTGTGACATCCTTGACCACCGCCTGGGTCTCCTCGATGACATCGTCCACCACCAGCCCGATGTAGCCCTCCAGGTGGCGCACCACCACCAGCCGCAGGTTTCGCGTCTCCTGGATCTCGTCGCTGGTGGTGGCGAACAGCTCGCTAAGCCAAGTGGCCGGAACCTGGTTGCCATGGTACTGGAAATGCCGCTGGCCCCGGGATTCGGTGAGCACCACCTCGTTGAGCCCGAGGATCCGCTCCACCTGGTTGGCGAGCACGCCGTAGACTTCGTTCCCGACTCGGAATTTCAGCACCCGCTGCACGGCGGTGGAGACGGGTATGTTGAGCGTGAAGGTGGTGCCCTTCCCCACCTCCGAGTCCACCTGGATGGAGCCGGTCATACGCTGGACGGCGTCACGGACGGCGTTCATGCCGATTCCCCGGCCGGAGATCTGGCTGACCTCCTCCTTGGTGGAGAAACCGGGGCGGAAAAGCATTTGCAGCAGGTCGTAGGGAAGCATGCTCTCGGCTTCCGCGGCCGTGGTCACGCCAGTGCGGATCGCCGTCTCGCGAACCTTCTCGTAATCGATACCGCGACCGTCGTCGGATACGGAGATGGCCACCTCGCCGCCCACGTGCTCCGCGCGGACCAGGATATGCCCCACCGGATTCTTGCCGGTCGCCTCGCGCTCGGCGGGATCCTCGATACCGTGGGATATGGCGTTGGTCACCAAGTGGACAAGGGGCTCGAGGAGCGCGTCGACGTTCTTCCGCTCCAGCTCAATCTCGCTGCCCTCGATGGAGAGCTCCACCCGCTTCTGGAACCGCTGGGCCAGGTCCCGGGCCGATCGGGGCAGCACGGAGAAGATGGTTCCCAGGGGGGAGACCATGAGGGCCATGACCCGTTGGTGGATCTCGTCGTACAGGCCGTGCCGGGCGGCGATGTCCAGCTCGGTTTCCTGGCGGAAACGGTTCAGGGCCTGGGAAAGGTTCTCCAGCTGGTTGGCGAGGCTCTTCTGCTGCTGCACTAGGGGCCCCGACTCGGGCAGCTCTCCCTCCAGCAGCTCCCACTGGCTACGCAGGGCGCGGAAGTCGGAGATGATCTGGTCCATCTCGGCCCGGCGGTCCTCCTGGGTGGCCCGGTCCATGGCCAGACCGATCACCCCCTCGCTCAGGCGCTCGAGGCGCTGGGCGCTAACCCGCATCGTCCCGCGACCCGTGCTGGCGGATCGGGCCTTCCCGGGCTCGGCCTGCGGGGGTTCGGTAGGGGGCGCCGGCTCCTCCGAGGTTGGTGCCTCCGGGGGAGGCTTGGGCGCTTCCGGAGCGGCGGCGGGCGCGGGATCGGGCTCGCGGACCGTTTCGGGCGGCCCCTCCTCCAGGCGCTTCCGCCATCCTGCCACGTCCACCCGGGGCCGATCCTCGGCGAGTACCTGGTCGGTGGCCTCGCGCAGGGCGTCATGGAGCCCCAGGAGGGCCCCGACATCGCCCTTCTCCCCCGAGGCCAGGGTTACCAGGCCCTCTTCGAGAAGCTCGGCGCCGCCGCCGATGTCCTCCACCCCCAGCATGTTGGCCGACCCCTTCAGGCTGTGGGCCTTCTGCCGCATGGTATCGAGGGGCTCCTCGTCCAGCTCCCCCTGCTCCGCTTTCAGCAGCCCGTCCTGGATCAAGGCCAGCTCTTCCAGGGCCTCACCCTGGAATCCTTCCAGGAAGGCGGAGACATCCATGCCCGCGCCTTTGCGCGAGGCAGTACGTCCCGCGGCGCTCCCGGACTGGGCGATGGCAGGGACCTCGTCCCCTTCCTCAGCGGACGCACCCTCCCCGCCCGTAGGGGCCACTGGGGGATGCTCCGGCTCCGGAGAAGGGGCCTGCCCAGGGTCCGCCGGCCCCTCCCCGGCCTGAATGAGCCCCCATTGCTCCAGGAGCTCCCGGGCCTGCCGGATCTTTTGCTGGTCCAAGGGGCGGGCGTCGGGCCCCCCGGCGTGGTCGAGCCGGAGGCGGACCCGATGGGCCAGGTTCTGCAGCAATTCCCCGAGGGAGGCCGGCAGCCCCCCCACCGCCGGGGTTTCCAGAACCCCGGCGATCAGGTCGAGCCCCTCCGCCGCGTCCTCCAGTCCGGCCTGACGCAGGGAGACAGCCAGGTTGTCGGTGCGGTCGAGGAAGGAGTCCGAGGCGGCGGCCATGGGGTCGTTGGAACCGAGGACTTCCTGGATGCCGTCCAGTATGGCGGACGCCTCGCCGCGCACATCCGCAAGGGGATCGGATGCCGCGGACGCTGCAGGCTCCACGGGAGAGCTTCCCCCGGGATCATTGGGAGGCTCCGCGGGTGCGGGGTCGGGGTCGGGCTCGGGATCCGGATCGGGCGCGGAGAGCGGGGTGGACGACGCCGGTCCGGGTTCCGCCTCCTCCTGGGGGAAAGCGGGTTCCGCGGCCGCCGCAGGCTCCTGCGGCGGCGGTTCCTCGGCCGGCTCATCCTCTTGGGCCCCCAGGCCCTCCAGCTGCTCCCGCAGTCCGTCGGCATCCAGCGGTTGGGAGTCCGGGGCGTCGGCTTCCCCGATCCGGGAGCGGAGGGCATCCACCACCTGGAACATGAAATCCGTATAGTCCCGATGGGGCGCGGCGGTCCCATCCCGCAGGTAGGCGAAGGCGTCCTCCAGGACATGGGCGGACTCGCCGATGTCCCGTAGCTGGAGCATGTTGGCGGAGCCCTTCACCGAGTGGGCATCCCGGCGCAGACGCTCCATCTGGTCGGCGTCCACCCCGCCCTTCTCCAGCTCGACGAGGGTGGACTCGATGGCGTGGAGGCGCTCTTCGGCCTCCTCCTGGAAGCCGGCGATGAATGCGGAGAAGTCGAATCCGGAGGCCATCGGGTGCCCTTAAAGCTCCCGGTTCATGCGGTCCGAGACCTCGCTCATGCGGTACGCGATCTCCTCGGACTGCTTGAGGCCCTTGGTGGTCTCCTGAAGCTTGGCGGAGATGTCCTCGAGCTGTTGCCGGACTTCGGCAGTGGAGGCGTCTTGCTCCTCGGTGGAGGTGGCGATCTGCTGGGTGGCCTGGGCGGTACGGTCCGTCATTTCCAGAATTCCGGACAGGGCCTGGCCGGCCTGCTTGGTCATCTCCACTCCCTGTTCCACGGATTGCACGCCCGTCTCCGTGGCCTCGATGGAGGATTCGGTGGAGGACCGCACCTCCTGCATGAGCCGGTTGGCTTCGTCGGTAAATTCCCGGGTGCGCTCGGCGAGGCGACGAACCTCCGCAGCCACCACGCCGAAGCGCTGGCCGTACTCCCCGGCGGCCGCCGACTCGATAGCGGCGTTCAGGGCGAGCATGTGGGTCTCGTCGGCGATCTCGTCGATGGAGGCCACCGCGTCGGCGATCTGCTGGGCCTTGGTACCCGTATGGGTAATCTTGTTGTTGATGTCGCGCACGCCGTTACGGATCTCGTCCATGGAGCGCACCACCCGCTCCACGTCCTTCGCGCCATTGCGGGCGGTCTCTCGGGTCTCCCGCGCCACCTCGTCCACCGAGGAGGCCGACTGGGCGATATCCCGGGACACGCCGCTCATCTGCTCCATGGACTGGGTCATGGTGCCCATGGACTGTTCCAGTTCGGAGGTGAACCGGATCTGGGCCTCCATGGATCCCAGAATGGCGGAGGATTCCTCCTGCACGCGGGCCCGAAGGCCATCCACGGTGCGCCGGATCCAGCCCACCATGAAGATGGTCAGGGGCAGCGCAATCAGGATGGCCGCCCCGGTAACCCCGAGGCTGACAAGGATGGCGAACTGGGACTGTTCCTGCACATCCTCCTGCAGTCCCTCGGCCCTTCGGGTCAGGGTGCCACGCAAGTCGTCGGACTTGTCCTTGGCGAGGTAGACCAGGGACTCCGCGATGGTGGCCATGGATTCCTCGGTGGAGGTGACCTCGTCCACCTCCAAGATCTGGGACCCCGTGGATTCGATGTTCTCCACTAGGTCCTTGACCTCTTTGATGTTGTTCTGGGCTTTCTCCGGGAGATCCGGGATCTGCTCCACTTTCTGCATGGCCTGCCGGTAGTTCTGGAGCTCCCCCTCGAAGGCTTCTCGGTGCTCCGGATCGAGAGACTGCAGATAGCCATTCATGGGCGGCAGGAGCCCCACCAGGGCGAGCTGCATCCGCGTCACCGTCTCGGCCTGGTGGTTCGCCTGGGAGTAATCCTCCAGGAGCCGGGCCTGCTTGTCTTGAACCAGGTAGGTTACGGCTACGATCAGCACCCAGAGCACGAGGACGGCACTGATCCCCAGCAGGATCCGTTGCCTGATGTTAAGCGTGGACATGCATCATCCCTTTATTGATTGCCCCTGCCGGGCTTTTGGCCCGCTACGGGCCCCGCCCATTTGCCGTTCATTTCAAGAGCCGCTCGACGGAGAGGTTCACCACGGGGTTCCCCCGCCACCGGAAGAAACCCGAGGCATTCGCCCGCACCCCGGGGGGCAGCTCCACCTCGATGGAGTCCAGATCCAGCGGCGCAACCAGGACAATGTCCTCCACCGTATCGACCACAAGCCCTACCTGCTCCTCCTCGTCATCCACCAGAAGAAACCGCCGCGGGGAAGCTTCGATCTCCAGGCCGAGCAGATGGCGAAGATCCAGGACGGTAAGGATCCGCCCTTGAATGTGGGTCAGGCCCATCACCGCCTCCGGAGCCATGGGGACGCGGGTCAGGGACACGGCCTCCATGGACCCCGCGGAGCGCTCCAGCGGGACGGCGAAATACCACCCCCCGAGGCCGACGATGGTGAAGCGGCCCTCCGCTTGTGCCGCCCCGCTCCCATAGCCTTCTTGGACGGCGGCCACTAGGAAACCACCTGTTGGGGCAGATCGTCATCCTGGCCGGGGGCTTTCCCCTCCTCCCCGTAGAACTGCCGATAGGTGGCCAGGATCTTCTTGACTCGTGCGGTGAGGGTCATGGGCTCGATGGGTTTGTTGATGAAATCGTCGGCGCCGTGGCCGAGCACCCCCGCTTCCGTCTCCTCCCCCTCCTGGGAGGTGAGCACCACCACCGGGATCCGGGCGAGGCTGGGGTCCCCTTTGATCTTCTGGGTCAGCTCGTCGCCATCCATGTTGGGCATCTGCATATCGGTGAGCACCAGATCCGGCATCTCCTTGCAGAGCACTTCGAACCCCTCCCGGCCGTCCTCCGCCTGGATGACCCGGAACCCTTCGCTTTCCAGCACGAAGCGGCTCATGTCCCGGATGGTTCGAGAATCGTCCACCACCAGGATGGTCTCGGGCTCGTCCGCTCCCCGTTCCTTCTTGCGGGTGGCGGTAAGACCCCGCTCCGACCAGGGCAAATCAGCCTGCTCCAGGAGCCGCTCGGCGTCAACGTTCACCCCCGTGGGCGAGCCCACCGTGTTGAGCACGTCGCTGAAGGCCACCGCCCCGCGCATGGCCTTGACCAGCCCGTCCTCGAACATGAGGTTCATGCCCGAGCGCCGGGCCAGCTCCACCAGGTCCGCCTCGCTGGCCCCCCGGTTGAGGCCCTCGATCACCTCCCGGTCGGGGATGAGCATCTCATAGACGCCCATCCGGCCCTTCTTGCCCTGGCCGTCGCAGGTGGAGCAGCCCTGGCCCTCGTAGAAGGTGATGTGGTCGGGGATGTTGTACTTCTTGCGCATGGCATCGCCGACATCCACCGGCTCGCTGCAGTCGGGACAGTTGCGCCGCAGAAGCCGCTGAGCGATCACCCCGGAAAGGCTGGAGGAGATCAGGTATCCGGGTACTTCCATCTCGAGCAAACGGGTAACCGCCCCGGCCGCAGAGGTGGTGTGCAGTGTGGAGAACACCATGTGGCCGGTTTCGGCGGCCTCCAGCGCGATCTCGGCGGTCTCCTGGTCGCGGATCTCACCCACCATGATGACGTTGGGGTCCTGGCGCAGGATCGATCGGAGCCCCGCGGCGAAGGTCATGCCCGCCTTGGGGTTCACGGGGACCTGGTTGATCCCGGGCAGCTGGAATTCGACCGGGTCCTCCACCGTGATGATGTTGATGTCCTCGGTATTGATCGTGGAGAGGACGGAGTACAGGGTGGTGGTCTTGCCGGAGCCGGTGGGGCCGGTGACCAGCATCATGCCCTGGGGCTGGCGCATGATGTCCTCGATCTGTTCCCGCTCCGCGCGCAGAAATCCTAGCACGTCCAGGTCCAGGCCGACCCCCCCCTGGTCCAGGATACGCATCACCACCTTCTCCCCCCAGAAGGTGGGCAGCGTGGAGACGCGGAGGTCCAGGGTCTTCTCTCCCATGCGCATCTTCAGGCGCCCGTCCTGCGGCCGGCGGGCATCGGAGATGTCCATGCCGCCCAGCACTTTGATTCGGGAGATGACGGCGTTCTGGACCTTCTTGGGGAGCCGACGGATCACCCGCAGGGCGCCGTCAACCCGGAAACGGATAACCAGGGAGTTCTCCGCCGACTCCAGATGGATGTCGGAGGCGCCCTTCTGCACCGCGCGGAAGAGGATCTCGTTGACCAGCTTGACCATGGGCGAGGAATTGCCCTCCTCCTCCACGGCAGTCTGGCTCTGTTCCTCCTCGTCGCCGCCCCCCCCTTCCACCTCCATTTCGCTGATGGCTTCATCAATAGCGCCATCGTCACCGCCCCCTATGAGGCCGGCTCCCCCGGCTCCATAGACGTCGCCAAGGCGGTCTTCGATGGCCTTCTGGGGGGCATACACCGTCTGCACCGGCCGGCCCACATGGAAGCGCAGCTCGTCCACCAGACGGATGTTGTGGGCCTCGCGCATGGCGAGCACCACGGACCCACGCCGCTGGCCGAGGGGAAGAACCTGGTACTTGCTGGCGATCTCGTAGGGTAGGAGGCTGGCGGCGTCCGAACGAATGGTGAGATCGTTCAGGTTCACGAGGGGAATCCGGTACAGCTCGGACAGGATCGGAAGGAGATCCTCCTCCCGAACATAGCCCTGCTTCATCAGGAATTCTTCGAAGGGCTCCTTTATTTCCTGCGCCTGCGACCGCGCACTGGCAAGGGTCTGCTCCTTCAGCAGGCCCTTCTCGACCAGCTTTGCGCCGAGGTCCGGTTTCTTCCCTTTTTTGCCCGTCTCCATACACCCTTCCATCCTGATCCGCGCCAAGGCCCCGCCGGGAACCCCGAAGAGTCCCCTCCCCCTTTCGAGGGGCGCCGGCTATCCGGACAGGGAGGCGGCCACCCCCTCGTGATGGATGCCTCCGCGGACAACATTGAGCGCAGCGTCCATGTCCGGGGCTTGTCCCACAGCCCCCTCCAAATCGTTCAAGGGCATTCTTGCCAACTTTTTGGCGTATGGCAACAAGCGGGCCGAAAGGGACCTGCTGGCACTAAGCGGTACGGCGGCGGGGATGTTGGTCACGGCGAAATGGATGACCCCCTCCTCGACGAAGGTGGGCTGGATATAATCCGTGGGCCGCGTGGTCTCGATGCATCCCCCCTGGTCAACGGCCACGTCCGCGATCACCGAGCCGGGACCCATTGCGGCCACCTGCTCGCGGCTTACCACCGTGGGAGCCCGGGCGCCGGGGGACAGGACCGCACCGACGACCACGTCCGCCTGTCGCACAGCCTCGGAAACAGTGTCCCGGTAGGGATACAGCCCCGTGATCTGTCCGGGTCCATGCTTGGCTAAGTCCTCGGCCCGGTCCAGATCCAGATCGAGGACATCCACCCGGGCTCCCGCCGCGCTCAGCAGGGCGGCGGCGTTGCTGCCCACGACACCGGCCCCGAGCACGGCCACCCGCCCGCGTTCCGTGCCCGGGGCCCCGCCCAGGAGTAGCCCCTTCCCCCCCTGGGGGGCGTGCAGGAGGGTGATGGCGTACTGGGCGGCCACCTTGCCGGCGATGGCGCTCATGGGCGCCAGCAGTGGCAGGCGGCCGGAGTCGTCCTCGAGGGTCTCGAAGGCAAACGCCGTCACCCCCCGCTCCTGCAGGAACGCCGCCAGCTCTGGCACCGCCGCCAGGTGAAGGAAGCTGAACAGGACGTGGTCGCTGCGATAGAGGTCGTATTCCTCGGGAATCGGCTCCTTGACCTTGAGGATCAGGCGGCTGGCGTAGAGCTCCTCCGCGGAGGCCACCACCTCCGCGCCGGCGGCCCGGAAGGCCTCGTCCCCATAGCCACTGCCCGCGCCGGCCCCGCTTTCCACCCGGACCCGATGCCCATCACGCACCAGCTCGCCGACCGCCTCGGGGACAAGGGCCACCCGCTGCTCCTCGGGCTTTCGCTCGCGTGGAATACCGATCTCGATGCCTTGGTTCACACAGCCTCCCCGGAAATGCCTCATCCGCCCCGTCAGCTTTACGCTGCCCGGGGCGCGTAGTATTTTCTAGATCCGCATAAAGGAGCACTCTAACGCCGTTCCCCAAGGGGTCCAAACCCGCAACCCCCAACCGCTCTGGAGCCTTCTGGAATGCCCGAAAGCCAACACCACCGCCTGATCATCCTGGGATCCGGTCCGGCCGGCTATACCGCCGCCATCTACGCGGCCCGCGCCAACCTCGACCCGGTCGTGATCCAGGGCATGGAGCCCGGCGGGCAGCTCATGACCACCACCGACGTGGACAACTGGCCCGGGGAGCCTGAGGGGATCCAGGGCCCGGAGCTCATGGACCGGATGAAACGGCAGGCGGAGCGGTTCGACACCCGGATCATCTTCGATCACATCAGCGCCGCCGACCTGAACGAGCGTCCCTTCACTCTCAAGGGCGACCAGGGCACCTACACCTGCGACTCCCTGATCATCTCCACCGGGGCCTCCGCCCAGTACCTGGGCCTGCCCTCTGAGGAGGAGTTCAAGGGCAAGGGCGTTTCCGCCTGCGCCACCTGCGACGGCTTTTTCTACAAGGGCCAGAAGGTCATGGTGGTGGGTGGTGGCGACTCCGCCGTGGAGGAGGCCCTCTTCCTGGCCAACATCGCCGACCAGGTGACGGTGGTCCACCGCCGGGACGAGTTCCGCGCGGAGCGGATCATGCAGGAGAAGCTGTTCGAGAAGGACAACATCGAGGTGCTGTGGAACACCGAGCTCGACGAGGTGCTCGGTGACAACATGGGCGTCACCGGCGCGCGGGTCCGCAACAACCAGACCAGCGAGACCCAGGACCTGGACCTGCAGGGCGTGTTCGTCGCCATCGGCCACAAGCCCAATACGGACATGTTCGGCAGCGAACTGGACATGGACGCCGCCGGCTTCATCAACACCGCGCCCGACAGCACCGCCACCAACATCCCCGGGGTGTTCGCCTGCGGGGACGTCCAGGACAAGCACTTCCGGCAGGCGGTCACCGCCGCCGGCACCGGCTGCGCGGCGGCCATGGAGGCCGACAAATGGCTGGAGAAAAACACCTAGACGGCCAGACCGCCGAGCTCGATCCGGAGGAGCGGGCGGTCTTTCGCGAGGCTGTGGCGGACGTGGCCCCCCTGAGCACGGATCGGGCCGTCCCCGAGCGCCCCGCCCCGCCTCCGGTGGCCGCCCAGCGCGAGCGGGAGGCCGAGCAGGCACGCCTGGACCTGGCCACCGGCGCCGCCGACCCCGAGCCCGCCGAGACCGGGGAGGAGGTCTTCTGGTGCCGGGAGGGGCTGCAGCGCCGCGTACGCCGCCGTCTGCGCACCGGGCAGGTGCCCGTGGAGGGCGCCATCGACCTGCACGGCCTGCGGGTGGAGGAGGCCCGGGAATCCCTGGGCGCCTTCCTCCACCAGTCCCTGGCCCGCGGCCGGCGCTGCGTCCGGGTGGTGCACGGCAAGGGCCTGCGCTCCCCCGGGGGCGAGGGAGTGCTGCGCGGCAAGGTGCAGAGATGGCTGACCCGACGCGACGAGGTGCTGGCCTTCGCCTCCTGCACGCCCGTCGACGGCGGTACAGGGGCGGTCTACGTCCTGCTGAAGAAATGATGCAGGGAGGGGTTCGCCCCCTGTAGAGCCCGCTTCAGCGGGCTCCCACTCCCCTCCGGACCGCCTCAACCCGAACCGCTTACCCCCCGTTCCCCACGGAAATCACCTCGCGCACCACCGCGGTGGCGAAGCTCCCCGCCGGCAACCGAAAGCCGACCCACAGGCCTTCGGCGTCGGCCTCCACCGAACCGTCCAGGGGGATCACCCGCAGGGCCCGGCGGTGCGCCTTCACCTCCTCTGCCACCAGCCCTTCCAGAAGCTCCGGCTCCCCCGCCAGGACCCGGTCTTCCAGGGCAGCCGCCACCCCCTTGGGCCCGGCGCCGTCCACGCCGGGCAGGGGGCCGCTGGGGTGCAGGTCGCCGGTGCGCAGGCGTTCCGCCTCCACCGTGGGGTTCGTCACCACGAAGCCGCTGTTCACGTCCGGGAACACGGCGTATTCCCCATCCAGCAGGCGGTCCCAGCTGCCCTCCCCGATCCGCGTTGCCAGGATCCGGTTGAACAGGTAGCTCCGCGCCGCCGAGAGATAGAGCCCCCGCAGTCGACGGTCGGGGTGCTCCTCGCCCGCGAACAGGCGGCGCGCGCCGTCCAGGTTGCCCCCTCCCCGTCCGAAGCGCTGGGGACCGAAGTAGTTGGGTACACCCCGTTGAAGCACCCGCTCGAAGCGGGCTGCGGCCGCCTCACGGCCCGCCGGGGCCAGGTGCAGCCGCAATCGGAAGGCGTTGCCTTCGAGGGCGCCGCGCTTCAGCTTCTTCTGGGCCCGCTCCGCGGTTTCTACCACCCAGCTCGGCCCGGCCCATTGCCGGGGGTCGTCCGCTACTTTCCCCGCCGGCACGGTGAAATGCTGGACGGCCACGGCGTGGCGGTCCTTTAGGCCGGCGTAGCCGACGTCCCGGGGCCGGCAGCCGGCCAACCGGGCGAGGTCCTTGGCCACCCGATCGGTATTCACGCCGTTCTTGCGGACCCGGAGGAGGAAATGGTGGCCCTCCCCTTCCGGCTCGAAGGGCAGGATCTCCGTGACGCGGAAGTCCTTCGGCTCGAGGCGGAACCGGCCCGGGGGGCGGAAGCCGGGATGGGCCACGGGCCAGGGGTCGGCAGGCAGGGCCTCCGCGGGGGGTGCAGGGGTCACGAGGCGGGCAGCAGCAGCGCCACGGCCATGGCGGCGATGCCCTCGCCGCGCCCGGTCCAACCGAGGCGCTCGGTGGTGGTCGCCTTGACGTTGACGGCGCCGGGATCCACCCCCAGGTCGCCGGCCAGGTTGGCCTCCATGGCACCCACATAGGGCCCGAGCTTGGGCCGCTGGGCCACCACCGTGGCGTCCACGTTGCCCACCCGCCAGCCGCCCGCGGCCAGTTGGCCGGCCACGTCGCGGACGAACTCGCGGCTGTCCCGTCCGGCGTGAACGGCGTCGGTGTCCGGGTAGTGGCGCCCCAGGTCACCCAGACCGCCGGCCCCGAGGAGGGCGTCGCACACCGCGTGCAGAAGCACATCGGCGTCGCTGTGCCCAGCCAGACCGAGCTCGAAGGGGATGGTCACCCCGCCCAGGATGAGGGGACGGCCCTCCACGAGGGCGTGCACGTCGAAGCCCTGCCCCACCCGCATCACCGCGCCCCCAGGAAGAGCTCGGCCAGGGCCAGGTCCTCCGGCCGGGTGACCTTGAGGTTGTCCTCCCGGCCGGCCACCACCTGCACCGGGTAACCGACCCGCTCCAGCAGGCTGGCCTCGTCCGTGGCGGGCGCGGGCTGGGCCCGGGCCGCCTCCAGGGCTTCCTCCAGGATTCCGGCCGGGAACACCTGCGGGGTCTGGGCCCGCCACAGACCGGCGCGGTCCACGGTGGCCTCGATGCGGCCCTCCCCGTCCACCCGCTTCAGGGTATCCGCCACCGGCACCGCCAGGATGGCCCCGCCGGTCTCGCCTGCCGTGGCGATCACGGCGCGGACCTCCTCGGCGCGGATGCAGGGGCGCACGGCGTCATGGATCAAAACCAGGTCCTGCGTGGTCCGATGGGTCAAGGCCGCCAGGCCGTTGGCGACGGAATCCGCCCGTTCCTGGCCGCCCGGGGCCTCGCCGAGCAGCTTGGGGTGGGCACCCAGGCGTCCCCGCACCTCGGGCCAATAGGGATCGTCGGGACGGATCACCGGAAGCACCGCGTGGATCTCCTCCTGGTCCAGCAGCCGTTCCAGGGTGTGCTCCAGGATGGTGCGGCCGGCCAGCTCCAGGTACTGCTTGGGGCGCTCGCTGCCCATACGGCTGCCGATTCCGGCACCGGGCACGATCGCCCAAACGCGGCGTTTGTTGGTGTCAGGCAAGGAAATCCGTCCTGCTCCGGGTCGTGGCTATGGGACGGGGAGTATAGCCCATGGCCCGGCGGATCGCATTGTGCTTATGCGGTCGTTGCGGGAAAATGGGGGCTTTTTCCCGCCGGGCCCGTCCCGGTGGGCGGCGCCCCGTATCGTTGCGATCACCCCGAAACCTTCACCCAGCGGAACCGAATAACGTCCATGCACCGGTCCTGTGCCATTAGCCTGCCGCTTCCCGAATCGGGAAAAGCCACAACGTGGGGCAACCTGCAGGGGGGCTCCGCCGCCCTCGCCCTGCTCTCCGCCTACCGGGAGCACGACGGGGCGCTCCTGGTGGTTTGCCGGGACATACCGCAGATGCAGCGCTTCGCCGCGGAGCTGCGCTTCTACGGCGGTTCCGAGCTGGGCGGCCACGTCCACCTGTTTCCGCACGGCGAGACCCTGCCCTACGACACCTTCGCCCCCCACGCGGACTTGGTGAACCAGCGCCTGACCACCCTCTACCACCTCCACAACGGCGGCGGAGGGATCCTGCTGGCCCCCTGGGCCGCCCTCTCCCAGGCCCTGCCCCCCGCGGAGTTCCTGGACCGCTTCGCCCTGTGGATCCGGGTCGGGGACACGCTGGACCCGGTATCCTTCCGGGAGCGCCTGGACCGGGCCGGCTACCAGGCCGTCTCCCAGGTCAAGGAGCCCGGGGAGTTCGCCATTCGCGGCAGCATCGTGGACCTGTTCCCGGCGGGCACCGAGCAGCCCATCCGCATCGATCTGTTCGACGAGGAGATCGACAGCCTCCGCTATTTCGATCCGGAGACCCAGCTCACCACCGGCCAGGTGGAGGAGGTGCGGCTACTGCCCGCCCGCGAGGTGCCGCTGGACGACGAGGGCATCCAGCACTTCCGCAGCGCCTTCCGCGCACGATTCGAGGGCGATCCCCACAACATCCCCCTGTACCGGGACGTATCCCAGGGCCTGGCCCCCGGCGGCATCGAGTACTACCTGCCGCTGTTCTTCGAGCGCACCGCCACCCTTGCGGATTACCTGCCCCGCTCCGCGCTGGTGGCCCTGCCGTCCGGGCGGGAGGACATCGCCCGGGAATGGGACAGCGAGGTGCGGGAACGCTTCACCATCCGCTCCAAGGATCCCTTGCGGCCGGTGCTTCCCCCGGAGGAGCTGTTCCTGGACGCCGAGGCCGTGGAGGCCCGGCTGAGCCAGCTCACCCGGGTGGAGCTTTCCCCGGAGCCCGCCGGGGATCCGGGGCTCGATGCCCCAGTGGAGGCCCCGCACGCCTTCCCCGCCGCCCGCGAGCGCCACGCCGCCATCGATGAGCTGGCACGCTTCCTCGCCGAGCACGGCGACACCCCCACCCTGCTGGTGGCGGAGAGCGCCGGACGCCGGGAAACCCTGCGCGAGCTGCTCGGCGAGCGCCACCTGATCCCCCACGAGGTGGCGGACTGGGACGAATTCTGCTCCCGCTCGGACAACCTTGCCCTGACGGTGGGCAGCCTGGAGCACGGGCTGGTGCTGCGGGACCCGGCGGTGCGCGTGATCCCCGAGGCGCAGGTCTTCGGCGGCCGCGCCCCGCGCCCCGAGGCCCGCAAGCGCCAGCGTGATCCCGAGGCCGTGATCCGCAACCTGGGCGAGCTGGAGATCGGCAGTCCGGTGGTCCACGAGGACCACGGGGTGGGCCGCTATCAGGGCCTCACCCGGCTTCCCAGCGGCGAAGGCTACGACAGCGATTACCTGGTGCTGGAGTACGCCGGCGGCGACAAGCTCTACGTGCCGGTGGACGCCCTGGACCGCATCAGCCGCTACACCGGATCCGCGGAGGAGGAGGCGCCGCTGCACAAGCTGGGCGGCGACCAGTGGCGCCGCGCCAAGGCCCGGGCCAAGAAGAAGGCCCGCGACACCGCCGCCGAGCTGCTGGAGCTCTACGCCAAGCGGGCCGCCAAGGAGGGCTACGCCTTCCCCGCTCCCGACAGCGCCTACCACGAGTTCGCCGCCGACTTCCCCTTCGAGGAGACCCCCGACCAAGAGAAGGCCATCGAGGAGGTGCTGGGCTCCATGCAGGCCCTTCAGCCCATGGACCGGCTGGTATGCGGCGACGTGGGCTTCGGCAAGACCGAGGTGGCCATGCGCGCCGCCTTCCTGGCGGTGCAGGCGGGCAAGCAGGTGCTCCTGCTCACCCCCACCACCCTGCTCGCCCAGCAGCACCACGACAGCCTGCGCGACCGCTTCGCCAACCACCCGGTGCGCATCGAGCTGCTTTCGCGCATGCAGTCGACCAAAGAGGTCAACCAGGCGCTGGAGGGGATCCGGGAAGGCAAGGTGGACATCGCCGTGGGCACCCATCGGCTGCTGCAGAAGGACGTGCGCTTCAACGACCTGGGCCTGGTGGTCCTGGACGAGGAGCACCGCTTCGGCGTGCGCCAGAAGGAGCGCCTCAAGCGCTGGCGCGCCGAGGTGGACATGCTGACCCTCACCGCCACGCCCATCCCGCGCACCCTCAACCAGACCATGGCGGGCATCCGCGACATCTCCATCATCGCCACCCCGCCTGACGAGCGCCTGGCGGTGCGGACCTTCGTCTCCGAGTGGGACGAGGGCCTGATCCGCGAGGCCATCCTGCGCGAGATCCGGCGCGGCGGGCAGGTGTACTTCCTGCACAACGAGGTGCGCACCATCGAGCGCACCCGGGAACAGCTGGAGAAGCTGGTGCCCGAGGCCACCATGCGCGTGGCCCACGGCCAGCTGCGCGAGCGCGAGCTCGAAGACGTCATGTCCGACTTCTACCACCAGCGCTTCAACGTGCTGGTGACCACCACCATCATCGAGTCGGGCATCGACATCCCCAGCGCCAACACCATCATTATCAACCGCGCCGACCGCTTCGGGCTCGCCCAGCTGCACCAGCTGCGCGGCCGCGTGGGCCGCTCCAGCCACCGCGCCTACGCCTATCTCCTGGTGAACAGCCGCCAGGGGCTCACCGCCGACGCCGAGAAGCGCCTGGAGACCATCGAGTCCCTGGAGGACCTCGGCGTGGGCTTCCTGATCGCCAACCACGACCTGGAGATCCGCGGCGCTGGCGAGATCCTCGGCGAGGAGCAGAGCGGCCACATCGACGCCGTGGGCTTCGAGACCTACGTGGAGCTACTGAACGAGGCCATCGAGGACCTCAAGGCGGGCCGCGGCGTGGACGTGGACACGGAGCTGGAGGAAGAGGACCACGGCATCCAGGTGAACCTCCATCTCCCCACCCTGATCCCCGAGGATTATCTGCCCGACGTCCACGAGCGTCTGGTCCTCTACAAGCGCATCGCCTCGGCCCCCGACCGCGAGACGCTGCAGGCCCTGCGCGAGGAGGTCGTGGACCGCTTCGGGCGGCTGCCCGATTCCACCAGCCACCTCCTGGAGGTGGCCCAGCTCAAGCTCCAGGCCCGCTCCCTTGGCATCGAGCGCCTGGAAGCGGGCCCCGTGGGGGGCCGGGTGGTGTTCTCCCACCGGCCCCGGGTGGGCCCGGAACGCCTGGTGTCCCTGCTGCAGGAGGATCCCCAGCGCTACGCCCTGCACGGCGACCGCGAGCTGCGCGTCAAGGCGGACTGGAGCGAGTCTTCCGCGCGCATCGAGGGCGTGCGTCAGCTCCTGGCCCTCCTGGCCAGCGACCACGCGGCCCCGGAGACCCCGACGACGGCCTCGCAGACGGACTGATCCCTCCCCCCAAACCCCATTCCAGGAGCCCTACATGGCCCAGCATGCCTACCGGATCAACGCCTTCTCCGCAGCGCCCGGGTCCGATCCCGGCGCCGCTTTGCAGGGCCTCGACCGGCTCGCCGACCCGGTCGACACCCTGCGGTTCGGGGACTTCCACCTGGCGGTGGCCACCGTGGAGGGCCTTCCGGACCCCACCGGGGAGGCGCTTGACCGGACCCTGGGCGAGGCCGTGGCAGACTCCGGCACGGCCTACGGCTGGCGCGCCGCCCTCGAGGGGGATCGTTCCTACCGAGCGGTAGCCCTGGGCCGGGACCTGGACGGGGCCCGGCTGGGGGAGGTGGCGGAGGCCCTGAACGGGCAGGGCTTGGTTATCACCGGCCTGCGTACCCTCTCGGAAAGCTTCGCCGCCGTGGAGCTGACCGTCGCCGGCCCCGCCGCCGAACCCCACCAGCTAACCCGGGCCCTGCGCCCCGCCGCGGAGGAGGCGGGGGTGGACCTGGCGGTGCTGCCGCCCCGGAAGGAGGAGGCGGTGCCCGGCCTGCTGATGATGGACATGGACTCCACCCTGCTGGCCGTGGAGTGCATCGACGAGATCGCCGAGCACGCCGGCGTCAAGGAACAGGTGGCGGCCATTACCGAGCGGGCCATGAACGGCGAGCTGGACTTCAAGGGCAGCCTGGTGGAACGGGTCAAGATGCTGGAGGGGCTGCCCGAAGATGTGCTGGAATCGGTGTACCGGGAGAGGATTGTGGCCAACCCCGGCGCCCGGCGCCTGGTGGAGGCCGCCCGGGGAATGGGGGTCCGGGTGGCCGTGGTGTCCGGCGGGTTCACCTTCTTCACCGACCGCCTGAAGGACGAGCTCCAGCTGGATTTCACCGACGCCAACGTGCTGGAGGTATCGGAGGGCCAACTGACCGGGCGAGTTCTGGGGGACATCGTGGATGGCGAGCGCAAGGCCGCCAATCTCCGCGCCCTCCGGGACCGGCTGGGCCTTGCGCGGGACCAGCTTATCGTCATGGGGGATGGCGCCAACGACCTTCCCATGATCGCCGAGGCGGGCCTGGGCCTGGCTTTCCACGCCAAGCCCAAGGTGCGGGAACGGGCCCCCTACAACCTCATCCACAGCTCCCTGGACGGGGCCCTGTATCTATTGGGGCTCACCGACGCGCAAATCGACGGGCTCCTCCAGCCTGCGGAAACCTGACCAATCCCTGCGGGAGGGATCGCCTTGCCGCCCACGCTCCGGGTCCTGTACGCCGCCCTCGCCCTGCTCCTGGCAGGCGCCCTGCCACTGCTCCCCACCTCCGCCCTGGCGCAGCAGGCCCCCGAGCTTCCCCAGCTCCGGGCCCCCAACGGGCCGTCGGGGGCGCTGCAGGAGCGCATCCAGATCCTGCGGGAGCAGAACGGTCAGCTGCGCCGCCAGGTGCAGGAGCTCCGCGAGCGCACCACGCGGCTGGAAAGCGACCTGTCCCATATCCGCGAGCAGACGGGGACCCGCGTCGAGGGCCTCGACCAACGCCTCGCCGACGAGACCTCCAGCCTGGAATCCACCCTGGCCCTCTACATGCGGGTGGGGACCTTCGTGCTCATCCTGCTCGGCGTGTTCGGCTTCGGCTACATCCACACCATGCTGCGCGACATCATCGAGCGGGCCACCAGCAGCCACCTGCGCAGCGAGGAGTTCAGCAGGAGCCTGTCGGAGAAGGTGGAGCAGGTGGCCCAGGAGGCGCGCGAGTCCATCCTGGAGGAAAACAAGGAGGAGACGCGCCGCCTCACCCGCAAGCTCATCGACGAGTTCCTCACCGAGGAGCGGTCCCGGATCGAGCAGGCCGTGGAGGAGGAGCAGAACGCCCTGAAGAAGCTGCGCGAGGAGCACCTCGACCTGCAGTCGCCGGTTTCCCCCGAGGCGGGGGCCTACCTGGAGACGGTGGCCACGGCCGTCAGCGACCGCAGCCTGGACCTGCTCACCGACGACGAACTCTACTACGCCATGCTGGAAGCGGACAGCAAGTCCAACTACGCGGAAGCGGAGCGCTACGCCCGTGAGCTTCTGCGCCGCCATCCCAGCACCGCCGACAGCCTCTCCAACCTGGCCTGGATCCTGGAGCACACCGGTCGCGTGGAAGAGGCGGAGGCCCACTACAAGCGGGCCCTGGAGGCGGGCCCCGCGCGCGCCGATATTGCCCGCTATTACGCCCACCTGCTGGAATCCCTGGACCGACCGGAGGAGGCCCAGCAGGTCCTTGGCCACGCCCTGGAGCAGTCCCCCGGCGACCCGGGCGCCCTCCGGCAGTACGCCAATCTGCTGGCGCGCCGCCAGCAGCCCGAGGAGGCCGAGCGCCTCCTGCGGGAAGGGCTGGAGGCCAATCCCGAGGACCCGCCCCTGCTGAGCGCCTATGCCCGGCTGCTCTGGGCGCTGGGAAGGTGGGACGAGGCCGGCGAGCGTTACCGCCAGGCCCTCCAGGTCCAGCCCAATGATCCGGCCCTGCTCGGCGAGGTGGCCGAGATGGAGCTCGAACGTGGTAACCTCGAGCGAGCGGTTCACGACGTCAGCGCCCTGCTTGAGCAAGCCCCCGACTCCGTGGACGGCATGATGCTCCGCGGTCGGATCAACCTACAGGCCGGCCGCTTCAACGAGGCGGAAACCGATTTCCGCCAAGCCCTGGCCCAGAAGGAGGACCGACCGGGGCCCCGGTTCTCCCTCGGCCTCGCGCTCCTCGGCCAGGGCCGGCATGCCGAGGCAACGGAGGTGTACAATCGGGCCCTGCACCTTGCCGGGGACCCGGAGACCGTGCGCAGCCGGGGCGTGGAGCCCTTGCGCGCCCTTTCCGGGACGCACCAAATCCCTGAGGCGGAACCGTTCCTGGAATGGCTGGAGGGCGCCGCCCACCCGGCGGCGGACACCGAATCGGAAGAGAGCGAGGCGAGCGAACAGTGAGGCACTTTGTCCTGACGATGCTGGCGGGGGCCGCGGTCCTGGTAACGGGACCGGCCGGGGCGGTGGCCGAGGATCCCTCGGATCAGGAGGAGTCCCCCTACGTGGTCCGCCTCCTGCTGTTCCAGCATCAGGACTACTGGGACGATCCGGCGCTCGCCTCCCCCCCGCGTGGGGACAAGCTGGAGCTTCGTGCCGACGGGATCGGTTCGGCCGAGGTGCCCGCCGACCAAAACCCCATGGCGGCCCTATGGGAGCGGCTGCGCCGCGCCGGTGACTATCGACCCCTGGCCCAAGGCACGCTCACGGCCCCCGCGGTCCCCGAGGAGGAGGCCGCGCCCGTGATCCTCGATGAGTCCTGGCCGGCCAGCATCCGGCCGGGCTTCGCCGCCCTGGACGGCGTGGCCGACCGGCCTGTTCGGGCCCTCCTCGGCGGTGACCCCACGAACGGGAACGGGACCGCCAGCTGGGTCGCCGATCGCCTTCGCGGCTCCCTGACCTTCCACAAGGGCCGCTACGCGCACCTCGCCGTGGAACTGGCCTTCACCGAGCGCCGCCGCTGGATGCCCTGGGGGGTGGATACCCGCCATTACTTCCTGCGCCAAAGCCGCCGCCTGCTGCCCGACCGGTACTACTACTTCGACCATCCCCGCTTCGGGCTCATCGCCCACATCGAGCAGCTGGAGTAAGCGCCCGGGCAGGGCTCCGGCGTCCGGCTCCTTGCGACAGGACAAAAAAAGACCCGCCGTTGCCGGCGGGTCTTTGCACCGCGAAGGTCGACCTTAGTAGGTCATCACGCAGGTGTCTTCGTCCATCGCCTGGGTGATGACGTAGGCGCCGCCCACGATCTCCTCGACCTCGGGGATCAGGCCGTCCTTGTCGACGCCCAGCAGATCCAGGGTGGGAGTGCAGGCCATGAACTTCACGCCGGCCTCGTGGGCGTCCTTGATGAAGTCATAGACGGTCTTGTCGCTGCCTTCCTGAACGACGAGGTTCTCGGCCACGCCCTTCTTGGCCAGCTCGCCGGCGCCGCCGGTCATGACGACCTCCACCTCGAACTCCATGGCCGCGGCCACGGTGGCCTGGAAGAACGGCGCACCCAGCTCGGACCCGTGGCGCGGGTCCGTGTTCACCATAACCATCAGCAGCTTTTCCATGAGGCCCTCCTCCTGGCGCTCGTGCGAATGCGGTCGCCTGTTCGTCTGGGGTATTTAAGAATTGTGGGATAATTCCATAAGCGAACTGCAGGGGCAAACAGGATCTTTGATCTACCCATAAATCAGCCCCGTCACCCCGTTCCTCTCCGGGGATCCCGGACGGCACCCTAGCAGGCCGCGGCCCCCCTTTGACCCCGATGGCACACGTGGGTTTCCCGGCCCCCGGTTTGCCCCTCAACACGCCCAACCCCTATACTTCCGCGATGGAATTGACCCTGATTCAGAAGATCGTCATCTGGGCGCCGCCGGTGCTGCTCGCCATCACCCTGCACGAGGTGGCCCACGGGTGGGTCGCGCGGTTGTTCGGGGACGATACGGCCTACGTCATGGGCCGCCTCACGCTCAATCCGCTCCGGCACGTGGACCCCATCGGCACCGTAGCCCTGCCGGCGTTCCTCGTGCTCCTGGGCTCGCCGTTCATCTTCGGCTGGGCCAAGCCGGTGCCGGTGGCCTTCGGCAACCTGCGCAACCCCAAGCAGGACATGGTCTATGTGGCCCTCGCGGGTCCCATGGCCAATCTGGGCATGGCCCTGGTGTGGACCGTGGTGACGGCGGTAGGGCTGGCCATGCTGCCGGACATGGCCTACCTCGGGGAGCCCCTCATGCTCATGGGCGCGGCGGGCATCCTGATCAATACCGTGCTCATGATCCTGAACCTGGTGCCCATCCCGCCCCTGGACGGCGGGCGGGTGGCGGCGGGCCTGCTGCCCCATCCGGCGAGCAACTGGGTCTCCTACCTGGAGCCCTTCGGCCTGCCCATCCTGCTGGTGCTGCTGTTCACCGGCACCCTGGGCCTGGTCATCGGCGGGCCCATCTTCTACGTTTCCGATTCCCTCATGGGCCTCGCGGGCATGGACCTGCGGACCCTGCTGCAATTCCTTTCATAACGAACCGACCATGACCACGACATCCCCGGAACAGCCTCAAGGCAAGCGGATCCTATCGGGCATGCGGCCCACCGGCCGGCTCCACCTGGGCCACTACCACGGCGTCCTCAAGAATTGGCTGCAGCTGCAGAGGGACAACGACTGCTTCTTCTTCGTTGCCGACTGGCACGCCCTGACCACCACCTACGAGGATCCCCGCGGCATCCCCGAGGCCACCCGGGAGATGCTGGTGGACTGGCTGGCGGTGGGCATCGACCCGGAGCAGGCGGTGCTGTTCGTCCAGTCGGCGGTGAAGCAGCACGCGGAGCTGCACCTCCTGCTGTCCATGATCACCCCCCTGCCCTGGCTGGAACGGGTGCCGACCTTCCGTGACCAGCAGGAGCAACTGGCCGACCGCAACCTGGCCACATACGGCTTCCTGGGCTATCCCCTGCTGCAGAGCGCCGACATCCTCATCTACAAGGCCGACGGGGTTCCGGTGGGCGAGGATCAGCTCTCCCACCTGGACCTGACCCGGCAGGTAGCCCGGCATTTCAACTGGCTGTACGGCCGCGAGGCAGACCACGACGAAAAGGTGGAGGCCGCCATTAAAAAGATGGCCAAGAAGGCCGCCGGCCAATTCAGGAAGCTGCGCGCGGCGTGGCGGGAATCCGGCGACGCCGAGGCCCTGGAGCAGGGCAAGGCCCTGCTCGCGGAACAGCAGAACCTGGGCCGCGATGACCGGGAGCGCCTGCTGGGCGAGCTGGAAGGGCGCGGCCGGGAGATCCTCCCCGAACCGGCGGCCCTGCTCACCCCCGACGCCAAGTTCCCCGGCCTCGACGGCCGCAAGATGTCCAAGTCCTACGGCAACACCATCGGCCTGCGGGAGGCCCCCGAGCAGGTCACGGAGAAGATCCGCACCATGCCAACCGACCCCGCGCGGGTCCGCCGCACCGACCCTGGAACGCCGGAGAAGTGCCCGGTGTGGGAGCTCCATCAGGTCTACTCCGACGCGGAGACGAAGGCCTGGGCCCACGAGGGCTGCACCACCGCGGGCATCGGCTGCATCGACTGCAAGGGGCCGGTGATCGAGGCGGTGCTGGCCGAGCAGGCCCCCATCCGCGAGCGTGCCGAGCAGCTCGCCTCCGATCCCGACCGGGTCTGGGAGCTAGTGGCGGAGGGCAATCGCCAGGCCGCGGGCATCGCCGAGGAGACCCTCACCGAGGTGCGGGGCGTCCTGGGGCTGGGCCGCTGACCCGCCGGCGGGGAGGAGCATGAGCGAAGCCGAGGCCGTCGCCAAGGTCCACGGGGAGCCGCTGGTCCAGCTCCCCGACGACCTCTACATCCCCCCGGAGGCCCTGGAGGTCTTCCTCGATTCCTTCGAGGGCCCCCTGGATCTCCTCCTCTATCTGATCCGGCGGCACCGGCTGGACATCTCCGTCATCTCCATCCAGGCCGTGGCCCACCAGTACATGCAGTATGTGGAGCTCATGCGCCAGAACCGTCTGGACCTGGCGGGCGAGTACCTGGTGATGGCCGCCACCCTGGCCGAGATGAAGTCCCGCATCCTGCTGCCCCGTCCCCCCGCCGCCGAGGAGGACGAGGAGGAGGACCCCCGCACCGAGCTGATCCGCCGCCTGCAGGAATACGAGCGCTTCAAGGAGGCGGCCGAGGCCCTGGACCGCCTGCCCCGCCAGGAGCGCGACTTCTTCGTGGCCCGCGCCCCCATGGACCCCGCGGCGGAGACCCCCCAGGCCGAGGCCTCCCTGCTGGACCTGCTGGAGGCCTTCCAGGGGGTGCTGCAGCGGGTGGAGCTGCACAAGGAGCACGAAGTGGGCCCGCAGGGGCTCACCGTCCGCCAGCGCATGAGCGAGGTGCTGGCCCGGCTGGAGAGCGGCACCGCCTACCGCTTCACCGAGCTCCTGGACGGCCAGGAGGGCCGCGAGGGCCTGGTGGTTACCTTCCTGGCCCTGCTCGAGCTGGCCAAGAGCCGAATGATCGAGCTGGTCCAGGTGGAAGCCCTGCACCCCCTCTATATTCGCGTGCCATGACCGAGGAAACCGACAAGCTGCGCCGGATCATCGAGGCCGCCCTGTTCGCCGCCCAGGAGGCGCTGTCGGTGGCCCAGTTGCAGCGCCTCTTCGACGACGAAGCGGCGCCGGGCCGCGCGTCCCTCGAGGGCGTCCTCGCCGAGCTGCAGGAAGAGTACGCCGATCGCGGCGTGCGCCTGGTGGATACGGGCGGCGGCTACCAGTTCCAGACCCACCCCGACACCAACCCCTGGGTCCACCGCCTGCACCAGAGCCGGCCGCCGCGCTTCTCCCGGGCGGTGCTGGAGACCCTGGCCATCATCGCCTACCGCCAGCCCACCACCCGCTCGGAGGTCGAGGACATCCGCGGCGTCACCCTCAGCTCGGGGGTGCTCAAGACCCTGACGGACCGTCAATGGGTCCAGGTGGTCGGCCGCAAGGACGTCCCGGGCCGGCCCTCCCTCTACGGCACCACCAAGCAGTTCCTCAGCTACTTCGGCCTGAACAGCCTGGACGAACTGCCGCCCCTAAAGGAGGTCGAGGAAGCGGACCTGGCCTCCCTCGCCGCCCACCTGGACAGCGCTGCCGGCGCGGAGAGCGAGGCCCCGGAGGAGGATCCCGAACCTTCCGGCCCGGAGGATGGGGATGAGTGAGCGGGTGCAGAAGGTGCTGGCCCGCGCCGGATGGGCCAGCCGCCGGGAGGCCGACGCCTGGGTGGCCGGCGGTCGGGTAACCATCAACGGCCGCATGGCCCAACCCGGAGACCGCGTAGCGCCCGGGGACGAGGTGGCCCTGGACGGCAAACCCCTGGTGCAGGGCCAAGCCGACCCGGAAACCCGGGTGCTGGCCTACCACAAGCCGCTGGGGGAGGTCTGCACCCGCTCCGACCCCCAGGGCCGCCCCACGATCTTTGACCACCTGCCCGAGCCTGCAACCGGGCGCTGGCTCCAGGTGGGCCGTCTGGACGTGAACTCCTCCGGCCTGCTGCTGCTCACCACGGACGGGGACCTGGCCAACGGGCTCATGCACCCCTCCCGCGAGGTGGAGCGGGAGTACCGGGTTCGGGTGCGCGGCGTTCCGGACCAGGCAACCCTAGGGCGGCTCGCCTCCGGGGTGGAGCTGGAGGACGGGCCGGCCCGCTTCCGCCGGGCCGAGCTCCTGCCCGTCCGGGGCCGCCATGCCGATCTGCTGGTGGTGCTCACCGAGGGCCGCAAGCGGGAGGTACGGCGGCTGCTTGAGGCCGTGGGCCACCCGGTGAGCCGGCTTCTGCGCACCCGCTACGGCCCCGTTTCCCTCCCCCGCGACCTGAAGCCCGGGCAGTACCGGGAGCTGGGGGCCGAGGCAGTGGCCGCCCTCAAGGACCTGTCCAGAAGACCCAACCGATCTCCGGGAAGCGAGGATGACTGAGCCGGATTCCGAAGTTCGTCCCGGCCTGCGGCTTTCCTTCGCCGGGGTCTACGAGGCCCTGCTGGAGGCCTTCGGTCCCCAGCACTGGTGGCCGGCCGACACCCCCTTCGAGGTGGCTGTGGGCGCTGTTCTCACCCAGAACACCGCCTGGACCAATGTGGAACGCGCCATTGCCAACCTCAAGGACGCGGATTGCCTGACCCCAGGGGCGCTCCTGGAGGTCCCCCATGAGCGGCTGGCCGGCCTCATCCGCCCTGCCGGCTACTTCAACGTCAAGGCGGGACGCCTGCGGGCCCTCTGCGAATTCCTCGTTCGGGAATGCCCGGACGGGGATATCCGGCACCTCGCCCCGCGCCCCACCCCTGCCGTCCGCAGCGACCTCCTGCGGGTCAAGGGAGTCGGGGAGGAGACCGCCGATTCCATTCTGCTCTACGCCCTGGACCACCCTGTCTTTGTGGTGGATGCCTACACCGTACGCATCTTCGAGCGGTTGGGCCTGCTGGAGCCGGGCCTCTCCTACGGAGACGTTCAGGAGCGCTTCCACGCCGCCCTCCCCTCCGAGCGCGCCCTGTTCAACGAATACCACGCCCTGGTGGTTGCCCTGGGCAAGGACTACTGCAAGCCCCGTCCCCGCTGCGGTACCTGCCCCCTGCGGGGGGACTGTCCCGCTTCCGGAACCCCCGATTGACCGCCCGGCCCCCACTTGCCTAACTAGACCCTTGAATCCAGGTTGGCCCTTTGCTCCAAACGGAACCGGATCCCATGACGAGCATAAAAGACGCCCCCGCCACGGACAGCCTCGCCGATCGCTACCGACGGATTCGCCAAACCACCGAGGCCCTCTGTGCCCCGCTCTCCCCCGAGGACTGCCTGGCCCAGTCCATGACCGAGGCCAGCCCGGTCAAGTGGCACCTGGCCCATACCACCTGGTTCTTCGAGACCTTCGTTCTCGAAGCCCATCAAGAGGGATTCCGGCCCTTTGGGGAACAGTACCGGGTGCTCTTCAATTCCTACTACAACGGCATTGGCGAGCAGCATCCCCGCCCGCAGCGGGGGCTCCTGACCCGGCCTGCCCTCGAAGAGGTCTACGCCTACCGCGCCCATGTGGACGCGGCCATCGGTGCCCTGCTGGACTCCCCGAAAAGGGAGGCCATCGCCTGGCTGGTGGAGCTGGGCCTCAACCATGAGCAGCAGCACCAGGAGCTGATCCTCATGGACCTCAAGCACCTGTTCAGCTGCAACCCCATGAACCCGGTCTACTGGAATCCCCCCTCCCACGCTGGGCACGAGGCCCCCGCAATAACCTGGCACCATTTCGACGAGGGAATCCGCCAGCTGGGCCATCCGGGTGGAAGCTTCCACTACGACAACGAAGGACCCCAGCACCGGGTCTTCCTGGAACCCTTCCGGATCGCCTCCCGCCCCGTCACCTGCGGGGAATTTCTGGACTTCATCGCCGACGGCGGCTACCGCCGCCCCGAGCTGTGGCTGGAGGCGGGCTGGGCCCGGCTCCGGCAGGAGGGCTGGGAGGCGCCGCAATACTGGCGCCGGGACGGCGACGGCTCGTGGACCGTCTTCACCCTGGACGGCAGGCGCCCGGTGGACCCCAACGAACCGGTATGCCACGTGAGCTACTTCGAGGCCGACGCGTTCGCCCGGTGGGCGGGGGCCCGCCTCCCCACCGAGGCGGAGTGGGAGGTGGCCGCCCGGGAGCGGCCGGGTCCCGCGGGGACCTTCCTGGAGGACAACCTCCTGCATCCGGCTTCGTCCCCCGGGGAAGGCCGGGCCCCGGTCCAGATGCTCGGCGACGTCTGGGAATGGACGGGAAGCGCCTATCTCCCCTACCCCGGTTACCGGCCCCCGGAAGGGGCGGTGGGGGAATACAACGGCAAGTTCATGGTCGACCAAATGGTCCTGCGCGGCGGCTGCTGCGCCACCCCCCGCTCCCACATCCGGGAGACCTACCGCAACTTCTTCCCCACCGACGCCCGCTGGCCCTTCACCGGCTTCCGCCTCGCCCGCTCAACCTCCTGAGCCCCCGACAAAAAAAGCCCCCGCAAGGCGGGGGCTGGCACGAGCAACCTACTAGAGCTTCTAGAAAGGATGCCTAAGCGTGGCGACGCTCCTCACACCTGCTCCAGGGAGCGCATGCCGTTGGGCAGCAGCTTCATGTCGGCGAGGCCGGCGATCAGGGCCTTGCCGAAGGTGGCCTCGTCTTCGTAGACCATCTTGTAGAACTGGATCTTCATGGTCAGGGCGGCGCCCACCACGATGGCGGCGAAGGTCAGGAAGCTGCCCAGGGCCAGGGTGGAAACGCCCGTCACGCCCTGCCCGATAGTGCAGCCCATGCCCATCACGCCGCCGATGCCCATCAGCAGGCCGCCAATGATGTGGCTGCCGGCGTCCTTCCAGGAGGCGAACCACTCGAAGCGGAAGGTGCGGCTCACCAGGGACCACAGCAGCGAGCCCACGATCACGCCGGCCAGGGCCATGAGGCCGAAGCTCAGGAGGCTCGAGCCGAAGCCTTCGGTCACCCAGCGGGCCAAGTCCCCCGCGGGGGAGATGAAGGTGTAGGACTGGGCCGAGGCGTGCTGCACGGGCTTGTCGGAGGCCATGGCCAGCTCGCCCATCCACTCCTGGCCCTTGGGGCCGGCGGTCACGTACCAGGCGGCCACGACGCCCAGGCCAATCACCCCACCGCCCAGGATGTTGTTGAAGCGACCGCGGAAATCCTGGGATTTGAAGGCGAAGGCCAGGAGGGCGATGACCAGGATGGTACCCAGCACGTAATTCATGGTGCTCGCGGAGGCGCCCAGGATGGGACCGAGGATGCCGCCCAGGGACTGGTCGGTGGCGCCGAGGCCTTGCAGGTCCACGGCCACGGAGCTCATCGGCACCTGCAGGATCCGCTGGGTGGGGGCGTGGAACATCATCAGGTAGGCGCCCAGGGCGATGAACACCAGCACCACCACCGACTTGAAGTTACCCCCGCCGATGCGGACCAGCGTCTTGTTGCCGCAGCCGCTGCCCAGGGTCATGCCGATGCCGAACAGCAGGCCGCCCACGAGGTGGCCCAGCCAGACGAAGTTGCCGTTCCGGTACGGCGGGAAGGTGCTCAGGCCGGTGAACGGGTCGGCCTGCCCGGAGCCGATCGCCGTAATGGCGGGGTCCATGACCCCGGTTACGCCCATCAGCATGACGCCGGCCATGGCGACGGCCATGGCGAAGATCCAGGAGCGCATGCGGCCGGTGTCCTGGATGTTTACCCAGTCCGACACCGCACCCATGGTGCAGAAGTTGGTCTTGTTGGCGACCGCGCCCATCACTACGGCCACCAGGAACCCCCAGAGGAGGATTTCTTGGGTTAGGGTGAGATCCATTGCTTTTACCTCAAAACCATCCGTTGGGTTTTCGAACCCGCCCGACCAGGGCTCTTCGATAACGGCTGCGTCCGGTGTGCCCGTCGGCATTCCCCACCCGACCCTGGTCGGGAATGCCGCCGATGCCGGCAATGCAGCAGGGACCCCGCGGTAGCCGCCCGCAGGGCCGGACCGTACGGGAGACCGGCACCGTCCCCATCCGGAGACGGGTCCCTTTCTGCAATCCCCATACCATATCTAACGCCGTACCATATGGGGAACATCCCTCTCCCCCCTCCCGGGAACCTGGGCCAAACTGGACAGGGGGGAGGCCACGGTGGCCGGTTTGGCACGGCGCGCGGTGTAGTCGTTCATGCCGGTGGGGCAGAAAGATTACGCGCGCAGAGGGCATAAAGGCGGGTTTGAAAATTACGAAGGCCGGCGCGAAAGGCGCCGGCCTGGTAGGCAAACCACTTACGGGCTTACCCGGCTAGGGGATCATCCGGACCCACGCGCTCTCCCCGACGGGGCGTCTCGGTTGGGGCCGCCAGCTCCAGAAACAAGGGGGCCAAGTCGGCGGGATCCCGCCATTGGGCCGGATCGACGGCGGGGTAGGCCTCCTCCTGCAGGGCGGTACGGACTGCGCCCGGCTCCACAACGTTGACGCGGACGCCGGCCTGCTCCGTCTCCTCTCCCAGCATGCGGGCCAGCCCTTCGAGCCCCACCTTCGAGACGCCATAGGCCCCCCAGTAGGCCCTGGGCTTCCCACCCACCTCATCGCTGACGAGGGTCACCGTGGGATCCTCGGCCTGCCGGAGGAGGCGTAGCAGGGGCTGGGTGAGCAGGAAGGGCGCGGTCAGGTTCACCCGCAGAACCTTCTCCCAGGTTTCGGGGGAGAACTGCTCCAGCGGGGTCAGGGCGCCCAGGATGGCCGCGGCGTGTACCACACCGTCCAGCCGGCCCAGCTCTTCCTCGATGGTATCCGCCAGGCGGGCGTAGTCCTCGGGCTGGGCCCCGGCCAGGTCCACGGCGAAGATGGCCGGTTGGGGATGGCCCTGCTGCTCGATCTCGTCGTAGAGGGCCTCCAGCCGGGACACCTCCTTGTCCAGCAGGACCACGGTGGCCCCGGCGGCGGCGAAGGCCAGGCTCACAGCCCGCCCCACCCCGGCGCCCGCCCCGGTAACCAGGTAAACCCGACCCTCCAGGGCCGGCGCGGATGGCGTTCCTGTCTCCCCTGCCACTTCGTCCTCCTGACCGTTCATTGCTTGGCAGCGCGCTTGGCCCGCTTGCGCTCCCGTCGATAGGTTTTCCAGGCGATCCAGAACTTGCGCAGCGGCGTCAGCCGGATCTCATGGCTCAGTACGCTCTGCTCGGCGTTTAGCACTTCCTGGAGGGTCTGGCGGTAGATGGCCGCCATGATCAACCCGGGCAGCTGGTTGTAGCGGTCCTCCTCCGGGAGCTCCTCCAGGGCCTGGCGGTAGAAGTCCCGGGCCCTCTGGCCCTCGAATTCCATGAGGCGGGAGAACGCCTCGGAAGGCCTCCCGGCAAGGATGTCGCTCTCCGCCACCCCATGGGCCCGCAAGTCCTCTTGGGGCAGATAGATGCGGCCGCGCCCGGCGTCCTCACCCACGTCCCGCAGGATATTGGTGAGCTGGAAGGCAAGCCCAAGCTTGTGGGCGTACCGGCGCGTCGCCCGATTCTTATAGCCGAAGATCTCGATGGACAGCAGGCCCACAACCGACGCCACCCGGTAGCAATAGAGCTGGAGGTCGGAGAAGGACTCGTACCGCTGGGTGGTGAGGTCCATCTCCACCCCGTCGATGATCTCGTGGAAATAGGCCTTCTCCAGGTTGAAGTGCTGCGACGCCTCGGCAAGGGCCTGGCCCACCGGATGCTGGGGCCGCCCGCCGAACACCTCCTCAACCTCGCCCCGCCAGAAGGCCAGACGGGCCGTGGCCGCGGCGGGATCGGAGACATTGTCCACCGCGTCGTCCACCTCCCGACAGAAGGCGTACAGGGCCTGGATGGCCTCACGCTTCCGGGGGGCCAGGAACTTGAAGGCGTAATAAAAGCTGGAGCCGCTTGAGGCGGCCTTCTCGGCGCAATATTCGTGGGGGCTCATGGGGCGCTGCGCTGCCGTGGGGCGGGTGGAAATGGCGGCAATGGTAGCCCTCCTCCCCCCCGCCGTCCAGATTGTCTGGACAATCCAGGACTCCTTCTGCGTATACTCGCTGAATCGATTTCCCTTCCCGTCTCAAGGAGTTCCAATGGAAGATACCCCGCTGTACGGGCGCCGCGTGTGGGATCCGGTTCTCCGCATCCTCCATTGGTGGATCGC
This sequence comes from Thiohalorhabdus denitrificans, assembly GCF_001399755.1. Taxonomy (NCBI): domain Bacteria; kingdom Pseudomonadati; phylum Pseudomonadota; class Gammaproteobacteria; order Thiohalorhabdales; family Thiohalorhabdaceae; genus Thiohalorhabdus; species Thiohalorhabdus denitrificans. Next base: position 206,659 of record NZ_LJCP01000010.1, on the reverse strand, counting down.
CATCGCAGTGCTGATCCAGTTCGCCTTGGGCGGCGTGATCCTGGCCGAGGATTCCCTGGGGCTCTCCGAAGGCGGGGAAGAGAGCCTGGTAACCATCCACGCCACGGTCGGCTACATCTTCGGGGCGGGCCTCCTCGCGCGCATCCTGTGGCTGTTTCTCGCCCCCGGCAGCGGCTCGTGGCGGGACGTTCTCCCACACACCGCCGCGCAGTGGGGCGCCGTAACCGCCACCGCACGGCATTACCTCCGCGGTTTCCGAGGCACCGCCCCCTTCTATCGGGCCCACAACCCCCTGGCGGGTCTGGCCTACGCCGCCTTCCTGGTGGTGGGGATCAGCCAGGTGGTCACCGGGGCCACCATGTTCACCAGCTCCGTCGAGCTCGGCGAGGCCTGGGAGGAGATCCATGAGATCGGTTTCTGGATCATCCTGGCCTTCGTGATCCTGCACCTGGCCATGGTGGCCCTGCATGAGCTGACGGAGGGCCGCTCCCTGGTCTCCGCCATGATCCACGGCCGGAAGCATTTCACCGCTGAAGAGCTCGAGCAGCACCCCGAAGCCCAGCAAGAGGAGGAGATCCGCTGATGGAAGGCAAGAAGAATATCGTATTCGGGCTGATCTATTTTGTCGCCACCGCCGCCCTCGGCCTGCTCATGAGCAGCAACATGGCGGGACCCGTGGCCGAGGCCACGGCCGAGAAATCGGAAAAGTTCTCCGAACTGGAGCAGCAGATCCAGAGCCAGTTCATGATGGCCGAAGAGCCCGCCGTCGTAACCGGCGAGGCCCTCATGGCCCTGAACAACCTCCTCAACGTTGAGGAGGAAAATGTTAACGCCATCAAGGGCGGCCCCCATGCCCACGGCAACCTGGAGTCCATGGCCAACATCGTCATCGGCATCCTGCTGATGTTCCTGGCGGTGCCATCGGTGCTCAAGCAGGTGATCAGCTGGCTCTTCCTCATCGCGGCGGTCTTCCACTCCGGGATGCTCTACCTGGGCGTCATCTTCGACCAGGGCTGGGCCATGACCGTGCTCGGCACCGGCATCGGGCCCATCGCCCTCCTCGCGGGCCTGTTGATCGCCGGCATCGCCGCGCTCATCGGGCTGCGTCCGCAGGTGCAGGCATAGACATCCGCAGCTTGCAGGGGGCCGGCACTTCCGTTAGAGTATCGGGCTCCTGAGCGGGCTTTCGCCCGCCGCGGGGCCGTAGCTCAGTTGGGAGAGCGCCAGAATCGCACTCTGGAGGTCTGGGGTTCGACTCCCCACGGCTCCACCATTCGAAAACCCGCCGAATCAAGGGCTTGCGGTTATCGCCGCAAGCCCTTTTTCTTTCGTTTTCCCGCCCTGTCACCCTCTTGTCACACCCCCGGAAGGGTAAGAGGATCGTAACGGAGCCCCTCACGGTCTCGTACGGAGGGGAAGAACAGAGAGCTCCTGGTTCCGCGCCAGATACGGAAGGAAACCCACTCCGTTCGCACGCCCCCGGACGGGCTCCGTACCCGGGGAGAGCGAAAGCATCATCCTGCGCTAACACGGCACCCGCCGGCAGCCTCCAAAACCCCCGGAGAGACCGATGTCCGAGCTGGACCATGAATGCCCGATCTGCGGGACGCCGTTACCGGCTTCCAGCAGGTACCCGAATCACATCTGTGAAGCCTGCGTCGAAAAAGCCACGGACGAGCGAGGAAGGCCCCTGGGCTTCGCCAACGTGTCCCCGACCGGCGGTTTCCAAGCCGTCTACCGCGATACCGGGGCGGATGCCCCAGGACACACCTGCTACATCGGCTCCACCCGGTGCTGGGCCGACGAGGCCCGCATGGGAGGAATCGTGGTCGAGCCCGTGGACAGCTGATCGGCCAGGAAGATGTTTGGCTCTCGAAGCCTACGATGGCCCAGGCCCCAGCCATCTTGTAAGGTGGCCCCATGAACCCGTTCAAGGCCCCTCATACTTCCCGCTCCCACCCGCCCGCCGAAGGGGAAGCCGCGCCCGACTTCCGGCTCCCGGACCAGGACGGCCAGCCCCGGAGCCTTCAGGAATTTCGGGGCCGCTGGGTAGTGCTGTACTTCTATCCCCGGGACAACACCCCGGGCTGCACCCGGGAAGCCTGCAGCCTGAGGGATGCTGGGGACCCGCTGCAGGAGCTGGGGGCACAAATTCTGGGGGTGAGCATGGATCCTCCGGAACGCCACGCGGCCTTCGCCGGTCGGCATGGCCTGTCCTTCCCCCTTCTCGCCGACCGGGATGGAGAGGTGTCCGCGACCTACGGTGCCCTGTTCGCCCTCGGCCCCATACGTTTCCCCAAGCGCCGAACCTTTCTCATCGATCCGGAGGGGCGGGTTGCCCGGATCTATAACCGGGTAAAGCCCACGGGCCACGGCGGGGAACTGGTGTCGGCCCTGCGGGAATTGCAGGCCCGTCGAGCCTGACCGGTCCGGGGGTGCTGCTCCCCCCGAATGGGCTTGCACCGAAAAGGAATTAACCCTTCTTCCCCTTCCGGGGACCGCAAGGCGCCTACCTCCCCTCCGACCGCCGTAGGTACTCCCGCCCGAAGATGACGCCCAGGGTGACCGTCAGGGACCGTTCCTCCCGGAATCCCCGGGAGCGCGGAAAGGACACCTCCGGGGTAATGTCCAGGTAGAGCCACCTCCGGGTCAGCTCCCGCCGGTAATCGGCCCGAACGAAATACTCGGTTGCGGCCCAGGATTCCTCGTCCGTAAAGACCATGCCCCCCTCGTAGGCGAAGGCGTCATGGTCGCTTAGGTCATGAAACAGGGTGAGCTTCTGCTGCCCTTTGTAATAATCGTTCTTCTCCTGCCACCCGAAGGAGGTTGTGGCCCGGAACATCATGGTGCGGCCCAGGGCACGATCCAGGTCCCACTGGACCCCGGCGCCGAAGCCATCGGAGACGAACCAGGAGGTGTCTCCCGAGGCCCGGCCGAGCCAGGCCCCCATATCGAAGTATCGATAGACCCGGAGACGGGCAAAGGGATCCGGGGGGTACTTCACCTTGACCCCGGCCGAGGGACGGATATCCCACTCGGAATCCCCGTTGAGACGGCGCTGAACGGAAAGGAAGTAATCGTTCTGCTCCACCACCTCCTTCGGGCGTCTCTGCACCCCGTCCCGATCCTCCCCGCTGGTGGTTTCCCCGTCGGACTCGAAGAGCAAGGCCCATTTTCTCTCCAGGCGCGGCAGCTCGGCACGGGCCTTGATGTCCCCCCCGAACCGGGTACCTCCCCGCTTGCTCCAGACCGCGGAACCTTCCATCTGCAGATAGCTGTCGGTTGCCTCCTCGAAGACGCGCTCGTTGGCGAAAAAGGCGTCCACTTGCCGCACGGTGTACTCCAGGCCCCGGGTGATGGAGGCATGGGTGTTATCCAGCGCATTGGCCAGCTGATTCTTCTCCCCGCCCTCGGGGCTTTCCTCCCCTACCCCATCGGGATCCTGGGACTGTCCTTCGGTCTCCACTGCCGCCCACCAGGGGCAGGCCGATGGGGACGGCTCCGGGGAGCCCAATAACGGATCCGCCATGCCCACGTTCCCCATAACCAGGAACAAGGCAAAGCCTAGCCAAGCCCACCCCCTACTGGCGGGCAGACGCGGTTGAAAAACGGGCATGGCTGGCCGTACGGGACCCGGATGCATGCGTGAGGGACGAAAAGGAAAGGTGATAAAGCGTCGTCCGTATGGTCTTCTTCCTAAGATCCGCCGCCCGGAGATAGGGACGGGCCTGCTCCTGCAAAGGGCCAAAAAACCCATGGAATTGGCAGGTTACCAGAGGAGCGAAAGACCATTTTACAACCATGGAGGGTCTGTCCGTCTGTATAGGAATTTTCCTGTCAGGGTCTTACCTCCGCCGGTACGAGCAAACCCCATTTTTCGGGTCATTTCCCGGGTTGATCCCCTCGTTTTCAGTAGCCTGAGTAGTCTCCGAGCACCGAATCCCTAAGAACGGCATTACCCCCTCCCGCCGGGTACCAGCCCGGCCGGTCAAGTCCAACGGGAATCGCCATTCCCGGCTCTCCCCGGCCGCTGCTATGAAGACGGAATAGGGGCCTGCATCGGGCCCGGGATAGGCTGTCATACATCCCGATCCGCTGACCTGTCGCGGATGCGGGGGAAGGGGAAGACCTTGGAAGAACGGATCGGCGTGGTGGGCCTGGGTTACGTGGGATTACCCGTCGCCCTTGGCTTCGCAGGGCAGTTCGAGGACACCGTGGGCTTCGACATCAGCTCGCGGCGCATCTCCGCGCTGCGGGAAGGACGGGACGAGACGGGGGAGGTGGACGAGGACGAACTGGGCAGAACCTCCCTGTCGTTCACGGCCGACCCGGACGACCTCGAACGGTGCACCCTGTACGTGGTGACGGTTCCGACTCCGCTGGACGGCAACCACCAGCCGGACCTGCGTCCCCTGCGGCAGGCGTGCGCCACCCTGGGGCCGAGGCTCTCCCGAGGAGACCTCGTGGCCTTCGAGTCCACGGTCTACCCAGGGGTAACGGAGGAGTGCTGCGGGCCCATCCTCGCCGAGCACTCGGGGCTTCGCCAGGGGGTGGACTTCAAGCTCGGCTACTCCCCGGAGCGGATCAACCCGGGAGACCGGGAGCACACCCTGGATCGCATCGTGAAGGTGGTGTCCGGGGAGGACGAGGAGGCCCTGGAGCGCCTGGCCGCCGCCTACGGGGCCATCGTCTCGGCCGGAGTGCACCGCGCACCCTCCATCAAGACCGCCGAGGCGGCCAAGGTCATCGAGAACACCCAACGGGACCTGAACATCGCGCTGATGAACGAGCTGGCGCTGATCTTCGACCGCATCGGCGTGCGCACCAACGAGGTCCTGGAGGCGGCGGGCACCAAGTGGAACTTTCTGCCCTTCTCCCCGGGCCTTGTGGGCGGGCACTGCATCGGCGTGGACCCCTATTACCTTACGGCCAAGGCGGAGGCCGTCGGCTACCACCCCCACGTCATCCTGGCGGGCCGCAGGGTCAACGACGGCATGGGAGAGTACCTCGCCCAGCGGGTCGTGAAGCTGCTGATCCAGACGGGCCGGCGGGTGAAAAGCTCCCGGGTGGGTATTCTGGGCCTGACCTTCAAGGAGAACGTGCCGGATATCCGCAACAGCCGGGTTCCCGACATTATCGCGGAGCTGGCCGAGTTCGGCGTCCAGACCCTGGTCTCCGATCCCCTGGCCGACCCGCAGGCCGCGTGGGAGGAGTACGGCGTGGAGCTCATGGACCGGGAGGAGTGGCCGGAGGTGGACGCCATGATCCTGGCGGTGCCCCACCGGACCTATCAGGAGATGGCCCCTGGGGAGCTCCTGGCCCCCCTTGCCGCCGGCGGGGTCCTGGTGGACCTCAAGGCCCGCCTGGAGCCGGCCACCCTTCCCCCGGAAACGGTGTACTGGAGCCTGTAGGAGGACGGGCCCCGCCGTCCTCCCTCATCCCCGGTTGTAGGCGTCCTGGAAGCGGACGATGTCGTCCTCCCCCAGGTAGCTGCCCGTCTGCACCTCGATAAGCTCCAGCGCGATGTTGCCGGGGTTGAGGATACGGTGGCTGGTGCCGATGGGGATATAGGTGGACTGGTCCTCGGTGAGCAGGAACTCCTCGCCGTCCCGGGTCACCCGGGCCGTCCCCCGCACCACCACCCAGTGCTCGGCGCGGTGGTGGTGCAGCTGCATGGACAGGCTGCTGCCCGGTTTCACCAGCAGATGCTTCACCTGGAAGCGCTCCGCCACCGTGATTGTCTCGTAGGAGCCCCACGGACGCAGCACCCGTCGATGGTTCAGGGCCTCCTCGCGGCCCGCCTCCCGGAGCTCCTCCACCACTCCCTTGATCTCCTGGGCGCGGGCGCGCGGAGCCACCAGCACGGCGTCGGCGGTTTCCACCACCAGGTGGTCCTCCACCCCTACGGCCGCCACCAGGCGATTCTCGGAACGGATGTAGTTGTTCCGGCCGCCGTGGCTTATGACATCACCGATCAGAAGATTGCCCCCCTCGTCGCGCTCCCCCGCCTCGTACAGGGCGCTCCAGGAGCCCACATCGCTCCAACCGGCCTCCATGGGCACCACATAGGCCGCGTCGGTGTGCTCCATCACCGCGTAGTCCACGGAATTGCTGGGCGAGGTTCCGAAGGCCTGGGCCTCCAGCCGCAGGAAGTCCAGGTCCCGCTCCGCCCCCTGATAGGCGGCGCGGACCGCCTCGAGCACCGACGGGGCATGGCTCTCCAGCTCCTCCAGGAACCGGCTGGCCCGGAACAGGAAGATCCCACTGTTCCAGAGATAATCGCCGGAGCGCAGGAAGCCCTCGGCGGTGGCCCGGTCCGGCTTCTCCACGAACTGCACCACCGGCCCCGCCCCGCCGTCGGGACCCAAGTCCCGGGCACGGATATACCCATACCCCGTCTCGGGCGCCGTGGGCGGCACCCCGAAGGTCACCAGCCCGCCCCGGGCGGCGCTATCCATCCCCTTCCGCACCGACCGCACGAACTGGTCGGCATGCTCCATGACATGGTCGGCCGGCATCACCAGGAGAAGGGGGTCCTCCTGGCGGCTCATGGCCTCCAGCGCCGCCGCCGCCACCGCCGGGGCCGTGTTCCGGCCGGCCGGCTCCAGGAGGACGCTGGCATCCTCCACCCCGATCCGCTTCAGCTGCTCCGCCACCAGGAAGCGGTGGTCCTCATGGCAGACGGCCACGGGCGCGGACAGCCCCTCCAGGTCGGCCACCCGGCGGCAGGTCTCCTGCAGCATGGTGTCCTCCCCCGACAGGGCCATGAACTGTTTCGGATACAGCTCGCGGGACAGGGGCCACAGGCGGCTTCCCACCCCTCCCGAAAGCAGCACGGGTACCACCGTTTCGCCGTCCATGGATGCCCTCCGAAACCCGGAAATTGTCGACCGACCGGCCAGCATTCCATTTCCAAGTTATATCCCCCGGCACCCCCTGGCCATGAGCGGGGCTTGACCATGGTCAACCGCCGGCATCCGTCGCCGTATTCCCATTTCCCTCTTGATTTCGGTTCGGTTGAGGAATCCGCCCGATTGACCAAACCTCCATCCGGCGGGGATAGGTGAAGGAATAACGCGAGACATACAGCGGAGGATCGCGATAAATGGGTGGAGTCCTGGTAACGGGCGGTGCCGGCTATATCGGAAGCCACGTGGTCCGCCAGCTCGGCGAGCGGGGAGAGCCGGTGGTGGTCCTGGATGACCTGAGCACCGGAAGGGCCGGAGCGGTCCTCCATGGGGATTTGGTGCTGGGAGACGCCGGGGACACGGCGCTCGTCCGCGAACTGCTCGAGGATCACCAGCTGGACGCCGTCATGCATTTCGCCGCCCGCACGGTGGTCCCCGAATCCGTCTCGGACCCTTTGATGTACTACGGGGAGAACTCTTGCAAGACCCGGGCCCTGGCAGGCGCCGCCCTGCAGGCCGGGGTCCGCCACTTCATATTCTCCTCCTCGGCGGCGGTCTACGGCATACCCGACCACATCCCGGTGGCCGAGGACGATCCCCTGTACCCCATCAACCCCTACGGGACCTCCAAGCTGGTCAGCGAATGGATGCTGCGGGACACCGCCTCCTCCGGGCCCCTACGCCACGTCTCCCTGCGTTACTTCAACGTGGCCGGGGCGGACCCCGAAGGCCGCATCGGGCAGTCCACCCCGGAGGCGACCCTCCTCATCAAGGTCGCCTGCGAGGCGGCCACCGGCCAACGGGACCTGGTGCCCATCTACGGAAACGATTACCCCACCCCAGACGGCACCGGGGTACGGGACTTCATCCATGTGGAGGACCTGGCCGCCGCCCACATCCGGTGCCTCGATTACCTGCGCGGCGGGGGCGCATCCACCACCTTCAACGTGGGCTACGGTCACGGCTACAGCGTCCGGGAGGTCCTGGACACGGTGGAACGGGTCAGCGGCAGCCAGCTGCCCGTGCGGGAGGAGGACCGACGCCCCGGCGACCCGCCCGCCCTGGTGGCCAACACCGAGCGGATCCGCCGGGAGCTGGGCTGGAGGCCCGGGCACGACGACCTGGAGGAGATCGTAAGCACCGCTCTGGCCTGGGAGCGGAAGCGCTGCGAGGCCTGGGCCTAGCCGGAGAGGATCAAGCGGGCCCGATACTGCCCTGAACCCGCGCCCCTGCCTTCCGGGAACCGGGCTGGCCGAACCCTGGGTGGAGGGGCTTCCGGTTCTCAGCCGGGGGCTGTTTCGGGGGAATCCAGGGTGCTGGCCACCCGGCGCGCCAGGACCAGCACGCCGGCAGCGGCCGCGGGCGATACCACCAAGCTCCAGGGGTGGGGCTCCTGGCCTGCGAACAAAAGGGCCCCCGCCTCGGCAAGCAGGGCCACCACCACGCCCCAGCGGATGGCACAGCCCGGCGCCCCGGGGACGCCCCGGAGTCGGCCCCGCAGCCAGCAGAACAGGCCGATCGGCGCGTACATCAGGGCATGCCCCACAACCAGTCCCAGGGTTCCCACCTCCCGCCCATAGGAACGCAGGGGGGAGAAATCCAGGTCGAGCACGGCCCCGGCGATCTCGTGGGGATTGCGCATCGGCCCGCCGAACCAACCGTTCAGTACGGCCAGAAGAATCAGGTACCCCCCGAGGCCCAGGCCCCACAAGGCGTAGGCGTGGCGTCGCAGCCAGCCCGCCCGCGGATACAGCCCCGCCGCCACCAGGCCGTACCCCCCCAGGATCCCGGCTGTCCGCGTCAGGATGGAAACGCCCTCTGCCGTCTCGTAGGCCAGGGTCCCCTGGGCCAGCTCCACGACCCCCGCGAACAGGAAGGCCGCCACCGCCGCCCGGCCCGGGGCTCCCCAACCCCGGTCCAGCAGAAAAACCCCCAGGGCCCAACCGATGGGCAGGGCCAGCAGCGCCTCGGCAGCCAGCCCCCCCACACAGACCGGGCCGCAGGGGTATTGCTCAAGCAGGGTCACCCAAGCCCCGCTTCCCTCCCCCGCCGGGGCCTGCAGGGTGAAGTCGAAGGGGAACAGGGACATCCCCAGGTAGACCAGCAGGTAGCCGGCGCCCAGAACCTCCACCCCGCGGTGCAGCTCCGTCGAGCGGCTGGCCACCACCTCCCGGGCCCACCCCCCGAGGAGGGCCCAGGTCACCACCCCGAGGAATCCGCCCATCCACTGGGCGAGGATGTCGTTCCGAGCGGGTACCCGCTCGGGGACGTACACCTGCAGGAATTCCAGGACAGGGGCTACCAGCATGGTAAGTCCAAGGGCCAGGAGCAGACGGAGAAGCGCACGTCGCCCCTGGTGCCAACCGCCCAGGGCCGCGGCCAGCAGCAACCCGCCGGGGAAGGCGAGGACCACATTGCTCGCCCAATCCACACGCGAGCCGAAGGGGGATTGGATGTCCGGGGCGGAAAGAAAGGCCCGCCAGGCCTCGGCGGGGGTGTGCCATTCGAGCTCGAGGGGTAGCAGGCTCAAGAAGACGGCCAGCAGGAGGTAGGCACCCCACATGCCGAGAAGCAGCCCCCGCAATCCGGGCTCGGAGGCACCCTCCCCCGCCGGGGAATCCCCGACATTCACTCGGCGGTCTCCCGCCGGCGGAGGAGCGGCTTGGCGTACTTGATGGGGATGGCGTAGGAGATCCCGCTCGGTTTCTCCAGGATGGCCTCCTTGCTTTCCTTGATGAACACCCGGTTCACCACGCCCACCACTTCCCCATGCTCCGGGTCGTAGAGGGGGCTTCCACTGTTCCCGGGATAGGCGGTAGCGTCCAGCTGAAACACCTCGTAGGGCTCATCCAGCCGCTGCACCGTGCCCGGTTCAAGATCCTGGGACCGGTTCATGGGCGTGGCGATGGGGGTAACCGCCGATACGATGCCGCGATGGGTTACGGGATGCAATCCCAGGACCATGCCGATGGGAAAACCGGTGAAGGCGTACAGCTCCCCTTCCCGCACCCGGTCGGAATCCCCCAGGGGCAGGGCCGGCAGGGGGCTACCCTCCATCTCCAGCAAGGCGAGGTCGTGCTTCGGATCGATCGCCACTTCACGGGCCCGGCGGACCTCCCCGTCCTTCCCCTCCCCGACGAAGAGGGCCAGGTGCTCACGCCGCTTCTCGTCCAGGGACTCGGGAAGCACGTGGGCATTGGTAAGGACCAGGTTCCCGTCCCCGACGATGAACCCTGTCCCCCGGAACTCCCCCGGTGGCTGCCGGGTGGGTGTCACCGTGCCCACTCCCACCACCGATGCCTTAATCGCCGGGAGGCGGTTCGCAAGCTCCGCATGGGGGCCACCATGGACCAGCCACAGGAGCGCGGCCGCCGCCAGCGGTACCAGCCGGTGCCAACCGCAAGGAGGTCGGGTCCTGTGCATCATCGCCCCCGGTTGCTGGACGGGCGGCCCGGACGGAACGGCTCGGGACGGGGCGGACTGACAAAACGCAAAGGGAGGCCCCTCGGCGGACGGGTCGGTATCAAGGGTTCCTGTCGGCCACGCCGGAGCGTTCCCCCCGGCTGGCCCCATAGGCCCCCATAACGTTGGCGGCCCCCCGCGCCTCGGTCCCAATGGGGGAATACTGCCGGTCGGGTTTGGTAGGCGAGGCCACCGCCGGGACGGTCCGGACAGGCCGCAGAAGGCGGTCCCCGAAACCCCGCACCCGGGCGTTCTCCCGTTCCAGGGAAGCCCCACGGTGGTCCCCCCCGCGCAGGAGAGAGGCCCCAGCCACTAGGTTATTCTTCAGGACCAGATCCATCCCGACCTTGTCCATGACCAGGGCCGACCAGCCCTTCTTCCCTTCCTTGAGATAGCTGTTATACACCACCTCGGCCCGGGCATGGTCCACGGGGCAAGGAACCCCCTCGCCGTAATTGACCCGGGGGGTGAAATCCATGGCGATGGCCGGGTGGCCCCGCGCCTCGCTCCGGATGGCGTTGCCGATCACCTGATTCTCCCCGCAGCCCCAGATGTTGATGATGTTCGCGTCGGTCCGGGCCCGCTGATGGATGAAGTTGTAGCGGATACGCGAGTCCACGGACTTGGCCTTGATGAAGTGGCCGTCGGAGCCGCCGTGCAGGTAGTTCCCCTCCATGACCAGCTCGGCGTTCTCCCCCCCGTAGACGAAATGGGCGTGCTCCCCGGGGTCATGGATGGCGTAGATCTCGGAATCGTAGATCCGCAGGGACCCGGCCCCCGGAACAGCGAGGACCCCCATGCCGCTGTCGTGGATCTTCAGATCGCGAAGCACCAGCTCCCCGGCCCCCTGGTGCATCCAGATGGCCTTCTCCCGGCTGGCTCCGCTGACCTCCAGCCCCTCCACCACCACCCGTCCGGGGGCCTCCGCGACCAGAACCCCCTTACCCTTGCAGATCTCGTCGCGCAGGTGCGGCCGACCCTCCAGGGGCTTGATGGTGACGGCCCGCTCGATCACGGCGCATTGCCGGTAGGTGCCCGGGGCCACACCCACGGTACCGCCCTTCGGGGCCGCGTCCAGGGCGGCCTGCAGGCTACCGTGCAGGTGTCTTCCCCCAACGCAGGCGTCGTAGGGGCAGCGGGACACCTTGCGTTCCCTTCCGGACAGGCGAAAGACCCAGGTCTCCGGGATCTGGGAGATGTTTTCGGAGTCGGCCGCCAGGAACACGTACAGCCCGGTCTCGGCGTCACGGACCAATGTGCTCCATTTGCCGTGGGCGTCCGTGGGTCCACTCCCATCCAGGAAAAACCGCCCCCACACGTCCTTCTCCGGGTCGTAGGTCCAGAGCTGCAGCTCCCCGTCCATCCGCGCCGCCAGCAGGGCCTTCTCCAGCTCCGGGGCCCACACCAGGGAGAAGCTCTGCGGCTGGGAGCCGGCGATCTCCTCCAGCTGGGTCATCTCCTCCGCCCGCATCTTCTGGAGATCCACCCGGGCCCAGCGTCCAGCCCCGTAGACGATGTGCTCCTTCCGTTCCGGGGCGTAGACGGAGAACACCTCGGTCCAGGTATCCCAGCTCTTTCCCCCGGTCTTCACACGCCGCTCCCAGGTCCCGAGCCCGGGATTGAACATATAGCCCTCGATCTTCCCCGTGCCGGTAAAGGCAACCAGGGTCTCGAGGTCGGGGTCGTAGGTCAGGTTCCAGGGGGCGATGGCGTTTTTGTCCACGGGGACCCGCTCCCCCACTTCTTCCCAGGCGCCTTCCTCGTCGCCCTTGGCCGGGGCGTAGCACCAGATCCCGAATTTGGAGATGCAGAACCGCTCTTGGTCGGCCCACCAGGCCATCTGGGTGTAGGAATGGGCGGTCAGCGGGCGGCCCCGTGGGCTCAGATAGTCCACGTGCCAGCCGCCCCCGCGGGCCTTCCTAAGCTTTTCCTTCTGCTCGTCGGTCAGGTGGTCCCAGGAGTCCGCCTCGGACCAGTCCTCCTCCTCGGTCAGCTGGACCCAGCGATCCTCGGCCGGGATATAGGCGTCCACGTCGTTGCCGCCGTGGGTCTTGTGGCCGCCGCCCCAATAGAAGACGTACCCGCCGCCCGCCACCATGGCGGAATAGGGTCGGTATTCCGGCTCTCCGGACGCCTTCCCGGAGCCTTCGGGATCCCGTTTCACCCAGGTATCCGCGGGCACCTCCGCCACCGCCGCGGAGGCAACGGCCAGCGGCAAGAGCAGTCCCAGCACCCTTCCCGCCCACATCGCTAGGCGTTCCATCCGCAATTCCCCTCGACCGACCGGAAGACTGTCCCTGCCGGAGCCATCCCGCCAGGCACCTATCAACCAACCAAACACCATTCCCCGCTACCGGCAAGGGAGCCCCCCGGCAACCCGCCCCCGGACAGCTTGTCCCGGGGACGGGCTCCTGCTACGGGTGGCGGAGGGGCCCGCCCAGGTATCCCCACAGGCTTCCGTTCAACCGCCATTGGCGAGCCACCATGCGCGCAGTGCTCTGGCCCTTTTTGTACATGGCCCTCCTTTTTGTCCTTTCTTCCATCCCGGGGACGGCCGCCCCCGAGGACGGGGCCGTCCTCCATGCCTTCACCTGGGTACCCGCCACCCTCCAGAACCTTCTTCACCTGCCCGCCTACGGCCTCCTGGCCTGGCTCTGGCTCCGCCCCCTGGCCGGCCTTCCATTGGGCCCCAAGGGCATCGCCGGGGCGGCCTGGGTGCTGACCATGGCCTACGCCCTTTTCGATGAATGGCACCAGAGCTGGGTCCCCGGGCGGTACCCCTCCGCCACAGACATCGCTGTGGACGGGCTGGGGGCCCTGGCCGCAGTCGGGATCTTCCTGACCCGTCGCCGCCCTTCCGTTCGCGCCTGACCCCTTCTAACCGAGATAGGGAAACCCCGCCGGCCAATGGGGAGAGCCCGCTTGGGCCCTGAATTATCGCGGATAATTGACCGAGCCGGGTTCGGGGCCTCGTTTTCGGAAAGCCCGGCGTGGTCTTCTGGCGGGAGAGGTACGCATTCCCCCACGGGAAGGCCGTTCCAAACCGCTTTGCCAAGGCATGGGAGACGATATGCAGGGAATCTGGGGCTGGGTGGGCCCTCAGGGAAACCGGGATCCCGACCCCCTACTGGCCGGGCTGGCTCCCGGACAGGAAGGGGAAGGCCCCACGGCGGATCGGATCCACCTGGAAAACGGCGCCGTGGCCGGTCGCCCCGCGCACGGCGGTCGGGTCTATAACCGGGACGGCCTCCTGGTGGCCTTTCACGGCCAGCCCCGGGACTCCTCGGGGGGCGCCGGGGATGGGGAGGCCCTTGCCCACCGTCTGGCCAACCGGTACCGGCACAACCGCCAGGACCTGCCGCGCTGCCTGCACGGCCCCTTCGCCCTGGCCATCCTGGATCCACGATCCCGGACGGCGCTGCTGGCGGTGGACCGCCTGGGTGTCATGGACCTCGCCTACACCCTCAGCGGAGACACGCTCCTGTTCGGCCCCCGTGCCGACCGGCTGGCGCACGACCCCCGCTGTGGGGCGGAACTGAACCCGCAGAGCCTGTTCAACTACCTGTTCCACCACGTGATCCCCCGCCCCGGAACGGTGTACCAGGGCATCCACCGCCTCCGGCCCGGGGAGGTGGTGATGTTCGCCGACAATCAGCTGGAAACCCGGAGCTACTGGCGTCCCGAATTCCAGGAGAACGACGCCACGCCCCTTCCTGAACTGCGCGAAGGGTTCCGCTCCAACCTGCGCGGGGCCGTGGAGCGGGCCGCCAGCCAGGGCAGGACCGGAACCTTCCTCAGCGGCGGCACCGACAGCTCCACCATCACCGGGATGCTCGGCGAAGTGACCGGCGAGGCGCCGCGGGCCTACGCCATCGGCTTCGACGCCCCGGGCTACGACGAGACCGCCTACGCCCGGATCGCCGCCGACCACTTCGGTGCGGACTACCACGAATACTTCGTCACCCCCGGCGACGTGGCCAAGGCCATCCCGGAGGTGGCCGCGGGGAGCGACCAACCCTACGGCAACGCCTCCGTGGTACCCGCCTACTACTGCGCCCGCCTGGCCCGGGAGGACGGCATCGAGGTACTGCTGGGCGGGGACGGGGGGGACGAGCTGTTCGCCGGCAACGTCCGCTACGCCAAGCAGTGGATCTTCTCCCTCTACCACCGGGTCCCGGGCTGGCTGCGGCGAGGTTTCCTGGAGCCCGTCTCGGACCTCCCCGGAGGGGACGCCGTACCTCCGGTGCGCAAGCTGCGCCGTTACATCGAGCAGGCCAACGTTCCCCTGCCGGACCGCCTGGAGACCTACAACCTGCTGGACCACCTCGGGGCCGGGCGGGTTTTCACGGAAGACCTCCTGGCCGAGGTGGACCCCACCCAGCCCCTCGCGGAGATGCGCCGGGAGTTCGCCGACCTCCGCGGGTACGCCCTGATTAACGGGCTCCTCGGCCTGGACATGAAATACACCCTGGCGGACGACGACCTGCGCAAGGTGGCCCTGGCCGGGGAGCTTGGCGGAGTTCAGACCCGCTTCCCCTTCCTGGACGACCCGGTGGTGGATCTCGCGGCACGGGTCCCCCCCGGACAGAAGATGCGGGGCACCCGCCTCCGGCATTTCTTCAAGGAGGCGCTGGCGGATTTTCTGCCCCGGGAGGTCCTGGCCAAGGAAAAGCAGGGGTTCGGGCTGCCCTTCGGGGTCTGGATGCAGGAGGACCCGACCCTGAAAGACCTGGCGCGCGACAGCCTGGACGGCCTCCGCAACCGGGGAATCATCCGCCCCGCCATGATCGACGAGCTGACCGGGGCCCGGCTCGAGGAGCACGCGGACTACTTCGGCACCCTCACCTGGGTGCTGATGATGCTGGAACAGTGGCTCCGCACGCACCGCTCCGAGCCCGCCGCCGAAACCGAAATACTCACCGGCACGGATTGACCCATGCAGGAAGAGCGTACCGGCAACCAGGCGAAGGCCGCCGCGGGCGAAGAGTGGGACCATTCCAGCGATTCCCGGTTCGTGGACTACTATGCGCGCCAGAGCCTCACGGAGGAGAACCGCGAACGGTTGGAGCGCATCCGCGCGGACGTCCTCTGGGCCTTCCCCGCGGACCAGCGGGAGGGCCCCCTGGAGGTGGTGGACATAGGCTGCGGGCCGGGGGCCCAGAGCCAGATGTGGGCCGACGACGGCCACCATGTCCACGGCCTGGACATCAACGCCGAGCTCGTGGAGCTGGCGCGCCGGCGTGCGGAGCGCGAGGGCCAGGACATCGAGTTCGTGGTGGGAAGCGCCACCGAGCTGCCCTGGGAGGACGGCACCATGGACGTCTGCCTGGTGCCGGAGCTCCTGGAGCACGTGCCGTTCTGGAAGGAGTGCCTCGACGAGTTCGCCCGGATCCTGCGGCCGGGTGGTGTGCTGTTCCTGAGCACCAACAACCGCCTCTGCCCGGTGCAGGAGGAATTCAACCTGCCCCTATACAGCTGGTATCCCGGGCCCCTCAAGCGTCGTTTCGAGGAGCTGGCCCGCACCACCCGTCCCGAACTGGTGAATTACGCCACCTATCCCGCGGTGAACTGGTTCACCTTCTACGGGCTGCGGCAGGACCTGGGAAAGCGCGGGTTCAACGCCTTCGATCGGTTCGATACCACCGACGCCTCGCGCAAGAGCCCGTCGGGGCGCCTGGCCCTGGCCGCCATCGGGCAGATGCCACCGCTCAGACTGCTGGCGCATGTCCTGACCCCCTATACCCGCATCGTGGCCATTAAACAGGGCGCCGGCGCCACCGCCCGGTAAGAAGCCCGCAGGACCCCCGAAAGGCCGCAGCACGACCATGGCGATTCTCCTTCAGGACTTCATCCATAGCTCCGCGGAGGACGCTCCTCACGCCCCCGCCCTCCTGCACGGGTCCCTCGAGATCACCTACCGGGATCTGGAGCGGACGGTCCGGGTGGTGGCCGGTGGCCTCCGGGAGCTCGGCCTCCGTTCCGGGGACCGGGTGGCGCTGTACCTCCCCAAGGTCCCCGAGGTGGTGTACGGGATGTTCGGCACCGCGGCCGCCCGGGGCGTCTTCGTGCCCGTCAACCCACTCCTAAAACCGCGGCAAGTGGCCCATATCCTCCGGGACAGCGGGGCCCGCTTCCTGATCACCAGCGCCGACCGCGCCGATCTGCTGGCCGGGGAGCTGGCGGACTGCCCCGAGCTCCGGGGAGTGGTGGTCACGGACCGACCCTCGGGGGAGCTGCCCGCCTCCCTGGGCGGCCTGGGGCTCGGTTGGCAAAGCCTGCTCTCGGAGCCGGATCACCCCCTGCCGGAGGGGGGCATCGACGCCGACCTGGCCGCCATCCTGTACACCTCCGGCAGCACGGGCCGCCCCAAGGGGGTGGTCCTCTCTCACCGCAACATGGTGGCGGGGGCGGACAGCGTGGCCCGGTACCTGGACAACCACCCCGGGGACCGCCTGCTGGCGGTGCTCCCCTTCAGCTTCGACTACGGGCTGAGCCAGCTGACCACGGCCTTCTCCCGGGGGGCGAGCGTAGCCCTGATGGACTACCTCCTGCCGCGTGACGTGCCCCGGGCGGTGGCCCGCTACGGGGCTACGGGTCTGGCCGCCGTACCGCCCCTCTGGAACCAGCTGGCCAACCTGGACTGGCCCGGCGAGGCCCGACAAAGCCTGCGCTATCTCACCAACTCCGGAGGGGCCATGCCCCGGGCCACCATCCACTCCCTGCGCCAGGCCCTGCCGGAGGCCAGGCTCTACCTGATGTACGGTCTCACCGAGGCCTTCCGCTCCACCTACCTGCCTCCCGAGGAGCTGGATCGCCGCCCCGGCTCCATGGGCAAGGCCATTCCCAACGCGGAGGTTCAGGTGGTGCGCCAGGACGGCTCGGAATGCGCTCCCGGGGAGCCGGGGGAACTCGTGCACCGCGGGGCCCTGGTGGCCCGAGGGTACTGGAACGACCCGGAGAAAACGGCGGAACGCTTCCGCCCGGCCCCCGGTCAACCGGACGAGCTGCCCCACCCCGAGATCGCGGTATGGTCCGGGGACCAGGTGCAGAAGGACGAGGAGGGATTCCTCTACTTCCTCACCCGGCAGGACGAGCTGATCAAATCCTCGGGCTACCGCATCAGCCCCACGGAGGTGGAGGAGGCCGTCTACGCCCATGGCGATATCGCCCAGGCTGTGGCCCTGGGGGTACCCCACCCGGTGCTCGGCCAGGCGGTGGTGGTGGTGATCCAGCCGGAGGCCCCCGGCGTCACCGCGGAAGGGATCATGGGCCATTGCAGCCGGGAGCTTCCGCCCTTCATGGTGCCCGGCGCGGTGCGCTTCAAGGACGCCCTGCCCTACAACGCCAACGGCAAGCTGGACCGGCGGGCCCTGGCGGAAGAATTCCAGAACCTCTTCCAGGACCCCGAGCCATGAACCGCGCCGCCATGTCCCATCCCGCCCTGTCCCGCTTGGCCGTGGAGGACGACGAGCTCCTGCTCGGCGGCCGAACCCTTACCGCCCTGGCGGAGCAGGTGGGGCAGACCCCCTTCTACGCCTACGACCGGGACGCCATTACCCGGCGGGTGGACGCCGTGCGGGCCACCATCCCCCGGGAGGTCAGCCTGCATTACGCCGTCAAGGCGAACCCCATGCCGGCGGTGGTGGACCATTGCGCGACGCTGGTGGACGGCTTCGACGTGGCCTCCCTGGGGGAAATGCGCACGGCCCTGGACACGGGGATGCCCGCGGAGGAAATCAGCATCGCGGGCCCGGGAAAACGTCGCGAGGAGCTGCGGGCGGCCGTGGCAGCGGGGGTGACGGTAAACGTTGAGTCGCCCGGGGAGCTGGAGCGGCTGGCGGAGGCTGGCGAGGCTGCCGGCCGGCGGCCCCGGGCCGCGGTCCGCGTGAACCCGGACTTCGAGCTCAAGTCCTCGGGCATGAAGATGTCGGGCGGCCCCAAGCAATTCGGGATCGACGCCGAGGAGGTGCCCGGTGTGCTGGGGCGCCTGGGCGAGCTGGGGCTGCACTTCCGGGGGCTGCACATCTTCAGCGGCTCCCAGAACCTCAGCGTCGCCAGCCTCGTGGAGGCCCAGAACGCCACATTCGACCTGGCCTATCGCCTCGCCGAGGACGCCCCCGCCCCGCTGGAGATGCTCAACATCGGCGGGGGCTTCGGCATCCCCTATTTTCCGGGCGAGGAGCCCCTGGACATCGCCGCCTGCGGCGAGAACCTGGAGCGGCGGGTAGAGGAATGCCGGGACCGGCTGGGCGCGGTGGAGGTGATGCTGGAGCTGGGGAGGTACCTGGTGGGAGAGGCCGGCGTCTACGCCTGCCGGGTGCTCGACCGCAAGGTATCCCGCGGCCACACCTTCCTGGTCACCGACGGCGGACTCCACCACCACCTCGCCGCCTCGGGGAACTTCGGCCAGGTGATCCGGAAGAACTACCCGGTGGTCACCCCGCGCCGGGTCCACGACGGGCCCCGGGAAACGGTGAGCGTGGTGGGCCCGCTGTGCACCCCCCTGGATCTGCTGGCGGACCGGGTCGAGATGGGCCGGGCCGAGGAGGGCGACCTGGTGGCCGTGCTCCAGTCGGGCGCCTACGGCTACAGCGCCAGCCCGCACCGCTTCCTCGGCCACCCGCCCCCGGAAGAGGTCCTGGTGTAGGTCCTGCCCTTCCCCGCGGCCGCGCCTTCACCAGGAGCGGAGCCAGTCCGCGGTGTGCGTCTCCACCTGCTCGCGCCAGACCCGGCGGGAGAAGGTATGGTCCGCCTCCTCCAGCCGCCGGGTATCCACCCGCGGGCTCCCCTGCCAGCGCCGCCACCCCTTGGAGGCGGCCACCGTGTCCTCGAACTCCCGGGCCGTCAGGTCCCGGCCGCTGAGGATCAGGAGGACCGGCCGCGGGAAGCGCTCCAGCCCGTGGAGCATCCGCTGCGGCAAGGGCATCTGCCGCCAGTCCTCCGCCGGGCCCACCCTCTCCCGGCCACCGAGCGTCCGCAAGGCAGCCAGCGCATGGCCGAGAGAACGCCGAGGCTCCCAGCGCAACGTCAGGACCTTCTTCCAGAAGGCGGGCTCCGTCAGCCGGGCCAGGTAATAGTGCTTGAGGCGGGTCCTCGCCTCGCCGGCCTCGGTTCGCACCCAGGGGTTGAGCAGCACCAGCCCCGCGACCCGGCTGTCCTGAAAACCGTAGAAGGCCGCCGCCGAGGCGGCGTCGCAGAGCCCCCACAGGACCACCTCTTCCAGGTCCGGCCAACGTTCGAAGAAGGCGTCCACGGCGGCCCGGATGTCGGACTCGATCTCCGCGAATTCGTGGAGCCGGCCCTCGCTGTCCCCCATGCCGCGGTAATCGAAGCGCAGCACCGGGATCCCCTGCTCGGCCAGGTGGCGGGCCAGGAGCACGAACTGGCGATGGCTGCCAACCCGGTACTGGGGGCCTCCCACGACCACCAGCACCCCACGGGCCGCCGAGGGCGCGGCCGGCGGGTGCAGGATGCCGCACAGGGTGTGGCTGGCGCATTCGAAGGCGAAGGGCCGTTCAGGGGGCATGGCCGGAGACTTCGGCATCTTCCAGGCGCTCCAGGAACCCCGCGGAGGCTTCCACCAGGGCGGGCGCATCCACCAGCTCCTGCGTTGCCCAGAAGGGGTCCCCAGGGACCCCCTGGTGGCGGACCGACCTGCCCTGCTCCCGCCAGGCCTCCACCACGCTGCGGGAGGCCGGTGGTGGGCCTGCCTCCGGGCCCGAAACCACGTCCAGCCAGATCACCTCCGTTTCCGGCGAAGGAAGCAGCCCCTGGAGAGAGCGGGCGTCCAGGGCCCCGGCCAGGCCGGGATGCAGCTCGTAGCCGGCGACCTCCAGGCTTTCCCCGGCCTCCAGGCGCCCCAGGAGGTCCGCGGTGCGCTCCTGCGGCGTGTCCCCTCCGACCCCCAGGCCCGCCGCCAGGCGCAGGCGCAGGAACTGCCGGAGGGTCTGCCGCCCGTTTATGATCGGGCTCCACAGGAGCAGTCCCGGCGGGGGCTCGGCAAGCTCACGGGCGGTCTCCGCGGCGATCAGGCCGCCCAGGCGCAGGCCCCCCAGATACACGGGCCCTGTCTCCCGGTCCCTCAACCAGTCGCGGGCATCCCGTGCGTTGTTTTTCCAAAGCTCCCACCGGGCTTCGGCGAAATCCCCCTCGCTGTCCCCCGTGCCGTAGAAATCCGGGACCAGGGTCCGGAAGCCGGCGCCAGCTAACGAATGCCCGAGGCGGGCCATCATCCGGCGGGCCTTGTTGGCCTCCTCCGCCCAGGGCGGCAGGAACACCAAGCCCGGTGTCGCGGACGTGGGGTCGGAGGGGTGGAAGACCGTGCAGTGAATTCGGCCTCCCGCGCTGTCCAGAAAGAATGGGGTCACCATGCCCGCGCCTAGAGCTTGCTGTTCACGAAATCCACGAGGCTGCCCACGGTCTCGAAGGTCTCCGCCGAGATCTCGTCGTCCTCGATGACCACCCCGAACTGATCCTCCAGGGAGGTGACCACCGAGACCACCGCCATGGAATCGAATTCGGGGATGTTCCCGATCAGCGGGGTCTCCCGCTCCAGGGCCGCGGTTCGCTCCCCCAGCTGGAGGACATCGCCGACCACCTGCCGTACTTCCTCCACGCTCGCCATGCCGTTCTCCCCGTACCGGTAAACCTCTTGTCGGAACCCTCTACCCGAAGCCGCCTCCCGGCCGACCCCGGGGACCCGGCCCGGGCGGAAAGCTGGCACCCGCGCAGGCATCATCGGATCAAGCTAGTACCCGCCTCCCCCGGTTCCAAGGTCCGCATCCCGATGGGGTCAAGAGCACCCGCAAAATACCGCTTCGCCGCAGGGGCAGTCCGGGAATTGGAAAGCAACAACGCACGAACCGGGCAACAACGACAGGGGAAAACCGGTATTCCCGGACCTTCCTGCTGATCCGCGTCAAGTAACCCGGTTTTTTGGGATATGGTCCCTGTCCGGGACGGACCTGGCGGTTAGGATGGGATGAGCGCCTTGACCATTTCAGAAAGCGGACCCGCCCATCCAGAGGTTTCCAGCATGGCTTTTACGACCCCTTTTCCTCCCATAACCGACCGGGCTGCCCTTTTCCTGCTTCTCGTGACGCTTTCCGTCCTCCCCGCAGTGGCTCACGCCCAGGACGGAAAGGCGCCGTATATCGGCGAGTCCCTTGATGGACGGGCCTGCTCCAGCTTCGACGGGACCGAGCAGGGGTACGGGCCCTACGACTACCGCAAGTACAGCTCCTCGGACCCCACTCTTAAACGGGTGGAGGACTTCCACTTCACCAACCAGGTCCAGACCCTGGCCGGTGGGGAGAACAGCCAGACCCCCATTGGGGACCTGCATTACACCCTCATGGCCTTCCCCAACCACCACAAGGCCCTGTACGCCATGATCCGGCTCCACACCGGGGAGGACGGGGAGGAATGGACCAGCCATGCCCAGTTCTCCGCCAGCCCCCCGCCGGAGTGCTTCCTGCAACGGGCGGCGGCCTTCACGCCCGAGGACCCCGAGATCCGGCTCCTGTACGGGATCTACCTGCACCGCCTGGAAAAGTCCGAGACGGCGGTCGATAAATACCGGGAAGCCCTGGATATCCAGGAGGAATTCCCCGAGGCCTGGTACAACCTGGGCCTGGCCTACCTGGATCTGGAAAAGTATGAAAAGGCCCGCGAGGCTGCACGCCGGGCTTACGAGGAAGGCTATCCCCTGCCCGGCCTGCGCGAGAAGCTCGCCGAGGCGGGCTATTCCCTCTGATCGGCGGGGGGCGGGGCCGGCCGGCCCTGCCCCTTGCCCAGGCCGTAAGAGGCCGGATCGTCGGCCTCGGGTATGGTCATCCGGTACACCGGCTCCGCCCTTCGGCTGAGGTGGAGGCGGGGGGCGAGGCTGGAGAAGGCCAGCTGCCAATTCCCCAGCCGGAGGAAGGTTACCGTGCCCCATTTCCGACCCCCCAGGCGGTACTGGGAGGCCAGGGAGGGGGTGTTGAAGGCGGAGATGCGGCTGAAGGTTCCCTGCACACCGGTGGCGCGGAAACGGGCGGCCGCCTCGTCCCAGAGCCGGGCAAAAACGGGGCTCAGACGGCGGCGGGGATCGATGTAGACGTCGTAGTCCCAGGCCGCCACCCCACCGGGAGGCAGGCGATAGGTGCAGCGGGCCTCGTCCTCGCGGTATAGGTCCTCGGCGTACCAGAGAAAACCTACCAGCTCCTCGCCCAGGAAGGCGCCCAGGCACCGGTCCCCCGAGTCCATGCGACGCTGCAGCACCTCCCGGGGCCGGGGCATCCGTTCCAGGGCCGCGTCATCGGCGCCGACGGGACGCACTGCGATCCGGGTGCCCTTGCCGGGAGGCAGGAGGGGATCCCGGGGAACCGGCTGCCAGAAGAGGTGGTAGCGGTACAGCCCGGCCCGGCCACCGCTGGCCCGGTCGAGGAAACGGGCCAGGAGGTACAGTCCCCCCTCCCGTGCCCCCATCTGTCGGCGAATGGTTCCCACCTTGCGCAGCATGGCCTTCCCCGAGTGGAAGCGGCTCTCAGGCGTGCTCCGCCAGTGTCTCCCGCGTGTCCCCCGCCCGGGGACCGCGGCCCCGTAACAGATTGCGCAGGAGCCCCAGGTAGAACCCTCGGGGGGTCCCGTTCCAGGGTGTGAAGCGGGGAATCTGGAAGCGGCTCGTCTCCCGGCCTGCAGCCCCCCAGGCGGTGGAAACCGCGGCCTGGAAGCCCGCGGCGCGCACCAGATCCACGTGCTCCGGACCGTAGTCCTCACCGGGCCGGCCGTTGGGATAGGCGAAAAACCGGCATGCCCCCCCCGTGATCTCCTCCAGGTGGGCCTTGCTCTCCGCCACCTCCGCGCGGGCGCGGTCGGGGTCCAGGGTGGAAAGAATGGGATGGCTGCGTGTATGGGCGCCGATCTCCATGCCGGCCCCCGCCAGGGCCCGGACCTCGCCGGGATCCAGCATGAGGCGCGGGGATGGCGGCCCGCCCAGCTCCGCGCCGAGCCCCTCGACGACTCGCTCTCGTTCCTCCAGGGGGCGGTAGCGGAGCTCCTGGATCAGACCCATGCGGGCCTCGCGGCGGGCTTCCTCCCCATCCAGGGGCCAGCGGCCCAGGCCCATATGGCGCAGATCCATCTCCCCCTCCGGCCAGCGACGGACCGTTTCGGTGATTATGTCGTTCCACATCCGCCCGCCGCCGAGGTAGCCGGTGGCGATGAAAAAGGTCGCGGGCACCCCCCACCTGCGCAGGATGGGCAGGGCCACCGTGTAGTTGTCCGCGTAGCCGTCGTCGAAGGTCACGGCCACCGCCCGTGGCGGTAGCGTCCCCCGGGCCAGACCCGCCACGCCCTCGGCGAGCGGCAGGGGCCGGAACTCCTCCGCCAGCAGACCCATCTGCCAGTCAAAGGTCGCGGCGTCCGGGATATCGGGGTCCAGGGGATCGGCCTCTTCGAGCACCCGGTGATAGATGAGCACCCCGAGCCGGCCCCGGCCCCCGCCCGGGGAGAGCATGGCGGCCATGCCGCGCAGGCCGAGGGCAGCGGCGCCTTCCAACTCACACCCCGCGCGGCATCTGGGCCGGCACGGGGGTCGCGGCGCGGGCCGGGGCCCGGGACAACGGGCCCCGTACATCGGAGGCGTGCGCGGCCACCTTTTCGGTGGCTTCGGCGATCTCCCGGCGCATGATGGCGGCGAGGATGACGAAGGTATAGAAGAGGTCGAAGTAGGCCAGGCTCAGGAAGGCCCCCGCCACGGCGTAGGCGATGAGGCCCGTCTGCAGGGCGTCGGCGTACTTCACCATCCAGCCCAGACCCACCCCGGGGGCCTGTTTCTTGATCCTTCGCAGGCTGCCGAAGGTGAAGAACAGGAGCAGGAGGTAGAGGGCCGTGCCCAGGAAGCCGTGCTCGCCAAGCATCTGGAAGTAGTTGGAGTGCGCGGCCCGGGACCGGTTGAAATGCTCGTCCTGCCATTCCGCGTAATCCAGCCACAGGGCGTTCGGGGCCTCCTCCAGCTTGAACCCGGCGCCCAACCAGGGCCGCTCCAGGGCCACGTTCCAGCCCACCTGCCAGGCCTGGATCCGCTGCATGGCCGAGCGGTCTTCCTCATACTGTTCGATGCTCTCGGCCCGCTCCATAAGCCGCTCGGGAATGAAGTCCGGCGCCTTGTAGGCCGCAGGGATCAGGAGCAGAAAGAGCAGGAACTTCCGGTTGGCCTTGATCAGCATGATCGGCAGCACCACGGCCAGACCCAACAGCGCCCCGCGGGAATAGGTGAACAGCGTGGCGATCACGGTGAGGACCACCACCCCGTAGATGGCGCGCCGCCCCCACGTGCTATCCACCTCCCGGGCCAGGGCCACCAGCAGGGGAAGGACCATGAGCAGGGCCAGCCCCAGGGCGGTGTTGGCGCCGATGAAGGAGGGTTCGGGCCCTTTGACCCGGTACTGGCCCCCGGTGCTGGCCACAAACGCCGCCCCCTTGACCCCGTAGAAGGCCAACGAGCCGGCCACTACCACCAGCAGGGCCAGGATGCGCTTCCTCCCGTAGATGAGCATGGTGGTGACCAGGGCGAAGGCCAGGATCTTCATCACCTTCTCCCATTGAGGCCACGCGGCCTCCGGCACCCAGGCCGTGAAGGTGGTGATGGTGAACACGATCATCAGGAGGATGATCAGCACCGTCTCCCGGGTGAGGGGAATGGGCTTGCGATCCGAATGCAGCCACATGGCCACCAGCGTGAGGGAGCCGAAGACCAGGGCCACGGGGAGGTCCTGGGCAACCCCCCAGCCCAGGCGGTGGGGGTTCATGAAGCCGACCCAGGACCAGACCAGCACCCCCGTCCAGGGACGCACCAGAACGAAGGGGATGAGGCTGGCGAAAATGACCAGTAGGGCTGCATCACGCATAGGCGCTTCGCTCTCCGTGCTTGGCCGCGGTCTCCAGCATCAGGGCCTCGAGCTCCCGGGCCTTCTGCTCCCAGGTGTAGTGCTCCACCACCGTCTCCCGCCCTCCCCGGCCGAGCGCCGCGCGCTCCTCCGGAGCCCGAAGCAGGCGCACCACCGCCTCGGTCATCTCCTGCGGGCCGTCGGCCACCACCGCGTTCCTGCCCTCCCGTACCTGGAGGCCGCCGAAGCTCAACCGGGTACCCACCACCGGTCGCCCCATGGCCCAGGCCTGGAGGATCTTGTTCTTGATGCCCGCGCCCTTGCGCAGGGGGGACACGAAGACCGCGCCCCCGCGGAGGTAGGGGCGCAGATCCTCCACGAATCCGGTCACCTCCACCCCCGGCCCCTGCAGCGCGCGCACCTCCTCCGCCGGGTCCTTCCCCACCACCCGGAAGAGGGCCTTGGGGACCCGCTCACGGATGCGCGGCAGCACCCGGTTCACGAAGTACCGGACGGCGTCCACATTGGGCGGAAAGGACATGTTTCCCTCGAATACCAGCACCGGATCCTCCGGCTCCTGCCCATGCGGGGCGAAATACTCGGCGTCCACGCCGTTCTTCACCACCCGCACCGGGACCCACGGACAGATACGGCCGAACATCTCCGCGTCGGGCTCCGCCACCACCAAGCAGGCATCCCCCTGGCCGTAGTACCGGCGCTCGAAGCGGTAATGCATGAAGGCCCGCTTGAGCGCCTGGAGGCGCCGTCGCATGGGTACCTGGCTTTTGGCCTCGCGCAGCAGGGTGAGCACCACGTCGTCTACCAGGTCCATTAGGACAGGTACCCGGCCGAAGGGGACACTGGGAATCACCCTCTCCCCGGTCATCCAGATCAAGTCGTAATCGATTTCCGCCAGGAGGCCCTCCAGGCGCTCGGTGACCCGGCCGTCCTCCGGGACCATCTCCTCCAGCGACAGGCTCTTCCACCACCCTCGCCTCCCGCCCCGTGCCGGATCCTCCCGGGGCAGGATCTCGATCCGCCCGAAGAGGCGTTCCAGGGGCTCCGGAAGGGGCCGGTCGTCCAGACACAGGAGATCGAAGTGGTGCCTCCCGGACAGGGACCGGACGTAGTTGAAGATGCGCAGACGCTGGCCGTGGGAGAGCGGATAGGGAAGCTCGTCGGCCAGGACCAGGATTCTCATGGGACCTCCCCACCGGAACGCGCTTGAATGGATGGCGGGACGCCCACCGCGGCCTCCTAGGCCCGGCCGGCCGGCAGGGCCGCGAGGACCCCGGCCAACGTCCCGGCCAGGGCATGCCGGTCGAACTGCCGGATGTAGTCCCAACGGGGCTCCACGCGGGGGGCGCCCGGGCCGCGGGCGAGTCGCTCCAGGGTCCGCATGGCGCCGTCCACGTCGGAATAGTCGAGGATCCAGGCGGTATTGGCGGCCCGCAGGATCTGGGCCTGCGCCCCGGAGCGGGGAATCATGGCCAGAATGGGCCGTCCCGAGCGCATGTACTCGAAGGATTTCCCGGTGATGGTGTCGCGGTGGCACGGCGCGCTGAACAGGAGCAGCACGTCGGCCTCGGCCTGCTCGCGCAGGCAGCGCTCATGGCTCTGGGTGCCCAGCAGCTCGACGTACGGCTCGAGACCGTGCCCGGCGATGGCCGACTCCAGCCGCGAGAGCTCGTGGCCCGCGTAGCCGACCAGACGGACCTGGAAACGCCCCATCAGGTGGGGATGGCGTTCCTTGAGCCGGCCCAGCGCCTCGATGAGGGGAAGCGGGGACACGGAGGCATCCATGGCCCCGGTATAGACGAGCCGGAGCACGTAGCGGTCCCGGTCCCCCGCCCGGGGCATCCCCGAATCCTTGCTGGGGTCGTAGCCGTTGGGGATCCAGGCCATCTTCTCGCGCAGCCACTCCCCGTGCTGGCGGCACAAGGCCTCCTGCCAAGCGGGCGAGGTGACCACCACCCGGTCGGCCTCTCGCAGCACGACCGCCTCCAGGTGCCGGTCGCGGAAGGCGTGCCACCGGCTCCGGACCCGGCGCCCGGGGCGCTCCACCCAGAGGTCGCGGAAATCGGCCACCCAAGGCAGGCCGGTACGGCGCTTGATCTTGAGGCCCGCCACATGGCTGGAGTAGCTGGGGCAGCTGGTAAGGAGCACGTCCGCCCCGCCTTCCCCGGCGATCCGCACGCCCCGACGCGCCGCCGCATCGGCCCAGGGCCGGGAGGAATCGGGGACGTACCAGCCGTAATCCAGCCCGTCGTGGAGCCACTGGCTTACCGCCTTGCGGGCCCGTTCGGCGATCCCCGCCCCTTGGCCCGCCTCCTCCCGGGACGGTGTCCATTCCGCCTCCCCGGCGGCGTGGATGTCATAGGGCCGGGCCCCCAGGCGGCGTCGCCGGACCGCGAAGGGGTCAGGGCTGGGCACTCGTTCGATGGCCAGGTCGGGAGGCAGATGGGCGAGCTCGCCGGAATCGATCCAGCCCATGTCCTCCACGGCACGGGTGATGACCCGGCAGCGCCAACCGAAATCGGGAAGGTGCCGGACGAAGCTCTGCACTCGTTGGGTGTTGGTCCCGGCCAGCGGTGGGAAGTCGGAGGTCACGATGAGCAGGGTGCCGATATCCGTTTCCGGCCCCTTCCCCTCCTCCTCCCCGGGATGGTGCGCCTGGGGGTCCCGGCGGGTGCGCCCCTCGTTCATTTCCGCGCCCACCCGGCCATGGGCAGGCCGAAGGCCGGAGCATCACTGGGCATCGGGGGCTTCTCCCTTGAGCACGAAGGCATGGCACAGCAGTCGACCCGCGCCGGGGACATGATCCAGGGTTCGCGCCGCCCAGGACCGGTTGAATAGGCGCTGGAGCCGGCTCCAGCCCTCCGGCATCACGGGAACCCAGTACAGTTGGATGTTCCGGACGCCCTCTCGCCGCAGCATGCGGGCAAGCCGACGGGGGGACTCGAATCGCACCTCCTCCGGGTCCCCCCGGACCCTTCTGGCGGCGCGCGCCCAGAGATCGAAGGCGCTGCCCCCGTTCAGGCCATCGAGCCAGACCTCCCCGCCACCGCGGACCACCCGGGTCAGCTCGGCCACCAGGGCGTCGGAGGCGGACAGGGCCTGCGTGACCCCGA
The DNA here is from genome assembly GCF_001399755.1 of Thiohalorhabdus denitrificans. Taxonomy (NCBI): domain Bacteria; kingdom Pseudomonadati; phylum Pseudomonadota; class Gammaproteobacteria; order Thiohalorhabdales; family Thiohalorhabdaceae; genus Thiohalorhabdus; species Thiohalorhabdus denitrificans. The sequence goes on along the minus strand of NZ_LJCP01000010.1, from coordinate 178,288 downwards.
AGCACAGGGCTCCGTCCAGGCTGTCATCGGCCAGGGGAAGCCTTCCGGCGTCCCCCTGGGTCCAGAGCGTGTCGCCACCCCCCCGGGAACGCCCCTTCTGGATGGTGGGCAGGGAGTAATCCAGGGCCAGGACGCGCTTCCCCCGCCGCTCCAGATACCGGGTATACGTCCCCGCCCCGCAGCCGGCGTCCAGCCACAGGGCGCCGTTTTCCTCCGGGGTCCAACGCAGGCGGAAATGAGCCAGGCGGGCCTCCAGGCCGTGCTGGCTCCAGCCCGCGATGGCGGCGTCGTCCTCCTTATCCGCGAAGCGCTCGAACCGCTCCCGCCATTTCCGCTCGAAGTCCCCATCCAGCCATTGGGGGTCCGGTTTCTCACAAGGGTCCGTGGACATGCACGCTTTCCATGGCCGGGGATGGCGGCCCCCGGACAGCCCTTCCCCCGGAACGGGGGATGACCGGAAGGCCCGAGTCCCATTCTTATCAGCCCCCGCGGACACGGGGTATCCGTGCGTCCACCGTCTCCCCTACGGACCCGCCCTTGCTCCGTAAGGGCGGGGGATCCCGAGGTGGGATCAGCCGTAGCGCTGGAAGGCGGGCATCCAGGCCCGGAACTGGCCGAGCACATACTCCTCACCCCCGTCGGGGCTTCCGGCCATCTTCCACTGCACCAGCACCGTGGCCGCGTACAGCAGCGCGCCCCCCGCCACCAGAGCCGCCACATCCGCCCCCGGGGGAACGCCATCCAGGTAGGGCTCGGCCGCCTGAAGGCCGGCGGCCATCACCAGCGTGGCGGCCACGGGCCGCCAGAGCACCGCGGCCAGGTCCCCAAGCCCCAGGGACAAGGACCGCTTAACCACCCACAGCCGGAACGGTACCAAGAGGAAGTTCACCCCCAGGTACGACCACGCGGCGCCCATTACCCCCCAGCGGGAAACCGCGTACACCAGGGCCGGGATCAGGATCCCGACCTTGATGGCGTTGAAGATCGTGGCGATATGGGGCTGGTTGAGGGCCAGATGGATGCTCATGTTGACCACGGCCAGAGCCTGGGCCATGCCGGAGACAGCCAGCACCTGCATGACGGGAATGGCGCGGTCCCACTGCCCGCCCAGAAGCAGGGGCACCAGGAAGGGCGCCAGCAGGGCCAGGCCGGTGGCGGCCGGCATGGCAAGAAGAGCCACCAGCGACAGGGCCTTCAGATAATAACGGCGCAAGGTGGCGGGCTCGTTCTTGACCTTGGAGTAGCCCGGAAACAAGGCCTGGTTCAGGGGCTTGACCAGCTCCACGGTGGGGAGATTGGCGATCTCTTGGGATACGCTGTAGATGCCGATGGCGGAGGCCCCGGACAGCTTGCCGATCACGATGGGGCCCGACTTCCGGTCGAAATAGGACAGGATGCTGGACAGGAACAGCCAGGCGGAGAAGCCGAACAGGTCCCCGAGCCTGGCCAGCGACGGCCGCGGCCGGAACGGGCTGACCCAGTAGGACATGGCCGTGAAGGTGGCCACCCCCAGGGCCATGCCGAACACCAGGGCCCAGTAGCTGCGCAGGTACACCGCCAGGGAGACCGTCACGAGGAAGGCGAGGACCTTCTGGGTGACCTGGAGGCGGAAGATCTTCCCCATCTGGAGCTCTTTCTTGAAGAACTCGATGCCCGGGTTGTAGGCCCGATCCACCAGCGCCACCACACCCAGCACATAGACGATCCCCTCCAACCGGGGCTCCTCGAAGAACCCCGCCATGGGCTTGGCCAGCAGGGCCAGGGCCGCCAGCGCGAGGAGCCCGAAGGCCATGTTCATCGTCCAGGCGGTGTCGTAATGCCGTCGGTCCGCGTCGTGGCGCTGGATGATGGCCTCGCCGAAGCCGAAGGCGCCCAGGAACTCCACCAGGGCGTAGATGGAGGTGGCCAGCGCCACCAGGCCGAAATCCTCGGGCGTGAGCAGACGGGCGACGATGATGGTGCTGATCATGCCGATGCTTCTGACCACCACCCGCATGCCCACCATCCAGGCCGCCCCGGTGGCTATCCTTCCTCCTATGTCGGACATGAACGGGCTGTATCCTCTGGTGCGGACGGGGGATGGCGGCTCCGGGCCGGGAGGAGCGGGTTGCCCCTACTCTTGCCCGATGCCGATCCCCGTGAGCTCCCTAAACCTCCGGTTCTTCGGCGCGAACCACGCTTCCAGCTCCTCCCGGTGCCCGCTATCCAGGGGCGGGATCTCCTTCGTCAGCGCCCTGCCGACGGCGCGGTAGGCAGATTCCGGCATGACCCGCCTCGCCAGATTCGCAGCCCGCTTCAGACTGCGGTCGTCCTGGAGGATGCGGTACAGATAGCGGCCCACCCCGTTGAAGGTGTAGGACCGGTTCTTGTGCAGCGCGGGCAGGTCCTCCTCCGCCACCCGGGGCACGCCGATGAAATCGAAGCATTCCCCCGCCACCCCTTGGGCATCCCGCCACAGATCCTCGGCGCGCACGATGAGGATCCGCTCCAGGGGGAAGTACGGCAGGTACCGTTCCAGCTGTCCCGCGTAGTCGCTGGCCGCCAGGTACATCGGGTCCTGAGCGATGGCCTCCCGGAAGGGCAGGCGCTCGTAGCCCAGGCGTACGTCGTGCCAGTAGGCGGAATAGCTGCGGGCCACCGGCTCCCGGACCACGTAGATCAACCGCGCTTCCGGGCTCAACTCGTGCAGCCGCTCGGGGACCCCGGCCAGGGGCGTATCCCGCCCCAGCGTGCCCAGGGGATCCGTCGAGTAGCTGGTGGAGGCATCCAGCAGCACCCGATCCTCCGGGCCGTCGAAGCACTCCCGGTACCACTCCAGCCCCAGCTCCCGGTTCTGGGTGAGGAAATGGGGTTCCTTGGGCCGCGACAGGCTGATCTCCGGATGGCTGTCCAGGACCTCCGCCAGCGTCGTGGTCCCGGCCTTCGGCGCCCCGATCAGGAACAGGTCCGGTGGAAAGGCCATCAGCTCCCCTCCTCCACCGGCGCCGCCACCTCTCGGAATTCCTCCACCAGCATGGCAACCCGGTCCTCCCAGCCGTTGCGCTCGGCGTACGCCCGGATCATCCCCCGGTCCCAGGTGGTCCCCAGGGCCTCCTCCAATTGGCTCCGCAGTTCCTCCGGGTCCCCGAAGGGCACGATGCGCCCCACCTCCCGTCGGGAGACCACCTCCCGGTTGCCGCCCACGTCCGTGGTCACCACGGGCAGCCCGCAGGCCATGGCCTCCAGGAAGACGTTGGCCCACCCCTCGTGGCTGGTGGCCAGCACGAACAGGTCGGCGGCGGATAGCGGCCCGCGCAGCCGCTCCGGCGGCAGCGGGCCGAGGAAGCGGACCGTGTCCTCCAGACCCAGCTGCCGCGTCCGCTCCTCGAGGTAGGCCCCGAGGTCCCCCTCCGGACCCGGGCCGCCGACGATGAGGTATTGCAGCCCGGGATGGGCCTCCCGCAGTGCCGGCAGCACCTCCAGCACCCGGTGGAACCCCTTGCGCTCCACCAGCGCGCCCACCGAAATCAGGACCGGGGCCTCCTCCGGGATTCCCAGGTCCCGGCGGGCCCGGCTCCGGTCCTCGGGCCGGAACTTCTCCGCGTCCACCCCGTTGGGGATCACCCGGGTACGGCCGGCCGGCGCTCCCATATCCTCCGCCAGCGCCCGGAGGGAGGCGGACACCGCGAATACCCGATGGCTGCGCTTCATGGCCCCGCGCAGCAGGACCCGCCCCACGGGGGAACGGGTCAGGGGCGGTTCGGTCCCGCGTAGGGTCACCGTCACCGGCATACCCAGCCAACGGCCCAGCCAGCCCGCCGCGTAGCCGTCGGGATAGGCGAAGTGGGCGTCGAGGACCTCGCCGCCCCACTCCCGCCGCAGGCGACGGACCGTGCGGAAGGCGCCCAGGGCCTGGAACAGGCCGTCCAGACTCTTGGCGACGCCGGGCACCGAGAAATAGCGGGGGAACAGGACCTGCACCCCGTCCTGCCACTCGTCGCTCGGCCTTGGCGGCCGGAAATGCGGCCGGAAGCGGCGGATCGCCCCCTGGAAGGGGAACCAGGGCACGGGGCTGACCACCACCATGGGCAGGTGCCGGGCCACCCGGAACATGCGCTCGCGGATGAACAGCCCGGCCCCCGGGTCCCCCGCGTGGGGAAACAGCTGGCTGAGAACCACCACGCGAGGCCCCTCCCCGGAGGGGCCGGGCGCGTCGGCCCCGCCCTCGCTCCGCACCGGTCGGCTGCGCTCCAGCAGCATCACGTGGCCTCCGGGGCGTGGCGGTCCACCACCGCGAGGACCCGCCGGGCGTTGGCTTCCCAATGGAACCCCTGCTCTTCCACGGCGCGGGCGGCGCGCATGGACAGGGCGTTGCGCAGTCCGGGATCCAGGGCCAGGCGGGTGAGCTGGGCGGCGAGCTCCTCCACGTTACCGGGTCGGAACAGCAGGCCCTGCCGGCCATCCCCGACCACCTCGGCGATGTTGGGCCGGTCCGGGGCCACCACGGGCCGGCCGGTGGCCAGGTACTCGAAGAGCTTGATCGGCGAGGCGTAGGGGGTAACGTCGGGCTGGACCGCCACGTCCATGGCGGCCACGTGGCCGGGCACCGCCTCGCGGGCCACGGCGCCGGTGAACACCACCCGGTCCGCCAGGCCCAGCTCCGCCGCCCGCGCCCGGAGCTCCGGAACGGCGGGGCCGTCCCCCACCAGCAGGAGCGCGGCGTCCTTCCGTTGCGCCACGACGCGGGCGAAGGCCTCCACCAGGTCGTGCACCCCGTGCCAGGGCCGGATCCAGCCCACGAACCCGATGACGAAGCGGTCCTCCAGCCCCAGCTCCCGCCGCACCGCTTCGCCGTCCACGCCGGGATGGAAGCGCTCCCGGTCCACGCCGTTGGGCACCACCAGGAACCGCTCCTCCGGCAGGCCGCGGCGGACGAACAGGTCCCGCATGGCGGCGGAGACCACCACCGTCCGGGTGGCTCCGGCGCACAGCCGGTCCTCCACCCGCCGGGCTAGGCCCTGGAAGACCAGGCCACCGTGGTCCTTCATCTCCTGGCTGAGCGGGGCATTCACCTCCAGGATGAAGGGGACCCGGAATATCCCGGCGGCCAGCCTCCCGGCCACCCCGAACAGGGCGTACCGCTCGTAGACGAAATCCGGGCGCCACCGCAGGATCGCGGCCGCCAGGGCGAAGAAGGCCGGCACGTTGTAGCCCAGGGCCAGCACCTCGTAGAGCCAGTGCGGCAGGGGCAGACCCAACAGGGTGGCGTTGTCCCGCTTGCCGCTGTCGCTGCGGCCGCCCCCGGCGGGCAGGGGCGGACCCATCAGCCGCACTTCGTGGCCAAGGCCCTCGAAGGCGCGGCACAGGGCCGTGATATGGACGCCCTGGGCGTCCTCCCCGCGGGTGCGGTGGTGGTACAGAATCCTCATGGCGACGACTCCGGCTGGCTCGCGGCCGGCCGCGGCCGGCCGGCGGCAGGGGCCGCGCCCGGGTACACCGGCTCCCGGTCCAGCTGCCGCAGAAAGGCCGCGAACATGAGCAGGGACCACAGCACCGCGCCGTGGTCCCACTTCCCGGACTGGTGCTCCTCCAGGATCCGCTCGAGGGCCGCCCGGTCGAACAGCCCGGTGTCCTGCAGGTCCGGCCCGAGCAGGGCCTCCCGGACCCGGTCCCGCAGGGGCCCGCGGAACCACCGATCCACCGGCACGGCGAACCCCATCTTGGGCCGGTACAGCACCTCGTCCGGAAGATAGGGCCGCAGGGCCTTCTTGAAGAGGTATTTGCCCTCCCCCTGGCGGTACTTGTAGCGGGGAGGCAGCGCCGCCGCCCACTCCACGAATTCGTGGTCGAGCACGGGGACCCGCACCTCCAGGGAGTGCGCCATGCTGGCCCGGTCCACCTTGGTCAGGATGTCGCCCGGGAGGTAGGTCTTCATGTCCAGGTACTGCACCTGGGACAGGGGGTGGTCCGGGGCCCGGCGGGCGTGGCCGCGCAGCACCTCCACCGCGTGATAGCCCTGCAGGTCCCGGCGCATCCGGTCGCTGAACATCGCCCGCCGGATGCCCTCCGGCACCACCCCCATGTTGTCCAGGTAGGCGTCCAGGCTATCCCGGGCCACCGACTCCAGGGTGGCCTTGGCCCGCAGGACGCGGGGCGCACGGTTGAGCTTGGGGTAGACCCGGGCCAGTGCCCCGAACAGGGGACCGCGCAGGGCCTGGGGTACGCGCCGCCGGACCTGCTCCTCGTGGACGTGCCAGCGGTAGCGCCGGTACCCCCCGAAGCTCTCGTCGCCGCCGTCCCCGGACAAAGCCACGGTCACCCGCTTCCGGGCCTGTTCGCAGACCCGGTAGGTGGGCATGGCGGAGCTGTCGGCGAAGGGCTCGTCGTAGATGCCGGCCAGGCGGTCCACCAGATCGAAATCCGAGGGGTCCACCTCCGACACCGTATGGTCGGTGCCGTAGCGCTCCGCCACTCGCGCCGCGTGGGCGGCCTCGTTGTAGCGGGGGTCGCCGAAGGAGATGGAGCAGGTCCGCACCGGCTCATCGTCGGCCCGGGCGAGCATGGCCACCACCGCGCTGGAGTCCACGCCGCCGGAGAGGAAGGCTCCCACGGGCACATCGGCCACGCGCCGCATGCCTACCGCCTCCGACAGCTTCTCGGTGAGCTCTTCCGCCACGCTGTCCTCCGCCGGCCGGGAGTCCCCCTCGGCGAAGGCCACATCCCAGTAGGCCTCCGGCTCGGGGACGGGCTGCCCCCGGCACACCATCAGGCGGTGGGCCGGCGGGAGCTTGCGGACCCCCTTCAGGATGGTGCGGGGATCCGGCACATAACCGAAGGCGAAGTACTCCTCCACCGCCGCCGGGTCCAGGTCCCGGCTCACCCCGGGGTGCGGCAGCAGGGCCTTGAGCTCGGAGGCAAAGGCCAGAGTCCCGTCATCGAGCAGGGCGTAGTACAGGGGCTTGATGCCCATGCGGTCCCGGGCCAGAAACACGCTTTGCCGGTCCCGGTCCCAGATGGCCAGGGCGAACATCCCCCGGAACCGGTGGACGCAGTTCGGTCCCCATTCCCGCCAGGCCTGCAGGACCACCTCCGTGTCGCACCGGGTGCGGAACCGGTAGCCCCGGTCGCGCAGCTCCCCGGCCAGCTCCCGGAAGTTGTAGACCTCGCCGTTGTAGACCACCGCCACCTTTCCGTCCTCGCTGAACAGCGGCTGGTCCCCGCCGTCGAGGTCGATGATGGCCAACCGGCGGTGGCCGAGGCCGATCCCGGGCTCCACATGGACCCCGCCCCCGTCCGGTCCCCGGTGGTAGAGCCGTTGGTTCATGGCCTCCACGAGGCCGCGATCCATGGGCCGCGTGTCCCGCGTGTCGAACAGCCCCACCAGACCACACATCAGCGTGCTCCTCCTTCGGGAATGGGTCCGCCCGCCAGGGGACCCGCCCCCTGGCCGAGCAGCCGGCGGTAGACGCCCAGGTAGGCCGCCACCATGGCCTCGATGCTGTAACGCTCCTCCGCCCGGGCCCGGGAGGCACGGCCCATGGCGGCCCTCCGGTCCGGGTCCGCCAGGGCCTCGGCCAGGGCCTCTCCGAGAGCCCGCGGGTCGCCGGGGGGAACCAGCACGCCGGTCTCGCCGTCGACGATCAGCTCCGGGTTGCCACCCACCCGGGTGGCCACCACCGGCACGCCGCAGGCCATGGCCTCCAACACGGTGTTGGAGATGCCCTCCGCCAGAGAGGGGAGCACGAACAGGTCGAGGTCCGGCAGGATCTCCGCCACATCCGCCCGCTCCCCCGGCAGCCAGGCCCGATGGGCCAGGCCTGCGGCCTCCAGCTCCTCCCGGGCCTGGCCACGGAGGGAGCCGTCTCCGAGCATGACCAGCCGCGCCTTTGTCTCGCCCTCCTCCTCGTCGCCGGCCACCCGGATGAAGGCCCGCACCAGGGCGAGCGGATCCTTCTCCCCCTCCATGCGGCCCACCCAGCCGATCACCGGGGCCGCCGGAGGGAACCCGGCCCGGCCCCGCAGGGCCCCGCCGTCCCCAACCGGCCGGAAGCGCCCCACGTCCACGCCGTTGCATATGCGGGTCATGCGTTCCGGCGGCACCCCGATGGCCCCGCCCAGGTAGTCCTCCAGGTCCAGGGACAGAGGGATGAAATGGTGGACCAGGGGGCGCAGCGCCCGCCGCAGCATCCGGTAGCGGCGGCTGGCCCCGCCCAGGTCCGCCATGTCCCAGCCGTGCTCGCCGTGCACCCGCCGCCGGACCCCCGCCAGGGCCGCCGGCAGCTGGGCCTCGATGGCCGCCAGGTTGCGGGTATGGACCAGATCCGGCCGCAGCGTCCGCAGGAGCCGCCAGAGCCGCCCGTACAGGCCGGCGTCCAGCCCCGGGTGCTTGTGGAGGGCATAAACCTCCACCGCGGGATCGAGGCGGGTGGCGAAGTCCGAGTACCCCTCCAGGCAGATCACGACGTGCCGCAGGGCCCCCGCCGGGGTCCGGTTAATGAGGTTCACCAGGCCGTTCTCCATGCCGCCCACGCGCAGGGAGTGGATCACGTGGGCCACCAGCGGCGGGCTGCGGTCCTGAACGGCCCCGGCCATCACCTCCCCCCTTCGCTCAGGATCCGCACCACCCGCCCTTCGCGGGTCAGCTCGGGATGCTTCGCCAGGAAGCCGGTTACCCGCTTCCGGGCCTCCCCCGGATCCCCGGCGTAATCGGCCGCCACGGCGATGAGTGTGGCATCGGGCCGCCCTCCCCTGACCCGCTCCCAGGCCATCCAGACCTTGCCCATCACCGAACGGGCGGTGATGTGGCCGCCGACGTCGAACCACTGCCACACCAGCCGCCGGTCCTCGGGTCCGCGTAGCCGGAGCTCCCGGACCCCCAGCTCGCCTCCCTTTCCGGGGAGGTCCAGGCGGGTTCGGCCTTCCCCGCTGCGGAGCCAGCGCTTCCCGTCGTACAGATGGTTGCCGGAGGCGATCAGCTCCTCGCCCTGACGCTGGTCGTAGTAGTGGATGAGAAGCACCTGGACGGACCCCTCCGGGGATCGGTAAACGCGCCGCAGGGTCCGGTCGGCGCCCCGGAAGGCCGGGCGCCAGCCGTCGTCCACGGGGAAGGGCCCGCTCCACGGATCCTCGGCGGCAGGGAGATCGAGGCTGGTGGCCTTGATGGGCGTGCCCGACCGCTCCAGCCACCCGGCCCCGGCGGGAGCCGCCCCCGCCACCGCCAACACGACCAGCCCGGACAGCGCCAGGGTCACGGTCCCCCGCCCCCCGCCCTCCGGGGCCTCCCCCTTCGGGGCCTCCGGGACCCCGGATTCGGCGTCCCGCCACAGCCCCCCGACCCAGAACAGCAGGACCATAACCACGCCAAAGAACACCCAGCCATAGATGAGGTGATCCACCCCCGTGGCCAGGGTCATGTCGCTCCAGCGAGCCAGCATCACGATGCCGTAGGCGCGGAGGCCGTTGGCCACCACCGGCACGGCCGCGGCGGCGGCGACGAAGGCCAGGCGGCGCCAGAGGGAGCGGTAGTTCAGGTAGGCGAACAGGGTGCCGATTGCCAGGGAGGCGATCAGGTAGCGGATGCCGCTGCAGGCCTCGGCCACCTCGAAGCGTCCCTCCGGGATGGAGAGGTAGTGGCCCTCGCGGTACACCGGCACCCCCGACAGCTGCAGGCCGGCGACACTGAAGTCCGCCGTGAAGCCCTGGAGGATGGGCACCAGGCCCTCGCCCAGGGGCACCGCGAACAGGAGGAAGCCCAGGGGGAAGGCGGCGGTCCGGAGGAACGGCAGCCCGAGCAGCGCCCAGAGCCCGGCGGGGACCATGGCCACGAAGGTCAGATGCTGCAGGAACAGCACATCGGCCTGCCGGGCCACCAGCCAGGTGACCGCCAGCAGGGCCAGGGCGAGCATCCCTCGCAGGTCCGGCTCCAGGGGCAGCCCCGCCAGGGCCCGCCGTCGGCGCCACAGGAAATAGGCGGACACCGGCAGCACCAGCATGCCGTGGGCGTAGGTCTCGGAACGCCACCAGATGGCGGCCATGGACAGGGCGGTCTCGTGGTAGAGGCCCACCAGCCCCGCCAGGAGGAGCAGGGCCAGGAGGAGGGGGCGCATCTCGGCCCGGCTCCCGGGGCCGGCGACCGCCTGGATCCCTTCCGGGGCCGGCACCCTCATCCTTCCTCCCCCACCGGCACCTGCGCCGGCGCCGGCACGGCGCCGGCCACGGGCTCGTCCTCTAGCAGGGACCGGAAGCGGGCCAGGTGCGCCTCCCAGGCGTAGCGCTCCGCCACCCAGGCGCGCAGTGCGGGGCCCGACACCGGCGGGTTCTCGGAGAGGGCCGCCAGGGTCGCCTGGCAAAGAGCCTCCGGATCGTCCCCCACCAGGGGGTAGTCAACGAGCCCCTCCAGCCCGTCCAGGGCCGCCCCCGTGGCCACCACCGGCCGGGCCATGGCCATGGCCTCCAGCACCTTGTTCTGGATGCCGCGCGCCACCCGGAGAGGCGCCACGGCCGCATCCGCGTGGGCCAGATAGGGCCGGATGTCGGGGACCGTTCCGGTCACCTCGATCCCCGGACGCGTCCCCAGCCCCAGCACGGCGTCCGTGGGCCGCGCCCCCACCACGAAGAAGCGGGCCGCCGGCAGCCGCTCCCGGATGCCCGGCCAGACCCCCTCAGCGAACCAGGTCACCGCGTCTACGTTGGCCCAGTAGTCCATGGCCCCCGTGAACACCAGGATCGGCCCCGTATTCGGATACGGATCCCGCAGGTCCGCGCCGGGGGTGAAATGCTCCACGTCCACCCCGTTGCCCACAGCGGCAAGCCGTTCCCCGGCCTCGGGGACCTCCGCCTCGAGAAGCTCCCGCTCCGGCCGGGTCACCAGGACCGTGGCGTCGAAGTCGAGGGCCGCCCGCCGCTCGTGCTCCAGCAACCGCCGCCCCTCCCGGCGGAAGATCCAGCCCATGGGGCCTGGCCGCATGCGGCCGTACTGGGCCCACTTGGCCGAGTCCACATCCACCATGTCGAGCACCCGGCGGGCCTCCGGGGTCCGTTCCCCCGGCACGTACTGGGCCATGGCCGAGGAGAACACCATCACCCGCCGCGGCTTCACCGCGCGGAGCGTATCGCGAACCCAGGCGTCCATGCGCCGGTCCTGGTAAAAGGGGAGCGACAGGGGGCTCCCCGCCATCAGGCCCCTCAGGCTCCGGAGCCGGGCCCGGCCCCGGCCCAAGGGCACCAGCTCGGTGGCGGCGCAGTACCGGGCCGTCTGCTTGGCGTACCTCCAATCGGCCGGATCGTCCACGAAGGCGCCCAGGTGGATGTCGTAGTACCGGCTCAGGTACTCCAGCAGATGGAACGAGCGGATCTTGTCCCCCTTGTTGGGGGGATAGGGAATCCGGTGCGCCAGAAACAACAGGGGGGGCTTGCCGGTCATCCGAGATTCCGCGCGATCACGGGCCCGATCACCCGGGCCATGGGCAGGGGCAGGCGCTTCCAGGCGTCCACGAAGACGCGGTAGCGGGGGTTGGAGGGACTCACGTCCGGGATCTCCTGCCCCCGCACCAGGTGGTATTCGTAGTACAGGGGCTCGGGCTCGAATCCCCAGTGCTTCTTGAACCGGTAGGAGCCCGTGTCCCGCTTGCTGCGGCCGTAGTCGAAGACGGCGTAGCCCCGCTCCACTGCCCGGCGCATGAGGTCCCAGTACATGAAGTCGTTGGCCTTGAGGTCGCGGGCCGCCGGCCCTCCCCCGCCGTAGTAGGGCAGCACCTCGTCCCGGAAGTAGAAGGACAGCACGCTGCTTACCGCCTGCCCCCGGTGCTCGATGGTGAGCACCTCGCAGTCGTCGCCGAACACCTCGCGCAGCGTGCGCAGGTAGCGCTTGGGGAACACCGGCGTACCCAGGTTCCGTACGCTCTCGGCGTACAGGGGGTAGAAGCGCTCCAGGTCGTCGTCGACCACCCCCTCCAGGCCGGCCTCCATGCCCTTGCGGATCATGGCCCGCTGCTTGCGGGGGATGGCCTTGAGGTTGGCCTCGGGATCGGGATCCAGGGCGCGCCGGAAATGGACGTACCGTTCGCTCTGGGTGGGCCAGTCCGGATTGCGCGGGGCCTCCTGGCGCAGCTCCAGATGGTCCACGCCGAGGCGGTCGGCGAGGTCGCAGGCCGCCCGCTCCAGGGCCGCCCGGGTCTCCTCGCTCCTGCCCACCACCCCGGCACGCACGCAGAAGGGCAGGGAAATGAGGGCATCCCCGAACAGCCGGCTGCGGATGCGGCCCAGGGGCAGGATCCCGTCCACCTCCCCGTTGCGCTCGGCGAACAGGAAGTGGGCGCGGTGGCCAAGCCCCTCCTCGAGAACACGCCGCCACCCGGCGCGATGGAAGAAGGTGGCCTCGGGCGCAGCGTCGACGAAGGCGTCCCAGCGCGCCTCCTCGCCACTGCCCATCTCGCGGATGACCGGATCGGTGATCCCGGTGACCGTCATGCCTGCTCCTCTTCGAGAAAGATCCGATCCATGCGCTCCCACCGGAAATCGTCGAGCAGGCGCCGGAGGCGGGGCTCGGTCCGGTGGAGGTTGACGTAATGGCGGAAGCGGGTCCGCAGGGCGACTCCCCGCTGGCGGGGCTGTTCGGGGTCGATCTCCCAGGGGTGGAAGTAGAAGACCGCCGGCCGCCCCTCCCTCCGGTTGATACGCCGCAGGCCCCAGCGGAAGTAGGCATAGGGCAGCAACCGGAAGAAGCCGCCGCCCCCGCAGGGGAGGTTTCGCCCCCCCGCTTCCACCGTGGAGACGGGCACCTCGATCAGGTCCCCCCCGGCGGGCGCGTGGGCGAAGCGCGGCGCCTCCGGCATGCCGTAGAGATCGTGTCGGATGGGGTTGACGCTGGAGCTGTAGCGGTGGCCTTCCTCGCGCAGCACGTCGAAGGCCCAGGTGCTGTCCCGGCCGATGGAGAAGCTGGCGGCCCGGTATCCCCGCACGGCCTGCCCGGAGGTGTCCTCGAGCAGGGCCTTGGCTCGCTGGACATCGGCGCGGAATTCCTCCGGGGACTGCTCATCGACCCGGATGTGCCCGTAGCCGTGGCTGGCCACCTCGTGGCCGTTGTCCGCCAGCCTTCGCACCAGGTCCGGGTAGCGGTCCGCCACCCAGCCGAGCACGAAGAAGGTGGCCCGCGCCCCGTGGTCGGCGAAGAGCTGGAGGATCCGGTCGGTGTTGCGCTCCACGCGATGCGGCAGGCGGTCCCAGTCGGCGCGATCGATGTGCCCCGCGAAGGCGGAAACCTGGAAATAGTCCTCCACGTCCACGCTCAGGGCGTTGGAAATCGGGCCGGAATCTTCCATGCCCCTACCCGTAGCGCTCGGCGAGGGCCTGGTTCAGGCCGTCGCGGGTGGCGCTAAGGGCCTCCTCCAGGAGCTCGATACGCCGTTCCAGGCGGGCCATGCGGGAGCCCCCCTCGGCGGAGCTTCCCTCCCCTTCCGCCTCCTCCTCGTCCTGAAGCTCCAGGTTGAGCTCCTGGGCCACGGCCTCCACGGTCTCCACCGAGATCTCGTGGAGCCCCTCCAGGTAGCCGTACAACAGGAGGCGATCGCAGAAGGTGTTGATGGAGCGCGGCACCCCCCGGGTAAACTGGTGGATGCTCTGGAGAGCCTCGTCCGAGATGGACGGATCGTGCTGCCAGCCCACGTTGCCCAGCCGGTGCTCGATGTAGCTGCGCGTTTCCTCCTCCTCGAAGGCCGTCAGGTGGCAACTGGCGATCACGCGCTGGCGCATCTGCTCCAGCCGGGGGGAGGCCAGGGTGTCCCGGAACTCCGCCTGGCCTAGCAGGAAGCTCTGAATCAGCGGCTGCTCGCCGTCGAGGAAGTTGGAGAGCATGCGCAGGGATTCCAGGCTCCGCGCGGGCAGGTTCTGGGCCTCGTCCAGCAGCAAAAGGACCCGCCGCCCCTCGCGCCGCTGCTTGCGCAGGTAGGACTCGAACTTGCGCAGCAGGGCGGCCTTGCTCAGGCCCTCGTTCTCCAGCCCCAGGGCCCCGGCCACCATCCGCAGGAGGTCGTCCGGCTCCAGCTGGGTCATGACCAGCTGAGCCGCCACCACGTTACGCTGGCGCTTGAGCTCGGCGAGCAGCATCTGCACCAGGGTGCTCTTGCCGGTGCCCACCCCGCCGGTAACCACCACGAAGCCGTCGCCCTGCCCCAGCCCGTAGCGCAGATAGGCCAGGGCCCGGCGGTGCCCCCGGCTGCCGAAGAAGAACCGGGGGTCGGGGCTGAGCTGAAAGGGCTTGGCCTGCAGGTTGTAAAAGGACTCGTACATGGTGCGTACCTAGAAGACCTTCGTGAGAAGCAGGGTGACCGAGTTCTGCCGGTACTCGGCGCTGGACTGGTTGGAGTCCCGGCGCAAGTACTGGTAGTCCACGGAGGTGGTCAGCTGCCGGCGCAGCTCGCGGGCCAGCCGCACCCCGAACCGCCAGATGTCGTCCTTCCGGTTCCCCTGAAAGGCCAGGTCGTGGTGGTCCCAGGACAACCGGGTGATGGCCCGGGTCCGGGGGGCCACCCGCCAGGTCCAGCCGGTGCCCGCGCCGTAGCCCTCTTCCTCCAGTCCAGTGCGCTGGTAGTCGCGGGACTCCTGGTACGCCGAGAGCCGGAACTGGCTCTTGCCGGTATCGGCGGTGACGTCCGCGGTCCATCGCTTGCGCAGGAAGACATCCTGGACCTGGAGGGAGAAGGGCACCTCCAGGAGAATGGGATTGCCCTGCTCGTCGGTGATGGTGTTGCCGCTGGGGTCCGTGACGCGCAGATTCAGCGTGTCGGCCTGGAGCTGGGACTCGGTCTCGATGGTCTCCGAATACCCCACCTGCCAGTTCGTCCGCCGGGTGGCGTGCTGCAGGCTGGCCCGCCAGGTATTGCCGAAATACCGCTCGCCGTAGGCCCCTTCCAGCGCGGTGCGGGGGGTCGGGTTGAAGCGCATCCCGGCCTCCCAGAAGTCGCTGCTCAGGTCCCCCCCCGTGGCATCGGTCTCGTAGTCGTTGTCCTCGTACCCGTACACCCCGAAGACCTCGGTCTTGGCACCGAGGCGGTGGCTGAGCTCGCCGGAGACCCGCTCGAAGGTGCGGTCGGGCCAGTCCTCCAGGCGCTCCTCCTCGCGGTAGTAGCTCGCCCGCCAACCGAGGTCGTTGTAGCGCTCCCCGCTGTCCAGGGAGGCGCTCACCCCGTTGCTCTCCGAGTCGGACAGGGACTGGGTCTCGTAGTCCACCCGGTTGTAGGTGTACCGGGCCCGGGCGTCGGCGAAGCTCCCCAGCCGCTGCACGTAATTGGGGCTCACCTCGTAGGTGGCCACATCCGTGCGATTGGCCGTGGGCACCAGGTTGGACTCGGGGACGGCACCCAACGGGGAGATCAACTGCTGGGTGTAGGAGGCGGCCCCGTCCAGAAACAGGTGGTTGCGCCACAGCTCCCCGGTCCCGTTGGCCTCCAGCTGGTGGAACACCCCGTCGCTTTCCGGGTTGCGCACGTAGAAGAGGCTCTGGGCCTGGTAGTCCAGGAAGGCCCGGGTCCGGCTTCCGTCCCGCTCCACCCGGATCCCCGGGGTGATCTGGGAGATCAGGTCCCACTCCTCCTCGCCCGGCGGGGCGAGGGCGAAGTTGTCGCTGATGGTCTCCCCCAGGGTCAGCCGCGGAGCCACGACCCACTCCCCGGTGCGCTCCTCGGGCTCCGTGCCCTCATCGGCCCCCTCGCCGAAGGGGGTGGCGCCGAACAGGGCGCCCGTGCCCTGCGCCGACACCCCCTGCCCCAGCACGGGAGCCGGCGCCGCGAGCGCGGTTACCACCATGGCGATTACCCTTCCCCCCTTGAACGGGGCAGAGGCGGGGGCGGCGAGCATGGAGGACGAACGACGACCGGCGCGCTCAGCCGTACTGGCCATAGTAGCCGCCGTAGTAGGAGCCGCTGGCAAATCGTTCACCCTTGTTCAGAAGCGAGCCGACCCACTGGTTCTCCGTATCGAGCAGGCCCATGGCCTCGTGCACGAGGTGCTGGGGAGTCCGCCCGGACTCCACCACCAGGAGCACCTGGCCAACGGACCCCGCCAGCACGGTGGACTGGCTCGTAACCAGCAAGGGCGGCGAATCGAAAAGCACGATCCGGTCGGGGTACCGCTGCGACAGCTCTTCCGCCACCTGGGCCATCTGGCCGCTCGCCAATAGCTCGGTGGCATGGGGATGACGCTTCCCCGCCGGGATCATGGTCAGACGCGGCATATCGGTGCGTAGCAGGGCCTCGCTGACATCCCGGTCCGGGTCCTCCAGGAGGTCCGAGAATCCCGTCATGTCCCGCCGCGCCAGCCAACGGGTTAGGGAGGCCTCCTCCAGGTCGCCGTCCACCAGCAGGACCGTGTGGTCCAGCTCCATGGCCATGCTCACGGCCAGGTTGAAGGCGGTGAAGGACTTGCCCTCCCCCTGGAGGGCGCTGGTGACCATGACCAGGTTGCTCCGGGCCAGCGTCCGGCGCTCCTCATGGAAGGCGTTCATGAGCAGGGGACGCTTGATCAGCCGGTATTCCTCCGCCAGGCGGCTGTCGGTGTCCGTGGGAGTCAGGAGCCCCCGCCGGCGGAGCCGCTTGAAGGGCAGCTGGATGTCCACATCCTCCGCGGCCCGTTCGCCGCCCGCCTTGCGGGACTGCTTCTCCTGGACCTCCTCCCCCCCGGTGGATTCCATATCCAGGGCGGGACTGCCCCCCATCTGGTCCATCGCCTTTTCTATGCTGCTCATAGGGAAATCCCCCACGCGTTGAGCCAAGTCTCTACGGGTCCTGTTCCCCAGAAGGCAATGGCCATGGCCACCCCGTAGGCGAGCAGCAGCAGGACCATCCCCAACAGGTACAGCAGGCCTTCGGTTCGCTTGCGGGCCGCGGTGGCCCGGGTGCTTACCCTGGACACCGTCCCCAGGACCGGCAGACCCGTGGCCTCGAACAGGCTCCTACGGGAGTCGAAAACCGGCCGGATCTGGGCCATGAGCACCCCCAGGACCATGCCCGCCCCCACGCTGCCGAACAGGCCGCCACTCACGAGCAGGGCCCGGTTGGGGGCCACGGGCTCGACAGGGGTCTGGGGCGGATCCACCACCTGGAACTTCACGTCGTCGCTGCTGCGCCCCGCCTCCTCGGAGATCTGGGCGCTCTGCAGGCGCGCCAGGAGCTTCTCGTAGTTCTCCTTGTTCACCCGGTAGGTGCGGTTGAGCTGCGCCAGCTTGGCCTCCACCTGAGGAATGGTGTCCACCTTCTCCTTCAGGGTTTCCACCTGCTCCTCGAACCGCTCCTTCCGGGCCCGCAGGGAGGCCACCTCCGCCTTGGCCTCGGCAAGGGCGGTGCGCAGGTTCTGGTAGTACTCGTTGGCCGCCAGGTTAGCCTCGAAGCCTCCGCTGTCTCCGCCCTGGTCGACCGCCGCCACCTGCTGGGACTGTTGGCCTTCCTGCTGTTCCTTCAGGTTCTCGATGGTGGCCTGCAGGTTGCGGACATCGGGGTGCTTGTCGGTGTACTGCAGCCGGAGCTGGTCCAGTTCCTGCTGGAGCTGGGAGACTCGCTGCTGGAGCTCGCTCGGTTGCCCCGTTCCGGCCGGGGACTGCGCGGTGCGCTCCATCACCCCATAGGTGGGCTTCTCGCCGGCCAGCTGCTCCTCAAGGACATCCCGCCGCTTCTGGGCGGTTTCCAGCTGGAGCCTGGCCTCCTCGAGCTGGGCCTGCTTGCCCTGCAGTCGCTCGTAGTAGTCCCCGCGCTCATCGGGCATCTCACCTGTGTGCTTGCGCTTGAAGTCCATCAGGCGCTGCTCGGCCTCTTCCAGGCGCCGCTCGTATTCCTTGAGCTTGTGCGTCAGGAACTTCTGGGCATTGGCCGAATCCTGCCGGGTATCGCCCAAGCTCTCCTCCACGAAGAGGTCCAGTAGGGTCTGGACCACCCGCTCGGCCCGCTTGGGGTCGGAATCGCGGTAGGTGATGTCGTAGAGGTTGAACTCGCTGGTGGCATCGATCTCGATCCGCTCCCGGAGCCCGTCGATTAGGTCCTCCATGCCCTTCCGGCCGTTGACCTGAAGGTCCAGGTCCGTCGCCCGTGCCACCTTCTCCAGGTTGGGGCGGCTGAGCAGGGTCCGGGCCATCAGGCGGACCCGCTCCTGGGTGTTGGTCTCCACCACCATTCCTTCCAGCAGGGGCTTGAGCACGGAATGGGTATCCACGTGGACGCGGGCATCGGCCTCGTACTTGTCCGGCAGGTAGTACACCAAGGCCCACGAGGCGAGAGCGATGGCCCAGGCCGTGAGCAGGGCGGACCAGCGGAAGCGCAGGACGCCCCGCAAATAGGTCATAAGCTGGCTTAGCATTTCGTGCATGATCGGTTACCAATCCGCCTGTAATCGGGGTAGCTAGAACAAGGCTTCAGGGATGAACAGGACGTCCCCGGGGAGCATGTCCACGTTCTGGCTGATATCGCCATCGCGGACCAGATCGTCGAGGCGGACGTTGTACTGCTTGCGCTCACCATCCACGGTCCGGACCAGCTTGGCTCGATTGCCGGCGGCGAACTCGGTAAGCCCCCCTACCTCGATCATCACGTCGAGCAAGGAAAGATCGTCTTGATAAGGCAGGGCCATGGGCTCCGTGGCTTCCCCCACCACGCGGATCTGCCGGGGGGGCAGCCCCTGGAACTGATCGACCATGACGGTCACTTCCGGCTGCTTGATGTAGGTGCTCAGCTCGTTCTCCATCACCCGCGCCAGCTGGGTAGGAGTCCGTCCACTGGCAACGACGTCCTCCACCAGCGGGGTGGTGATGCGCCCGTCCGGACGGACGGGAACGGTCACCGAGAGCTCCGGGTTCCGCCAGACGAAGATGTTGACCGAATCCCCCGGACCGATGCGGTAGTGCGGGGTCTCGTCAACGTCCAGCTGTTTGGGAGCCCCTTCCGGAAGGCCGGGACCGCCACAACCGGCCACCCCCACCAAACCCAACGGCAAAACCATCCATACGAGAGTGCGTGGCACCCCAAGGCATACCTTCAAGATTTCCCCCTCCCCGGCCCGGAGGCCCTTAGGTGCGATTTACTTTCTTTTGGACATTAATAACGTAAAAGACACCACCGAAACCTTGGGACGAACCCTTACCGGGCCCGGAAGGGCCCGTTTTGGTGTAAAAAATATTTTACAGAACATAATTTTTAGCATTTAAAAACAGCCTATTATTAAAAACAAAGGATCCAAATAACGCCGATGGGGTCATCAGCGCCTGTCCCGCTCCGGAACAAGAACAAAACCCTCCAAACGGCCGTCTTTACACCCCGTCTACTAGCGACGGGACAAGGGGGTCGGGTCTTCGTGGCGGGAAACAAGGGCGCGGTGGGGCCACGGTCCAGTGGCCCGGGGTCCGCCTGGTGGTGATTCCGAGCGGCTCATTGTCACCGCCCGACAAAACAGCCCGGAGCACGCGGACGGGTAACCGAAAACAATGGCGGATCCTGAGTCTCTCCCTTGGGGGAAAAGCCCCATGTCCGTTCTACGGACACCCAAGGGAAACGCCACTCCGGAGGGTCCCGCCCCCGGACGCGGCCATTCACCGGGGCGGACACGAGGAACTAGCGGCTCCCGGGAGCCTGGCGGGGCCACCCGGGCGGCGTCGGAAAAGTTTCCATGGCCTGCCCACGGATTCCATGTCCAGAAACTAGATAGTTGAAAAAATAAGCTTTTCTTTTTTGGCACGGTACTGGCTAGAGACAGGGCGAGGCGGGTGCCACAGATGTCGGGCTCCCAGCTAGACACCAAACATTCTGTGGAGGAAGAACGATGGCAGTACGCAATGTCGTGTTGCATACGACCCTGGCCGGCATGGTGGGTCTCGGGCTGGGCGCCGCGGGCGCGGCCCAGGCGACCGCCCTGGATTCCATCATGCCGTCCGGTATGGCCCTGTGGACCGATGACAGCGGGGAGAACTTCTACCGCAGCGGGGAACGGGTGCAGAGCACCATCCAGCAGGGGGATATCCTGCGTGGCGCCATGGATATCACCAAGCTCGAGAACGGGGGTGACTCCTCCTATGTGAACACCACCGGACGGCAGTTCACCTCCCTGTTCCAGGTGGAGGTGGCGGACCTGGGGAATTCGGGCAAGACCGCGGAACTCGGCGGCAACACCTACGAGATGTGGGACATCAGCTTCCGGAACCCGATCGCCACGGCCTGGGATCCCTACATCAGCGACGCCGAGGCCGACTCCCTCGGCATCGACAAGGGCCGGTTGTCCACCCTGTTCTTTGACGACTCCATCGGCGCGGGAACCGAGTTCGACCGGACCGCGGCGGATTCGGAGCAGGAGCTGGCGGAGGCCGGCGACGGAAGCCTGCGAGCGGCCGCGGGGCTGGACGGCGAGGACGACTTCTGGATTGCCCAGAGTCCTATCGAGCTCCAGGCCTTCCAGGACGCCATGATGAACGAGGACGTGGGCGACTTCTTCTTCGGGGCCAGCTGGATGTATGAGGATTTCGAGCGGGACTTCGGGGAGTTCTCCCAGAACCTGGGGTCGGCCGCCATCCAGGACATCGCCTTCGCCGGGGACGGCGCGGCCGAGGTCGGCCTGTACGGCGACGGGGACCTGTTCGGCCCCACCGGGTCGAGCGGCTTCGACGGCTTCAACAAGGCCAACATCACCGTTGCCGGGGGTGGGGAGCAGGTCCCCGAACCGGCCACGGCAGCCCTGGCCGGTCTCGGCCTCGTCCTGACGGCCGCCTTCGGACGGCGGCGCTTCCCGGGGCGGTCTCTGGGCTGAGTAGCTCACGGCACCGGCCTTCGGTATGGGCCGCCCCGCTGGGGCGGCCTTTTTGCGTCCAGCCCCAGCCGGTACAGAGAACACAGGTTGGCCCCCTCCATTCGCCGAGCGGAGGGGACCGTTTTCGGGGTGGCCGGGCCCGGGCCCATGTCCCGGGACGCCCCACCACCCCGGTCCGGAGACATCATGGCTGGGCCGATAGCTCCTCCAGCATCCCTTCCACCTCCGCCCGCTGGGGCAGATCGGTGCCCTGATCCAGCAACGACTCCAGAATGGAACGCGCCTCCCTCCGTTCCCCCTGGGCCCGCAGGGCGCGTGCAAGGTGGACCTGAAAGGCGGGACGCTCCGGGGCCAGATCCACGGCGCGCCGCAGCTTCCGAACGGCGTCTTCCGCCCGCCCCTGAGCCAGCTTGATCAGACCCGCGGTGTCCAGGACCACCGCGGACTCGGGGGCCAGCTCCAGGGCACGGGCCGCGTGGCGCTCCGCCTCCTCCGGATGGTCCTCCCGGAGCACCCAGGCGAGGTTGTTCCGTGCCGCCACGTTATCGGGATGCTCCTCCACGAGCCGCCGGAAGGCCCGCGCGGCCGCTTCCTTCCGGCCCTCTTCCAGATGGAGGTTCCCCAGGGCCAGCCGCGCCTGCCCGTCGCCGGGATGGCGCCCCAGCCAGTCCTCCAGGGTCTGTCTAGCCTCCCCCATTCGCCCAGAGCGGCGCTGCACGGCAGCCAGGTCCCGCACCCACGCGGAGCGTTCCTGCTGGGCCAGGGCCTCCTGGTAGGCATCCGCGGCGGCCTCCCACCGGCCCTCCCGCGCGGCCAGACGAGCCGCCCGGATGGCCACCTCCGGATGGTCGCCATGGTCCCGCCGCAGACGCTCCACCTGGTCTTCGGCGGCATCGATCCGGCCCTGCCGGATAAACAGCCGGGCCAGAGCCAGACGAGCCTCCAGGAGGCCCCCATCCCGCTCCAGCGCCGCCCGCAGGTCGCGCTCCGTTTCCGCCGCATCCCCGATCCGCGCGTGCGCCCGGGCCATCAGGAGCCGGGCCCGGGCGGACCCGGGGACGATCTCCGCCAGCTGCTCGAAGGCGTCCAGGGCCGCACCGCCCCGTCCCAGCGCCAGCCGCGCCCGACCGATCTCCTCCAGCAGATCCGGATCCGTGGGGGGGCCCTCCAGCCCCTCCTCGGCGGCGGCCAGCGCCTCGGCGTACCGCTCCTCGCTGCGGTGGTATCGCGCCAGCATGGTCCGCGGCTCGGCCGCTTCGGGATTCGCCTCCCGAGCCCGCTCCAGGTCCCGAACGGCCGCCTCGCGATTGCCACGCTCGGCCTCCAGGCGGGCCAGGGACACCAGGGTCCCCAGATGGCCGGGGTGCTCCTCCAGGATCCGGTCGTAATAGCGGCGAGCCGCCTCGAGCCGCCCGTCCCGGGCGGCCAGGCGGGCCAGATTGTTGCCCGCCGCCGGATCACCGGGCTCCCGCTCCATGGCCTCGCGGAAGGCCTCGCGGGCCTCCTCCACCCGGTCCTTGCCCAGGTAGGCCAGCCCCATGTAGACCAGGGGACGGGCGCTTTCCGGGCGGTTGTCCCGGTACCGGCGAGCCGCTTCCAGGGCCTTGTCCAGGTCTCCGGACTCGAAATACTGCCGGACGATGAGCGCCGCCGGCAGATCCGCCTCCGGGGCCAGCTCAATGGCCTTCTCCAGGGCCCGGGTACCTTGCCCCCGTTGCCCGCCGTAGATGTGGCCCAGGGCAAGGGTGGTATGGGCCGCAGCGTTGTCGGGGGACTGCTTCACTAGCCGTTTCAGGTAGGAGATGCCCTCCTCGGTCCGCCCCGCCCGCAGGGACGCCCGGCCCATGAGGGTCAGGGCCACCCGGTCCTCCGGACTGCGCCGCAGGATGGGCTTCAGCACCCTAATGGCCCGGTCGAAGTTTTCCCACCGGAGGTGGATGGAGGCCAGGAGTTTGGCGGCCTGGTCCTGGCGGGGTGCCCGCTCCAGCACTCGGGAGAGCTCCACCTCCGCCTGGTTGTAGTTCTCCTCCAGGAAATGGGTGACACCCAGGTAGAACCGGGCTGGAAGGTGCCGCGGAGCCCCCCGCACCGCCTGCCGGAACCCGCCCAGGGCCTCATCCAGGTCCCCCTCCTGGAAGGCGATCAGCCCCCGTCCGTAGGACAGGCCGGGGTGCTCCGGAGCCACCCTTTCCAGGGCGTCCAGATCCTCCTCGGCTGCGGCCATCTCCCCTTCCGTGATGCGGATCAGGGCCCGCTTGAAATAGTCCCCCGCATTGTTGGCCCGGAGCTCGACGGCCCGGGAGTAGGCCTCCTCGGCGGCCTCCACCTCGCCCTGGCGCCGCCGGATGTCCCCCAGCAGGCTCCAGGCGGCGCCCCGGTCATTACCCGTCTCCAGGGCCCGCTCTGCCCATTCCCGGGCCTCCTCCAGATCCCCGCCGGCGGCGGCCACCCAGGCGCGCGCCTGCAGAACGCTCGACGATCCCTCATCCAGGGACAGGGCCTGGTCCACCAGGGGGCTGGCCTTCTGCAGATCCCCGCGGGCCAGCCGCGCCCGGGCCCGCAGGGCGAGGATGCGGGCCCGCTTCCCGTCCCCGGAGACCGCCTCGGGATCGATCTCCTCCAGCACCTTTTCGGGAGCACCCTTCAGCAGCAGGGCCCGGCCCAGCGGCAGGACCAGGTCGGCCTCGGGAAGGCCCGCCTCTTCGGCCCGCCGCAGCTCCTTCACGGCGGAGACCCCGTCACCGAGGGATGAATAGGTGCGTCCCAGATGGAGCCTGGCCTCGGCGTTCCCGGGCTCCTTCTGCAGGGCGTTCTTGTACTCGATCACCGCCGCCCGCAGATTGCCCTCCTCCCGGTAGGCCTCCGCCCGCTCCAGGTGCTCCGCGGCGTCCATGCCCTCACCAAGGCACCCGGCCAGCAGGACGGCGGCCAACAGGCCGGCCAGGGGGCCCCCGTGGCGCCCCTTGCGTAGAAACGTTCCCATAAGCTGCTCCCGTGGAAGCCGATCCGGTTGAGGTTTCCCGCGGACTCAGGCGTTCTTGGTGGCCCGGCCGCTGCGCATCTGATGCTTGTCCAGCAAGGCATAGAGGGTGGGCCGGGTTACGCCGAGCACCTCGGCCGCCCGGGACAGGTTGTTGTTGGTATGGTTGAGGGCGCGGTGCAGGGCGGTGCGCTCCGCCTTTTCCCGGATCTGGCGCAGGTTGAAGGGCAGCGGCTCGGTCTCCGGAGCCTCCAGCTCCAGGTCTTCGGGGGTGATCCGGCCCCCCTCGCACATGATGGTGGCCCGCTTGATCCGGTTCTCCAACTCGCGGACATTGCCCGGCCAGCTGTGGGCCTCGATGGCGTGCACCGCGTCCTGGGTGAGCCGGGGCACCGGCCTAGATTGCTCCCGGGCGGTCTGCTCCAGGAGGGACCGGGCGATCACAGCCGCGTCCCCCTCCCGGGCGCGCAGGGCCGGGATGCGGACGGTCACCTCGGTGATCCGGTAGTAGAGGTCCTCGC
Source organism: Thiohalorhabdus denitrificans (assembly GCF_001399755.1). Taxonomy (NCBI): domain Bacteria; kingdom Pseudomonadati; phylum Pseudomonadota; class Gammaproteobacteria; order Thiohalorhabdales; family Thiohalorhabdaceae; genus Thiohalorhabdus; species Thiohalorhabdus denitrificans. The sequence goes on along the minus strand of NZ_LJCP01000010.1, from coordinate 154,036 downwards.
GGAAATCGCCCCGGGCCAGCTGCTCCTCCAGGTCCTGGTTGGTGGCGCAGATGACCCGCAGGTCCACGGGGATCTCCTCGCGGCCGCCCACCCGCTCCACCACGCGCTCCTGGAGGAAGCGCAGGAGCTTGGCCTGCAGGGACAGGGGCAGGTCCCCCACCTCGTCCAGGAACAGGGTTCCGCCGTGGGCGTGCTCGATCTTGCCCTTGGTCTGCCGGTTGGCGCCCGTGAAGGCCCCCTTCTCGTAACCGAACAGCTCGCTTTCCAGGAGGTTCTCCGGGATCGCGGCGCAGTTGATGGCGACGAACCGGTTGTCGGCTCGGGCGCTGAGCTCATGGAGGCCGCGCGCCAGGAGCTCCTTGCCGGTTCCGCTCTCGCCCAGGAGGCAGACCGTGGCCTCCGAGGGGGCCACCTTCTCCACCATCTGGCAGACATGCTCCATCTGGGGGCTCGCCGCTACCACGCCCGCCAGGGGCGAATCCTGCCGGCTGCGGCTCAGCTTGCGGTTCTCCTCCTCCAGCTCGTAGACCTTGAAGGCCCGGTCCACGATGACGCCGAGCAGCTCGGGATCGAGGGGCTTCTCATAGAAGTCGTAGGCGCCCATGGCCACCGCCCGCACCGCGTTGTCGCGGTCGTTGTTGCCGGTGATGACCACCACCTTTACCCGGGGGTCCAGGGCTAGGATCTCGCGCAGGGTTCGCAGGCCCTCCTCCACCCCACCCGGGTCCGGGGGCAGGCCCAGGTCCAGGCTCACCACCTGGGGCTCGTACCGGCGCAGCTGCGCAAGGGCGCTCTGGCGATCCTCGGCGACGATTGGCTCCACCTCGTCGAAGGACCAGCGAAGCTGCCGCTGGACCCCCGGATCGTCCTCCACGATCAACAAACGGCGCTCCCTGCCACTCATTGCCCCACCTCCCTGGCCAAGTCCATGGGCTCCTCCACCAGCGCCTCCTCCGGGAAGCGGATCCGGAACCGCGTCCCCGCGCCGAGGGCACTGGAGACCTCCACATCGCCCCCGAGCTCGCGGACGTATTCCCGAGCCTCGTAGGCCCCGATCCCCATACCGGTGCTTCCCTTGCTGGTATCGAACGGCTTGAACAGTCGATTATGAATGAAGTCCGCGTCCATACCGCTCCCGTCGTCCTCTATCTCGATCAACGCATCGTCCCTGTCACGGCCCAGCCGAACCTCCACGAAGCCCTCCTCCGCCGTGGCGTCCTGGGCGTTCTGGATGATGTGTCCCAGCACCGCCACCAGCCGCCCACGGTCGGCCACCACCCGCCCGACGGGGCCGGGCTCCTCGAGGGTGGGAACCGGCTTGCGGTCGCCGTGGGCCGCCACCGCCTCCCGGGCGCACTCGGCCAGGTCCAGGGCCACGGGCTGGCTCAGGTTGCGCCCGCCCCGCAGTTGCTCCATCAGGCGCTGCATCCGTTCCACGGAGTGCTCGATGGTGAGGACGGCGTCGTCCACAAACTCCGGGTTGTGCTTGTGCCGGGAGGCGTTCTGGGCCAACAGGGAGAGCTGGCCCATGACGTTTTTCAGGTCGTGGAGGACAAAGGCGGAGAGGCGATGGTAGGTCTCGAACTGCTGGGCCTCGCCCAGCGCCTCGGCGGCCTCCTCCTGGGCGATATAGCTCGCCGCCTGGCGCCCCGCGGTCTTGATCAGGTCGTAGTCCTCCCAGTCCAGCGTTCGGGTGCCCGCGCGGGGCTCGCCCAGGACCACGAACCCGATCAGCGACTCGCGGTAGATCAGGGGCACCACCAGCCACGCCTCCGGTTGCACGCTGAACCATTCCGGAACCGCGATCCCGCGGTATCGATAGGGGCGCTCCCGCCATTCGCCGGCCTCCAGGATCCAGCCGGACTCCTCCAGGAAGCGAGCCAGGGGGTCCTCCCCGGGCAGGGGATCCGCCTCCGTCCGACGCATGTTCCAGGCCGCCGTGGGCCGGTAGTCGCTGTTCTCGTCCCGCTTCCAGAGCACGCCGCCCCGGCTCTCCACGATCCTCGCCAGGGCGCGGATCACCCGCTCCTTCAGCGGCCCGCCCTCCTCGTCGGCGAGGGTGGCGGCGAAGCGCAGCCATTCCTCGCGGTAGTCGTACTTGTAGTTGAAGAAATGCTTGCTGAGGAATACCCGGGCCTGAGCGCGTAGCTGACCCGAAAACAGCAGCACCGCCAGGAGGATCCCGGCGCCGAACAGGAAGACCGCCTGCACGGTCCCGCTCCAGATCCCCCCGTAGGCGCGGATGGAGTAACCCACCCCCGCCATCACCAGCATGTAGAGGCCGGCGCCCACCAGGGTGGCCGTATGCAGCACCATGCTGCGGGATACGTAGACGTCCAGGGACCAGCTCGGGTTGCGGGCCGCGGACACGGCGATCAGGGGCACCACCAGGGCGTTTACCGCTCCGCGGGCCGCCCACAGGTCCAGGTCCGTGCGCTGCACCAGGAGGCCGTCGGCGAACAGAAAGAAGTCGTAGGCGAAGATCGCCCCCAGCCCCAGACAGAGGTACTTGATGGCCCAGCGGCCGTCCTCCTCGGTGTTGCGCAGGGTCTGCTCCACCAGCAGGAGGCCGAAGACCGCCAGCAGGATGCCCGTCAGCATGGACGACCCGGCGAGCACCGCGCCCCCCGACCCCCCGCCCGCCCAGCTCCCCCAGGCGGCGCCCAGGAAATGGAGTACAGGCAGGCCGGCCGCGATCGCCGCGATCCCCCGGAATATGCGGGGCTCCGCCACCCCCTTCAGGAGGCCCGCCAGAAAGACGAACCAGAGGCCGTAGCGCAGCCCGTCCACCAGCGCCACCGCCACCGGTCCCCCCTGGCCGGACCAGGCCTGCCAGGCCAGGAAGCCGGCCCACAGGGTGTTCCCGGACGCGGCCGCCAGCAGCAGGGTACCGGCGCTGCGCCCCCGCCAACCGATGGCCAGCACCAGGGTCAGGGCCAGGAAGGCCGCCATCCCCCCGGCATAGCTCAGGGCCGCGATGCTAGGCATGGCTCTCCGTCCCGTCGGTGCAATTCCCCGGCACCTTCATCGCGCCCCCTTTCCCCAGAGAACCACTTCCGCCGTGTGGATGAGGATCATCAGGTCCAGAAAAAGGCTGAAGTTCTTGACGTAGTACAGGTCGTACTGGAGCTTCTCGAGGGCGTCCTCCTGGGAGGCGCCGTAGGGGTAGCTGATCTGGGCCCAGCCCGTGAGCCCGGGCTTGACCCGGTGGCGCTCCGCGTAGAAGGGCAGCTCCCGGAGCAGCTCCTCCTCAAACTCCGGACGCTCCGGACGGGGACCCACGAAGCTCATGTCCCCCCGCAGAATATTGAGCACCTGCGGGAGCTCGTCGATGCGATACTTCCGGATCACGGCGCCCACCCGGGTCACCCGGGGATCGTTCTCCTCCGCCCATTGGGGCACACCCATCCGTTCGGCGTCGGTACGCATGCTCCGGAACTTGATCAGCTGGAAGGGCCGGCCGTCCTCGCCAGCCCGTGTCTGGCGATAGAACACGGGGCCCCCGTCCTCCAGGCGGATGGCCAGGGCCGTCGCGATCATGACGGGGCCGGCCAGCACCAGGAGCGCCAGGGCCCCCACCAGATCGATGGCGCGCTTGAAAGTGCGGTGGAAAAGCCCTCGGTAGAAGAAGCCGGGGGAATAGGTGAACCAGCTCGGCTGGGCCAGATCCACCTTCACCTTCCCCGTCTCCCGCTCCAGGAAGGTCAGCAGGTCCACCACCTCGATACCCCGCACCCGGCACTCCAGGAGCTCCTGCACCGGCAGTACGTCGCGGCGCTCCTCCACGGCCACCACGATCTCGTCCACGTTGCGGTAGGCGTAGGGACAGAGGCCCTCCCCGAGCTCCACCAGCTGGCTCTTAGGAACCCGGGGCGTCTCGCTGCCCATGGGGACGTAGCCGATGATGTCCTTGCCCAGGCGGTCCGTCTCGCGGCGGAACTGGCTAAGGGCCTCCGCCCCCCGTCCGGCGCCCAGCACAAGCACGTGCCGGCGCATTCCCGGACTGCGCACCACCGAGAAGAAGGTGGCCCGAACGGCCAGGAGCGACGGAAAGGCGATAAGCAGGGCGGCACCCAGGATGCCGCGGCCCAGGTACAGCTCGGGAAGGGTGTAAAAGAACACCGTCAAAAAGATCACGGCGATGACGAAGGCGATCACCAGCCTCCGGCCGATCCCTCCATAGCCGTCCCGCAGGTGCCGCTGATACAGCCCGGTTGCCACCATGCCCAACTGCACCACCAGGGCGAAGAACACGGCCTTTGGGAACAGGGGGCCGACACTCTCCCGGACAAGAAGGGGGTCCCACTCGAAGCGGGCGTAAGCGGCAACGGACACCGCGACCACCAGGACCATCAGCTCCACCAGGCCCAGGATCAGGAATCCCGCCTTGATGTGGTGCTGGAACAGAGGGATGGTCCGCATCTGCCTCTCCTTTTTCCCGGATAGCCACCCGGGTTTTGGTTACCGGCCGCGGAAATTGCATAGGGATATGCTTAACGCTTCACCTATGTCCAGGGCTCAATTTGTTACCCCCTTCCCCAATTCATAGTACGCCCGCTGCAAAATAACAAAACAAATTTAAACTGCGTCAGTCTTCTTTACATGGGCAATCCTGCAATTTGTTTTACTATTTTTACGTCTGGAATTTGATGGGGAGAGTCCGGTAGGTGTATTCCCTAAAATTCCCAACAATGCCGTGTAGTGGGGAACGCTTTCGACTTTTTGTGGAGGATTGCGAGGTAGGCAGGAAACGGGGCCACCCGGAACGGCGCGCACAAGGACCCCGTGTGCCGCTGGCTGGCCCCTCCAGGGGCCTGCTCAACGCGGGGCGGATCCCCTTCCGTTTTCCGGTACTGGACAGCCCGCAGGCGGAATGCCCCGGCGCTGGGCTAGGGAGAGGGCGGCTGGCTCGAACTTGAGCGGATTCGTGGGCACCCCGGGTGCGGCCGTGGGGCCAGGCGGTGGCCGGGGCTGCGGTGGGCTCGGCTAGCCCGCGGCGCGCTCCTGGGCCGGGCCGGCGGGAAGCCCTTCGATGGCGGGAGGCGTGGCGGAGTGCTCTCGCTGCCAGGCCTGGAACATGAGCACGTCCCAGAGGTGGTAATTCCAGCGACGGTGTCCCGAGAGGTGCTCCCGCCACATCCGCCGGATGGGCTCGGGGCGGAGCACCCCCTCCTCACGCAGACGCTTCTCGTCCAGCAGATCCTCCGCCCATTCGCGCAGGGGGCCGCGAAGCCAATGTTCGATGGGAACCTCGAAGCCCATCTTGGGCCGGTCCATGAGGGCGGACGGCACGTGGCGATAGAGCACCTGGCGCAGCAGCCACTTCCCCTGTCCCCCGCGGAACTTCAGGCCCGTGGGCACCCGCCACGCGAACTCCACCAGCCGGTGGTCGAGCAGGGGAATCCGGGCCTCCAGGCTCACGGCCATGGTGGCCCGGTCGGTCTTGGCCAGGATGTCGTCGGGGAGATAGGTGAGCGCGTCGAAGTACATCATGCGCTCCCGCAGTCCGGGCAGATCCGGCCACCGGCCGGGCTCGGTGAGCAGAGTGTCCGGCTCCACCGCTCCGCGCACCACCTGTTCCGGCGCTTTCCAGTGGGATACCAGGCTGCGGTAAAACTCCTCGCCCTCCGTCGGCGGCAGCACCTCGGCAAGCTTCAGCAGCCGGTCTGCCGAGGCCGCCTGGCGCAGCCGCCGGGGCAGGCCCCTCGCCGCAGCGTCGAGGGTGGGGGCCGGGGTCCCGGACAGGGCCTCCGCCACCCGTCTGCGCAGGGCTAGGGGCACCCGGCGCAGACGGTTCCAGAGCCGAACCCCGAGGGCGTACTGGTGGTAGCCGCAGAACAGCTCGTCCCCGCCGTCCCCGGACAGGGCCACGGTGACGTGCTGACGGGCCAGCCGGCTCACCAGGTAAGTGGGGATCTGCGAGGAATCGGCGAAGGGCTCGTCCCAGATGGTCGGCAGCTCGGGGATGACCTCCCGCGCCTCCTCCGGGGTCACGTAGAGCTCGGTATGGTCCGTGCCCAGATGGTTTGCCACCGCCCGGGCGTGCTCCGCCTCGTTGTAGGCCGCCTCCTGGAAGCCGATGGAGAAGGTGCGCACCGGGCGCTGGCTGCGCGCCTGCATAAGGGCGGCCACGGTGGTGGAGTCGTAGCCGCCGGAGAGGAAAGCCCCGAGGGGAACGTCCGCGGCCATGCGACGTTCCACGGCGTCGCCGAGCAGCCCCTCCAGCTCGTCGGTCAGCGCCTCCGGATCGCCGCCCGCGCTCGCGGCCCCTTCCTCGGCCACCGCGCGCAGGTCCCAGTAGCATCGAGGCGCCGAAAGGCTCCTTCCATCCTCTCCCACCACCACGTAATGGGCCGGGGGGAGCTTGTGGATGCCCTGGTAGATACTCCGGGGGGCCGGGATGTAGTTGTGGCGGAGGTAGAGAGTCAGCGCATCGCGATCCAGGGTCCCCCGCCAGTGGGGGTGGACGGTCAGGGCCTTCAGCTCGGAGCCGAACAGGAAAGTCTCCCCGCTGCGGCCGTAGTACAGCGGCTTCTCCCCCATGCGGTCCCGGGCCAGGAAGAGCCGCCGCTCGCTGCGGTCCCACAGGGCGAAGGCGAACATGCCGTTGAGCCGGCCGAGGGTTTCCTCCACCCCCCAGTGGCGCAGGGCCGCCAGCAGGGTCTCGGTGTCCGAATGCCCGCGCCACCGAAAGTGGCCGCCCTCCCCCTCCAGCGCCTGGCGCAGCTCGGGATGGTTGTAGATCTCGCCGTTGTAGGCCAGCACGTACCGCCCGCAGGGGGAGACCATGGGCTGGTGGCCAGCCGGGGAGAGATCGAGAACCGCCAGGCGCCGGTGCGCCAGGGCGAGGCCCGCCTCCCGGTCGGCCCACACTCCGCGGTCGTCCGGTCCCCGGGTGCGCAGCCGGTCCCCCATGGCTCCGGCCACCTCCTCCGGAGTCCCGGGAAGGCTTGCCGTCCAGAACCCCGCGATACCGCACATATACCGGGTGGCCTCGCTGATCGGACCCGTCACCCCGAGGCAACGGGCCGTGGGAAGGAAAGAAATCGGAGCGCGGACGGTCCTAGAAGCGGCGGAGGGCCAGCTCCAGCAGCCCCCGTACCACCAGGCGGCGCACCGGGGCCGGCGCACCGCCGGCGGCCATGCCCCCCGCCAGGGCGGCCGCCAGGGACCCGTAGGGGTGGCGGCCTACCCACGCCGGTGGGTTGAGCCGGTCGGCCGTCCACCGAACCCGGTCCTTGGCCTCCTCCAGAGAGGGGGGACCCTCTGGCTCGGACCGGGGCTCCCGTCCGGCACGGAGCGCGCGCAGGCGGTCCCCGTAGGAACGCCCGGCGCGCAGGCGCTCCTTGGCCTCGGCGGTGCTCACCGGCCCAGGCGGCTGGCGAACCATCCCATCGCTCCGGCCGCCACCAGGGCCACTAGGCCGGTGACCAGGGCCCCCGCCACGGGATTGAGCAGGTCCGCCGTGAACAGGTACAGGGCCCACAGGAGGAGCCCGACCGCGGCGGCCGCCAGGAGGGCGGCGAGGATGGCCAGCGCCAGCCCACCGCCCAGGCGCACCAGACCGCGCCGCAAGGCCCGTCCCTCGGCCTCCGCGAGGTCCAGGAGGGCCACCAGGAAATCGGCCAGGTAGTTCAGCGTCGGCCTCCCACGCCCGTGATCTTGGCCAGCAGGTAGCCCACCCCGAAGGCGGCGACCAGGCTGGTCCAGGGGTGCTCCCCGATGCTCCGCTCGAGGTCCTCCTCCGCCTGCCGTCCCCGGTCCCGCGCCACGCCCAGAGCATGCAGGAGCTCCTCGCGACGCTCGTTCCACTCGTCCTGCACCGAGGAGCGCCAGTCGCTGGCCTTGTCCCGGCCCGCCTCGCGCATGGCCTCGGCCAGCTCCGAAACGTCCGAGCGCAAGGACGACAGATCGTCCTTCAGGGCCCGGATTTCCTCATTGAGATCGTTCTTTTCCTCGCCCATGGCTGCCCTTACCTTTCAACGGGATCCGCCCTCAACCGGGGCTCCTGCGCGGTCACCCCTAAAATCCACGGTAGGACAGGCCCCTCCCCCTGGCAAACAGAAAAAACCCCTACAGGACAGTCCATTGACAACTTTCGTTGTCCTTTTTTCCCTGAACCAGGTTTCATAAGGGTTAAACCCTATAAATCAAGGAAAAACCCTGATATTCCTCACCCCACCGCCCCTCATGGGGCTGGCTGGCAGTTCGGGCAGAGGTAGGCGGTGCGCCCGCAGGCGCCGATGGTCTGAAGGGGGGTACCGCAGCGGGGACAGAGGGCGCCCTTCTCGCGATGGGGCAGCAGGAAGCCTTCCGGCATGGCTTCCGGGCGCACGGCCGCCTGCACGGCGGCGTCGATAACCCGCCACAGGGTCCGATGAAGATCCCGCAGACGGGGGTCGGAGAGCGCCTTGACCGGCGTCCGCGGGTGAATTCCCGCCTGGAACAGGATCTCGTCGGAATAGACGTTGCCGATCCCGGCGATCTTGTCCTGATCCATGAGCCAGCATTTGACCTGGCCGCGCTGGCCCCGCGCCCGCTCCAGGAAGGCGTCCGGACCCAGGGCGCGGGCGTCCGGGCCCAGGCCGAGCTCCGCCAGATAGGCCTCCAGGTCCTCCAGCAGGGCCAGGTGGCCCAGCTTCCGCCTGTCCACAAAGGCCAGGTGGTGCCCGCCTTCCAGGTGGAACAGGGCCCGGGTGTAGGGGGGCGCGTCCTCCACGTCCTCCACGCAGGCCAGGTCCCCGGTCATGCCGAAGTGGAGCTCCAGCCAGGCGCCGCTGTTCAGCCGAGCAAACAGGTGCTTGCCGTGGCGGCGGGAGGCCTCCAAGGAGCGCCCCTGCAGCCGGCGCTCCAGCTCGGCCGGCCCGCAGCCCCGCAGGACGCGCTCGTCCTCCACCTCCACCCCGCCGATGGTCTGATGGAGGGCGGTGGCGTCCAGGCGCCGCTTGAACACCTCCACATCGGGCAGCTCGGGCATTCCCCCCTCTCCTATCGGGTCAGCGGCGGCGCAGCGCCTCCCGCAGCCCCCCCAGGTCACGGGTGTTGACCACGGACCCGGGCCCCACCCAGCCCCGCCGGGCTTGGTCCACGGCGAAGCGCATCAGGCCCAGGTTGTCGGTGCTGTGGGCATCGGTGGACAGGGCCAGCATGGCGCCCCGCTCCCGGGCGAGGCGGCAGTCCACGTCGCGGAGGTCCAGGCGCGCGGGCTGGGCGTTCACCTCCAGCACGCAACCGCGCGCCGCGGCCGCCTCGATGATCCGCTCCATGTCCAGCTCCATGGGCGCCCGCTCGTTGATGGCGCGTCCGCTGGGGTGGGCGAGGATGCGGAAATGGGGGTTGTCCATGGCGCGCAGGACCCGCTCCGTCTGCTTCTCCCGGGGCAGGTTCATCTGGTAGTGGATGGAGCACACGGTGAGGTCCAGCTCCGCCAGCACGTCGTCGGGCAGGTCCAGGGAGCCGTCCTCCAGGATGTCCACCTCGCACCCCTTCAGCAGGGTAGCCCCCTTCCCCTCATCGTTTACCCGGTCAATCTCCTCCATCTGGCGGCGCAGCCGGTCCGCATCGAGGCCGTGGGCCATGGCCACCCGCTTGGAGTGGTCGGTAACCGCCAGATACTCGTAGCCGCGGGCGGCCGCCGCCTCCGCCATGGCGCGCAGGGAGTCGGCGCCGTCGGTGGCGTCGGTGTGCGCGTGCAGGTCCCCAAGCAGATCGTCCTCCGTAACCAGCTCCGGAAGCTCCCCTTGCTCGCCCGCCTGGATCTCGCCGCGGTCCTCGCGCAGCTCGGGAGGGATCCAGGGCAGGCCCACCCGTTCGAAGACCTCCTCCTCGCGGGCACCGGCCACCGGCTCCTCGCCGCCCCCGCTCAGGAAGACCCCGTACTCGTTGATTTTGTAGCCGCGCTCCACCCCCCGGCGGCGCACGGCGATGTTGTGGGCCTGGGAGCCGGTGAAATAGTGCAGCGCCGCGCCGTAACTGCTCGGGGAGACCGCCCGCAGGTCCACATGCAGCCCCGAGGCCAGGCGCACCGTGGAGCGGGTAGAGCCTTGCGAAACCACCTCCGCCACGTCCTCGAACCCCACGAACCGCTCCATGGCCGGACCGCTGTCCGCGCAGGCGACCAGGATATCCAGGTCCCCCACCGTCTCCTTGCGCCGGCGGAAGCTTCCGGCCACCTCGATGGCCTCCACCCCTTCCGCCCGGGTCAGGTGCTCCACCAGCGGCCGGGCCACGTCCTCGGCGTCCGCCAGCCGCATGCGCTCCGGGGCCCCGCCGCGGAGCTTCTCGATCTCCGCCAGGATGGCGTGCTCCGACTTCTCCCCGAACCGTTCCACCTCGCGGATACGGCCGGCGCGGGCCGCCTCCTCCAGATCGTCCAGCCCGGTGATGCCCAGGCGCTTGTAGAGGGCCTTTACCCCCCGCGACCCCAGCCCCTCGATGGCCATGAGATCGGAGAGCTCCGTGGGCACGCGCTTCTCCACCTCCGCCAGATCGGGGAGCTCCCCGGTCTCCACAAGGGTCCGGATCTTGCTGGCCAGGTCCTTGCCGATGCCCGGGTAGCGGGTCAGATCCTCCCCCTTTGCGACCAGATCGGCGATATCCACCGACAGGCCGCCGATGGTGCGGGCGGCGTTGCGGTAGGCGCGGACGCGGTAGGGGTTGGCCCCCTCGATCTCCAGCAGGTTGGCCAGCCGGGTGAACCGCTCTGCGATGTCGCGATTGTGGACGGGCATGGGGGACCCTCCGGCCGCCGGCATGGGGAGCACCGGGCATCGGCCCGGTAGCCGCGACGGCACCGGGCCGAAAGCTTCCCCCGAATATAGAACGTGCGGGAGGGGGCGCCACAGGGGCGTGAAGGCCTAGGGGGCTAGGGGCGCCCCCATGGGGAAAGGCGCTGGGGAAGGGGCCGGAGCCGGCGGACGGCCGGCGTTCCTCGGGGCGCCGTTCAGCAGATCCGCGGCAGCTGCTCCCCGTACAGCCAGTCCACCAGGCGGGTACCGCCGAAGGCGGTCTCCATCTCCACGAAGCCCCGCTCGTCGGCGGTGACCTTGCCGATCTCCGCCGCCGCCCGCCCCAGGGGATGGCCGCCCATGGCGGCCAGCAGCGCCGGCGCCGCATCCGGGGGGCAGACCGCCACCAGCTTGCCCTCGTTGGCGACGTTGAGGGGATCCAGGCCCAGGATCTCGCAGGCCCCGCGCACCTCCTCACGTACCGGCAGGTCCGCCTCGCGGATGCGCATGCCGACCCCCGAGTGGCGGGCCAGCTCGTGGAGGGCGGCGGCCAGGCCGCCGCGGGTGGGGTCCCGCAGGCAGCGGACCCCCGGAGCGGCCTCCAGCATGGTCGCCACCAGCCCGTGCAGGGGTGCGCTGTCCGACTGCAGCTCCGTTCCGAAGCCGAGGTCCTCCCGGGCGGAAAGGATGGCCACGCCGTGGTCGCCCAGGGTGCCGCTCACCAGGACGCGGTCGCCCGGACGCGCCCGAGCGCCGCCCACCGCCACGCCCTCGGGCACCACGCCAACCCCCGTGGTGCTGATGTACACCCCGTCCGCCTTGCCGCGCTCCACCACCTTGGTGTCGCCGGCCACCACCGGGACTTCCGCTTCCCGGCTGGCGGCGGCCATGGAGCCCACGATGCGCCGGAGGTCCGCCAGCGGGAAGCCCTCCTCCAGCACGAATCCGGCGGCGAGATACAGCGGCCTCCCGCCCCCCATGGCCACGTCGTTCACGGTGCCGTGCACGGCCAGGGAGCCGATATCGCCGCCCGGGAAGAACAGCGGCGTCACCACATGGCTGTCGGTGGCCATCACCATGCGCCCCGCAGGCGCCGGGAAGGCGGCGGCATCGTCCCCCGCCGCCAGCCACCGGTTGTCGAAGGCGGCGGCGAACAGCTCCTCGATGAGCCGGGTCATGGCCCGCCCGCCACCGCCGTGGGCCAGCTCCACCCGACCCGCTTCGAGATCCGGTTTCCCGCTCATGCCTCCGCCCGCTCCCGGGTGCGGCCGTAGGCGTAGTGGGCGGCGCACGCCCCCTCCGAGGAGACCATGCAGGAGCCCATGGGATGGTCGGGAGTGCAGGTTGTGCCGAAGAGGGTGCATTCCGTGGGCCGGGCCGCTCCCCGCAGCACCGAGGGACAGATGCATGCCCGGTTCTCGCGGGGCTGCCCCACCGCCACCCCGAAGCGGCGCTCGGCGTCCAGGTGCGCGTATTCCGGCCGGACCTCCAGGCCGCTTCCGGGCACGCTGCCCATCCCGCGCCATTCGAAGGATTCCCGCACGGCGAAGACCGCGGAGACCAGCTCCTGGGCCTTCCGGTTCCCGACGCGGGTCACCGCCCGGGTGTATTCGTTCTCCACCTCGGCCCGGCCGGCGTTCACCTGGCGGATCAGCATGCGGATGGCCTGCATGACGTCCAGGGGCTCGAAGCCGGCGATCACCACCGGCCGGCCGTGCTCGCGGGCGAAGGGCTCGTAGGGAGCGCTCCCGATGATGGTGGAGACGTGGGAGGGGCCGATGAAGCCGTCGAGGGACGGCGCCGCGGGACCGTCCAGCTCCGGGGAGTCCAGGAGGTGCGCCATGGCCGGCGGTGTGAGGACGTGGTTGGAGACCACGCTGAAGTTGGCAAGGCCCTCGGCCTCGGCCCGCCGGACCACCACGGCGGTGGGCGGGGTGGTGGTCTCGAAGCCGATGGCGAAGAAGACCACCTCGCGGTCGGGGTGCTCCCGGGCGATTCGCAGACTGTCGGCGGGGGAGTAGACCATGCGGACGTCGGCCCCCTCCGCCCTGGCCCGGAGCAGGCTGGAGCGCCGCGAGCCCGGAACCCGTAGCAGGTCGCCGTAGGTGCACAGGATCACCTCCGGGCGGCGCGCTAGCTCGATGGCGGCGTCCACCCGGCCCACCGGCAGCACGCACACCGGGCAGCCGGGGCCGTGGATCAGGTGCACGTTGGGCGGCAGCAGGTCGGGCACGCCGTAGCGGAACACGGCGTGGGTGTGGCCGCCGCAGAACTCCATGAACCGGTAGCCGCGATCCGGATCCGCCTCGGCGGCGATGGCGGCGGCCAGCCGCCGGGCCGTGGCCCCGTCGCGGAGCTCGTCGACGTATTTCATGGCGCAGACTGCCTCTCCGTTAAACGGCTTTGAACCGCCAAGGACGCCAAGAACGCCAAAAGAAAAACCGTAAGAACAACCTTGAAAGCACCGGGATCTACCAAGGCCTTCCACGGGGCGTGGATCATTTCTGGTTTTTTGCCTTCTTGGCGTTCTTGGCGTCCTTGGCGGTTATCCTCCTTGCCGCTGGCTCATCTCCGCGAACAGCGCCAGGGTGCGCTCGGCCTCCTCCGGATCGATGCGCTGCAGGGCGAAGCCCACGTGCACCAGCACGTAGTCCCCGACCGCCACGTCCTCCACCAGGGCCAGGCTCACGCTCTTGCGGACCCCGCCGAAGTCCACCCGGGCGACCTCGTCGCCCTCCTGCTCCACCACCTTTCCGGGCACGGCCAGGCACATCTCAATCCTCCTCCAGGCTCCGCACGGCCACCCAGGCCTGCCCCAGGCTCAGTCCCCCGTCGCCCGGCGGCACCGCCTCGGCCTCGAAAACGGTCAGGCCGGAGGCCTCCAGGCGCCGGCGCACCTTGCCCGCCAGCAGGGTATTGGCCCAGCATCCCCCGCCCAGCACCACGCGCGTCAAGCCGCGGGCCGCCGCGGCCCAGCGGGCCCACTCGGCCAGCCCCGCCGCCAAGCCGGCGTGGAAACGGGCTGCCCCTCGGGCCGGATCCGGCTCCTCCAGGAGGGCCTCCAGCAGGGGCGTCGGGTCCAGCTCCGGACCGGCCACGCGGAAACCGCCCGGCTCTTCCACGGGCTCGGGCTGGGCGCGGGCCAGCCCCTCCAGCTCCATGGCCGCCTGCGCCTCGTAGCCGCAGACCTCGCGCACGCCGAGGAGCCCGGCGGCGGCGTCGAACCAGCGCCCGGCGCTGGTGGTCCAGGGGCAGGCCGCCTCCCGCTCCAGCATGCGGGCCAGGAGCCCGGCCCCCTCCCGGTGGCCGAAGCGGGTCTCGATCTCCGCGCCACGCCCCAGGAGGTGCAAGGCCGCGGCCGCCATCCGCCAGGGCTCGCGGGCGGCGCGGTCGCCGCCCGGCAGGGGCAGCGGGGTCAGATGCCCGAGGCGCTCGTAGCGGGCACCGTCCACCACCAGCATCTCCCCGCCCCAGGCGGCGCGGTCGTCGCCCAGGCCCACGCCGTCCAGGGCCAGGCCCAGGACGGGGCCACCCAGGCGGTGCTCGGCGGCCACCGCGGCGATGTGGGCGTGGTGGTGCTGGACGGGAACCACGGGGAGGCCGCGTACTTCGGCCAGCCGGTGGGCCAGGTGGGTGCTGGGGAAATCGGGATGAAGGTCGCAAGCCACGGCCCCCGGGGCCGTCTCCAGGAGGGCCTCCAGGTGGGCGGCCGCCCCCTCCATGGCCCGCACGGCGGCGGGATTGGCCAGATCGCCGATGTGCTGGGAAAGGTGGGCCTCGTCGCCGCGGGTGAGGCAGACGGTGTTTTTCAGCCAGGCGCCCGTTGCCAGCACTGGCGCCCCCTTGCGGGGCAGCGGAACCGCCCGGGGGGCGTGGCCGCGTCCCCGGCGGAGCAGGAGCCGCCGGCCGTCGCTCCGGAGCCGGGCCACGGAATCGTCGCAGGCCACGGCGATGGGCCGGTCGTGGTCCAGGAAGGCATCGGCGATGCCGGCCAGCCGCCGGTGGGCCTCGTCCGGTTCCGTTACCAGGGGCTCGCCGCCGGGGTTGGCGCTGGTCATCACCAGCAAAAGCCCCTGGGGCTCCCCCAGCCAGCCGGTGCCTGCCGGCCGCCCGGCCGCCTCGTGGAACAGCAGGTAGTGGATGGGCGCGTAGGGCAGCATGGCCCCCACCTCGGCCAGACCCGGGGCGATGCCGGGCAGCTCCGCCTCGGCCCGTCCACGCTTGGCCAGCAGGGCGATGGGCCGGGCCGGATCCCCCAGCAGATCCCGCTCCGCGGGACCGATCCTCGCCCAGCGCTCCAGGGAGGCGGGATTGGCCGCCATCACCGCCAGGGGCTTGCCGCCCCGCTCCTTGCGCGCGCGCAGGCGGGGCACGGCCCCGGGGTCGCGGGCATCGCAGGCCAGGTGGTAGCCGCCTACCCCCTTCATTGCCACGATCCGTCCCGCCCGGATATGGGCCAGGGCCCCGCTCACCGGATCCCCCGCCTCGGGCCGGCCTTCCGAATCCCGCAAAACCAGGGCCGGACCGCAGGCCGGACAGGCGATGGGCTGGGCGTGGAAACGGCGATCGCCAGGGTCCGCGTACTCCCGGCTGCAGTCCCCGCACAATGGGAAGCCCGCCAGGGTGGTGTTGGGCCGGTCGTAGGGGATGGCGGTGGTGATGGTGTAGCGGGGTCCGCAATGGGTGCAGTTGAGGAAGGGATAGCGATAGCGGCGGTCCCCGGGGTCCAGCAGCTCCGCCAGGCAGGCGGGGCAAACCGGAGCATCCGAAGCTACCCCCGTGCGGGCCGTCCCGCCGCCGCTGGATGCGATGCTGAAACGCGCAGGAGCGGGCCCGGACCCCAGGGACTCGACCTCCAAGGCCTCGATGCGGGCCAGGGGCGGGGCCTCCGCGCGCAGCCGCTCCCGGAAACGGGCACGGACGGCCTCCGGTCCCCAGATCCGGATCCAGAGGCCGGCCCCGTCGTTGCCCACCTCCCCCGTCAGTCCTTCTTCCCGGGCCAGCCGCCATACGGTGGGCCGGAAGCCCACGCCCTGCACCAGCCCCCGCACCCGGATGCGCTCACCCCCCACCGCGGCCGTGGCGGGGCGTCCCACGGCCTCAGTCCCCCGCCGCCGGCTCGGGAGGAGCGGCCCCGAGGCGGTCCAGCAGGCGCGCGCGCCGGGCGGCCAGCCAGGCGTGCCAGTCCTCCAGACCCGCCCCGGTGGTGGCGGAGAGCTGAACCACCTCCAGGTCCGGATTCACCCGGCGGGCGTGGTCCAGGCAGCGCGCCACGTCGAAGTCCAGGTGGGGCAGCAGGTCCACCTTGTTCAGCACCAGCAGGTCGGCGCCATGGAACATGTCGGGGTACTTGGCCGGCTTGTCCTCGCCCTCGGTGACCGAGAGGATCACCACCTTGGCCTCCTCGCCCAGGTCAAAGGCCGCCGGGCAGACCAGGTTGCCCACGTTCTCGATAAAGACCAGCCCGTGCTCCGCGGGGGCCAGGGACACCAGGGCGTGCTCCACCATGTGGGCGTCCAGGTGGCAGCCCTTGCCGGTGTTCACCTGCAGGGCCCGGGCCCCGGCGGCCCGCACCCGCTCGGCGTCGTTGTCGGTCTGCTGATCGCCCCCCACCACGGCGACGTCCAGGCGCCCCGCCAGGTCCGCCACCGTGCGGGCGAGCAGGGTGGTCTTGCCCGCACCGGGCCCGGAGACCAGGTTGAGGGCGAGGACGCCCTGCTCCTCCAGCCGGGACCGGTTGGCGGCGGCGTGGCGGTCGTTGGCGGCCAGCACGTCCCGCTCGATCCGCACCATGCGCGCCGGGTCCATCCCCGGCGCGTGGGCGCGGGCCGGGGAGGCTCCGTAGTCCGGCCCATCCGGCTCCCGGTCCCCGGCGCCCCGGGCCTCCTCCTCGCCAGGGACCGGGGCCGCGCCTTCTCCGCAACCGCAAACGTTACACATGGTCCCCTCCTGGCTCGGGCGGCGGTCACACCACGTCGAGGTCCTTGATCCGCAGGCCTAGGCCCCGGGTCAGCGTGAGCTCGAAGCCCCCGCAGCGGGGGCAGGGATCGGCCAGGGAGCGCAGCGTCACCGTTTCCTCGCACATCCCGCACCAGCCCTGCCCCGGGGCGTCCCGAAGCTCGAGCCGGGCCCCTTCGGCCAGCGAACCGCGCGCCACGGCCTCGAAGCTGAACCGCAGGGCCTCCTTCTCCACGCAGGACAGGGCCCCCACCTCCAACCGTACCCGCTCGACGCGGACGTAGCCCTGGCGCCCCGACTCCTCCTCCAGGACCTGCAGCACGTACTCGCACAAGGCCATCTCATGCATGGCGCGGCCCCCTGGCGCAACCTCCCCTCCCAATGTGGCAGAAACCGCCCGGGCCCGCTCCTCCCGACGATCCCTACCCCCGTTCCGGGCCCAGGGAACCCTTCCCATCACCGGCCCGGCCGGGCCCATTCCCGCCCCGGCACACCTTCACCGCGGGCGCCCCGGCTCCGGGCAACACCCCCCGCGCGTACACCAAACGACTCGGGCGGCCGCCGGCCCGAGCCGATCCCCGCGACGCCTTCCGGCTCAACCGGCCCACCTTCACCAGCGGGATGCTCGTCCGCCCGGCTCAGGGCCAGGAAGCCACCGAGACCCAGGAGCAGCGCGCTGGTGCCCCCCAGGATGGCCACCGGATAGGTTAGGTTCCCCGCCAGATCCAAATGGCTGTACTTGATCACCATGATGAGGGCCTCCAGGACCAGCGCGATGGAGGCCAGGCTTACGAACCGGGTGATGGTCCGCCGGACGATGCGGTAGAGGTTGTCCTCCTCCTCCTTGCTGCCGTATTCCTTGTGGATTCCCATGGCCAGCTCCAGGGACGCCAGGGCGATAATGGCCATGTTGAGCCCCTTGATAATGCTGGCGATGAGGTTCTCCCCGCCCTCGCCTTCCTCAAAGGCCAGGCTCCCGGAGGGCCCTCCCGACAGGACCAGGTCCCCCACGGTGCGAAGCAGGGTCCCCACCATCTCCATGACGCCGAGGCCGCCGATGACCACGGCCACCATCAGGAAGAAATTGCTGAAGGCCGCCACCACCAGCAGGCGGAAAAAGGTTGGATCCAGCATATTGGGCAATTCCGACACGGCTTTCGGCATGGTATCCCCGCTCTGTTTGGGCAACTCCCCCCTTCCCACGGCAACCTTCGTGCCAATCCCGTAGCCGCCCGTATTCCCAGCGCAAACGGGCAGCCGTCCAGCCGGACCGGGCCGGGAAGCGTCGTCCCCCGGGAACGAGGACACGGACCGGAACGGCCCCGGTCCCGCCCGAAACCACGCGGAAGCGCCGTCAAGCCGCTGTTGCCCGTTGCCTACACCGGGGGGAACAGAGCACCGGCTCTACCCAAGAAAAGGGCCCCCTGGCGGGGGCCCCGGACGGCAGTTCGAACCGGTTTCACCGACCCGGCACGGCCACCCAGAAGGGGCCGCCGGGGTCCTCGATCCGGCGCACGATGTCGTGGCCGCCGGTTTCCATCACCACCACCTCGTTCGTGCCCTGCACGGACACGAAGGCATGGTCGCCGTCCGCGCTGAACCGGACGCCATGGGGCCCCTGGCCCACCTCCACCTGGCCGACGCGGGCGAAGCGGCCGAGGTCGATGACGTTGACCACGGAGTCCCCGATACCCGTGACGTACACCCAGCGGCCGTCCGGACTCATGTCGATGCCGTGATGCTCCTTCGAGAGGTTCACGTGCACGATGTCCTGGCCGCTATCCAGCTCCACAACCGCCATCTGCTCGCTCTCGTTCAGGGTAACCAGCAGGAACTCCCCGTCCGGACTCACCACCAGATTGTGGGGCACGCCGTCCCCGGCGAGCGGGATCTCATCCAGATAAGTGTGGTTGGTGTAGCGGATGCGGCTCACGGTGTTCGATTCCGCGTTGCTGACATAGGCGATCTTCCGCGCGGGATCGAAGGCCACGTTGTGCGGGGCCTCGCCAACCCCGATCTCCTTCACGTGCGTCCAGGAGCCCACCTCGAACACGTCCACGCTGTTGGATTCCGGCCCCTCGTTCACGGCGTAGACGAACTCGCCGTCGGGCGTCACGCCCACCCCCTTGGGGGTGTCGCCGAGCTCCAGGCGCTCTACCACCTCCCCTTGCCCGGTATCCACCACGTAGAGCATCTCCTCCCCGGTGGCGGTCACCAGGACATAGTCCCCATCGGGGGTCACGGCGTTGTAGGTGGGGGTGTCCCCCACTTCCACCTCGCCGACCACCTCCCCGCCGTCCGGATCCACCATCGCCAGCTTGGCGGCGTTCTGGTCCACCACATAGACCGGCTCGCCGTCGCCGATGGACCAGCCCGCCTCGTTCATGGCGGCGCAGCCCCCCAGTAAGAGGCCCAGCAGGGCCGCCCCGCCGACGGCACCGAGCGTACGGCGGGCAAAAGGCATGAGCATGGCTCCCTCCTGTTTCGTTCCCCGGGCGCACCCGTTTGCGAATTCCTTCCCCTACAGGGAAAATTCGGGCCGCCGGACACCGCGGTCAACCCCGGGGGAGCATCTTTCTTGCACATTCTGCTCGTGGAGCCCTATCTCGGCGGGTCGCACGCCGCCTGGGCCGAGGGCCTCCGGCACCACTCCCGGCACACGGTGGAGATCCTCTCCCTGCCGGGACGCAGCTGGAAGTGGCGAATGCACGGCGGCGCCATCACCCTAGCGGAGCGCTTCCGGGCCCCGGACCGCCGCCCCGACCTGATCCTGGCGACGGACATGCTGGACCTCACCACCTTCCTCGCCCTCACCCGCGACCACACCGCGGGGGTCCCGGTGGCCCTCTACTTCCACGAGAACCAGTTCGCCTACCCCCGCTCCCCCTGGGACCCGGACCGGGAAAACGGCCGGGACAACCACTACGCCTTCATCAATTTCGCCTCCGCCCTCGCCGCCGACCGGGTGCTGTTCAACTCCGCCTTCAACCGCGACAGCCTCCTGGAAGGCGCACGGGCGCTGCTGGGGAACATCCGGGACCACGGGGAGGCCGAGAAGGTGGACGAGGTGGCGGCCAAGAGCACGGTGCTGCCCCTGGGCCTGGAGCTGGGCGCACTCGACCACCACCGGCCAGAGAAGCCGGCGCCGTCGGACCCGCCCTTGCTGCTCTGGAATCACCGCTGGGAGCACGACAAGAACCCCGAGGGCTTCTTCCGGGTGCTGCGCGCGCTGGCCGACGAAGGGCTGGATTTCCAGGTGGCGGTGCTGGGCCGGGTGCCCCCGCACCCTCCCCCAGCGTTCACGGAGGGCCGGGAGCTGCTGGGGGACCGCATCGTTCATTTCGGCTACGCCGAGGACGCCGCGGCCTATGCCCGCTGGCTGTGGGCAGCCGACATCCTGCCGGTCACCTCCTACCACGACTTCTTCGGCATCAGCGTGATGGAGGCGGTCTATTGCGGGGCCTTTCCCCTGCTCCCCCGGCGGCAGGCCTATCCCGGACTGCTGCCCACGTCCTGGCACCCCCGCTGCCTGTACGACGACGAGGAGGAGCTGGCCGGGTGCCTTCGAGAGCTACTCCGCGAGGGCCGCCCCGACTCCGGCGAGCTGGCGAACCTCGCCGCGGCCTACGATTGGGAACGGATGGCCCCCGAGTACGACCGGATCCTGGAGGAGGTCGCCGCGGGGCGGTGAGGCCGTTTGGATACCCGCGCCCCGGGGCTTCCCGGGACGCGGCGGGAGAGCTACTGTGGTTCTGGGGACCTTGCAAAGGAGCAAGCGATGTCCATGCGCATGGAAGTCCGCAACCGCCAGAACCCCCAGGAGGTGTTCGGCTATCTGGACCTGGCCGAAAACGCCCTAGCCCCGGAAACCCGGGAGCTGACCCTGTTCGCCAAGCCGCTGGGGGAGCACCCGGAGTACAGCGAGATCCACGTCCCGGTGGAGTTCCGCAAGGCCACCCCGGACCTGGGGAAATGGATCGCCTGGGTGGAGCGCCCGGACGAGCTGGACCAGGCCGCCGGCTACGTGCGGCGCTCCCGCGGGCACTGACCCTCCGAGGGCCTTTGCCGAAGGGGCCGCCAGGGAAGCGGTCCCCTCCCTGCACCTACCGGAATACCCGCCCGTATCCCCGAAACCTGGCAGGCGACTCAGTCCGGCCAGCCGGTAAAAAATAGGGCTGGGCGCCTGTGGGAGCGGCCAGTGGCCGCGACGGGAGGGACCATCGACCCCGGCCAGGACCGGGGGCCCTTCCACAGCCGCCTCCAGGAACGAGACGGACAGCCAACTTTCGCAACCCGCCCGGGGCCTCCCAACCCGGAGTCGCGTGTTATCCTACGGCGTTTCGGGGGAGGCCCCCGTTCGGCGGCCGACCTCCCCCGCCGGCCCGGCCCCGCGGCCGGTCCGCCCCCATACACCGCGGTCCACCCCGCCACCCAACCGCACCGAGAAGGTTGTCATGGCGCAATACGTGTTCACCATGAGCGGCCTGACCAAGGTCGTGCCGCCCAAGAAGACCATCCTCGAGGACATCAACCTCAGCTTCTTCCACGGCGCCAAGATCGGCGTGCTGGGCTACAACGGCGCCGGCAAGTCCAGCCTGCTGCGCATCATGGCGGGCGTGGACACCGAGTTCGACGGCGAGGCCCGGCCCGAGCCCGGCCTGAACATCGGCTACCTGCCCCAGGAGCCCCAGCTCGACGAGTCCAAGGACGTGAAGGGCAACGTGGAGGAGGGCGTGGCCGAGACCAAGGCCCTGCTCGACCGCTACAACGAGGTCACCGCCGCCTTCGCCGACCCCGACGCCGACTTCAACGCCCTCATCGAGGAGCAGGGCGAGCTGCAGCAGAAGATCGACGCAAGCGGCGCCTGGGAGCTGGACCGCAAGCTGGAGATCGCCGCCGACGCCCTTAACCTGCCGCCCTGGGACGCCGACGTCTCCCGCCTCTCCGGCGGCGAGCGGCGCCGGGTGGCCCTGTGCAAAGTGCTGCTGTCCAACCCGGACATGCTGATCCTCGACGAGCCCACCAACCACCTCGACGCCGAGTCGGTGGAGTGGCTGGAGCGCTACCTGGGCGAATTCCCGGGCACCGTGGTGGCCGTCACCCACGACCGCTACTTCCTCGACAACGTGGCCGGCTGGATCCTGGAGCTGGACCGCGGCCACGGCTACCCCTTCCAGGGCAACTACTCCGACTGGCTGGAGTACAAGGAGAAGCGCCTGGAGCAGGAGGAAAAGGAGGAGAGCGCCCGCCAGAAGGCCATGAAGGAGGAGCTGGACTGGGCGCGCTCCAACCCCAAGGGCCGGCAGTCCAAGAGCAAGGCCCGCCTGAAGCGCCTCGACGAGCTCTCCAGCCCCGAGTACCAGCAGCGCGCCCAGACCAACGAGATCTACATCCCGCCGGGACCGCGCCTGGGCGACAAGGTCATCGAGGCGGAGAACCTCACCAAGACCTTCCGCGACCGCGAGCTCTACCAGGGGCTGTCCTTCGTGGTGCCGAGCGGCGCCATCGTCGGCGTCATCGGCCCCAACGGCGCCGGCAAGACCACCCTGCTGCGCATGATCACCGGCGAGGAGCAGCCCGACGGCGGCTCCATGACTCTGGGCGAGACGGTGGAGCTGGCCTACGTGGACCAGTCGCGGGACGCCCTGGCCGGCGAGAACACGGTCTGGGAGGAGATCTCCGGCGGCGCCGACCACCTGCAGGTGGGCAACTGGGAGGTAAACTCCCGCGCCTACGTGAGCCGCTTCAACTTCACCGGCGCCGACCAGCAGAAGAAGGTCCGTGACCTCTCCGGCGGCGAGCGCAACCGCGTGCACCTCGCCAAGCTCCTGAAGCGCGGCGGCAACCTGCTGCTGCTCGACGAGCCCACCAACGACCTGGACGTGGAGACCCTGCGCGCCCTGGAGCAGGCCCTGCTGGAGTTCCCCGGCAGCGCCGTGGTGGTCTCCCACGACCGCTGGTTCCTCGACCGCGTGGCCACCCACACCATGGCCTTCGAGGAGGACGGCCAGGTGATCTTTACCGAGGGCAGCTACAGCGAGTACGAGGCCATGCGGGCCCAGCAGGGCAAGGGCGAGGCGGACCAGGCCAAAGGCAAGCACAAGCGCCTGGAGCGCTAAGCGCCACCGGCGACCCGCCGGGACGGTGGGGGCGGTCCAAGACCGCCCCCAGGGGAGGAACGCCCCCGATCAGTTGCTCGCTTGGGCCTCGCCCCCCGACGAGCGCAGGGTGAAGTGGAAGGTGGTCCCCGGCTCGGGGTCGTTGGAGGTAGCCCACAGGTTGCCGCCGTGGGCTTCGATCACCGAGCGGCAGATGGCCACTCCCAGTCCCAGTCCGTCGGGCTTGGTGGTGTACAGGGGGCGGTCCAGGTCCTCGCGCAGGGCCTCGGGCAGCCCCACCCCCGAGTCCCGCACCTGGACCTCCACCAGGCCGTCCCGACGGAAGTCGGTGACGATCTCCACCACCGGGTCCTCCTGCCCCTCCATGGCCTCGGCGGCGTTGTTCATGAGGTTCTGCAGGCATTCCTGGATGAGGGTGGGATCCGCGGACACGGCGGGCAGGTCCGGTGCCAGGTCCTGGCGGATCCGCGGCGCCCGGCTCTCGCGCCCCGTGGCCAGGCGGGGACCCAGCTCCCTGATCAGGCCGTTGAGGTCCAGGGTCTGGAAATGGGGCGAGCCGCCGCGCAGGAAGTTGTGCAGGTCGCGGACGATGCTCCCGGCCTTGCGGACCTGGACCAGGACCTGCTCCAGGCCCTCCCGCAGGGCCACGGGCACCCCCTGGAGGTTGTCGAACCGGTGCAGGGTGCCCTCCGCGTAGGTGAGGGCGGCGGTCAGGGGCTGGTTGAGCTGGTGGGCCACCACCGAGCCCAGCTCGCCGATGGCCATGAGGCGCCGGCTACGCTCCAGCTCGGCGCGCTGCTGCTTGAAGGTGGTGAGGTCGTGGGCGATGGTGGACCAGTACTGGACCCGCCCCTCGCTGTCGTAGTGGGCCAGAATCACCTGGTTGACGGGCATCTCCCGGCCGTCCCGGCTCAGGAAGGCCAATTCCCCCCGCCAAAGGCCGCGCTCCCGGGCGGTGGGGAAGGCCTCCCGCTGCAAGCGCTCGTAGGCCCAAGCTGGGTGGTACTCCCGGATCGCGTGATGCCCCGGCTGGAAGGTTTCCGGGTCGTAGCCCAGCAGCTCGTAAGCGCCCGGATTCCAGTAGATGGTCCGCCCCTCGGCGGTGGCCATGGCCACGAAGTCGGGGGTGGCCTCCAGGATCTGCACCAGCCGGTCCCGCTCCTGCTCCGCGCGCCGACGGTGCTCGCGGTGGCGCAGGGCGCACCAGGCGGTGGCCAGCTCGTCGGCCACCTGGCCGAGCCACTGCATCTCCTCGGCGTCGAAGGAGTCCGCCTCCTCCGCGTACAGCCCGAGAACCCCCAGGGTGCGGCCCCCTTCCACCAGGGGGATGCCCACCACGGCGTTCAGGCCGTAGGCTAGCGCCCGGTCCCGCCAGGGCTCGAAGGAAGGATCCATCCCCACGGAATTGCTGATGACGGGCCTGCCCGTCTGCACCGCCCGGCCGAAGGGCCCCTTCCCCTGCGGGCCCTCCTTCCAGCGGATTTCGCCCACGACCTGCTCCAGGTAATCGGTGGCGCCGCTGGCCCCGAGCACCCTTGCCGTGCCCTCCTCGTCCTTTACCGGCTCACCCACGAAGGCCAGGGCGTACCCGGCTTCCTCGTTCAGGAACCGGCAGACCCGCTCCATAAGGTCCTCGGGGGTCTCCGCCTCCCGGGTAGCCTCCTGAACCCGGCTCAGGGCGTAGAGGGCCCGGTTGATGCGCCGCTGCAGGGCCTCCGCCTCCTTGGCCTCGGTAACGTCGGTGAGCACCATACGCACCACCGGTTCCTCGTCCCGGGGCGAGACGGCCCGGGTGCCCTCCAGCTTGAGGATCCGTTCCCCGCCGTCGGCACCGGGAAGCTCCACCTCGAGGGAGTCGGGGGCCCCCGTCCGAAGCAGGGTGTCCAGGTATTCCTCCAGCCTTGCGAGGTCCCGTCGTCCCAGGAAGGCGGTCAAGGGCTCCCCGATCAGGCCGCCGGGTCCGCCTTGCAGCAGCCGGCTCCCGGCGAGGTTCACGTTCCGGATCACCCCCTCCTGGCTCAGGGTCAGATAGGCCACCGGGGCGGTCTCGTACAGGGCCACATACCGGTCGCGGGAGACCTCGAGCTGGGCGCGCAGCTCCGCCATCTCGCGGTTCTGGCGCTCCAGCTCCATCTGATGGACCTGAAGCTCGTAGAGCATGCGGCGGGAGTCTTCCGGAGCGGTATCGGCCTCCAGGCATTCCTCCAGGCGGCGCAGCCGGGCGATCAGGTCGTCCCGGGACCATCCGCTCAGCTCCTCCGGCCCCGCGGCTCCCCGCGGGCCCGGGACGGGATTCCGCCCGCCATGACACCCGCCGTGGTGGCCTTGTTTATTTCCCACTGCCGTATTCCCCATTTTCCCGATCATCCGGACCGCTACCTCGAGGACCCCGAAAAAAGGTACCGCTTACGTGCGCCTTTATCCAACGTCCCGGCCCCAAACGGTTGATTGGGCAGGGGACGCCCTCCCCGCCCGCAGCGGGGTCCAAGGATGGGGAGAGCGTGACCAACACGGGTCCTATTTGCAATGGCTCCGGGCGCGAAGGCCGTGCGCTAACAAGGCTGAATAACCGCCACGCGCTCCCGCGGCACCTCGAACCGCTCCGAGGCCCGTTCCCGGGCCTCCTCGGAATCCCCCGAGGAGAGCAGGACCCCTTCCAGGGGCGGCAAGGGATCCAGCCCCCCGTCCGCCTTCCGGTCATAGGCCTTTCCCACCCAGCCCGGCTCGGGCAGGGTCTGGTCCAGAAAGACATGGACCTCCTTCCCCTGGCGATCCGGCATGGTTTCATTCCTCCGGTTCCAGGCGGTTACCGGGCCCGCCGCCCCGGGTGTGCGGCCCGGCGGGCCCGCATCCCTCCCCGTTGAGACCACCAGGGCGGGACTCTATTCCGGACACCACGAAATTTCGACTCCCCCCTTCCCAACCTCCCCGAAAACCCTTAGGGTAAGCCCTCACTTGCATCGGGGTATGCCTGTACACGGGATTCCCGTAATCAGGAAAGGGGTTTGGATGCTGGGATCTGGTTGGCCTTCAAGGGGGGGTCGAAAGTGGGTCTGACCACCATGGAAACCCGGATTCTGCAGAGACTGGCGGAGGGATGGTCCGTCGCCGATATTCAGGAATCCCTGGCCGATTCCGGGGCCAAGCAGGAGGTGGCCGACGCGTTGGCGGGCCTCCTGGAAGGCAAGCTGTTGGAGCCGAGCGGCAACGGCATCCAGCTCAGCCCCCTGGGCGAGGAGGCCCTTCGCGAGCATCGGGGCCCCACCGCCGGCCACACCCTGGGCTGAAGCCCTTCCCAAGACCGCAACGGGGCTGCATGGGGTCATCTAGAGGAAGGCCAGGGCCTCGAACTCCAGGTAGAAGCTCTCTCCCAGCCGCTCGTATCGCCGGGGCGCCACGATCATGCGGCCCCGGGCCCCATCCCGGGGCTTCTCCACGGCGGCATCGCGATATTTCTCGAAAAATCGCCGGATCTCCCCCGCCTCCTCCTCGGTAAGGCGGATCTCGCCGCAGATGAGGGGCGGGCTCGTGCTCTGCGCCGCCTCGTCCTGGGTATCGCCGCAGTTCTGGCCCACGCCGTGCCGGCCCTCACCAAGCTGCTCGATGTGCCGCATGATGCAATCCGGGATCCGGGCGAGGTCCCCCTGGCTCATCCTGCACCCCTGCCTTGAGAAGCGTACATACCCTTCAACCTAGCGCGGCCTCTCCGGTTCCCGGAATGGGGCGCCTCCCCATGGTCAGCCCCCCTCATGCTCGACCTGCTCCAGGGCCTTGCGCAGCACCCCCACGGTGGGGGGCTTGAGCAGGTACTCGTCGAAGACGTTGGTGGACTCGTCGGAGAAGTCGGTGGGGGCGTGGCCCGACAGGGCCACCAGGGGGGTATCCCGCAGCCGCCCCCGCAGCCTCCGGGCCACCTCGAACCCGGACTGATCGGGGAGGCCGATGTCGATGAGCACGAGCTCCGGGGCGGCCCCCTGCAACATATCGAAGGCCTGCTCGCCGGAACCGGCGTGCCTGGCGTGGTAGCCCAGGTCCTCCAGGAGAAAGGATAGCGACTGAGCCACGTCGGGATCGTCCTCCACCATGAGCACCTCGTGGACGCCCTCCCGGAGGGCGGGCTCGGCCGCCTCGGGCTGGTCGGGCGTGTTGGCTTCCGCGGCGGGGAGATGCACCGTGAACTCGCTGCCCTGCCCCGGCCCCGGGCTCCGTGCCTCCACCCAGCCGCCGTGCAGCTCCACCAAGCGGCGGACCACCGCCAGCCCGAGCCCCAGGCCCTTGGGCCCGGCGTTACGCAGGCCGCCCCGATCGAAGTCGTCGAACAGGCGCGGTAGCCGCTCGGGGGGAATACCCTGCCCGGTATCCCGCACCCGGATCACCACCTGCCCGTTGTCCCGGAAGCCCGTCAGGCGCACCTCTCCCCCGGGGTCGGAGTACTTCACCGCGTTGTCCAGCAGGTTGGTGAGGATCTGGGTGAGGCGGACGGGGTCCCCCTCGGTGGTCAGGGACGCCTCGGGCAGGTCCAGCTCCAGGGACTGCTCGTTCTCCCGGGCCGCTGCGGCCACCGACTCGGCCGCCTGGTCGGCCACGGTCCGCAGGTCCACGACCTCCTTCTGCAGGTCGATGCGCCCGGTCTTGATCCGGTTGAGATCCAGCAGGTCGTCCACGATCCGGGTCAGGTGGGTGCTCTGTCGCTGGATGGTGGCGGCCATCCGGCGCAGCCGCGCAGGGTCCATGGGCTCCCGCTGGGAGGCCAGGACCTCGCCCATGGTAGCGATGGGGGTCAGCGGGTTGCGCAGCTCATGCGCCAGCATGGACAGGAACTCGTCCTTGCGCCGGCTGGCCTCGGCCAGGGTCTCCTCGGCCTCCCGGCGCTTGGTGATGTCCTCCAACAGGGCGATGAACTGGCGGGGGTGCCCCGTATCCCCCGGCCGCAGGGTTACGGTGGCCTGGATCCAGGCGTTGCCGCCGTCCTTGCGGACCAGGCGCTTCTCCACGGAGCAATCATGGACCTCCCCGTCCCGGAGACGGGCCATGGCTACCTCCGCGCTCGGCCAGTCCTCCGGATGGATCAGCTGCCGGACGGAAAGGGCGCCGTCAGTGAGCTCCTCCTGGGCATAGCCCGTGATCTCCGCGTACGCCGGATTGGCCTCCAGGATGTTCCCCTGCAGGTCGAGGACGGCGATGCCCACCCCCGCGTGGCTGAAGATCTCGCGGAAGGTAGCCTCGCTGCGGCGCAGGGCGGCCTCCGTGGCCGCGCGCTGAACGGTAGCGCCGAGCACGTTGGCCACCCCCTTCAGGAAGTTGACGTCGTACTGGGTGAATTGCCGCTCCCGGCGGCTATGGACGCCGACCACGCCGTAGGGACCGTCGTGCCCCTGGATGACCACGCTCATGCCGCTGATCACGCCGTGCTCATGGAGCAGATCCGGTCCGGTGAAGCGGTCCTCGGTGCGCAGGTCCGCCGCAATCACCGGCTCCTCGTAGAGCAGGGTATAGCCGGCCTGGGAGCCCCACCCGGTGGGGACGACGGCCTCGCCCACCAGGCCCTCCCCCCAGCCCACCCCCGAAACCAGGAGCGCCCCCTCCCCCGGCAGGAGCTTCAGGACCTTGGTGAGCTCCACGTCCAGGACCTCGGCGAGCACCGCCACGGCCTCATCGAACAGGGTCTCGAGGGAGGCCCCCCGCAGGCCCATCTCCCCCAGCTCCGCGACCACCGCCTGTTGCTTGAGGCGGGACTCCACTTCGGCCGGCGACGGGTTCTCGCCCGGATCGAAGGAATAGCGGGACAGGAGGCGGGAGGAGAGGGAGGAAGGGTTTTCGCCCATAGCCGGTGCTGCTCCCATGAAAAAGTGAAAAAATGGGAAACCGGCTTCCGGTAAAACGGGATGCCGGGAAGCCGTACCCGATAGCGCCTAACCGTAACCCCCAGTCCCTATAAGAGGAATAAGGGTTTTCCCTAAAAAGGCCCGGACACCCGGGCCGGCCGGGCCCCGCGCACGGGGCCTGGCGCGGGCGGAACCGCGCGTTGGAACGGGAGAAAAGGGGGGTCAGGGGGTTGGGGTGGGAATCGAGTCCCGAAAGGGCCACCCCGCGGGGCGCACCGGGCAAAAAAAACGCCGGCCTGCCCGAAGGCAGGCCGGCGCACCCATGCCGGAGCAAGCACCAGAAGCACCCGGCAAGCCCATTGCCCGAAGGGAGAGAAGAGCATGCGGGCTCTTCTATTCACCATAGAGCCCATGAAAATCCGGACAAATGGGGAAAATACCTAGTTACCGCGGGAATTTCCCTATAAAGCGGCCGCGCCATCCCTCCAACCCGGCGCCCGCGCTTGCAACCAGCCCCCCGGTTGCGCCACCTTATAAGCATGTTCCCGGATACGGTTAGGTAGATCCCCATGCCCCTACCCCAGCCCCACCGCAAGGAAGACCGGTTCCCCGTGCCGGAGAACCTGGACGTGGAGGTGCTCCTGAAGGATCACGACGGCGGTGTGCTGGCCCGGGGTCGCCCGATGGACGTCTCCGGGGAGGGCATGGGCCTGCTGCTGGACACCCCCCGGTCACCGGCCGAGCACGACCCCGGCCTGGTGGACGAGGTGGCCACGGTGGTATTCATCGAGGCGGGGGAGCCGCAGATGGAGATCCTCGCCAAGGGCGCCCACCTTTCGGAGACCGCCGAGGGCACCCTGAAGCTGGGCCTGGAGTTCATGGACTGGCCGCCGCAGTGGCTCCTGGACGCGGCAGTGCAGGCGGCGCGGGACGACGCCACCACCGCCGGGGAGCCATAACCCGGGACCCGGCGTCCCGCCACCGTCTCCGCGCTCCGTACCGCATTTCCGCTCGGGAGAGCCCCAGCCCCTTGCTGACCCTGCACACCGGCAACCGCCTCGAGCACCTCGCCGACCTGCTCGCCGACCACCTCCGCGAAGCCCGCGCCGACCTGCTGCGCCCCTCCGTGGTCGCCGTCCACAGCAACGGCATGGCCCGCTGGCTGTCCATGCGGCTGGCGGACCGCAACGGCATAGCGGCCAACCTCCGCTTCCCCTTCCCCGCCAGCCTGGTCTGGGAGCTGGTGCGCGCGGTCCTGCCCGACGAGCGTACCCGGCCGGGGGAGGCCTTCCAGACCGTGGTCCTCACCTGGCGCCTGTTCCGCCTCCTGGGCGAGGAGCCCACCGCCCCCGAGCTGGAGGCCTACCTCCGCCAGGAGGGGGCCCTGCCCCGCTACCAGCTGGCCGCCCGCATCGCCGACGTCTTCGACCAGTACCTGGTCTACCGCCCCGACTGGATCCTGGCCTGGGAGGCGGGGGAGGAGGACCACTGGCAGGCGCGGCTCTGGCGGGCCCTGGTGGCGGAGGACGCCTCCGGGGCCCGGCACCGCCCCCGCCTGTTGGCGGCGGTGCAGGAGGGCCTGCCCAGGGACGGGCAGGAGCTCCCTCCGGAGACCCGCGCCGCCCTCCCCGAGCGCGTGGCGCTGTTCGGCATCCCCGGGCTGCCGCCGGCCCTCCTCGACATCCTGGGCCGCCTCGCCCGGTACGTGGCCGTGGACCTCTACCAACTGGCGCCCAGCCGGGAGTACGCCGCCGACCTCCTGACCCCCGCGGCCATCGCCGGCCGGGCCCTCTCCGGGGCCGCCGACGCCCCCTACCTGGACACCGGCAACCGCCTGGTGGCCTCCCTGGGCCGGCAGTGGGCGGAGTTCCAGGGCCTTGTGCAGGAGCACGGCGCGGCCCCGGGCGCCGAAGCCTTCGCCGACCCCGGCACCGACACGCTGCTCGGCGCCCTGCAGTCCGACATCCTCAACCTGCGCGACCGCGGCCCCGGGGCGGGACACCCGCCCCTGCCCGCGCCGGAGCCCGGCTCCCCAGCGGCCGACCTCGCCGTCCATGCCTGCCACAGCCCCCTGCGCGAGGTGGAGGTCCTCCACGACCAGCTCCTGGCCCTGTTCCAGGCCCATCCGGACCTGCGGCCCGGCGACGTGGTGGTGATGACCCCGGACATCGATGCCTACACGCCTTTCATCGAGGCCGTGCTCGGCCACGCCGAGGACCGCCCGCGCATCCCCTACCGCATCGCCGACCGGGGCATGCGGGCCCGGTCGCCGGTGGTGGAGACCGCCTTCCGCCTCCTGGAGCTGCCCGACGGCCGCTTCGGCGTCAACGAGATCCTCGATCTGCTGGAGCTGGGCCCCATCCGGGCCGCCCTGGAGCTCACCGAGGCCGAGCGCGACCGCATCCGCACCTGGGTGCGGGAGACGGGGATCCGCTGGGGGATCGACGCCGAGTTTCGCGCCGCCCAGGACCTGCCCGCCACCGCCGCCCACACCTGGAAGGCGGGCCTGGACCGCCAGCTCCTCGGCTACGCCCTCCCCGGCGACGGCGACACCCTGTTCCACGGCGTGCTGCCGTATCCGGAGGCGGAGGGCGCCTGGGCGCGCACCCTGGGCCGCTTCCAGGCCTTCGTCCGCGACCTGTTCCGCTGGCGCGAGCCCCTCACCCGCACCCGCGCCCCCGCCGAGTGGGCCGCGCTGCTCCGCGACTTCCTGGCCCGTTTCCTGGCCGCCCCGGAGCCGGAGCAGGAGGAGGACCTGGAGGCCTTCCACCGCGCCCTTGCCCGCATGGAGAGCTGCGCCGGCGAGGCGGAGGCCGAGGCCCCCGTTCCTCGCGAGATCGTGCTGGAGGAGCTGGAGGCCCACCTGCGCCTGAACGTGGAGGGGGCGGGCTTCCTCGGCCACGGCGTAACCTTCTGCGCCATGGTTCCCATGCGCGCCATCCCCTTCAAGGTGGTGGCCATGATCGGCATGAACGACGGCGCCTTCCCCCGCGTCCAGCGCCCCGCCTCCTTCGACCGCATGGGGGAGGACTACCGCCCCGGCGACCGCTCCCGCCGCGAGGACGACCGCTACCTCTTCCTGGAGGCCCTGCTGGCTGCCCGCCGCCACCTCTACATCAGCTACGTGGGCAGCGACATCCGCGAGGACTCGCCGCGTCCGCCCTCGGTGCTGGTGAGCGAGCTGCTGGACACGGTGGACGCCACCTTCACCCCCCCGGAAGGCTTCGGCCGCGCCTCCGAGGCCCTGGTCACGCGCCATCCCCTCCAGGCCTTCAGCCCGCGCTACTTCCAGGACCAGGGAGCTTCCAGCCTGTTCAGCTACTCCCCCGGCCTGCGCGAGGCCGCCGAACGGGTCCTGGCCCAGCAGGGCCGGACCCCGCCGGAGCCCCCGGCCTTCCTCACCGAGGCCCTGCCGGAGCCCGACGAGGACTGGCGCACCGTGGAGGTCGGCGATTTCGTCCGGTTTTTCCGCCATCCGGCCCGCTACCTCCTGCGCCAGCGCCTGGGCATCCAGCTGGAGGCGGGCGAGGAGGAGCTGGAGGAGCAGGAGCCCTTCGCCCTGTCCGGCCTGGAGGCCCACCAGGTGCGCCAGCGCATCCTCGAGGTCCAGCGCAAGACCGCCGACACCGGGGCAGCCTATCCCCTCCTCCAGGCGGAGGGGCTGCTGCCCCACGGCACCGCCGGGGAGATCGCCTTCGCGGCGGAGCGCAAGCGGGTGGAGGGCTTCCTCGACAGGCTGGCGGAGGAGCCGGACTCCGCCCCCCTCGATCCCGTGCCGGTGGACCTCCAGGCCGGGCCGGTGCGGCTCGTGGGCTGGCTGCCCGGCCTCCGCGCCGAGGGCCTGCTCGCCGAACGCTGCGGCCGGCTGAACGAGGGCTTCGCCCTCGACACCGCCATCCGCCGCCTCCTGCTCGGCGCCCTCGCGCCCCAGGGGGTCGAGGGCGTCACCCGGGTGGTGACCCTGAATGCGCACCTGCACCTGAAGGCCCCGGGGACGGAAGAAGCCCGCGAGACCCTCGCCTGGCTCGGTTCCCGCTACTGGGAGGGACTGCGCAGCCCGCTGCCCTTCCCCGCCCGGACGGCCTTCGCCTACGCCCACGCCCTGGCCCGCACCGGCAACCCGGACCAGGCGTTCCGGGCCGCGCGCGATACCTGGACCCCCAACGACTTCAACGGGGCCGCCGGGGAGCGGGACGACCCCTACCTCGCGCTGGCCTTCCAGCACGACAGCCCCCTCACCGACCACGCCGAGGCCTTCGAGGAGCTGGCGGAGACCCTCTTCGGCCCCATCGCGGAGGGGCTGGCCCAATGAGCGCGGCGGAGAACCGGACCCCGGACCCTCTGTGGGGGGAGCTCACCGGCCACAACCTCATCGAGGCCAGCGCCGGCACGGGCAAGACCTTCACCATCGCCGGGCTCTACCTGCGCCTGGTGGTGGAGGCCGAGCGCCGGGTGGGCGAGATCCTGGTGGTGACCTTCACCGAGGCGGCCACCGAGGAGCTGCGGGAGCGCATCCGCGACCGCCTGGAGACCGCCCGGGCCGCGGTGGCCGCGGGGACCAGCGACGACCCCTTCCTGGCCGCGCTCCTGGAGCGGCTGCCCGACCTCCGCCGCGCCGACCTGCTCCTGCAGCGGGCGGTGCAGTCCTTCGACCAGGCCGCCATCCACACCATCCACGGCTTCTGCCAGCGCGCCCTGGCGGACCACGCCTTCGAGGGCGGCCGGCCCTTCGACGTGGAACTGCTCCCCGACCAGGAGCCCCTCATCCAGGAGGTCTGCAACGACTTCTGGCGCCGCGAGACCCACGGCGCCGACGCGGACTTCGTCGCCCACCTCCGGGAGAACCGCCTGTCCCCCGAGGACCTGGCCGCCCGGCTAAGGCCCTACCTGGGCAAGCCCGACCTCGCCGTGCGGCCCCCGGACCCGGTGGAAGGCTGCGACGCCGCCCCGGACCGCTACCGCAGGGCCTACGCCGAGGTCCGGCGGCTCTGGGCCGAGGGGGCGGAATCCATCCGCGACCGCCTCATGGAGGCCCTTCCGGGCCTGAACGCCAACCAGTATTCCCGGGACAAGGTGGAAGGCTGGCTGGACGGCCTGCAGGAGGTCCTGGCCGCCGAGGACCCGCCGCCCGGGGGGATCAAGGAGCCGCAAAAGCTCGGCGCGACCGCCCTGAAGAAGGGAACCAAAAAGGGCCACGAGACCCCGGAGCACCCCTTCTTCGCCGCCTTCGACGAGCTCCTGGAGGCCAGCGCATCGCTGGCGGACTGCCTCGACTTCCGGCGCCGGGAATTCCTCCGGCGGGCCCTGGACTACGCCTGGGAGGAGCTGCCGCGCCGCAAGGCCGCCCGCCGGGTCCAGTCCTTCGACGACCTGCTGCTCAACCTGGACCGCGCCCTGGCCGGGCCCGGCGGCGACGGCCTGGCGGAGGCTTTGCGCCGGCGCCACCCCGTGGCCCTCATCGACGAGTTCCAGGACACCGACCCCACCCAGTACCGCATCCTCCGGCGCGTCTACGCGGAGGCCGAGGGCCCGCTGTTCCTGGTGGGGGACCCCAAGCAGGCCATCTACGCCTTCCGCGGCGCCGACGTGTTCGCCTATCTGAGGGCCAAGGGCGACGTGGAGGACGACGCCCGGGGCGGCACCTACAGCCTGCCGCGCAACTGGCGTTCCACGCCGGCCCTCGTGGACGCCTTCAACGCCCTGTTCCGGCCCGCGCACCCGCCCTTCTGGTTCGAGGCCATCCCCTACCAGCCGGTGGAGCCCGCCCCCAAGGCCCACGACGAGCTGGTGCTGCCCGCGGGCTTCGGCGCGGAGCCCTTCCGCTGGTGGTTCCTGGAAGGCACCACGGAAACGAAGAAGAACGGCGAGCTCAAGGAGAAGCCCAGGAGCAAGGGCGCAGCCGCCGAGGAGGCGGTGGCGGCCACCGCCGCGGAGATCGCCCGCCTGCTGGCCGCCGGCCGCCGGGGCGAGGCGGGTCTGCGCGGCGCCAAGGGCGACTGGCGGCCCCTGAGCGGCGGCGACATCGCCGTCCTGGTGCGTACCCACCGCCAGGCCCAGCAGCTGCGCGCGGCCCTCGGCGGCCTCGGCATTGCCAGCGTGGAGCACTCCCAGTCCAGCGTCTTCCACACCGCCGAGGCGGAGGCCCTGGAGCGCGTGCTGCTGGCGGTGGCGGACCCGCAGAACGAGCCCCTGGCGCGCGGCGCCCTGGCCTCGCCCTTCCACGGCTACACCGGCGAGGCGCTGCACGCGCTGGCCGGCGACGAGGAAGGCTGGGACCGCGTCATGGACGGCTTCCAGGCCCTCCACGACCGCTGGCGCGGTGAGGGCTTCATCCCCATGTTCCGCCAGTGGCTGGCGGACCACGACGTCCGCACCCGCATCCTGGACCTGCCCCAGGGGGAGCGCCGCCTAACCAACCTCCTGCACCTCGGCGAGCTCCTGCAGCGCCAGAGCGTGGAGGCCAACCTCGGCCCCGAGGGGCTGCTGTCCTGGCTGGCGGGCCGTCGGCAGTCCGGGGCCCAGGCCGGCAACGAGGAGCAGCTCCGCCTGGAGAGCGACGAGAACCTGGTGCAGCTGGTCACCATCCACAAGAGCAAGGGCCTGGAATACCCGGTGGTCTTCTGCCCCTTCCTGTGGGACCTGCCCATCCGGAAGGCGGACGGCGACCTCCTGGAATTCCACGACCCTGGCGACGGCAACCGCCTGACCCTGGACCTGGGATCGGCGGACCGGGAGGAAGCGGAGGCCCGCTTCCGCGAGGAGAGCCTGGCGGAGAGCCTGCGCCTGCTCTACGTGGCCGTGACCCGCGCCGCCCACCGCCTCTACGCGGTCACCGGCCGCATCAACCAGCTGGAGCAGTCCGCCCTGGGCTACCTGCTCCACCTGCCCAAGGAGCAGGCCGGGGAGGCGCGGGATCCCGAGGCCTTCAAGGACGCCCTCAAGGCCCGCGGCGAGGAGGACCTCCGCAACGACCTGCGCGCCCTCACCGGCGCGACCCCGGGGGCCTTCGCCGTGGAGGACCACGACCCCGAGACGCCGAAGGCCGACGTCGCCGAGACCGCGGAGCCCGCCACCCCGCTCGCCCAGCGGAGCTTCGCCGGCGGCCTCCCCCCGGACCGCTTCGTCACCAGCTTCAGCGGCCTGATCCGGGGCACGGAGGAGGAGCGCCCGGCCTTCGACCTGGGCGAGGCGGCCCCGGCCGCTGCGGAGCCGGAGGGGGCGGCCGAGGGCATCGCCGCCTTCCCCCGGGGCCCCCGCGCCGGCGACTGCCTGCACGCGGTGATGGAGGCCGTGGACTTCACCGCCGCGCCGGAGGACTGGGAGCCCGAGGTGGCGGGGGCGCTGCGCGGCTTCGGCTTTGATGCGGAGCGGTGGACGGGGACGGTGACGGCCATGCTGGAGGCGACCGCCGCCACGCCTCTGGGCGGCCCCCTGGGCGACACCGGCCTGGGCGGCGTGGCGCCCGGGAAGCGCCGCGACGAGCTGGAGTTCTACTACCCCCTGGCCCGCCTGGGCCCCGAGGCCCTCAACCGGGTGCTGAGCGACCACGGCTACCCCCCCGGCTCCGCCAGCCCCGAGCAGGGCGCCGCCCTGGCCTTCCGGCCCCTGGAGGGCTACCTGCGCGGCTTCATCGACCTCACCTTCGAGGTGGACGGCCGCTACTACCTGGCCGACTACAAGTCCAATCGCCTCGGCCCCACCCCGGCGGCCTACACCGCCGAAGCCATGGCGGAGGCGGTGCACCAGCACGGCTACACCCTGCAGTACCTGCTCTATACGGTGGCCCTGCACCGCTTCCTGGACCGCCACCTGCCCGGCTACGACTACGACCGCCACTTCGGCGGGGCCTACTACCTGTTCCTGCGCGGCATGGACCCGCGGCGCGGCCCGGGCGCCGGGGTCTACTTCGACCGGCCCGAGCGCGGGCTCATCGAGGCGCTGGACGCCCTGTTCCGGGGGGAGACGTGAGCATGTGGGAGACGCTGGAGGCGCTGCGCGGCCGGGGCGCCCTGGACGACGTGGACGTGGAGCTGGCCCGCCTGCTCGCCGAGCAGGAGCCCGCCGCGGACTGGCCCGTGCTGCTCGGCGCCTGCCTGGCCAGCCACGCGCCGCAGCAGGGCGACACCTGCGTGGACCTCGCCGCCCGCGCCGGGCGCCCCCTGCCCGAGGGCGAGGAGCCCCTGGCCACGGCCCCGGATCGGGAGGCCTGGCGGGAGGCGCTGGCGGCCTCTGCGCTGGTGGGCGCACCCGAAGACTTCCGGCCCCTGATCCTGGAGGGCGACCGCCTCTACCTGCAGCGCTACTGGGCCTACGAGGCGCGCATCGCCGAGGACCTGCGCGCGCGGGCGGCGGCCCCCACCCGGGCCGTGGACGGCGACGCCCTGCGCGCCGCCCTGGAGCGGCTGTTCCCGGATCCCCCGGCGGAGGGGCTCGACTGGCAGCGGGTGGCCGCGGCGGTGGCGGCGCTGCGCCCGCTGACCCTGATCACCGGCGGCCCCGGCACCGGCAAGACCACCACCGTCGCCCGCCTCCTGGCCGCCCTCTTGGAGCAGCCCAGCACCGGGGGCCTGCGCATCGCCCTCGCCGCCCCCACCGGCAAGGCCGCCGCCCGCATGCAGGAGGCCATCCGCCACGCCAAGGCGGAGCTGCCCCTGGACGACGGGCTCAAGGCACGCATCCCCGAGGAGGCCCGCACCCTGCACCGCCTGCTGGGCTCGCGCATGGGCTCCACCCAGTTCCGCCACCATCGCGACAACCCCCTGCCCTTCGACGTGGTGGTGGTGGACGAGGCCTCCATGGTGGACGTGGCCCTGTTCGCCAAGCTGCTGGACGCCGTGCCGCACGGCGCCCGGCTCGTCATCGTCGGCGACCGGGACCAGCTGGCCCCGGTGGAGGCGGGCTCGGTGCTCGGCGAGGTGGCGGCCGGCGAGCCCGCCTTCACCCCGGAATTCGCCCGGGCGCTGGCGCCCCTGGCGGGGGCCGAGCCGCCCGCCGCCGACCGCCCCGGGCCCCTGGCGAATACCCTGGTAGCCCTGCGGCACACCCACCGCTTCGGCGACGACGGCGGCCTGGGGCCCCTGGTGCGGGCGGTGAAGGCCGGGGACGCGGAGGCCGCCCTGGAGGTGCTCGACGACCCCGGCCAGCCGGGGGTGGAGCGGCGGCCCCTGCCCCAGGAGGCCGCCGAGGGGGAGGCCCTGATCCGCGAGCTGGCGGCGGGCTTCGCCGACCTGATCGAGGCGGCCACCGCCGGCGACCCCGAGGCCGCCTTCCGGGCCTACCGGTCCTTCGGGGTGCTGGACGCCATGCGCCACGGCCCCTGGGGCACCGAGGCCCTCAACCGGCGCCTGGAGACGGCCCTGCGGCGGCAGGGCCGCATCCCGGCGCACGGCACCTGGTACCCGGGCCGGCCCGTGCTCATCACCCACAACGACTACCGGCTGGGGCTGTTCAACGGCGACGTGGGCATCGCGGTTCGCCAACAGGGCGGGATCCGGGTAGTCTTCGAGACCCCGGACGGCGGCCACCGCAGCCTCACCCCCGCCCGCCTGCCCGCCTTCGAGCCGGCCTACGCCCTCACCGTCCACAAGAGCCAGGGCTCCGAGCTGGGGCGCGTGGAGCTGCTGCTCCCCGAATCCGCCTCCGCCCTCAACAGCCGGGAGCTGCTTTATACGGGCATCTCCCGGGCCAAGCGGGGCCTCACCCTGCGGGCCGACGAGGCCACCCTGCGCCGGGCGGTGACCCAGCCCCTGGCCCGGGCCTCCGGGCTGGGGCCGAAGATGGCCGCCGGCGGCGAACAGACCGGCCCGGGCCCGGCCTGAGGCCGCGCCCCGCACGGAAGACCCTGCTGTAAAAACGGTTTCCCGTGCTACACTTCGGCCCCAAAACAAGGGGGACCCCATGGGCACCGAACCGAACGGGACGCAGGGCGCGTCCGACCACGTCCGCACCTACCGCGAGCGCCGCTACAAGGGCCTGGACCAGCGCATCATCCACGGCATCGAGGCGCGGATCATCAGCGGCTACCTCGACCGGGTCTGCGACGGGGACGAGGCCATCCTGGACATGCCGGTGGGCTACGGGCGCTTCGTGGACGACCTGCTTCAGCGCGGGGACATGGTGGTGGGCGGCGACCGCAAGGCGGCCATGCTGGAGCTCTGCCGGGAGACCTGGGGCACGGACCTGCCCCTGGCGCGCCTCTCCGCCGACGCCCTGCCCTTCGCCGACGACAGCTTCGACGTGGTCACCTGCATCCGCCTGTTCCAGCACCTGCACGGCCCGGAGCTGCGCCAGGGGGTCATGGACGAGATCGGCCGGGTGACCCGGCGCCACGCCGTCGTCACCACCTACCTGGAATCCCCCCTCCACGCCGCCTTCCACCGCAGCCGCGGCCACAAGCGCCTGAGCCGCCACAGCCTCCGCGGCCTGGAGGAACAGCTTGCGCACGCCGGCCTGCGCCTGGTGGAAGGCCGCCGCAGCCTGCCCGGCCTCCACGCCCAGTACGTCATGCTCCTGGAGCGGGCCGACACGTTCCACTAGCGGGAACGGCCAAGCGGACCCGCCGAACCGCGAGGAATGTCGCTCATGGCCCAGGGAGCCCGGGCCTCCGGCACCACCACCGACAGCCTTTCGGACGACGCCCTCCGGCAGCGCGTGCGCACGCTGGTGGAGGAGCGCCTGACCCAGGCCGAGCGCCACTTCGGGCGGCGCATCCCCCGGCCGGAGATCCGCTTCGACCTCACCGGCAAGACCGCCGGGCAGGCGGAGCGCGGCGGAGCCTTCGTCCGCTTCAACACCGTGCTCCTGCGCGAGAACCCCGAGGACTTCCTGGCACGGACCGTACCCCACGAGGTGGCCCACGTGGTGGTGGCGCGGGTGTACGGCCCGGCGACCCGGCCGCACGGCCGGGAATGGAAGGCCGTCATGCGCGACCTGTACGGCGCCGACCCCTCCCGCTGCCACCAGTACGACGTCACCAACGCCGCCCGCCGCACCCAGGCCCGCTATCCCCTGGCCTGCGGCTGCATGACCCACCACGTCACCGCCCGGCTGGTGGCGCAGGTGGTGCAGAATCCGGGCTCCCGCATCTGCCGCAAGTGCCGCGAGCCCCTGGCCCCGGCCGACGCCGCCACCCGCGAGGTGGGCAAGGCCTACAGCAAGCGCCGCCCGGCCCGAAAGAAGAAGGCCGCCGGCCGCCAGCGGCGCTTCGCCTACGCCTGCCCGGGCTGCGGCCAGGATCTCTGGCTCTCCACCACCCGCCACAACCGCATCCAGCGCGACGGCACCCGCTACCAGAGCGGGTGCTGCCGCGCCCCCTTTGGCACCGAGGCCTTCACCGGGCGCCAGGCCTAGCAGCCCGCCCGGAACCGGACGCCCTACCCCTTGTCCACAGAAAAGAGAAGGCCTATTCTTTTCTGGAGAACCCAACCAGGGGGCAGGGCCATGGCCATACCGGCGCCGGACCAGACCGAGCAGGACCGCCGCATCCTCACCGAGGCCACCGTGAACGCCGCCACCCAGCTTGGCCTCACCAACAGCCGGCTCGCCGAGGTGATCGGGGTGAGCGATTCCACCGTCTCCCGCATGAAACGGGGGCGGTACCACCTGGACCCCGGGGCCAAGGAATGGGAGCTGAGCCTGCTGCTGGTGCGCCTGTTCCGCTCCCTCGGCGCCATCTGCGCCGGGGACGGGGCGGTCATGCGCCAGTGGATGGCCAGCCATAACCGGGACCTCCGCGGCGTCCCCGAGGAGGCGATCCGCCGCGTGGACGGCCTGGTGGAGGTGGTGGACTACCTGGACGCCCATCGCGCCGTGGCCTGATGCGGGTGCCGGAGCCGGACGAGCTGGCCGGCCACGCCCGGATCCTGGGCGGCTGGGTGTGGCGGATGGTGGAGGGCCAGCACTACGCCCTCACCCGCCAGCTCGTGGAGACGCAGGCCGATCAGGCGCGCCTGGAGGAGCTCCTGGAGGGCAGCAAGCCCGCCTACCCGGCGGGCACGGAGCACCTCGACTACCTGCTCAAGACCCCCTTCCGCTACCAGCCGCCCAAGCGGGGCGGCAGCCGCTTCCGGCGGCCCCACGCGCCCTACGGCGCCTTCTACGCCGCCGAGCACCGCCGCACCGCCCTCGCCGAACTCGCCTTCCACCGCTACCGCTTCTTCTACGTCTCCGAGGGCACCGACCTCCCCCACCAGGAGGCCCAGCTCACCGCCTTCGCCGCCGGCTACCGCACCGGACAGGCCCTGGACCTCACCGTCGGCGAGCTGGCCCGGGACCGCGAGCGGTGGACCCACCCCGCCGACTACACCGCCACCCAGGCCCTGGGCGAGCACGCCGCAAACGCGGGCATGCAGGCGATCCGCTACGAATCGGCCCGCGACCCGGCCACGGATGGCCAGGGCAACGGCGTCGGCCGCAACCTGGCGATCCTGGCCCCGGCGGCCTTCCAGCCCCCGCACCACGTCGGCCCGCAGACCTGGTACCTGTACCTGGGCGAGGTGGAGGCCAGCGCCCGCCGGGCCCTGGCCGACCCCGACGAGCGGTTCGTGTTTCCGCGGTCCATGTTCGAGATGCCGGCGCCGGTGGGGTGAGAAGGGCGCCACGGGTACGGCCGCTCAGGTTTCCTCTCCGAAACCCTCGGGCCAAAGCTCCGGAATCCCCGCCCATATCCCCTCCTTCCAGGGCGCATCCAGGCGGGCAATGGGCGTCAGGGTGTGGGCGTCGACCGCTGCGCCGCACCGGGGACAGGAGACCTCGCCCCGGGCGAGCTTCCGGAAAGCCGGCGGGAACAATCCCCCCGACACATTGATGCTGGCAAAGCGGAGCCGCCGAACCGGACGCCCACAGGAAGGACAGCGGACGATTTCGGGCCGGGCGAAGGAGGTCATTAGCCACTCAGCCAGTTCAATCCGTAGCGGTGAGCTTGTTCGGGGTAAAAAAGGCCGGACTGCTCATCATGGAAGCGCACTGTTCTCGTTCAGAAAAGTTATTCTATATCCCAGGCCTGCTTAAGCCGATTTACCGTATGACTCCATTTGGGAGTTCGTGGTTTACAAACTGTATTTTGGTTTCCAAAAAGCCCCACCTCCCAGAAAGCATGGGCCCGATCAACTGTGTATAACCACTTAACTGGTACCAAATACTCTGCTTTATCCGCATCAGCGGAAGGATTTAAATGCTCATAATTTTCATGCAATTTTAGCTGCGTCAAAGTCTTTGGCCCATCGGGCGTATCAAACTGATACTGATCGGCACGGCAACGCTCCCCCGTAACAATGCCTACCCCAACATAGCCTGTTTTCGGGATATTGACCCATACGCGATTACCTTCCGACAGCATGGAAAGTGTATTGGAATACCAGGAAGCACCACCTCCGGCTATAAACCCATATTGCCTGGCCACCTCCCAAGGTCGATCATCGCCGAAGGAGACATAGAACTCACCGTTCCAAGACTCTTTCCCGTTTCGGGCTACGGCCCGTTCCTGGTTTTCCTGAGGGTCAATCATCCAAGCGCGGCTTAGATAATGATTGCCGTTGTCGTGAAAAGCTTTAAAAAAAAGCGCATTAACCGAAATATTCGCATAATCATTCAGGTAGTTAATTATGCGTTCTGTGCTGGCATCCAATTCGGTCGCAACCACCACCATCTGATGGCTTTCGTTGATAGATATATCAGAGAGAGGGATCCCGAACTTTTCATAAAATGCTGCATCGAGCGTTTGGCTTTTTATCCCATACCGCCTTGCAAATTCAAGGTAGATATCCACTATTTCGGAATCCGACAGGTTCGTTACCCATGAGGCATAGTCGATCACTTGGGCGACTACTTCTCTTGGCGTCTTCTGGCGTTTCAACTCAATAACAATTATGGACCCATTAGCATCCATAGCTAACAAATCAATGTACTTGTCAAAAGAAGTCCGAACCTGACGCCCAATGATCAACCAGTCGCGATTAAGGATAGCCACATCATGCATGACCTGTTCTTCAAGTAGGCTTTCATCGGAAAGCGGGGAGGGTTTCAGTTCTTGCGGGCGTTCCCCGAGCTTCCAAATTCCCTGCTCGATAGCCATAACAACCTGTCCTTAGAAAGTGTCAAAAAGGAAATTCTAAATTCTAAATCACATGCCTGACGGTTTCATGGTTGATAAGAGTCCGAGGATCCAGAGGTTGGGCAGCTCGCAGCGTAGCCGGGTGTGCAATACCCCGGGGCCTGACATGTAGAACGGAGGTGCCCGGGAACAGCGAATTCAAGAGGAAGCCCCAGATCGGCCCCAGGCCCAGCCAGTCGACGGCTTCATGCTCCTTAAACAGGTCAATAACCCGGCGGACCTTGTCCAGGACCGATCCCGTGAGGTTGATCCCGGTGAGGTAGGCTAAATTGGCAAACAATGCTCAGGCGACCGCTTGTTTCACAAGGGTTTCGGCCAGCCTGGTCTGAGTCTCTCCGGCCTCATTCAGGCGGGCCTTAAGGCGATCGCAGATAGCCATAAACTCATTAACTTTCTCCGAAATACGCCTCTGTTCAGGATAAGGAGGAAGAGGTATTACCAGCTTTGGTATATCACCCAAATTCAATTTGTTGGTATGGCTACCCCCAGCCTTAACCTTATGATATTGGGCGGCCAAAAATGGACTTTTTAATGCCAAATGAAAGTATTCTGGAACTACTAAATGGTC
The DNA here is from genome assembly GCF_001399755.1 of Thiohalorhabdus denitrificans. Taxonomy (NCBI): domain Bacteria; kingdom Pseudomonadati; phylum Pseudomonadota; class Gammaproteobacteria; order Thiohalorhabdales; family Thiohalorhabdaceae; genus Thiohalorhabdus; species Thiohalorhabdus denitrificans. Next base: position 110,729 of record NZ_LJCP01000010.1, on the reverse strand, counting down.
AGGATACTTAAGTAAACCGACACTCACAAAAATGCTAAAAGGTCGTTCCGTGTCAACGATTGTTGGCCTGCCAAGAGTTCCAATCCTGCAAATGAGAATGTCATTTTTTTCGGGGTTGCAACGCCGATTTATTTCCTTATGCTGTTCTTCTGAAATAAATTTGGCTTCTTCAAAAGAAACAGTCTTCCCATTAATGTCTTTTACCGAAATGAAAGGAACCCCTTTATCCTTGTAGTCAGGGGTCTTATGAACTCCATCCGTAACTTGGGTAGTTAATTGGCCTATACGCGACCAAGCCCAACCCTTTGGCAGGGAAAAGGGTTTTTCCCCCTCTTCAACTTCCTGGGACTGTTTTGGTTTTTTAATCTCCCCTTCCTTGTACCGCCGGACCTTCTCCCCCTCGATTCGCTCCAATAGCTTGGAAGCCGGCTCATCATCAGGATCCTGGGGCACAAGGCGGCCCATGACGGCGAGCTGGAGGATGGTCTGTTCGAGGCGGTCGATGCTGTGCTCGGTGGTGAACAGGGTGTCGAAGTGGGCGGCCAGGCGGGCCCAGTTTTCGGCCAGCTCGGCCGCGTCCTGCGAGCGGGTAAGGGTGTCCAGCAGGGTGTCCACGAGGGTCCCGTGGGCGCTGAGCTGGTCGCTGGTCTGCTGCTCCAGGCGGTCGCAGAGAGCCATGAGCTCGTCGACTTTCTCAGCGATTCTGGTCTGTTCCTCAATTGGTGGAACAGGGACGGGAATCCGCTCCCATTTACTCTTATTTAAAATATGGATAGTAGTGCTTGACGAGCGCTCCCAAGCTTCATTTTGAAAGTACCTAGAAGCCAAACACTGCAAAATAAACCGCGACGAAGACCTATCGTATGGAGTTACTGCGTTTATTTGCTGATTAAAAGAAGCCTCTTCAGTCAATATTCCGCATTTTCCAATAGTTCCAATACAAACCATCAATATGGAACCCTTTTCACCCCATTTCCCTAGAGCCTTCTTCCCTTCTTCGGAAAGACCTTCAGACCTATACCGGACTTTCCACCCAAGAATATCGGCTGGTTTAACAAACGGTATAAAATCGCCATAATAATTTGAATCATTCTTAGAAGGCGTGGTCCCCGTTTGAGTAAATCCGAGGTCGCCAAGCCTCTTCCAAACCCAGCTTTTTGGTACTGAAAACGGCTGCTCCTCATCCTCAATTTCTGGAAGCTTCTTCGGCTTCTTGCTCTTCCCTTCCTTGTACAGCCGCGCCTTCTCCCCCTCGATGCGCTCCAGCAGCTTGGAGGCAGGCTCGTCCTCGGGGTCCTGCGGCACCAGCTTGCCGCGCACAGCCAGCTCCAGGATTAACTCGCGCAGCTTGTCGATGCCGGTAAGCTCCGGCTCGCCGTTGTTGCCGCGCCCCCTGCCATTGTTGTAGGTAACGGCGCTGGTCCAGAGGTCCAGATGTTCGGTAATCAGGTGCTCGGCGCTCATTGCTGTTGCTCCCCCAGGGCGTCGCCCAGGATGTCCTTGAGCTGGTCGCGCAGCTCCTGGATCTCCGCTTGCTGCCGCTCGTACTTGGCCAGCAGCTCCTCGGGGTCGTGGTCGGCTTCCTCTTCGGCGTAGGGGTTCTTGCGGTCCAGGTTGTAGTTGTCGGCCTGGATCTCCTCCACCGGCACCCGCCAGGCGTACTCGGTCTCCTCCCGGGCCTGGAAACCATCGGCCTCCGTGCCCCACCAGGCGATCTCCCGCTCGAACTCCGCGAAGCGCATGGGCTTGGTCTTGCTGTAGTTCTTGTAGCCCTCGGGGTAGGGGTGCTCGTAGTACCACACCTCCTTGGTGGGCCGACCCTTGGTGAAGAACAGGAGATTGGTCTTGATGTTGGTGTAGGGGTTAAACACGCCGTTGGGCAGGCGGACGATGGTGTGCAGGTCGCACTCGGTGAGCAGCTTCTCCTTGATGCGGGTCTTGATGCCCTCGCCGAACAGGAACCCGTCCGGCAGGACCACACCAGCCCGGCCGCCGTCCTTGAGCAGGTGAATGAACAGGGCCATGAACAGGTCGGCGGTCTCCCGGGTGCGGAAGGCCTGGGGGAAGTTGGTCTCGATGCCGGCCTCTTCCATGCCGCCGAAGGGCGGGTTGGCGACGATGGCATCCACGCGGTCGCGGGGGCCCCAGTCCGTCCAGGGCCGGGCCAGGGTGTTGTCGTGCCGGATCTGGCTGGGCACCTCGATGCCGTGCAGGATCAGGTTGGTGCTGGCAAGCAGGTGCGGCAGGGGCTTTTTCTCGATGCCCCGGATGGTGCCCTGGAGGGTCTCCCAATCCTGCGGGGTGTCGACGTAGTGCTCGCGCTTGTGCTCGATGGTGTTGGTGAGGAAGCCGCCGGTGCCGCAGGCGGGGTCCATCACCTGCTCCTCCAGCTTGGGATCCACTCGGTTGACGATGAACTCGGTTACGGCACGGGGCGTGTAGAACTCGCCGGCATTACCGGCGCTCTGCAGGTCCTTGAGGATCTGCTCGTAGACGTCGCCCAGCTCATGACGCTCGCTGGAGACGTTGAAGTCCATCTCCTGCAGCTTGTTAATGACCTGCCGCATGAGCTGGCCGGACTTCATGTAGTTGTAGGCGTCCTCGAAGACGCCCCGGATCACCAGGGGGCGGAGGTCTTCGCCGCGGGCCTCCAGGGACTGCAGGCCGGGGAACAGCTCGTCGTCCACGAACTTTTTCAGCTCGTCGCCGGTCATGCCCTCGGGGTCGGCCGCCCAGTTGCGCCAGCGCAGCCGCTCGGGAATGGGCGAGACGTAGTTGTCCTCCAGCAGCTCCCACTCCTGCTCCCGGTCGTCGTAGATCTTGAGGAAGAGCATCCATACGAGCTGGCCGATGCGCTGGGCGTCGCCGTCCACGCCCACGTCCGTGCGCATGATGTCCTGGATGGATTTAATGGTGGTGCTGATGGCCATGGGTGATTCGGGTCCCTTGTAAAGCGGTTCCTGGGCCGGGGGGCCGCGCCCGGACAGGGGCGGCCCGCGGCCGGTGGGGTTCCGGGTGCTACGCTTGCTGGTGGTAGAGGGCCTCTTCCAGCTCGCGTACCGCCTGCTCGTAGCCTTCCTTGCCGCCGAAGGCCTGGATCAGCTCCATGGGGGAGCCCAGGCGGTTGAAGGGGTCGAGGGTGAGGACCTTGCGGTCCTCGATGGGCTCGATGCCGGCCTCGGCGTACTTCTCCAGGAGGCCGTCGAGCACCTGGCGGGCGGTTTCGCCGTACTCGGTGAAATAGTCCCGCTTGCGGACGTTCTCGGCGCGCTCCTTGCGGCTGTGCGGGGGCTGGTCGTAGACGATGTGGCAGATGACGTCGAAGGGGTCCGGCTCCTCGCCGAGGGAGTCGCCCACCTCGCGGATCAGGTCGTCCCAGAAGACGCCCTGATCGGCCAGCTCCTCGATGATGGCTTGCTTGCGGCCGGCGCGGTCCCAGCGCTTCAGGAAGTCGTCCAGGGAGGCGTACTGCTGCTTGACCCGCTTGCGGGTGTAGTCCTTGAGGCTCTCGGTGATGAGGTCGCCGTTGGCGTCCAGGTACTGGACCCGCTCCGCGAGGACCTCCACCTCCACGTCGTCAACGACGTACCGCTTGGGCCCCGGGTCGCCCTCCCCCGGGCCGCCGGTGTCCCAGCCCGCTTCGGGCCCGGCGGGGTCGTCGGAGGACCAGGGGGTCTCGGGCTCGGTGCCCTCCCCTTTCTCCTCCCCCGTCTCGTAGGGGCCGAAGTCGTCGCCGATGCCTTCGGGCACCGGCTCCGCCTCGCCCCCCTCGTCCCCGGGGAGCACCGAACCGCCCTCCTTGGGCCGGTAGACCTGCACCGGCTCGCCGTCGAAGTCGGGGTCGGCGAACAGCTCGGTGGCCTTCTTGAAGTCGAGGATGGTGAACCAGTGCTTGTTGTAGTCCTCGTTAATGCGGGTGCCGCGGCCGATGATCTGCTTGAACTCGGTCATGGAGTTGATGCGGCGGTCGAGGACGATGAGCTTGCAGGTCTGGGCGTCCACCCCGGTGGTCATCAGCTTGCTGGTGGTGGCGATGACCGGGTAGCGCTCCTCGGGGTTGATGAAGTTGTCCAGCTCCGCCTTGCCCTCGTCCTCGTCGCCGGTGATGCGCATGACGTACTTGCGGTTTTCCGCCACCCGCTCGGGGTTCAGGTTGACCAGGGCCTGGCGCATGCGCTCGGCGTGGTCGATGTCCTCGCAGAAGACGATGGTCTTCTGGTAGGGGTCGCTGCCCGCCAGGTACTCGGTGATCCGTTGCGCCACCGCCTGGGTGCGCTGCTCCAGGACCATCTTCCGGTCGAAGTCCTTCTGGTTGTAGATGCGGTCCTCGATGACGTGGCCGTGCTTGTCGGTCTGCCCTTTGCTCGGCCGAAAGCCCTGGAGGTCCTTGTCCAGGTCCACGCGGATCACCTTGTAGGGGGCGAGGAAACCGTCCTGGATGCCCTGCTTGAGGGAGTAGGTGTAGACGGGCGCCCCGAAGTAGTCGATGTTGGAGACCTCCTTGGTCTCCTTCGGGGTGGCCGTGAGGCCGATGTGGGTGGCGCTGCTGAAGTATTCGAGGATGCGGCGCCAAGCGGAGTCCTCCGCCGCGCTGCCCCGGTGGCACTCGTCGATGACCACCAGATCGAAAAAGTCCGGGGAGAACTCCTTGTAGATGTTCTTCTCTTCCTCGTTCCCGGTGACGGCCTGGTAGAGGGAGAGGTAGACCTCGTAGGACTTGTCCACCGTGCGGTTGGTGACCTTGGTCATGGCCTGGCCGAAGGGCCGGAAGTCGTTGTTCTTGGCCTGGTCCACGAGGACGTTGCGGTCGGCGAGGAAGAGGATCCGCTTCTTCTGCCGCGCCTTCCAGAGCCGCCAGATGATCTGGAAGGCGGTGAAGGTCTTGCCGGTACCCGTGGCCATCACCAGCAGGATGCGGTCCTGGCCCTTGGCGACGGCCTCCACGGTGCGGTTGATGGCCACCATCTGGTAGTAGCGCGGGACGCGGCCGCTGCCGTCGTCGTAGTAGGGCTGCTCCACCACCGGCCGGGCGGTGTTGTCGATGCCCTTCCACTGGCAGTAGCGCTCCCAGAGCTCCTCCGGAGAGGGAAATTCCTCCAGGGAGAGCTGCGTCTCGGTCTGCGGCCCCAGGCCGGTGCGGTCGTGGAACAGGAAGCCGTCGCCGTTGCTGGAGAAGACGAAGGGGACGTCCAGATCCTCCCCGTACGACAGGGCCTGCTGCATGCCGGCGCCGAGGCTGTGCTTGTTGTCCTTGGCCTCGATGACCGCCAGGGGCTGATTCTTGCGGTAGCTCAGGAGGTAGTCGGCCCGCTTCTGCTTGCCCCGGGCATGGAGCCGCCCCTTGACGATCACCCGCCCGGCGGTGAAGGAGAACTCCTCCCGCACCTGGGCCTGGATGTCCCACCCCGCCTGCTCCAGGGCCGGGGTGATGTACTTGGTACAGATGTCCCGCTCGCTCAGCGACTTCTTGTCAACCATGCCGGGGTCCATTGGCCGGGGAGCTTCCAAAGGAAGCTGGTTTCCTGCTGGCCGGAAATCAAGCCAGTACGGGATCGCCTATGATGCCACAGTCTTTCAGGCGCAGGCTGGTGTCCTCTGCCTGGTCCCGAACCGCATACCATTTCTTACGGTGACAGACCTTATAGCTCCCCGGCCGTCAGCGAAAGATCCTCCCCCAACAACCGCCCCGTCCCCTTCCCGGCGATCCGCCGCCCGATGCGGCGCCCAATGCGGCCCTTGGCGATGGCGTTGATGTCGCCCAGGAGCTTGGCGAGGGCGTAGAGAAAGCTGCGGAATCCGTTCATGGCTGGCTCCTCCTCTTCCGGGTGTCGGCCGGCTCTCTCCCTGCGTGGCCGTCCGGCTGGGCGCGGTCGCCCCCTATTCTCCCGGCCCTTGCGTCGCAATGTGTCGCGGGGCCGTCCAAGGCCCGGTTGCGTCGAGTGTATCGCGCTGTCCTCCGGGTAATCCCGTATTTCCCCGGTCCCCGGGGACAGCAATGGTGGAAAGAGGGCCTACGGGCCTGATTCCGCGGCCAGTCAGGAGGGAGGCGATCCCATGAAAGCCCTTGCGATGGCCCTGTTGGCCGGGCTGGCCTTGTCCGCCGGACAGGGGACGGCGGCGGCGCAGGATTCCGGCGCTCCATCGGGCCGCGTCACGATCCTGCACACCAACGATTTTCACGGCCGCCACAAGCCCTTCAAGGTGGGGCCCGGAAACGCTACCGCCCAGACGGGGGACCCCGGCAAGGAGGATCCTTTCGAGTTCGGGCGTCCGGGCACGGTGGGCGGGCTCGCTCCCCTAGCCACGGCGGTTCGGAGCATCCGGGAGTCCCGGGGCGGAGACGCCGTTCTTTTGGTGGACGCCGGCGACAGCTTCAGCAACGGCCTGCTCGGCAACCGAACCCGGGGCAAGGCGATGATCGAGCTCATGAACGCCCTGGAATACGATTTCGCCGCCCTCGGCAACCACGATTTCGACTACGGCCTGGAACGGACGCGGGAGCTCGACGCGGCCGCCGCCTTCCCCATGCGGGCCGCCAACGCCCTCGTCGCGGAGACCGGGAAGCCCTTCCTGGGCGACCCCACCAAGGTGGTGGAGGCCGGCGGCATTCGCGTCGGCCTCCTGGCGCTCGGCTACCACAACACGCCCCTGACCACGAGCCCGAAGAAGGTGCAGGGCCTGGAGTTCACCAGCGGCATCGCGACGGCCCGGGAATACGTCCCAGAGCTGCGCAAGCGTGCCGATGTGGTGGTGGTGGTCTCGCATCAGGGGGCGGAGGTGGACGAGCTGCTCGCCCGGGAGGTACCGGGCATCGACCTCATCGTTGGCGGGCACTCCCACGACGCCTATGTCCGGGACAACGGCGCCTGGCGGGTCCAGTCCCTGGCGGACGGGGCCATGCTCGGGGAAGTGACCGTGCAGGTGGAGAAGGGGCGGATCACGAAGGTGGACGCCACCAACCACGTCCTGTGGACGGCGGACTACCACCCCAACGCCAACATGGCCGAACGGGTGGGCAAGCTGCGCGATCCCCACAAGGAGGACCTGGAAGCCGTCCTGGCGAAGGCCCTGGGGCCCATCGGGCGGAACTACCGCTCCGAGAGCCCCTTCGACCGGCTGGTGGGAAACATCCTTATCGACGAGACGGGCGCGGACGTCGCCTTCCTGCCGGGGGTGGGCTACGGGGTGACGCTCCGGAAGGGGCCCATCACCCGGGAGGCCCTCTACAGCCTGATTCCCCACCCTTCCACGCTGGTCACCCTCGAGCTCACCGGCGAGCAGATCCGGGCGGTCCTGGAGCAAAGCGCGACGAACCTGGCCCCGCCGGACCCCCAGGACGCGGTGGGAGGGCTCGTCCAGACCTCGGGGATGCGCTGGACGGTGGACCTTTCGCGGCCCGCGGGGGACCGGGTCGGCGATGTCGAGGTGGGCGGCGAGGCGCTGGCCGAGGACGAGCGCTACAGCGTCGTCACCCACTCCGGCATGCTCGCCGGCCTCCACGGCTACGACACCTTCGGCGAGGGCAGCGACTTCAAGGAGACGGACCGCAAGGTGGTGGTGATCGTGGAGGAATACCTCCGCGACCAGGAGGAGATCGAGGCCCCCGAGGGCGGGGACATCACGTTGAAAACGGAGCAGCAGGAAGAGGACGGCTGAGGCGGCCGCTCGGGCAGGCCGTGCCCGCCCGGTCGACGCCCATCGGCGCCGGGCCCCAGTTCCCGCGCCCCGGCAAGGGAGGGAACCCCGGCCCCTGCGGGCTCAGCCGTACTGCGCCGCCGCCTCCCGGGTGAGGCGCACCATCTCGCCGCGCAGGCCCTCCGGCCCTTCCACCCGCACGCTGGGGCCGAAGCCCAGCAGCCACCACCGCAGCGCCTCGGTATCCGGCACCGTGGCGCGCACCGCGTAGGTGTCCCCGTCCTCCGGCTCGATCTCCTGGTCCGTGGCGAGGGGGCGCTCCGCCAGGTGGAAGGCCACCTCTTCGGCGACCCGCAGGCGGAGGGCGAGGCACTCCGGGTTGCGGGGATAGGAGAAGGCGGCCTGCTCCTGGAGGTAGTGGTCCAGGTCGAAGCCCTCCGGGGCGGCCACGGGCGCGTCCAGGAGCGCGGGGCCGTCCATGCGGTGCAGGGCCAGCTGCCGGGGCTCGGGCTTGTCGTCGACGCGGGCCACAAGGTAGTAGACCCCGCCCCGCCCCACCAGGCCCAGGGGATGGATGCGGCGGCGGCCGTAGCTGTCCCGGCTGCGGCTGAAGTAGCCCGCCTCCAGCTGCCGCTCCTCCAGCAGGCCGCTATACACCACGTCCCGCACGTCCTCCGGCACCTCGGGCACGTCCAGGTCGGGGCCGCTGTGCACCAGCCGGACCTTCTCGCGCCAGTGGGCCAGGTGGGATTCGGCGAGGACCCCCTCGGCCCGCTGGAAGTACGGGGCCAAAAACGCCATCAGGGAGGGCGGGAAGAACCCGGCGAGGTGGTCGCGGGCCAGGAGGAAGGTCAGGGCCGTGGAGGGGGCCATGGAGGGGAGCTCCACCATGGCCCCGTCCTGGAGCCAGGACCAACGGTAGCCGGGGCCGTCAGGGTCGGCGCAGAGGGGGAACAGGGTGGAAAGGCGCTCCAGGTCCCGCTGCACAGTGCGCCGTTCCACCTCCAGGCCCTCCTCCCGCAGGACCTCGTGGAGCTCGGCGGTGCTCTTGGACTGGGGCTGCCGGGGGATCTGCTGGAGGATCAGCCATTGCCGGTAGATGGCGTCGTGGCTCCGGCTCATGGGGCCTCCCTTGCCGTGGAGGGGGTGTGGGGTTCGTGGTCTTCTTCGGGGAAGCGGGCCGCAAGGTCCAGCAGGGGCTCCAGGACATCGAGACGGCGCACCCAGGGTTGGGGCAGCCCGCCGGTCCCCCGCCAGGCGCCGAACACCTGCCCGGCGATGGCGGCGGTGGAATCGCTGTCGCCGCCGTGGCTGGCGGCGATGCGCACCACGTCCGGGAAATCCGCCCCGCGCAGAGCGGCGTACAGGCCGATGGCCAGGGCCTCCTCGGCCACCCAGCCCTCCCCCAGCGCCCGCACATCGGCGAAAGGGTCGGGGTCGGGCGCGGCGGCGCGCGCCAGGGCGTCGCGCAGGGCCTCGCGGACCTCGGCGCTGCCCAGGTGCCCGGCCAGCATGGGCAGGGCGGACTCCGCCGCCTGGGCGAGGCCCCGCCCGTCCCGCAGGAGGCGGACGGTGGCCGCCATGGCCCCGGCGGCGGCGTATCCGGCCGGGTGGCCGTGGGTGAGCGCGGCGCTGCGCGCACCCACCTCGTAGGCCTGCTCCGGGCCCCAGGCCGCCACCAGCCCCACGGGGGCGACCCGCATGACGCCCCCGCAGCCCTTGCTGTCGTTGACGTGCTCCTCCGGCGTTCCGCGGCCGCCGTCCCGCAGGGCCCGCAGGCAGGTCATGCCCGGGGCTTGGCGCTTCTGCAGGCGGGGATCGGCCGCCAGCCCCTCCACAGGACCGTCGGCGATGGCCGCGGGGACCCCTTCCTGGGTATCCAGCCAAGCCCGGTAGGCGTCGCGGATGGCATCCAGGGCAGCCTCTTCCTCGGGCGGGGACCCGGCCTCCAGGAGGCCCGCCTGGGTGAACAGGGTCATCTGGGTGTCGTCGCTGACCTCCAGCAGGCCCTCCGCGGAGAACCGCGGCCGGGTCAGGCCCCGGGGGCCGAGCTCCTCGCGGACCTGCTCCTCCACCCAGAACTCCACCGGGTAGCCGAAGGCGTCGCCCAGGGCGCCGCCGAGGAGGGTGCCGTACAGGCGGTCCCGGGCCTCGTCGGCGGCCGGCCCGGGGCGCAGGGCGCCAACGTAGGCCTCCTGCACCGCCGTCTCCACCGCTCCTCGCCGGGCCCGGCGGACCGCGCCCAGGGCGGCCTTTGGCTCCCGGCCCAGCTCCACCAGCAGCCGGGTCGCCACCAGCCCCGCCCGGCCCAGGCCGCCGCGGCAGTGCACCACCACCCGTCGCCCCGCACGGAGGGCGCGGCGGAGGCGGAGGCCCGTGTAGCCCCAGTGGCGCTCGAAGGCGGCGTCGGGCACGCCGCCGTCGGGGATGGGCAGCCAGCTCCAGTCGAGGCCGGCCATCTCGGCGGCCTCGCCCAGCCCGGCGACGCCCAGCAGGTCGAATTCGTGGGGCTGGAGCAGCGTGACCAGGTGGTCCGCGCCCCAGTGGACAATGCCCCGCAGGTCCTCGCCAAGGTCCCGCGTATGCGGGCCGGCAAGGCCGTGGGGGTCGGTCTTTCCCGGGCAGAAGGTCAGGCCGAGGCGCCCGGTGTCCGGGAGGTCGACGGCATCGATGCGGATTGGATCGGCGGACATGGTTCGGTCCCTTTCGCAGCCACGGCGGAAGGATAACCGAGCGCCGCGACCGTCCGCGTCGCGAAGCGGGACCTTCCTGTCCATTGTGGGAAGTGGCCTGTCCAGGACGGGAAAGGGAACCACGCCCGGCCCCCGCGCCACAAGGACGGCGTCCTCCTGGCTGACGTCGCGTCCCAGGGCGAACGAAAGGAGCGTGTTACTGGGGGCATTCGCCGAAGGCGGCCTGTGGGAGCCGTCCGGGACCGCGACGGGCAGCGAGCCCGGGTACGCGCTCGGGGTCGCGGACCCCTCCCACGGTTCCCTCAAACCGGAAACGGACACAAAAAAACCGGCCCCGAAGGGCCGGTCGCGCGGGGAGTGCGCGGGGAAGGAATCGCGCTACGGCACCCGGAGGGGCAGGTACTGCATGCCCTCGCCGCGCTGGACCAGGACGGGGACCCGGGCCCCCGACTCCACCTGGCCGAGCAGCTCCTCCACCTCGCCGGGGCCGGCGATGCGGGCGTCGCCCACCTTCAGGATCACGTCGCCGGGCTGGAAGCCGGCCTCCCGGGCGGGGCCGTCCTCCAGGGCCTTGATCAGGGCGCCGCCGGACTCCGGCAGCGAACGCCGCTCGCGGAGACGGTCCGGCACCGGGACCAGGCGCATGCCGGCGGCGCTGGTTGGCTCGGCGGCGGCCTCCTTGCCCTGCCCGCGAGCCTCCCGGAGGGAGCCCAGCGTCACCGTCTTCTCGATGCGCTCTTCCTCCCGCAGGAGGGTCAGGGTCACCTCGGTGCCCGGCTCCAGGCGGCCGATGAGGGGCGGAATGTCCCCGGCCTGACCGATGGACTCGCCGTCCACCTCCAGGATGATGTCCCCCGATTGGAGGCCCCCCTCGTCCGCCGGGGAGCCCGGCTTGACATCGGCCACCAGGCCGCCGCGCGGCTTGTCCAGGCCCATGGAGCGGGCCAGGTCGCGGTCCATGTCCTGGATGCCCACGCCCAGGTAGCCGTGCCTGACCTCGCCGTTCTCCTTGATTTCGGCGACCACGTCCCGGGCCACGTCGCTGGGGATGGCGAAGGACAGGCCCATGTAGCCGCCGGACTTGGAGAAGATCTGGGCGTTGACGCCCACCACCTCGCCGTCGAGGTTGAACAGCGGACCGCCGGAGCTGCCGGGATTGATGGCCACGTCGGTCTGCAGGAAGGGCACGTAGCTGCCCGCCTGGCCGGGGATGCTGCGGCCCTTGGCGCTGATGATCCCGGAGGTGACGCTGTGCTCGAAGCCGAAGGGCGAGCCCATGGCGAGGACCCATTCCCCCACCTGCGGGGCCTCATCCTCGCTCCAGCGCACCGTCGGCAGGTCCTCGGCGTCCACCTTGAGCACGGCCAGGTCGGTGGCCATGTCCTTGCCCAGGACCTCGGCCTTGCGCTGCCGACGGTCGGCGAACTGGACCACGATCTCGCTGGCCTGCCGGACCACGTGGGCGTTGGTGACGATGTGGCCGTTGCTGGAGACCACGAAGCCGGAGCCGAGGGACTGGACCTCCCGCTCCTGGCCGCCCCCGGGACCCTCGAAGAAGCGCTTGAAGAAGTCCTCGAAGGGGGTGCCGCGGAAGCGCTCGGGGATCTCCTGGCCGGGTCCGTCCACCTTGCGGGTGGTGCTGATGTTGACCACGGCCTCGCGGTTGTCCTGGACGATCTCGCTGAAGGCCGGCAGGCCGGCCGCGGAGGACGCGGACGCCTCCTCCACGGCGGCGGGACCGGACTGGCCCTTGCGGTCGTCGTCGCCGGAGCCCGCGCAGGCGGTGGTCACCAGCCCGAGCCCCAGAACGGCGGCTTTCCAGAGTCCTGCGATGGGACGTTGCGAAGACATAGGTTCCTTTCGGTGATTCTGTGCAATCCGGAGGCGAAACGGGGGGAGCTCCGGGCCCGGTTTCCCCGGAGAAAACAGTTCCGCCCGTTTCGGAAGCCTGTCCCCTCCTTTGTCAGCCGCTATCGGGGCAAGTTCACGATGGAGGTCCGTGCATCGGCCACGGGGACGACCGTTGCCCACCCGCGGGCTTCTTGGCCAAGGAACCGAGCCACGCGCTACCGGAGGCCCCGCACCGAGGAAATGGAGGTGCCCTTATACGGGACGATCAATAGTCATCCTTTTGTTGCTCCTCGTCCCCAGCCACGGCTCGAATAATGGGGCACTCCGGATTTCCTTCCCCTTCCCGACACCCCTGAAGGAGTCCGGCTAGCGTTTCCCGCATCCTCGACAGGTCCCGGATGCGCGCATCCATCTCGGACAATTTTTCTTCCGCCAGGGCTTGAACCTCTTCGCAGTGGCCACCCCCGAGGCTCAAGAGCTCTTTTATTTCCGACAAGGTGAAGCCCAGCCGCTGGGCCCGTTTGATGAACCGGACCTGCTCCACCGAGCTCTGTGGATATTCACGGAACCCGTTGGAGGATCCGGCCGGTTCGGGCAGCAGCCCCTGCCGGTGGTAGTACCGGATGGTTTCAACGTTCACCCCTGCTTCCTCCGCAGCACGACCGATGGTGCGGCCCCTACCCATTACTGCCCCCTTTCCAACAAGGTTTCCCATACCCTTTGGCCCAGCCGGTGGCCCTGGTCCGGCGTTAGCACGTATCCGTCAGGGTGCTCCATTTGCCACCTCCCGGCCGTCTCTGAATCGCTCAAAAAGCGTACCCCGCAACAAAAGGCTTCCTGGACGCCCGCCTGAACCGCCCGGGGGTCGGGCGGAACCAGGCCCAACCGGCAATCCCCCGGCTTGGCCCAAGCAACCCCTCCGGGAGCCACTTCAAGCCGAACGGGGAGGTTGCTGAGGGGACACCTGCTTTCCACCAGGGCCGGCTCCCCCAGAAGATCGGGGAGGAACAGGGTATCCCAAGCGCACCAGGCGTAGAGGGTTCGGCCCTCCAGCTCCAGACGATGCTGGGTGGGAGCGGTATCCAGGCCCCAGAAGCCGGCGATACGGCCGGATTCGTCGAACCGAATGCCCCACCAGGCGGCCAGGCAATCCCGTAACCGCGCTTCCGGCCAGGCCACGGCCTCGGCCAGTTCCGCCATTCGCACCGGCTGGCCGCGGCCCAAACGGGCGAACAGCACAGGGACCAGCTCCCGGCCTTCCCCGAAGTCCGGGAAGATGGGCAGCAGTGCGTCGGTCAGGACAGGAATCGGGTCCATGGTTTCCCCCCGCAGAGTGAAGGACCCCTCATCCCGCGCAACAGGACAGCTCGGTCACGTCGCGGGTGAAGGTCTGGGCGCACAGCTTGAGGCCCTCGGCCATGGTCAGGTAGGGGAACAGACGGTCACCCAGCTGACCAACGGTGAGGCCCGCATCCATGGCCAACGCCGCGCTCTGGACCACCTCCCCCGCGCCTTCGGCGGCGATCTGGGCCCCCAGGATCCGGCCGCTGGCCTCCTCGGCCACCAGCTTGACCATACCCCGGGTATCGAAATTCGCCAGGGCCCGGGGAACGTTGTCCAGGGACAGGGTCCGGCTGGTCACGGCCAGCCCCTGGTCGGCCGCCTCGCGCTCCGTGAGGCCCACGGTCGCCACCTGCGGGTCGGTGAAGACCACCTGCGGCACCCGGAAAAGGTCCAAGGCCTCCTTCCCGCCCAGCATGTTGGCGGCCGCCCGGGTTCCCGCGGCGGCGGCCACGTACACCAATCGGGGCTGGGTTGTGCAATCCCCGGCGGCGAAGACATGGGGGGCCGAGGTGGCCAACCGGTGGTCCACCCGGATGGCGCCGCTGCCGTCGGTAGCGATGCCCGCCTGCTCGAGCCCGAGGTCGTCCGTGTTCGGGGTTCGGCCCGTCGCCACCAGCAGCCGGTCGCCCTCCAGGATTTCCCCGTCGGTGGTCTCCAGGGCGAATCCCCCCTCGTAGCGTACCTGTCGGACCTCGGTCCCGGTTCGGACCTGGATGCCCTCCTCCCGGAACACGGACTCCAGTACGGCCCCCAGCTCCGGATCGTGGCCGGCCAGCAGGCCTCTGCGGGCAAGGATGGTCACCCGGCTTCCCAGCCGGGCGAAGGCCTGGCCCAGCTCGCAGCCGATATAGCCGCCCCCCAGGACCAGAAGGTGCTCGGGAAGCGCTTCGGCCGCGAGGGCCTCCGTGGAGGTCCAGTACGGGCTTTCCGCGAGTCCGGGAATCCGGGGGATGGCGGGGCGGGAGCCGGTGGCCACCAGGATCCGGTCGGGGCGTATCCGGGTGCCCTCGCCCTCGGGCCCGGTTACCCGAAGGGTGGCCCCATCCTCGAACCGGGCCGTGCCGCTTATGTGGGTGATCTCCGGCCGAGCTGCCAGGATGTTCTGGTACTTGGCCCGGCGCAACGCGGCCACCTGGTCCTGTTGCTGCTGAACCATGGCGGGCAGGTCCACCTCGGGGCGGCGATGGGCGACACCCGCGAACGGGTGGTGCCCGGGACGGTGGGCGGCCTCGGCGGCCTTGAGCCGGATCTTGGAGGGTACGCAGCCCACGTTGACGCAGGTCCCCCCCAGGATCCCGCGCTCGATCAGGGTCACCCGGGCCCCTTCATCCGCCGCCCGGATGGCCCCGGCAAAGGCCGCCGAGCCTCCGCCCACCACGGCCACATGGAGGCCGGCCTCCTGGCCTTTTTGCTCGGCCTCCGCCTGCTCCGCCGCTATTTCCGCGCCGTATCCCGAGGCGCGAACAGCCTCCACCAGCCGCTCGTCGGCCATTTCCGCGGGGGCGCTCACCCATGCGGTTCCCTCGGGATAACGGACCGTGGCGGTCACGCCCCCCAAGGCTTCCAGGGCCCGCTGGACGTGCTCCGCGCAACTGGAGCACGTCATCCCCGAGATCCGCAACCGTCGCTCACTCATCGGCAGGGCCCTCCTGAAGTTTGGAGAGGAGACCGGCTTCGATGGCCCGCGTCGGCGCCATCAAGCTGGTTGGGTGGAATGGGGAGTTTCCATGGGGGACGGATCATGCGGATTGCTCCGTTCAGGGTGGAATTGCTCCTCCTCCGCTTGAGGAGTCTGGTCAACCCTGGACCCCGTACCCAAGTACGGAGTCAAGTCCTGAGCCCCTCCGGGTGGAAGGGGCCGGCCAGGAGGAAAGGGGCCGCAGGCCGCTTGGGGTCCCGGCCCCCAGCAGCGCCCCCTCTGGGTGGTGACTAACGGCTCCAACCCCGGCACGGTGGAGGTACGGACCCCGGGCGCATACGGGGCCAGGGAATGGGAGGGGCTCGCGGATGGGAACGGTAAGCTCCGGCCACCTCGATACCGGCCAAGCGCGAAGCCTGATGGAGGCAGCGGTGGTGCGCTACGGCGGCGAGCCCGTCGGCACCATCGCCTGCACGGACCCCGACGCCGCCACCCTCAATTACGACCAGGTCTTCGTGCGGGATTTCGTTCCCGTGGCCCTCTACTACCTGGCCGAGGGCGAGCCGGCCATGGTGCGCCATTTCCTGGAGCGGACCCGCGAGCTACAGGCCCGCAAGCGCTCCATGGACTGCTACCGGCCGGGGGCCGGCCTGATTCCCGCCAGCTTCAAGGTGGCGGAGGACGGCCGATCGCTGATCCCGGACTTCGGCGGCCACGCCATCGGCCGGGTGGCGGCGGTGGACGCCAGCCTGTGGTGGCTGTACCTGCTTCGGGCCTACACCCGCGCCACCGGCGACCGCGAGCTGGCCGCGACCCCCGCCTTCCAGGAAGCCATCCGGGGCATCCTGGAGCTTTGCCTTATCAGCCGGTTCGACATGTACCCCACCCTCCTGGTCCCCGACGGCTCCTTCATGGTGGACCGTCGCCTGGGGGTATACGGCTATCCCCTGGAGGTGCAGGCGCTCTTTTTCATGGCCCTGCGCGCCGCCGAGGAGCTGCTCGGGGACGGCCCCGACAGCCGGCCCTACCGGGAGGCGGTGGCCGACCGCCTCGGCAAGCTGGGGCACTACGTGCGCACCTACTACTGGCTGGATTTCCCCACCCTCAACCGCATGTACCGCTACAGGACGGAGGAGTACGGGGACAACGCGGTGAATGCCTTCAACGTCGTTCCCGACTCCATTCCCGCCTGGCTGCTGGAATGGCTGCCCGACCCCGGGGGCTACCTGGCGGGCAATCTGGGCCCGTCGCGCATGGACTTCCGCTTTTTCACCCAGGGCAACCTGCTGGCCGTTCTCTCCGGCCTGGCCGGCGGGAGCCAGGCCCGTTCCATCCTGACCCTGATCGAGGCCCGGGCGGAGGACCTCATCGGGGAGATGGCCATGAAGCTGTGCTACCCCGCCCTGGAGGGCCAGGACTGGCGCACGGTGACCGGAAGCGACCCCAAGAACGTCCCCTGGTCCTACCACAACGGGGGGAGCTGGCCGGTCTTCCTGTGGCTGCTGGCGGCCGCCGAGCAGCTGCGCGGCGCCACCGCCCTGACGGAACCGGCCCTGGCCGCGGCCGCGGAGCGCCTGCCCGGGAGGGAATGGCCGGAGTACTTCGACGGCCAACGCGGGCAGCTGGTGGGCAAACAGGCCCGCCGCTTCCAGACCTGGACGGTGGCGGGCGTGCTGCTCGCCGACCGCCTCCTGGCGGACCCCTCCTCCCTGGACTGGATCGCCTTCGCCGACGACATAGCCGGGGAGAAGTGCGCCATTTAGGCGGTCAGGGCCGCCCGCCCCGACCCCAAACCGAGGGACGCACGGCCCCGGCGGATGGACGTCCGATTAGAAGGATATGAGCTTCTTGGAGGCCTCCAGGTAGGGCAGCGCCTCGGCAACGCCCACCATAGGGACATCGAAGGCCAGGTCGTCGGGGGAGATTTCGTTCAGGTCCAGGGAGGCCTTGCAGGCGACGAACTGGGCGCCGTTGCCAAGAGCCTGGTCCATGAAGTGCTTCACCGACTTGCCGCCCTCCTTGGGATAGGCGTTCTCCGCCTCCCCCTTCTTGAGCAGAACGGTTCCCTGCCCGGTGAAATAGACCACCACGCTCATTTCCTCCGCGGCGGAGGTGGCGGCCAGGAAGAACGGGGAAGCGAGGCGCTTCGGGGTATCCGGTCCGCTGGTCATGACGATGGCGAAATCAATCTGGGACTCTTCCATGGTCCTGCTCCTTGCTCGAGTTGTGGGGGCGGGCCGATTATGCCCCCCGGTTGTTGGAGTCCGGCAGGCGGGGCGGGGCTCCGCGGCCTGCCCCCTTCCGGGGCCAACCGCGTCATCACGCCGGCGGGGTCCACTCCTTGCCGGCGAAGGCCTGATCCAGCGGGGTCCCGGCGATGTGGTTGGTGTAGTTGGACAGGGTCTTCATGCCCACGCCGAGCACCACCTCCAGGACGTTCTGCGGGGTGAACCCGGCGTCGTGGAAGGCCTGGAGCTCGGACTCGGGCAGGAACCCTCGCTGTTCCACCACGGCCTGGGTGAAGCGCCGCAGGGCGTCCAGGCGCGGGTCGGGAAGCGGCTCGCCCTGGCGCAGGGCCCCGATGCAGTCCTCGGGAACCCCGGCCATCTCGGCCAACGCGGTATGGGCGCCCATGCAGTAGCCGCAGGTGTTGGTGAAGCTGGCGGACAGCAGGACCACTTGGCGCTCGGCCGGGGTCAGGCTGGTCTGCTCGAAGAGCTGGTTGAGCTGGAAATAGCCCTGCATGAGGGCCGGGGCGGTGGCCATGACTCCGGCCAGGTTGGGGACGAATCCGTAGGCCTTTTCCAGCTCCCGCATGAAGTCGCCGGCGCCTTCCGGGGCGGATTCGGGGGTGTGCACGGGGTAGTCGCTCATTTGCAGTCTCCTTGGGTTATAGTTTACCGGTCGTCTACTTGTCCGTTCCAAAAGCCTAGCCTGACCGCCTCTGTTCAGGACTCGGCGTCGCCCCGGGCGATGGCCACCGCCACCGGGGCCATGCGGCGGATCGCGTCGGGATCGGCATGGGTCTTGGCGAGGACCTGGGCCCCCTGCATGGCGCCGAAGATCTGCTCGGCCCGGCGCTCGGCCTCCTCCGGGGACTCCAGGGGGATCTCCCCGGCTGCGTGCGCGGCTCGCAGAAGCCCGGCGAAATGGGCGGTGGCCCGCCGGAAGATGTCGGCGACCCGCTCCCGGATCGGGTCGTGGAAGTTGCCCAGCTCCACGGACAGGTTGCCAAAGGGGCACCCGGGCACGTGGCCCGACTCCTGGCGGACCCGGTCGTGCATTTCGGCCACGGCGTCGAAGAACCGGGGCAGGCGCTGCAGGGGCGGCACGGATTCGTCGCCCAGGACGCGCTCGAACTGGGCCTGCATGCGCTCCCAGGAGTGCTCCAGCGCCGCCAGGACCAGGTCGTCCTTGGAGTCGAAGAAGTAGTAGAAGCTGCCCCGCTTCACCCCGGCGGCGGAGCACAGGGCCCCCACGCCCACCGAACCGTAGCTCCCCTGCCACAGCTCGTCGGCGGCGGTGGTGATCAGCTCCTCTCGCGCGCTACTCAAGCGACCCATGACTGCCTCTATTTGACCGGTTGTCTATTCATCAAACGCCTTTCCCTTCCTGGAGTCAACCTCCCGAGCCTGCCGGAAAGCTGGTTGCTCGCCGCCGTGATGCTGCTCACCGGCGGTATCTGGGCCTTTTTCGGGCTGGCCGTGGAGGTGATGGAAGGCAAGGCTGGAGTTGGCCCGGTCATGGGGCAGGAGGTCGGTGCCGGCTGGTACGGTCAGCCCTGGGCCGCAGGGGCTCAGGCTGAAGTTCGCTCCGCGGCCCGGAGAAGCTTGGCCCGGGCCCGCACCGGACTACTCCGCCCCGTCTGACCGGCCGGCCCGGGGGTTCTGCAGCCAGCGCAGGCGGCTGCGGATGGCCGCCGCCTCGGCCGTATCGCCCGCGCGCTTGGCCGCCTCGGCCTGCACCGGCAGCCACGCCAGCAGCACCCCCCGCCAGCCTTTCGGAGAGGCCGCCGCCACCGCCGCATCGGCGAAGGCCCGGCGGCCGGGGTAGCTGCGGTGGCCCACCGCGGCGGCCACTACCCGCATGCGGGGAGCCTCGATGGCGGCGACGCTTTTGGCCAGTGCGCTGGGCCGATCCGCCCGCAGGTGCCGGGCCGGATCCATCAGCTCCGGGGGCAGGAGCCCGGCATCTCCGGCCTCCGGAGTGCCCGCCAGGAAGCGCCGATAGGCCTCCAGATCCCGGTCCCCGGCAAGGGCGATGAGCTCGCCGGTCCGTGCCAGCTCGGCCTCGCGCCGCAGGGCCACCTGCATGGCGGCCCGGCCCAGGTGGACCCGCGCCAACGGAGTCAGATCGTCGCTGGCACTGGCCGCCTCCAGGGCCCGGCGCAGACTGCTGCCGGCGCGCTGGCCGTCACCGGTTAGCATGGCCGTGTAGTAGGCCTCGGTGGCCTCGGCCGCCCGAATTCGCCACGCCGGTCCGGCCGGGGGGCCGCCCAGGCAGCCGGCCACGAGCACCGCCATCAGGACCGGCACCAGCCGGAATCCGGGCTTCATGGCAACGGAACCTCGGTGGAGGGCTCCTCACCCAGAACGGCTTCGACCCGCCGAAGGATGGCGCGGGTGTCCTCGATGGTGATCCGGAGCTCGTCGCGCATTTCCTCCAGCCCTTGGGTGGAGGCGGCTGCCTCGTGCACGGCCGGATCCAGGACCTTGAGCTTGCCCTGGAGGTCCTCCAGCAGCGCGTCCACCCGGGAGACCGTGCCCCCCTTGCTGAGAAGACGGGTCCGGGTGCGGGCGATGGTCTGGCGCAGCTCTGCAATTGTGGCCTCGGCCTCGCCGGTGCCGGCCTCGGCGCGGGCCAGAACCTCGTTGAAGTGACGCGGGGTGGCCGGGTTGTCGGTGAGCAGGGTGAGCAGCGCGGGCTCGTCGGCCAGCCGCCCGCTGAAACGCTCCAGATGGGCCATTGTCTGGCTGAAATCGCCTTCGGGATCGGCGACCTTGCCGGTTATCTCGCGGAGATGGGCGCCAATTCGCTGCAGATCCTGGACGACCGTTTGCGCCTCCTCGATGAGCTGGTTGAAATCGTCCTGAAGGCGGGTCCGGACGCGCGCGTCTTTGGGAAGCAGCGGCGCGTCCATGTCCGGGGTGGCAACCAGGATGCGGGCGTTGCCGAGCAAGGGGTTCTCGACGGTGAAGGTGCTGGAGGTTCGCAACCAGCGGTGCTGGTCCGCTGGGATGGCGATCCGGGCCTCCACGTGGCCCTGCCGTTTGAGGTCCACCTGCTGGACCGATCCCAGCTCGTGCCCCTGGAAGACCACCGGCATTCCCTGCGACAGATGCTGGCCGGATTCGGCCACGAGCGTGAACGCGACCTCCTCCTCGAATAGCCCTTTGCGGTAGAGGACATAACCCGCCGCGCCGACCATCACCCCCAGGGTGATGACGAGGAACAGCCCGACGGCGATGCGGATCCCTCGCTGATTCACGGCGTGGCCTCGGTCAGACTGGAATACAGGTTCCGGTTGCTGGGATAGTCAAGGATGCAAAAGCGCGTCACCTCGAGGGCGGCCAGGGCCTCCTCGATGGGGCCGTCGGAATCCAGTTCCGGCACCTGGGAAAAGGGCGTGACCAGGACCGTCATCGCCTGGGGGCGCATGGCGGCCCGGCCCAGCTGGACCAGAAAGGCCTCGCGCGCGGTCAGCTCGTCCCGGTGGCGGGGGGCGCAATAAGCGATGCCGAGACGCGCCAGCGTTACCGAGGCGTTCGCCGTCAGGTCGCGGGCGGTAAGGTGGCCGTGGAAGGCACCTATCAGCTCCAGGTTCTCCTGGGCCGAGAGGCTGGCAAGGAGGGGAACATCGGGGGCCACCGGCGCCACCGGACCGGCCGCCGCCAGCTGATCCAGTCGGCGGCCGATGACCTCGGCATCAGGCAGGAACTCAATAGTCATAGCAGTTCCCCCAGGGTCAGCACCTCAACCAGCATAATGGCCAGGAACAACCGCACCATGCCCTGCTGCACGGCGACGGAGATCCCGCCCAGGCCGGGCGGCCCGGTAATTCCACTGTACAGGGGGATGAAGGCGACGAGAAAACCCAGGAGCAGGCTCTTGGCGAGCACCAGCGCCGCTACTGTCCCCGTCACCGCGTCCATCACCGAGTTCAGGTAGGTGTTGAGGCCGGTCTCCACGTACCAGAACAGGAACAGGTAGGCGCTGGTCAGCACTAACAGGGCGCAGATCCCGGTCAGCAGCGTAACCGTGACCATGGTCGCGATGATGCGCGGCAGGAACAGGTAGGTGGCGGGGTCGATGCCGAACAGATCCAGGGTGCGTAGCTCCCCGCTCTGGGCCATGGTGGCCAGCTCCGCATCGACGGCAGAGCCCGAGCGCAGAGCCACGAGCAAGGCGGTGATTAGCGGGGCCAGTTCCAGCACCAGCAGGTTGACCACAATCCCCCCTGCCCTGTCCCCCAGATCCATGCTTAGCATACCCGCAACCGCTGCCCCCACCGCACCGGTCCCGAAGCCCAGGGTAATGAGCAAAAACAGGGGCAGGATCTGCACGCCGGTATAGTAGAGCTGGCGGATCAGCACCAGGCGCACGGCGGGGTTGTAGCTGGCGGGCATCAGCCCGCGCACACCGCACAGACCGGTCAGGCGGGTCATATCGCGGATGGTGGCCGCGGCGGTGAGGGCCTTGTGACCGATGGCCTCGAGCAGGCGGAGCATGGCAGCCGGCAAAACTCGGTGTACTGGGCTTCGGACCTGACCCGGCACGTACGAACCGGGTGCTCTGTCCGCCGACGCCTAGGTGTGGGGTGTAAATTCGTTGGCCAGGGGTTTCATCCCAGCACCGCTGTAGGTGGGCAAACCGCACCACTGGGAGAAACACCCTGGATATCCACCAACATGCCCGGCATACGCCATCAGGTCGAGAGGTAACGGTGTGGGAACGCTTTTAGGTGGCGAAGAAGGGCCGAAACGCCCCCCGGATACCCTACTCTGGCGGATAACCCCCTAACGCGGTCGCACTCCTTTTCGAAGCCTTCTTCGGGCGTACATACTGGTTACCTCAATCCTGCCTCGGGTGAGAAGCACGGTGACCACGAATTCATCCGGCCCGAATGGCGAATTCGACCGGCAGATCGCGAACAGCCGAATCGGGCATCTTCTGGTAGATCCCGAAGACGGTTTTGTTCGCCGATCAAACCAGGAGGCGTGTCGCCTTCTGGGGATGCCCTCGAAAGAGATTGAAGGTCGGCTTCTTGAACAGGGTTTCGGGGGAGAGGCGCAAGAAGTGCGCGCCTTTTTGGAGCGGGTGCGGGCTCAAGAGGCGGATGCTGTTCAGCTCCGTGCTTCTCCCAATGAGCAAGAGGGGCATCTTGAAGTCCAGGGGGTGGTTCTAAACCTGGCGGATGGCCCCTGGATACATATCCGGCTTCGAGAACCCACCTCCCAGGAGCATGAGGAGCTCCTCCTTGCTACCCGATTGGGGGTAGACGCCCGTCGGTTGCTCCGGCACCTCCTGCAGTACTCCAAAGAAGGCTTCCTGGTGGCAGACTTCCAGTCCCTGGAGATCCTGGAAGTGAATGCGTCTTTTTGCCAGATGCTGGGCTATGAACGGGATTCCATCATTGGTACGCAGGTGCCCTCTTGGCTGGAGCAGGAGGATTTGGCGCACTTCTGGAAAGAAGCGGAACGGCGGTGGGAGGAGGAGAGCCGCTACTACGAGGTACGCCTTGTAGGTGCTGATGGCAACCGGGTGCCAGTGCTGATGAATGTGGCCACCTGCAACAACAAGCTAGACCGACCCGCCCTTTCTGTGGCCTTCGTCACCGACCTGTCACAGCTGAAGCACAGCCAGGAGCTGGCCAGCTATCTCCTGGAACTGTTGGAAGCGTTCCCGGGTGTTGTGGGGGTATGCGATGACGAGCTGCACTTTTTCTATAACAACCGGTACGCCAAAGAACTCCTGGGCGGAGACCTATCTCCTGATGTCGGTATCTGGGGCATTCATCCCACTTGGGCCGCCAAGAACATGCTCCAGGAGGCCATCCCTACGGCAGCCCAGAAGGGCTCATGGGTTGGAAAGAGCGCCCTGCTGGACAAGCACGGCCATGAGGTGCCCTTCCTGGTCACACTGGTGGCACACAAGAACTTACAGAGGGATATCGGGCGCTATTCCCTGGTAGGTATCGACCTCTCCAACCAAGAGGCGACGGAGGCGCAGCTACGGAAATACGGGGAGCAGCTCCGCAGCATCAGCCGTTTGATTTCCATGGAGGGCCTCACTTCCCTGCTGGCCCACCAGCTGAATCAGCCCCTCGCCTCCCTGAGCAACTATGCGGCCGCCGGGCACCAGCTGATTTCCCGCGAGTGCCCAAACGCTGACCAGATGCACGACTTGATGGAGCGCATCCACCAGGAGATCCACAAGGCTAGCGAGATCCTCATCCACGTACGGAGGTTCCTAAAGGGCGGAGAAGCCGACTTCAAGCCATTAGACGTGAATACTCTCATCGCCCGTATGAGGCCATTCCTGGAAGACAGCACCCATACGGAGCGGCTGACCCTGGAGCTGGACCTCACCGAGGATCCCCCGCCTATGGTGCGGGCCGATTGGTTACAGCTCCAGGAGGTATTGCACAACCTGATCAACAATGCCCGGGACGCAAACTTGGAACGGACTCCCCAAGCACCGCCCCCTGTCACTGTCCGTACACGAGTGGAAGACGGAGAGGTAGTGATATCCATCATTGATGAAGGGCCCGGTTTGCCAGCAAATATGGAGCACGATGGCCTTGTCGAGCCTTTCTTTACTACTAAGGAGGGTGGCACGGGCTTGGGCCTATGGATTGCGTACACAATCCTGGAAGGCCATGGGGGGCGTTTGACGGCCTTCAATAACCCCGATGGGGTCGGTGCTATATTCCAACTCCGCCTACCCGCCTCCAAGGATTCTGCCAGTTAGGGCACAGGCTCGAAGTTCCGGAGCCGATACCTGGTAAAAATTCCTCAGTCCTATCGATAGGGAGGAATGGGCAGCCTTCCCCCCGTACCCCTGGGGGGCTTCGGTAGCCCTCCCGACATGTAGCTGCCCCCGCCGAAGCGCCGGCGCACCCCCTCCACCGGACCCAGATTCCCTATCCGCTACCGAGGCCCCTACTTATGGACAGGCCTATTCCTCCAATGGAAAACACGGTCCCCCCGAGGGATTGCACCGCCTGTGAATGGCTGGGGCATCCCTGAGCAATCTATTCTACCCAGCCCGGCGATGGCGAAACCCGCGTTCAGATGGGCTCCCCTCGGGGAAGTCCAAAACGGGATCAAACAACCCATGCACGTAGGTAGGGGCTGAGGCACCGTCCGGTGGCGCTCCCCCCATACCGAACCGGGGGTGTAGCAGCGGTGCCCCCCCGCGGCCATTCCATTGCCCTCAAACGGTCAGGTAGCTCTGCACCAGCTCTTGGTCGAGCCGGTCCATGGGCCCGTCGGTAACCACCCGGCCCCGGTCCATGATGCAGAACCGGTCGCCCACCTGGCGGGCGAAGTGCAGCTTCTGCTCCACCACCAAGACGGTCAGTCCCATCTCGGCGTTGAGGTAGCGGATCACCTCGCCGATCTCGCGCACCACGTTGGGCTGGATGCCCTCGGTGGGCTCGTCGAGAAGCAGCAGCTCGGGCTCCAGCACCAGGGCGCGGCCGATGGCGAGCTGCTGCTGCTGGCCGCCGGAGAGGTCCCCGCCCCGTCGCCGGCGCATCTCCTTGAGAACCGGGAACAGGTCGAATACCAGGTCCGGGATGGTGGTCCCGCGGCGGACGCCCAAGGGGACCCGCAGGTTCTCCTCCACCGTGAGCTGCGGGAAGATCTCCCGGCCCTGCGGCACGTAGCCCACCCCGGCCCGCGCCCGCGCCTCGGCGGGCTTGCCGGCGAGGTCCGCGCCGTTCACCCGGATGCTCCCGGAGCGCACCGGCAGCAGCCCCATCACCGCCTTGAGCAGGGTGGTCTTACCCACGCCGTTGCGGCCCATGAGGCAGGTGCAGGCCCCCTGGGGAGCCTCCATGGCGAGGTCCCAGAGCGTGTGGCTCTCGCCGTAGAACTGATTGATTCCGCTGACTTCCAGCACTATTTATTCCCCCAGGTACACTTCGACCACCTTCGGGTCGTTCTGGACCGTGGCCATGTCCCCTTCCGCCAGGACGCTGCCCTGGTGCAGCACGGTCACCTCGCGGGCGATGGAGCGCACGAACTCCATGTCGTGTTCCACCACCACGACCGCGTGGCTCCCTTCCAGGGACTGGAACAGCTCGGCGGTGCGCTCCATCTCCTGGCCGGTCATGCCGGCCACTGGCTCGTCGAGCAGAAGAAGCCGCGGGTTCTGCATGAGGAGCATGCCGATCTCCAGCCACTGCTTCTGGCCGTGGGACAGGGCGCCGGCCGGGCGCCCGGCCTCGCCAGCCAGTCCGGTGAGCGTCAGGACGTCCGCCACCCGCGCCCGCTCCGCCTCCTCGGGCCTATGGAACAGGCTGGCCCAGACCCCCTTGTCGCCCGCCCGGGCCAGCTGCAGGTTCTCCTCGGTGGTGTGGCGGGGGAACACAGTGGGCTTCTGGAACTTGCGCCCCACCCCGCCCTGGGCGATCTCGGTCTCGGAGCGCTTCAGCAGGTCGATGCGGGAGCCGAAGTAGACGGAACCGGTGTCCGGGCGCGTCTTGCCGGTGACGACGTCCATCATGGTGGTCTTTCCCGCGCCGTTGGGGCCGATGATGCAGCGAAGCTCCCCGTCGTCGATGTAGAGGTTGAGGGCGTCGAGGGCGCGGAAGCCGTCGAAGCTGACGGTCACGTCCTCCACGTACAGGACCGGTCCGTGGCGGGTGTCCAGGTCCCCGTGGAAGTCCGCTTTGGGCAGTACCGCGTCGAAGACCCGGTCCCGCTCGCTGAAGGCCTTGGCCGTTTCCAGCAGGCTCATGATTGGGGCTCCTTCTTGAACCGGTTGAGCAGCCCGACGATGCCGGCGGGCAGGAACAGGGTGACCACCACGAACAGCCCGCCCAGGAAGAAGGGCCAGATGTCCGGGGCCCACCCGGTGAACAGGGTCTTGGCGTAGCTCACCAGTACCGCGCCCCCGACGGCGCCGAACAGGGTGCCGCGGCCGCCCAGGGCCACCCATACCACCGCCTCGATGGACTTGACGGGCGAGAGCTCGCTCGGGTTGATGATCCCCACCTGGGGCACGTAGAGCGCCCCGGCGATGCCGGCGAGCATGGCGGAGACGGCGAACAGCCACACCTTGTAGTGCTCCACCCGGTAGCCGGTGAAGCGCACCCGGGCCTCGGCGTCGCGGATGGCGGTCACCACCCGGCCGAGCCGGGAGGTGACGATGAAGCGGCAGACCAGGTAGCCCAGGCCCACGGCGAGCACCGAGGCCAGGAACAGGCCGATGCGCGTGCCGTCGGCCTGCAGGGGGAAGCCGAGCAGGTCCTTGAAGTCGGTGAGGCCGTTGTTTCCGCCGAGGCCCATCTCGTTGCGGAAGAAGGCAAGCATGAGCGCGTAAGTGAGGGCCTGGGTCATGATGGAAAAGTAGACCCCGGTGACCCGCGAGCGGAAGGCCAGCCAGCCGAAGACGAAGGCGAGCGTGCCGGGCACCGCCACCACCATGAGCGCGGCGAACCAGAACTGGTCGAAGCCGTACCAGAACCAGGGCAGGCGCTCCCAGTCGAGGAACACCATGAAGTCCGGCAGCACCGGATGGCCGTATTCGCCGCGGGTGCCGATCTGGCGCATGAGGTACATGCCCATGGCGTAGCCGCCCAGGGCGAAGAAGGCGCCGTGGCCGAGGCTCAGGATGCCGCAGAAGCCCCAGATCAGGTCCACCGACAGCGCCAGCAGGGCGTAGGTGAGGTATTTGCCGAGCAGGGTCACCGTGTAGGTGGAGATGTGCAGGGCCGATCCCTCCGGGACCGCCAGATTGAGGATCGGCACCAGCACCCCGGCCACGGCCAGCACGGCGAGCAGGATGGTGCCGCCCGTGTCGCCGGCCAGGAAGCGGCTCAGGGGCCCCAGCGGCAGCACGGTCGGGGCCGTCGTGGTCAGGCTACCGTTGGCCATGGCTCAGCCCTCCGCGGCCCGGCCCCGCTGCGGGAACAGCCCGCGCGGACGCCGTTGGATGAACAGGATGATGAGGCCTAGCAGCAGCACCTTGGCGAGCACCGCCCCGGCCATGGGCTCCAGCAGCTTGTTAATTACCCCCAGGGAGAGGCCGCCCACCAGGGTGCCCCACAGGTTGCCCACGCCGCCGAGCACCACCACCAGGAAGGAATCGACGATGTAGGCCTGGCCCAGGTTGGGGCCCACGTTGGTGAGCTGGGACAGCGCCACCCCGGCCACCCCGGCAATCCCGGAGCCCAGGCCGAAGGTCAGGGCGTCCACCCAGTTGCTTCGCACCCCCAGTGCCCGTGCCATCTGCCGGTTCTGGGTCACCGCGCGGATCTTCAGGCCCAGGGAGGTGCGCTTGAGCACCAGCAGCAGGGCGAAGAACACCGCCAGGGCGAAGATCAGGATGTAGAGGCGGTTGAAGGTCAGGGAAAAGGCCGGGTTGATCTGCAGAGAGCCGCTCATCCACGCGGGTGTCTCCACGGGCCGGTTCAGGGCCGTGAACACCGAGCGCACCAGCTGCTGCAGGATCAGGCTGATCCCGAAAGTGGCCAGCAGGGTCTCCAGCGGCCGGCCGTAGAGGAAACGGATGACGCTGCGCTCCATGGCCACGCCGAAGGCCCCGGAGACCAGGAAGGCCGCCGGGATGGCCACCGCCAGGGACCAGCCGATGTGGCCCGGCATGAGCTGCTGCACCACGTAGGTGGTGTAGGCGCCGATCATGATCAGCTCGCCGTGGGCCATGTTGATCACCCCCATGACCCCGAAGGTGATGGCCAAGCCCATGGCGGCGAGCATGAGCACCGAGCCCAGGCTCAAGCCGAAGAACAAGGTCTCGGCGCCGTCGAAGAAGGCGAGCCGGGTGTGGATGCCGTCCAGCATGGCGGCCGCTTCCTTGCGCACCTCCGGGGCTGGGTCCTCCTCGGCGAGGGTTTCCAGGCGGCTGCGCACCGGGGCGTAGAGGCTGCCGTCCAGCAGCGCGATGGCCCCGGCGCGGGCCTGCGGGTCCTCGCGGTCGAGCCGGGCCAGGCCTACTGCCGCTTCAAGGGCTGCGCGAACCGCCGGATCCGACTCCTCGGTCAGGCGCCGTTCCACCAGGGCGGTGTTGTCGGGGTCCAGCTCGCCGATGAGGTCCTCGGCGGCGGTGAGCCGCGCCTCCGGCTCGGGGTTCTGCAGCCGGAGAGCGGCGAGGGTCTGGCGCACCTCGGAACGCAGGCGGTTGTTGATCTTCACCCGGCGCACGCCCCAGCGCTCGGCGGTACCGAGATCGCTCCCGGTGGCCGCATCGGTGAGCCGGTACTGGTAGCCGTCGCCGCCCTTTTCCGCGAACACCACGGTGCCGCCGTCCACCTGGTGGAACAGCCGGCCGTCGAGCATGGCCTGCAGGACCTTCTGGGCCCGGGGGTGGCCGGTGGCCCCGAGGGCCTTCACCGCCGCCGCCTTGTCGGCGGAGGAGGAGGTATGCAGGGCCTGGACCTGATCGGAGAAGGGGGCCGCATGGGCCGGCGGAGCCAGCAACAATCCAAGGAGCAGAATGAGGAGCCCTGCAAGGCTTTCGGCGCCTGCTCGTCTCCCGTGTGGGGATGTGATGGGGATCTCTTTGGACATGGCTCGTGCTTGCTGGAAGAAGGAAAATTGGGTCGCCTGGGAAATGAAAGGGGGAGCCGGAGCTCCCCCTCCTCGGCCTCGTTACTCCACGTTCTGCCCGGAGCACTCGCCGGTTTCGACGTTGTAGTTGCCGCAGGACAGCGGGTTGCGCCAGTCGGCGATGAGGTCCTTGCTGCCGGGCAGGTAGTCGGACCAGGCGTCGCCGGCCACCGTGCCGGGGGTCTCCCACACCACGGAGAACTGGCCGTCGGGCTGGATCTCACCGATCAGCACCGGCTTGGTGATGTGGTGGTTGGGCATCATGGTGGCGATGCCGCCGGTGAGGTTGGGCACCGACACCCCGATGATGGCGTCCTTCACCGCGTCCACGTCCGTGGTGCCGGCCTGCTGCACCGCCTTCACCCACATGTTGAAGCCGAGGTAGTGGGCCTCCATGGGGTCGTTGGTGACGCGGCCCTTGTCGCCGATGTGGTCGTGCCACTGGCGGATGAACTGGATGTTCCGCTTCGTGGGCACGCTCATGAAGTAGTTCCAGGCCGCCATGTGGCCCACCAGCGGCTCGGTGTCGATGCCTGAGAGCTCCTGCTCGCCCACGGACATAGCGATCACCGGGATGTCCTCGGCGGAGACGTCCTGGTTGGCCAGCTCCTTGTAGAAGGGCACGTTGGCGTCGCCGTTGATGGTGGACACCACCGCGGTCTTCTTACCCTGCGAGCCGAACTCCTTGATACGCGAGACCTCGCTCTGCCAGTCGGAGTGGCCGAAGGGGGTGTAGTTGATGCGGATGTCGGCTTCCGCCACCCCGTGGTCCACCAGGTACTGCTTGAGGATCTTGTTGGTGGTGCGGGGGAAGACGTAGTCCGTGCCCTCCAGGACCCAGCGCTCCACGCCCACCTCGTTCATCAGGTAGTCCACCGCCGGTACGGACTGCTGGTTGGGCGCGGCCCCGGTGTAGAAGATGTTCTCCGAGGACTCCTCGCCCTCGTACTGCACCGGGTAGAACATCAGGCCGTTCAGTTCCTCCACCACCGGCAGCACGGACTTGCGGGACACCGAGGTCCAGCTGCCGAAGATGACGTCCACCTTCTTTTTGGCCAGCAGCTCGCGCGCCTTCTCGGCGAACAGCGGCCAGTCGGAGGCGGGGTCCACCACCACCGGCTTGAGCTTGCGCCCGAGCAGGCCGCCCTGCTCGTTCTGCTCCTCGATGAGCATGAGCATGGTGTCCTTCAGCGTGGTCTCGCTGATGGCCATGGTCCCGGACAGGGAGTGCAGCACGCCCACCTTGATGGGGTCCTTCTCGGCGTGGGCCACACCGGCCGTCAGACCGACGGTGGCGACGAGGGCCGCGAGGGCCTTTCCGATTCGTCCTTTACGCATGGGGAATCCCTTTCTCTGGATCTGGATGGCTCGGCTCAGACCTGGAGCTGCCAGCCGAGCAGGAAGAAGTTCTGCTCCACGCCGCCGGCATCCTCCTCCACCCCGGCGATGGCGGAGAGCTTGGCGTTGTGGCCGTCGATGATGTAGTTGAGGCCGCCTTCCAGACGGGTGTCCTCGCCGCCGCCGTCGTAGTCAAAGGACTGGTAGCGGACATGGGGCTGCAGCTGGCCGGGTCCCAGTTCGGGGCCCACCAGGAAGCTCATCAGGCCCCGCACGGAGTCGCCCGCGGTACGAACCGTGGAATCGGTGGCGCCGTCGAGGTCGTAGCTGTAGTAGGCCCCCTCCAGGGAGAAGACGCCGAAAGCCCCCAGGTTCTTCTCGAACAGGCCGTCCACGTTCCAGCCGGTGAAGTCTCCCGGGCTACCCGCGGTGCCCGCCCCGTCCTTCTCGAACATGCCCACCAGGCCGAGGGCGAGGATGTCCTTGTTGCCGTAGTAGGTGCTGGAGTTGTAGTAACCGGGCTCGGGGTCGAGGAAGTTGAGGGTCAGGCGCCCGGCGTACATCGGGTTGTCGTCCACGTCGGGACCGCCCTGGCGGCCCTCGAAGGCGCCCACCTGGTACTTGAAGGCTCCCTCTCCCACTGTTCCCCAAACCGCCGCGCCGTCGTCACGGCCGGCGTAGATGGCTGGATAACGGTTGGCCACCAGCGGAAAGTCGTAGGTGTTGAGGTAGTAGGGGCCGTCGAGGTTGGAGCGGTCGCTAGGGGGCAACATGCGACCGGCGCGGAAATTGAGGAGGTCGGTGGGCTCGTACTTGGCCAGGGCGTCGAGCACACGGACTTGGTCGTTGGTATTGGGGTCGAATTCGGTGTTGAATTCGAGCCCCAAGTCGGGATAAACGGTTCCCGATACATACAAGCGCATGTTGTCGAGCTGGAAGTCCTTGGAATAGGCGTCCCCGGATGGAGCGGCGTCCTCGTTCATCCGAAAGCTGGTCCGGACCCCGGCGCCGATGCTGATCCTACTGTCCTCGTCGATGTCGATCGTCGCTCCGGCCGCGGTGTCCGGGGCGTAGGAAAATCCCGATATTCCGGCCGCCAAAGCGGCCCCCAGGACCCAATTTCCTCGTCGCATGGATTTCCTCCGCAGTAGTGGGTTGCGGTCCTTTCACAGCAAGCGGGATGCCAAAACCCTAAATTGTTGTTTTTGCGTGTCTTTTTTGTCTATAATACGAATTTAAACCAATATATCGCCCCTTATTGGGGCATTTGGAAAGGAGACTGCATTAATTTAGAGCGGCCCTTCTTCCCCCCGTACGGCTTATGAAAAAAGGTAATGCTCCGGACCAAAAAAACGGCCCAAAGGAGAGCGAAGATTCGCCCCCTATGGGCCGCCGGAGGAGACCGGAAATTTCTGGTGGTTAGGTGGTAACCGAGAGCATGCCGGCTTCCTGGATGAAATGCGCAACTTCTTCGAGGCCCGCCCCCGATTGCAGGTTGGTGAACACGAAGGGGCGATCACCCCGCATGGTGCGGGCATCGTGGTCCATGACCTCCAGGGAGGCCCCAACCATGGGGGCGAGGTCCGTCTTGTTGATCACCAGCAGGTCCGAGCCGGTGATGCCCGGGCCACCTTTGCGCGGGATCTTGTCCCCGGCGGAGACGTCGATGACGTAGATGGTGAGATCGGAGAGCTCGGGGCTGAATGTGGCGCTCAGGTTGTCGCCCCCCGACTCCACCAGAACGAGGTCCAGGCCCGGAAAGCGGATGGCCAGCTCGCCCACCGCGTTCAGGTTCATGGAAGCGTCCTCCCGGATGGCGGTATGCGGGCAGCCCCCGGTCTCCACGCCCAGGATGCGCTCCTCGGGCAGCGCTCCGGTGCGGACCAAGAATTCCGCGTCCTCGCGGGTATAGATGTCGTTGGTGACCACCCCCAGGCTGTAATCGGCGCTCATGCGTTTGCACAGGGCGTCGAGCAGCGCGGTCTTCCCCGATCCCACGGGTCCGCCGATGCCGACGCGCAGGGGTTGTTGGCTCTCCATGACCGTTTCCCTCTCCTTGGCTTACGAACGAAACAAGCGGGTGTACTGGGTCTCGTGGGCGGCACTGGCAGCGGCCAGGCCCGGAAGGGTTCCGCCCAGGTCCTCGTCCTCCAGGTGGGCGGCGGCATCCACCACCCCTGGGATCCGGTCGCCGAGGGCGAGCTGGAGGCGCTGGCCGGCGGTCTGCCCGAGGGGCACCAGCTTCACCGCCGCCGCCACCTGGTTCTCCAGCCACGCCCAGGCGAAGCCGTGGCCGCATTCGCGCCAAGGGATCCCCCACCCCACCGCCGCCCGGGCGAACAGGGCGGCGAAGGTGACTTCCCGGTGGCCTGCCCACGCCGTGGCTCCCTCCATGCCGAGGTCACCCAGCAGTCGAGCCAACGCCTGGCCCAGATGGCGGTCCTCGGCGAGCAGCTCGCCGGATTCCCGCCCCGCCTGCAGGAAACGGCTCCAGATCCGGGCGCGCCCTTCATCCCCCACCGACCAGGCATCGTGAAGTCGGTAGAGGACCGGCAGGTCCCAGCCGCCGAGGCCGTGCTCCAGCTGGCCGCCCAGCCAGTCCCCGGTGCTCTCCTCACCGGTGACCCAACCCGCCGCCACCGCCTGTTCCAACCCCTGGGAGAACGCGTAGGCCCCTACCGGCAGGGCCGGGCTGGTGAGCTGGAGCAGGCGCACCAGGCCGGAGGTCATCCGGAGATTTCCCGGCGAGCGTGGTGCCCGTGGTTGTGGCCGGCGAAGGCGCCCTCCTCCGGCTCGAACACAGTGAATTCGGCCACCGGCTCGAGGCCCAGCCCCGCCACCATGCCGTCGAGCACGTGATCCTGGCCGTAGCGCACCCAGAACTCGCCCACCTGCAGGGGCACGTGGCGGTTGCCGAGGTGGTAGCAGGCGCGCGCCAGGGCGGGCTCATCCGGGGCGTAGGCGGTAGTCACCGGCTCCTGGGCGGCCACCACCTCCACCACAAGCCCGGACTCCGCCCGCAGCCGGTCGCCGCCGCGCAGGAAGGTGCCGCGGGGCAGGAACAGCCCCGCCTCCTCGCCGTCGTCGAGCCGCACCCGGGCCCGGCTGCGCTGGCGGACCTCGCAGGGCAGGGTCAGCGTGGTCTGGGGTTCGGTGGGCTCGGTGTATCGCTCGATCAGTCGCTGCACGAGTGGACCCTCCGATTCAGAACAGGAAGTAGCGTTGGGCCAGGGGCACCTCCGCCGCCGCCTCGCAGGCCAGCCGTTCGCCGTCGGCGCGCACCTCGTAGGTCTGCGGGTCGACGCTGAGCTCGGGGCAGCGGTCATTGAGGGCCATGTCGGCCTTGGTGACGGTCCGCGTGCCGCGTACCGGAAGCACCGGCTTGGCCAGCCCCAGCTCCTCGCCGATGCCGGCCTCGGCGGCGGCCTGGGAGACGAAGGTCACGCTGGTTGCGGCGCGCGCCCCCCCGTAGGCCCCGAACATGGGCCGGTAGTGCACCGGCTGCGGCGTGGGAATGGAGCCGTTGGGATCGCCCATGGGGGCGGCCGCGATCATGCCGCCCTTGAGGATCAGCGACGGCTTGGCGCCGAAGAAGGCGGGCTTCCACAGCACGATGTCCGCGAGCTTGCCCGCCTCCAGGGAGCCCACCTCCTCGGCGATGCCGTGGGTGCGGGCGGGGTTGATGGTGTACTTGGCCACGTAGCGCCGCGCGCGGAGGTTGTCGCTGGCGTTGCCGCCGTCCTCAGACAGCGGGCCGCGCTGGACCTTCATCTTGTGGGCGGTCTGCCAGGTGCGGCTGATCACCTCGCCCACCCGGCCCATGGCCTGGGAGTCGGAGGCGATCATGGCGAAGGCGCCCATGTCGTGGAGAATGTCCTCGGCGGCGATGGTCTCGCGGCGGATCCGCGACTCGGCGAAGGCTACGTCCTCGGGGATGTTGGGGTCGAGGTGGTGGCAGACCATGAGCATGTCGAGGTGCTCGTCCACGGTGTTCACCGTGTACGGGCGAGTGGGATTGGTGGACGAAGGCAGTACGTTGGTCTGCCCGGCGGCGCGGATGATGTCGGGGGCGTGACCGCCGCCGGCCCCCTCGGTGTGGTAGGTGTGGATCGCGCGTCCCTTAAAGGCGGCCAGGGTATCCTCCACGAAGCCCGATTCGTTGAGGGTGTCGGTGTGGATGGCCACCTGCACGTCGTAGCGTTCGGCGACGGAAAGGCAGTTGTCAATGGCCGCCGGGGTGGTGCCCCAGTCCTCGTGGAGCTTGAGGCCCAAGGCGCCGGCGGCCACCTGCTCCTCCAGGGGCTCCGGCCGGCTGGCGTTGCCCTTGCCGTGGAACCCCAGGTTCACCGGGAAGGCGTCGGCGGCCTGGAGCATGCGGTGGAGGTTCCACGGCCCCGGGGTGCAGGTGGTGGCGTTGGTGCCCGTGGCCGGGCCGGTGCCGCCGCCGAGCATGGTGGTTACCCCGGAGGTCAGCGCCTCTTCCACCAGCTGCGGGCAGATGAAGTGGATGTGGGCGTCGATCCCCCCGGCGGTGGCGATCAGGCCCTCCCCGGCGATGGCTTCGGTTCCCGGCCCCACCACCAGGTCCACGCCGGGCTGGGTGTCCGGATTGCCGGCCTTGCCGATGCCCAGGATGCGACCGTCCTTGATGCCGATGTCGGCCTTAACCACCCCCCAGTGATCGAGGATCAAAGCGTTGGTGATGACCACGTCGGCCACCTCGGCGGCGGGTTGTTGGCTCTGGCCCATGCCGTCGCGGATCACCTTCCCGCCGCCGAACTTCACCTCGTCGCCGTAGACGGTGCGATCCTCCTCCACCTCCAGGAACAGCTCCGTGTCGCCGAGGCGCACCCGGTCCCCCACGGTGGGGCCGTACATCTCCGCGTAGGCGTCGCGCTCCAGCCTCATTTCGTTTCCTCCAGGGGCCCCATGACCTGGCCGTTGAAGCCGTAGACCCGCCGGGCCCCGGCGAAGGCCACCAGCTCCACTTCCCGGCGCTGGCCGGGCTCGAAGCGCACGGCGGTGCCCGCCGGAATGTTCAGCCGGAAGCCGTAGGCGGCGGCGCGGTCGAAATCGAGGGCGCGGTTCACCTCGTAGAAATGGAAATGGGAGCCCACCTGGACCGGGCGGTCGCCGGGGTTGGCCACGGTGACCCGGACGGTTTCGCGGCCCTTGTTGAGGGCCAAGGCCTCCTCGGCCGGCAAGATCTCACCTGGGATCACGGTTCGCTCCTGCGTGGTGTCAGGGAATAGGGTTGTGGACGGTGACCAGCTTAGTGCCGTCGCGGAAAGTGGCCTCCACCTGCACCTCCTCCAGCATTTCCGGCACACCGCT
The DNA here is from genome assembly GCF_001399755.1 of Thiohalorhabdus denitrificans. Taxonomy (NCBI): domain Bacteria; kingdom Pseudomonadati; phylum Pseudomonadota; class Gammaproteobacteria; order Thiohalorhabdales; family Thiohalorhabdaceae; genus Thiohalorhabdus; species Thiohalorhabdus denitrificans. The sequence continues at coordinate 75,099 of NZ_LJCP01000010.1, read as the reverse complement.
CATGACGTCGTCGCGGCTGAGCAGGCCGCGGCCGTAGTCCATGAGCTCCGCCACCCCCCGTCCGTCGCGGGCACCCTCGGCCAGGGCCGAGGCGATGTAGGCGGAGGCCTCGGTATAGTTCAGCTTCACGCCGCGCTCCTTGCGCTCCCGGGCGACCATGGCTGCGGTATACAGCAGCAGCTTGTCCTTCTCACGGGGGGTCAGCTCCATGCCGTTCTCCTTGGGTAACAGATTCAGGTTCGCCAGATGCGGGGCGCCACCGGCGGCCTCCCCAGCAGCCCCGGGCGCAGGGCCGCCCACAGTGCCTGGAACCCCTGGCGGGCCTCGCCCGCATCCGGTCCGCGATAGCGGGCCACCAGAACATCGTCGAGGAGGGTCACGGTGAAGGCCTGCGAAGGGGCGCCGAGCACCCCACGTGCTAGCGCCACCGCCTCGGGACCTCCGGGAACGGCAGCGAAAGTGGCGGTCACCGGCTGCCCGTGAAGGCCCCAGGGGCCCTGCAGCAGTCCGGAACCACCGGTGAGGGAGGCACGCTCCAGCAGCAGGGGGCGCCCCTCCCGCCAAATCTCGAGCTCCTGGCGGCAGCCGCCGTGGCCGAAGCCCTCGCCGACGGCGGGGCGACCCAGGCAGAGCACCTCCCAGCCCAGGAAGCGGCCGCCTTCCACAAGGTCCACGCGGGTACGCAGCCGGGCGCGGCTCCCCGCGAAGGCGATGGTCTCCTGGGGCAGCCACTCCAATGCGGCGTCCCGCCCCACTACCAGCCTTTGGTCCACCACCGCCCCGTGTCCCTCGCTGCGGTAGAGTTTGTTGGCGCCCGGGGTGGTAATCACCGCCCGGCTCTCCGGGCGCAGGGTCGCCCCGAGGAACAGCCGGTCCCCCCCTACCACCCCGCCAGGCGGATGGAGGAGATAGGCGTGGCAGGTGCCGTCCGCCTCGGGGTAGAAGGGGCGCTGAACCAGGAGCGGGCCCCGGTGGCGGCGCTCCGAGAGGACGGTGCGGGCGCCGCGCCGCCGGAAGCCGAGGCGCAGCTCGCCGCGCCAACCCTCGTGGAGAAGGGCCGGATCAGCCATGGGCCCAGGTCTCCCCCACCAAAACCAGGCCCATGGTGAAGGCGGTGATCCCGATGCCGGCGCGAGCCATGCCCAGGGAGCGGTCGCGCCGCCGGGCCAGTGCGGCGATGGTTGAGCCCAGCACACCGCCGAAGGCCAGCATGGCGGTCAGGACCCCCACGCAGAAGATGGCCAGGTAGGCCAGTCCCGCCCATTCCGAGTGCATTGCCGCAGCGGGGAGGACCGCCAGCAGGGGGGCTGTTCCGGCCGTGCCATGGATCAAACCCACCAGGTAGGCGCCCCGGGACCGTGGTGCCTCGCCCTCCCCGCGCGGGTATCGCTCCGTCCACCAGTTTCCCACCAGCCGGGCACCGATGTAGGCGAGCAGTACCCCCACCAGGATCTCGGCCCAGGCACTCAAACGGTGCGGAATGGCCAGATCGAGGGCCAGCACCGCACCGCCAACCGCGAACAGGGCCATCCCGTGGCCCAAGGCCCAGGGAAGGCAGTAGCGTAGACCGCCGGACTGCCTGGTTTCGGATCCCGAAAGGCCGGTCACCGCCAGCAGGTGGTCTGCGTCGAGGGCATGGAGGGCGCCCAGACCGAAGCCCAGGGCAAGTATCCCCGCCGGTTCCATCAACACCAGATTCTTCTCCTCTACGGGTTTCCACCAAACTCTATTGGCGGATATCGCAATGGCCGTGCCATTACGCCCCCAAGCTAACCGGATCTTTGGTTAATATACTGTTTTTTTGAAAGAAAATTGGCAGGTTTGGGCCCGTCGGGTGGATGCAAGGAAGGCGGAGGTGCTAGGCCAGCATGGTGCGGGAATTGCCGCCGCCGCCCCATATTGGTGCGGGATCCGGTTGGGGCGCGCCCCGACGCGCTACCCGTATGGGGGTGGATCAACGGCAGCCATGCGAAACGGTTTGTCGGGCATGCCCCCTTCCATTGGCCACGGACAGGAGGATTGGGTCGGATCGCGAGCTTGTAAGGCGCTAGCTGAAGGGAGCCATGGACGTCTGGCGGACTGCTCCCAGGACTAGCCAGGATTCCGGGATGGGGGGGAGGGGGAAGACCCCGACAAGTTGAAAAAATGGCTTGCCCTGGAAGGGCAAGCCATTGCACCGGAAGGAGCCGGGGGCGCCGGGGACAGGGTTCGAACTCGGGGCCTATGGACCGGGATGCGGACGGTTATTACCTCGCTCGCCTCTGACCACCTGGATACCCCCTGGTGTCCCACTTCGAAACCTTACCTTCCATTTCCCCCAGAGGGCTTACCCCTGCCTCCCCCCTTTCCCGAGGGGGTTGGGGAGGAAATTGGTCCGGGCCCTGTCAGCCTCGTAAAACGCCATCAAACTCCGGTTCGGATTCGATGTGGTGCAGGGAAAGGTCGGCGCCTTCGAACTCCTGCTCCTGGGAGAGGCGGAGACCGACCAGGTTGCGCAGCACGCCGTACACCAGCACCCCGCCCGCCAAGGCGATGGCCACGCCCAGGAGGGTGCCCACCACCTGCGCGGCCAGGCTCACTCCGCCCAGGCCGCCCAGTGCCTTGGCCCCGAAGATACCGGCGGCGATGCCGCCCCAGGCGCCGCACAGGCCATGCAACGGCCATACCCCCAGCACGTCGTCGATCTTCCACCGGTTCTGGGTGAGGGTAAAGGTGCCCACGAACAGGGCGCCGGCCACCGCCCCGGTGGCCAAGGCCCCGGCTGGATGCATGACGTCGGAGCCGGCGCACACCGCCACCAGGCCCGCCAGCGGGCCGTTATGCACAAACCCCGGGTCATTGCGGCCCACGAACAGGCCAGCCAGGGTGCCGCCCACCATGGCCATGAGGCTGTTTAGGGCCACCAAGCCGCTGATCCCGTCGACGGCCTGGGCGGACATGACGTTAAAGCCGAACCAGCCCACCGCCAGGATCCAGGCCCCCAGCGCCAAGAAGGGGATGCTGGAGGGCGGGTGGGCATAGACAACCCCATTCTTCCCGTAGCGGCCGTGGCGGGGCCCCAGCAAAAGCACAGCGGCCAGGGCGACCCAACCGCCCACGCCGTGAACCACAACGGAACCGGCGAAGTCGTGGAAACCGGCTCCAAAGGTAGCCGCGAGCCAGTCCTGGAAGCCGAAATTGCCGTTCCAGGTGATGCCCTCAAACACGGGATAAACGAGGCCCACCAGAAGGGCCGTAGCCGCCAGCTGCGGACCGAAGCGGGCCCGCTCGGCGATTCCGCCCGAGATTATGGCGGGGATGGCGGCCGCGAAGGTGGCCAGGAAGAAGAATTTGACCAGTTCGTAGCCGTTGGCCGCCACCAGCTCCTCGGCTCCCAGCAGGAATCCGGAACCGTAGGCCAGGGTGTAGCCGAGGAAGAAATACACCACTGTGGACACGGAGAAATCGGACAGGATCTTGACCAGGGCATTGACCTGGTTCTTTTTGCGCACTGTGCCCACTTCGAGGAAGGCGAAGCCGGAGTGCATGGCCAGCACCATGATGGCGCCGAGGAGAACGAAGAGGGTGTCGGCAGCGGCGGAATGCACGTCCATGGGGCCTCCGGGTTGGTCCGTTTGGGGGCACCGGGAGGCAAGATCCGCACCAAAGACGGGCAAAGACACAAAATCAGGAAGGTAAACAGAACAAGGAAGCCCAGGAGGGGGCCGGATGCACCATGTTGGAGGCCAGCGCCCGGGAGTTGCCCCAAACCAGGGCGCGACTCACCCGAAGCCACCCAGCTCCGACTCCAGGGCCCGCACCAGGGGCTTCATGAAATAGCTGCCTTGGGGGGTAATGGCTGGGGGGACCCCCCGTTGGCTCAGGGCCTCCGCCACCACCGGGCCCACGGCGGCCACCGGCGTCTCCAACAGGGCGGCCGCCAGCCCCTCCTCCCGGCCGACCCGCCCCGCCACCTGGAACAACCGGCGCACCTGCTGCCTGCTGGTGAAGGCGATGGAGTCCAGTTGCCCCCCTTCCAGCTCGTCCAACAGTTCCGCTACCCGTCGGTTCTCGGCCTCGGAGGCGTAGATATAGGGGGCCACGGGATCCGGTTCGGCCCCGGCCTCGCGCAGGAAGGCCATAAAGGGCTCGTTGGGCTCGGCTCCGTAGAGCTGCACCCCTACCCGGCGGCCGTTCAGCCCCAGCGCGGACAGGCTGTGGATGAGGCCGCCGGTGGTGGCCTCCTGGGGAGCGTGGTCAGGCTGCAGGCCGAGCCGACGGAGCTCGCGGGCTGGCTTGGGACCGCGCGCGGTCACCGGGATCCGCGCCAGGGCCGCGACCAATTCCCGCTGTCGCCCGCGCTCCGTGGCCACCGCCAGGAGCCGGCGCAGGCCCTCGCCGGTGAAGAGCACCAGGTGGTCCAGCTCGCCCCCCAACAGCCGGTCGAGCCAATCGAGCACCGGCTCCCGGTCCGGGTTGTCGCGGATGCTCACCAGGGGGCAGCGCACCGGCTCGGCGCCGCGGTCCGCAAGCATGCGGGCCAGCAGGTCCAGCTCGCGGCTCTCCGGAAGGGCCACGCGCCTCCCCCGAAGCCGCCCCTTGGCGCCATCCCCTACCAAGACGGTCTTACCTCGCCACCCCCGGGGGCCGGGGCCGGCTCCAGAGGGGTGCCCAGGAGGCGGCCCCGCAGGCGCACCACCTCGCCGACGATGATCAGGGCCGGGGACCGGCGTGGCAGGCGGTCCGTGACCTCCGGAAGCTCCGCAAGGGTCGCCGTCACCACTTCCTGGGCGGGGGTGGTGCCCCCCACCACCACGGCCGTGGGGGTATCCGGTGCCCGGCCCGCAACCAGCAGGCGGTCGCGGAGGCGGGGAAGGTTGCCCAGCCCCATGTAGAACACGCTGGTGCGCCGGTCCTGCGCCAGCTCCGCCCAGTCGTGCTCCGGTTCGCCGCGACAGCCATGGCCGGTGGCCAGGGTCACCGATTCAGCGACCCCCCGGTGAGTCAGGGGGATGCCAGTGGCCGCAGCGCAGCCGCTGGCGGCGGTAACGCCCGGCACCACTTGGCAGGGGATGCCGGCGGCGGTTACGGCCTCCCACTCCTCGGCGCCGCGTCCAAACACCAGCGGGTCGCCGCCCTTGAGGCGCAGAACCCGTTTCCCGGCCCGGGCCAGGTCGATGAGCAGGCCGTTGATCTCCCCCTGGGGGCGACTGTGGCAGCCGGCGGCCTTGCCCACGGGGATGCGCTCGGCATCGCGCCGCACCCGGTCGAGGATGGCCGACGGCACCAGGCGGTCATGCAGGACCACGTCGCACTCCCCCATCAGGCGCGCCGCCTTGAGGGTAAGCAGATCCGGATCCCCGGGCCCCGCTCCCACCAGGTAGACCTCGCCGGTATTAGCGGCGGTGGAACGGTCCGCCGCCAGCTCGGCCTCCATAGCGGCCCGGGCCTCGGCGTCCCGCCCGGCGCGCGCTGCCCGTCCGGCCTCCCCGTCCAGCGCCCGCTCCCAGAAGCGGAGGCGATCGTCGAAGTCCGGAAGGCGTTCCCGGACCCGGTGGCGGTATTCGTCGGCCAGGGCGGCCAGGGGCCCGAGGCCGGGCTCGAGGTCGCGCTCCAGCCGCGCCCGCACGCGGCGGGCCAGCACCGGGGAAGCCCCGCCGCTGGACACCGCCACTACCAGGGGGGACCGGTCCACCACCGCCGGCATGATGGCGCTACTGGCGGCGCGGTCGTCCACGGCGTTGACCGGGACGTTAAGCTCCCGGGCCACCGCCGCCACCGCCCGATTGACCTCGGCGTTGCCGGTGGCGGCCACGACCAGCGCCCGCCCGGCGGCGTCGGTGTCGCGGAAGGCCCGAGCCTTATGGGCGATGCTGCCATCGGCCATAAGGGCCGCCAGCCCATCGGTCAGATCCGGGGCCACCACGGTGATGCGAGCCCCGGCCCGGCGCAGCATGCCCACCTTGCGTTCGGCCACCTCACCGCCGCCCACCACCAGACAGGGTTGGGTTCGGAAGTTGTGGAACAGAGGAAGATAGGCCAGCCCATCCTCCCGGGCCGTTACCCCCCTCATGAGGCTGACTCCGTCTTCCGGGAGGAGGAGGCGGAGCGCTGGGTCGGGACCTGGAGGAACACCTTTTCCTCGACCACGGCGACGGGATAGGTTCGGGCGCAGCCCTCGTCGGGAGCCACGGCTTCCCCACCGGCCAGCTCGATGCGCCAGTCGTGCAGGGGGCAGGCCACCCGGTGGCCGTAGACGATGCCCTCGGAAAGCGGGCCGCCGCGATGGGGGCAGCGGTCGTCGAGGGCGAACACATGGTCGTCCCCCGTGCGGAATACGGCGATGTCGCCGCCGGCGGTGCGAACCACGCGCGCACCGCGGGCGGGAATGGCATCCAGCGGCCCGAGGTCGAGCCATTCGGTGTCGGTCATGGTTTTCTCCCGTTCGGTGGCGGCCATCAGCCGGCCACCTCCTTGAGGGGGATGTAGGGACGCTGGTCGGCGCTTTCGGCGTGCTGGCGCCAGGGATCGACCTGGGCGAAGGACTGGGCGTACCAGAATCGCTCGGCCAAGGCCGCCCGGGCGTCACCGTCGTCCACCACCCGCTCCCGAATAGGGGCCAGGCCGACGCGCTCCACCCAGTGGGCGGTGCGCTCCAGGTAGTGGGCCTGCTCGCGGTAGAGCTGCAGGAAGGCCGCCGTGTGTTCCTTGACCTGGTCGGCGGTATCCACCCGGGTCAGGAAGTCGCAGGCGCGCACCTTGGTGCCGCCGTTCCCGGCCACGTGGATCTCCCAGCCCGATTCCACCGCCACCACGCCGACGTCCTTGACGGTGGACTCGGCGCAGTTGCGCGGGCAGCCGGAGACCGCCAGCTTGACCTTGTGCGGGGTCCACGCGCCCCAGGCCATATGCTCCAGCTCGATGCCCAGGCTGGTGGAATCCTGCACCCCGAAGCGGCACCACTCCTGGCCGACGCAGGTCTTCACCGTGCGCACCGCCTTGCCGTAGGCGTGGCCGGAGACGAAACCGTGGGCAGCCAGATCGGCCCACACCTGGGGCAGGTTCTCCTTGGCCACCCCCAGCAGGTCCACGCGCTGGCCGCCGGTGAACTTGACCGTGGGCACCTCGTATTTCTCGGCCACCTCGGCGATGGCGCGCAGCTGGGCGGGGCTGGTGACGCCGCCCCAGATGCGCGGCACCACCGAGTAGGTGCCGTCCTTCTGGATGTTGGCGTGGGCGCGCTCGTTGACGAACCGCGAGGCGGGGTCGTCGGCGTACTCGCCCGGCCAGGCGCACAACAGGTAGTAGTTCAGCGCCGGCCGGCACTTGTTGCAGCCGTCCTCGCTCCCCCACTCCAGGAAGTGCATGACCTCGGGGATGGATTTGAGGGCATGGTCGCGGATGGCGGCGCGCACCTCGTCGTGGCTGTACTCGGTGCAGCCGCAAAGGGCCTTCTTCGCCGGGGTCGTCTCATAGCCCTCGCCTACCGTGGAGGCGAGCAACGACTCCACCAGCCCGGTGCACGAGCCGCAGGAGGAAGAAGCTTTGGTGTGGGCGCGCACGTCCTCCAGGGTGAACAGGCCCTTGTCGCCGATGGCCTGGACGATGTCGGCCTTGCTCACACCGTTACAGCCGCAGATCTCCACGTCGTCGGCCATGGCCGCCACGCGGTTGCCCTCGCCGTGACCGGCGTCGCCCAGGTGGGCCTGGCCGAACAACAGCTGGTCGCGCAGCTCCGAGATGTCCGTGCCGTCGCGCATGAGCTGGAAGTACCAGGAGCCGTCGATGGTGTCGCCGAACAGCACGGCGCCGGCAATGCGGTTTTCCTCGATCACCAGCTTCTTGTAGACGCCGCCAGCGGCATCGGCCAACACCATGGCCTCGCTGTCCGCGCCACCGTGGAAGTCGCCGGCGGAGAACAGGTCGATGCCCGAGACCTTGAGCTTGGTGGAGGTCACCGAGCCTTCGTAGCGGGCGGTTCCGGCCTCGGCCAAGTGGTTGGCGGCCACCTTGGCCTGGTCGAACAGGGGCGCCACCAGGCCGTAGGTGGCGCCGCGGTGCTGCACGCACTCGCCCACCGCCCAGATGCGCGGGTCGAAGGTCTGCATGGTGTCGCCCACCAAGATGCCGCGCTCGCAGTAGATGCCGGAGGATTCGGCCAGCCCGGTGTTGGGGCGAATGCCGGCGGCCATGACCACTAGGCCGGCATCCAGCTCGCGGCCGTCGTTCAAGCGAATGCCGGTCGCCGCCTCCTCGCCGAGGATGGCCTCGGTGGTGGCCGGCAGCTCGAAACGGATGCCGCGCTCGGCCATGGACTGCTGCAGCATGCGCCCGGCGGGGGCGTCGAGCTGGCGTTCCATGAGGTGGTCGGCGATGTGCACCACGGTCACTTCCATGCCGCGCTCGCGCAGGCCGTGGGCCGCCTCCAGGCCGAGCAGGCCGCCGCCGATGACCACCGCCCTGTCGTGCTTGGCGCTGGCCTCGGTCATGGCCTCGACGTCGGCGATGTCACGGAAGGTGACCACCCCGGGGAGGTCGGCGCCCGGGATGGGCAGGCGCACCGGACGCGAGCCGGTGGCCAGGATCAGCCGGTCGTAGTCGGCGGTCGTGCCATCAGCCGCGATGATCCGACGCCCACCACGATCGATCTCCGCGACCGCGGTCCCCGTCCGCAGCTCTATGCCGTTGTTCTCGTACCAGTCGCGGCCGTTGAGGCAGATTTCGTCGATGGTCTTGTCGCCGGCGAGCACCGGGGACAGCAGGATGCGGTTGTAGTTGGCGTAGGGCTCGTCGCCGAACACCGTGACGGCGTATTTCTCCGGGGCGAGCTTGAGCAGTTCCTCCAGGGTGCGCACCCCGGCCATACCATTTCCCACAAGTACCAGTCGTTCCGTCATGGCGGTTTCCCTTGGCTTCCCAATGCCCGGACCGGATGGACCCGGCCTCGCTAACCGCCTAAGAAGCAATGGCAATGCCACTTCCTGCACAGCTTCTTAAAATGCGCACAAACAACCGTTTACGGGATTCAACCGTCCTGGCTACCGCCAGCACATTGCCTCGAAGGGGTGCAGGGGAAGGGAGAAGCTCACCAATGCTGTGCGTTGGCGCTTGCCGAAAAGCAGAAAAAGGCCCGGCCTTGCGGCCGGGCCCATGACACGGGTTTAGGGAGAAGGCCGGCGACCGGCCCCTCCGTGGTTTACTTGGCCATGGCCACCTCGGGGAACTCCTTCTTGGCCCCGGTACGGACATGGGTCGTATAGAGCACCAGGCCGACCAGGACCAGTCCGCCGGCGATATTGCCCAGCACCGTCGGGATCTCGTTCCAGAGGAGATAGTCGGTGAACGTGAAATCCGCGCCCATCATGAGTCCGGTTGGGAAGAGGAACATGTTCACCACGGAGTGCTCGAAGCCGAGGTAGAAGAAGACCATGATCGGCATCCACATGCCGATGACCTTGCCCGGCACGCTCGTCGAGATCGCCGCGCCGACGACACCCATCGAGACCATCCAATTACAGAACATGCCGCGCATGAACAGGTGGAGCAGGCCCCAGAACCCGGCATCGGCGTACATGCTGGTGCGTTTCTCGCCGACGGCCATTATTTTCTGACCAATGTCGTTGACGGCGGCATTGAAGCCATCAGTGAAATACATAAAGGCGAAAAAGGCGATAAACAGGGAGCCGGCGAGATTCCCGATACCAACAAGCAGCCAGGACTTCAGCATGCGCGGTAACGTCACGCCCGGGCGGCCATCGAGCCATGCCATCGGGATAATCGTGAAGACCCCGGTCAACAAGTCATAGCCCATGAGATACAGCATGGAAAAGCCGACGGGGAAGAGAATGGCCCCGAGAAGGAACGAGCCGGTATTTACCGCGATCGAGACGGCGAACACCACCGCCAGGGCCAGAGTGGCACCGGCCATGAAACCGCGCAGGATGGTGTCGCGCTCGCTCATGTAGACCTTGGATTCGCCCTGGTCCACGAGCTTGGTCACGAACTCAGACGGGTTGAGATAGGACATTTCAGGCCTCCTTGTTTGGCCGGTGGCAAGCCGATTTCCAGAGGCTGGAGGTCGTGGGCCCACCGCGACGTCCTGCCACTGGAATCGCCCAAGTCACCCGGAGGGGAGAGCATGGTCTGTGCCAAACTGCTGGAGGCTCTTCGGAACGCCCGGCATGGAACGTCCTATAAAGGCTCATTCCCGCGAATTTTCGAGACCGAGCCCCAGAGGCTGCCGGGATCGGAAGGGGGGGCACGGCCCCGCTGAAGCGTGGCCAGCCGCCTACCAAAAGGGTGCAAGGGGAAAATGCAGGCACAAATTTGGGGCGATCGCGGGCCCGAGGGTCCTGCCGGCGCCCGTTACCGATGGGGCATGGCCATTGCACCGCCGGCCGTGTAAGCAGGCCGGTTTTGCCACCATCGGGGCTCCCGGCCAAACCCATCCGCCTGACCGACCGTCCTGGGTTCAAACATGCCCGACCGTCTCGAGATCACCGTGGGACAGAGCTCCGACAAGGGCCGCAAGAGCGTCAACCAGGACTTCTACGCGGCCTACCTCCCCAGGGAGCCACAATTACGCGCCAAGGGGGCCGCCATCGCCCTCGCCGACGGGATCAGCAGCAGCGACGTCGCGCAGATCGCCAGCCAGACCGCGGTTCGATCCTTCCTCGAGGATTACTACTGCACCTCCGAGGCGTGGTCGGTGAAGCGATCGGCCCAACAGGTCATCCTGGCCACCAATTCCTGGCTCCATTCCCTGAGCCGGCGGGGGGCCCATCCCCACGACCGGGAGCGGGGCTACGCCTGCACCCTGAGCGCCATGGTCCTGAAGGCCACCACGGCGCACATCTTCCACGTGGGCGACGCCCGCATCTACCGGCTCCGTGGCGACAGCCTGGAGCAGCTCACCGAGGACCACCGCATCTGGCTGTCCCAGAACGAGGGCTACCTGGGCCGGGCCCTGGGCGTGGACCGCCACGTGGAGATCGACTATTGGAGCCTGCCGCTGGAGCGGGACGACATCTTCCTGTTCGCCACCGACGGGGTCTACGAGCACCTCGCCCCCGAGGTCCTGACCGAAACCGTCCGACGCCACGGCAGCGACCTCGACGCAGCCGCCAAGACCCTGGTCAACGAGGCCTACCAGCAGGGCAGCACCGACAATCTGACGGCCCAGCTGATCCGGGTTGAAGCCCTCCCGGAGGACGACATCGAGGAGCACCAGCGGCGCCGGGCGGAGCTGCCGTTCCCCCCTGCGCTGGAGCCCGGCGCCCATTTGGACGGTTTCGAGATCCTGCGCGAGCTCCACGCAAGCCACCGCAGCCACGTCTACCTCGCCCGGGACCTCCAGTCGAACACCCGCGTGGCCCTCAAGACCCCAACGGCAGAGCTGAAGAACGATCCGGTCCTGCTCGACCAATTCCTGACCGAGGAGTGGATCGCCCGCCGGATCAGCAGCCCCCACGTGATCAAGGCCCGTCTGCCCGAGCGGCGGCGGAGCTACACCTATCTCATCATGGAGTTCGTGGAGGGCCGGACGCTGACCCAGTGGATGCGGGACAACCCCGATCCACCCCTGGAGAAGGTCCGGGACATCGTGGGGCAGATCGCCCGCGGACTGCGCGCCTTCCATCGCCACGAGATGGTGCATCAGGACATCCGCCCGGATAACATCCTGATCGACGAGGCCGGCACCGCCCGCATCATCGACCTGGGATCCACGAGGCTGGCCGGCCTCACCGACGGTCGGGCCCTGTTCGCCGGGGACCGTTTGCTGGGCACCGAGCAGTATTCCGCCCCCGAATACTTTCTCGGTGCCGCTGGCTCGGTCCGATCGGACGTGTTCTCCCTCGGCGTGGTGACCTACCAGATGCTGACCGGCACCCTCCCCTACGGGACGCAGGTTCCCAAGGCCCGCACCCGGGCCGCGCAGCACAAGCTGAAGTACGAGCCCGCCCTGAACCGCAATCGGAGCCTCCCGGCCTGGGTGGACGCCACCTTGCGCCGGGCCGTCCACCCCAATCCCGAACGCCGCTACGCCGACGCGGACGAGCTCGCCTACGACCTGCGCCACCCGCGCCGGGAATTCCTGGACGCCCACCGGCCACCCTTGATCGAGCGCAATCCGGAGAGCTTCTGGCAGGGGGTGTCCGCGGTCCTGGCCGTTCTCCTGGCCCTGGCCATCGCCCTGGATTAAGCCCGGCCCGGCAACGCAAAAACCCGGCGGAACGGACTCCGCCGGGCCGGGAGCGGGGCCTCGGAGGGAGGAACGGGCCCCGCGTAAGCAGCAGCCTTCTACCAGATCTTGTAGGGCAGGAACTTGCCGTTCATGGTCACCACCACGCGGTCGCCCTTGGGGTCCTCCTGGCGATCCACATCCAGGGTGAAGTCGATGGCCGACATGATGCCGTCACCGAACTTCTCGTGGATGATCTCCTTAACCGAGGTGCCGTACACCTGCATGATCTCGTAGAAACGGTAGACCAGCGGGTCGGTGGGCACGGCCTGCTCCGTCCCCTTCATGGGGCAGACCGCCAGGGCCTCAACCACCTCACCGGACAACCCCAGGGCTGCAGTCAGCTTCTCCCCGTATTCCCGCGGCATGCTGCTCTGCCCCAGGCAGGCGGAGGTGACGAAGACGGGGTTGAGGCCCACCTGGGCGGCAATCTCCTCCCAGCTCCACCCCTTGTCAGCCTTGGCGGCCATGATGGTCTCGGTCATAGCCAGCTTATCCATGGCGGCGCTCCTCTTGGTTGGTAACGCCCGGCTGGCTGCACCTTCTATGCCAATCCCCCACCCACCGGAACCAGGGCCAATATTCTTCCCTTTGCGCCTTCCTTCAGGGCCCGCTGGCAGCCTGGTTGCCTTGGACTGCCCCCGGCCCCCCTCTCCAACGGAACCCTCGCAGACCCTTGCCCCATAAGAGGGCAACGCTCCATTGCATGTACTTTATCGGTGCATCCAAAGGGCCCGGAGACCGCCAGAAACCGCCCGTTTTGTCCCATCTACGGCATGGCACACCTGATGCAAACGCCCCCAATGACATTTCCGACCATTGAAGGAGGCAAACCATGGCCCAAGGTGCCGAGAAAGTCTTCGCGATGCTCGAGGAGAACCAGGCGCGCTTCATCGACTTTCGCTTTACCGATCCGCGCGGCAAATGGCAGCACATGACCCTGCCTGCCCACGGCCTGGATCAGGACACTTTCGAGGAAGGCTTCACCTTCGATGGCTCCTCCATCGACGGCTGGAAGGAGATCCACGAGTCGGACATGCTCCTGGTTCCCGACCCCGACTCGGCCTTCCTCGACCCCTTCTATGAAGAGCCGACCATCGTCCTTACCTGCGACGTGGCCGAGCCGGACACCATGGAAGGCTACAACCGCGACCCCCGGTCGGTGGCCAAGCGGGCCGAGGCCTACCTGCAGTCCAGCGGCATCGGTGACACCGCCTTCTTCGGCCCCGAGCCCGAGTTCTTCATGTTCGACTCGGTGAAGTGGGACGTGAAGATGGAGAAGTGCGGCTACCAGATCGACTCCGAGGAAGGGGTGTGGAACTCCGGGGCCGACTTCGAGGGCGGCAACCGCGGCCACCGCCCGGCGGTGAAGGGCGGCTACTTCCCGGTGCCTCCGGTGGACTCCAGTCAGGATCTTCGCTCGGCGATGTCGCTAACGCTCCAGAAAATCGGCATCACCCCGGAGATCCACCACCACGAGGTGGCCACCGCCAACCAGAACGAGGTGGGCTTCCGCTTCACCGAGTGCGTGGGCCAAGGCGACCAGCTGCAGAAGTTCAAGTACGTGGTGCACAACGTGGCCGCCGCCTACGGCAAGACCGCCACTTTCATGCCCAAGCCGGTGGTGGGCGACAACGGCACCGGCATGCACGTCCACCAGTCCATCTGGAAGGACGGCGAGAACCGCTTCGCCGGGGATAAATACGGCGGCCTGTCCCAGGAGGCGCTCTACTACATCGGCGGCATCATCAAGCACGCCAAGGCCATCAACGCCTTTACCAACGCCTCCACCAACAGCTACAAGCGGCTGGTGCCCGGCTTCGAGGCCCCGGTGCTGCTGGCCTACTCCAACCGTAACCGCTCCGCAAGCATCCGCATTCCGGCCGTTAGCTCGCCCAAGGGCCGGCGCATCGAGGTGCGCTTCCCGGACCCCACGGCCAATCCCTACTTGGCCTTCGCGGCCCTGCTGATGGCCGGCATCGACGGTATCGAGAACAAGATCGACCCGGGCGAGGCGCTGGACAAGAACCTGTACGACCTTCCTCCCGAGGAGGTCGCCGAGGTCCCCCACGTAGCCAGCTCCTTCGAAGAGGCCCTCGACGCACTCGACGCCGACCGCGCGTTCCTGACCAAGGGCGGGGTGTTCACCGATGACGCCATCGACGGCTACCTCGAGCTGCGCCGGGAGGAGGTGGACCAGGTGCGCATGACCACCCACCCCATGGAGTTCGCCCTCTACTACAGCGTGTGAATGCTGCGGAAGCAGGTCTTCCATGGCGCCGGTACGGCTTGACCGCGACCTCCCCGGTTTTCGGGGAGGTCGTTTTATTCGCCCCCAGGTCGGCCCCCGACGGGGGCCGGGGCCCCACCCTGGCAGGTATCGCGACCTATGAACCCCACCATCTGGGTAATCGACGACGATCCCTCCATCCGTTGGGTACTGGAGAAGGCCTTGACCGAGGCCCACATGGCCGTGCGCACCTTCGAGGAGGCCAGCGCTCTGCGTCGGGCCCTTGGGGAGGAGCGTCCCAACCTGATCATCTCCGACGTGCGCATGCCCGGGGAGGACGGCTTCGCCCTGCTGCGCCGCATCCGCCAGCGGGAGCCGGAGCTGCCGGTGATCCTGACCACCGCGTACAGCGACATGAACGCCGCGGTCTCCGCCTTCGAGGAAGGCGCCTTCGAGTACCTGCCCAAGCCCTTCGACGTGGCCGAGGCGGTGTCGCTGGCCCGCCACGCCATTGCCCAAGCGCCGGCACGCGGGGACCCGGCCGAGGCCAGCCAGGAGGGGCCCGAGATCATCGGCGAGGCCCCGGCCATGCAGGGAGTGTTCCGCACCATTGGCCGGCTGGTGGGCTCCGAGGCCAATGTGGTGATCACCGGCGAATCGGGTACGGGCAAGGAGCTGGTGGCGCGCGCCCTGCACCGCCACAGCCCGCGGGCAACCGGCCCCTTCGTAGCCCTGAACACCGCCGCCGTGCCGGCCGATCTGCTGGAGTCGGAGCTGTTCGGCCACGAGAAGGGCGCCTTCACCGGCGCCGTGGAGCAACGCATGGGACGGTTCGAGGAAGCCAAGGGCGGCACCCTGTTCCTCGACGAGATCGGCGACATGCCAGCCGACCTCCAGACCCGGCTGCTGCGGGTGCTGGCCGAGGGCGAGTTCCAGCGCGTGGGCGGACGCCACCAGCTCACCGCCGACGTTCGGGTGATCGCCGCCACCCACCGGGACCTGTCGCAGCTGATCGCGGACGGCCGCTTCCGCCAGGACCTGTACCACCGCCTCAACGTGGTCCCCATCCACCTGCCGGCCCTGCGTGAGCGGCGCGAGGACATCCCGGAACTGGCCCAGCGGTTCCTACGGGAGATGGCCGGAGAATTGGACCTGCAGCCCAAGCAGCTGGCCCCGGAAACCCTGAAACTGCTGCAGGGGGAATCCTGGCCGGGCAATGTCCGGGAGCTCGAAAACCTTTGCCGCCGAATCACCCTGATGGCCCCGGGGCCCCTGGTCCATCCCGAGGACCTGCCGGACCCCTTCCGCCCCACCGGCGTTGGGAACCAGGCCGAAGCCTGGCAAAACGCGCTGGCCTTCAACATCCGGCGCCATTTGCAAAAAGGGGAAAAAGGGGTGGGAAACCGGGCCCAGGAAGAGCTCGAGCGGGTCTTGATCAAGGAGGCCCTGGCCTACACGGGCGGCCACCGCCAACAGGCAGCGGCCCTCCTGGGATGGGGACGGAACACCCTCACCCGAAAGATCCAGGGCCTGGGTATAGATTCTTCCAACAGCAGAAAGGGGTCACCCCTTTAAGGAAACACTCTAAACCTTTGCCCAAAGCGGTACGGTGGAGTTAACCCGCTTTCGTGGGCACCTGACCCTTTGGCTTGAAAGGAGTCCACGATGGCCAAGTCGCAACCCCGGTATTCCGCGAAATTCCGGGAACAGATGGTGGAACTGGTCCGAGCGGGCCGCAGTTCCCACGAGTTAGCCGAGGAGTTTGAGCCCTCGGCCCGGACCTTTCGCAACTGGTTTTTCCAAGCGGAGCGGGACGCCGGCCAGCGCACGGACGGCTTGACCAGCGAGGAGCGCACTGAGCTGGTACTAAACGCCCTGGAGACGGCGATTCAGAGTCGACAGCCGGCGCTTCCTAAACCACACGGAGGCCAAGCGGGCACTCTTCGAATTCATCGAGGGCTGGCACAACCCGAGGCGACGCCATTCCGCCCTTGGCCAACAGGCCCCGAAGGCCTATGAAACCGCCTGGCGGATCGCCGCGTAAACCAAACCGTTACCTGTCCACTGAAACGGGGCAACTCCAGGGGCCTCTTGACCAAGATTGAAGGGGGATTAGGCTTAATTCATAATATGACCAAAAATCTGGTCTGGAGGGGGCCATGGATACGAAGCAAGTAAGCTTGGGCGAGGCCAAAGCCCATCTGAGTGAATTGACCGAGTTGGCCAGTGCGGGTGAAACCGTAATTATCACCAAGCACGGTAAAGCAGTGGGCCGGTTGTCCGCCCCTGAGAAACCGCGAAAGCCGATTGACTTGGAAGCGCTTCGCCGGCTGACCGCTGACATGCCCTACCAACCTGAGGGGGCTGGACAGTTCATGCGGCGGTACCGGGAAAGCGAGCGCTATTAGTGCTCTATCTGGATACCAGCCTGTTGGTGGCTGCGCTGACCAACGAGCCCCGTACTGCGGAGATGCAGGAGTGGTTAGCGAACCAGGACCCCGCCGATATGGTGATCAGCGACTGGGTAGTTACCGAGTTCTCCGGAGCGCTCTCCCTGAAGGTTCGCAACGGAGCGCTCCCCCCGGAGCATCGAGCCGAGGCGCTCGCCATGTTTAATTCCTTGGTCGAGGAATCCTTCGCCCGCCTCTCCGTGTCACCCCAAGAATTCCATACCGCTGCCCGTTTCGCCGATCAGCATGCTACGGGGTTGCGTTCGGGAGACGCTCTGCACCTAGCGATTGCTGCCAATCATGGTGCCCACCTGCGAACCCTCGACCAAGGACTAGCCGAGGCTGCCCGAGCCTTGGGCGCTAGCGTAGCCCTTCTTTAGCGTCATCATTTCGTTCCTGGTTGTCCCTTTCCAGAGCCAGGCACGGGGCTCACCACCCCCTCTTTACTCCATTTGCCGAAGCAGAAAGTTGGGCCCCATAAATCCGGTTACAGGAAGTCCAAGTCCTCCGGTTCCCCCTTCTTGTAGCTTACCCCGGTAACCTGCGGCCAGGATGGCGTCCAGGCTATAGTGTCAAACGGTTCTGCGGACCTGCCCTTGGCCCTCCTGGCGAACTACCGAGAAATCCTCGGTAGTTGCCTCTCCCGCATTGACCGACCGGCATGATGATGCCCTCAGACCCCGGAATCCAGCCGCCTAAGCAACCTCCGAGCTGAGGCCTCGATCCTAGCCTCCCCCTGCCCCAACAAAGAAGGGCACCCGAACCATGCGGGTGCCCTTCTCCTGATACCCAGGCCGGCGATTCAGCCCATGGCCGCTCGCAGCTCTTCATTAGGCACCTGAGCGTGGAAATAAAAGCCGTTCCCAGAAACCACAGAAGCCTTCACGCAGGAATTGAGCACGTTCAGTTGCATGGTGACCTGAGCAACCTCCAGGGCTTCGCTTGAGAAGCCTTTTTGTCCCTCCTCTTGGAACCATCTCAGAACATCCGCCAGATGCCAGAGGGACGGATTTCCCTCGTGGACCGGATCGGGGAACGAGGCTCCCTTGCTCAGTATGAGCTTGCGCACATACTGGCGGGACACCCCAAAGAAGTCGGCGATGTCGGTCACGCCCACGTAGTCGGGGTCAGCCTCGACCAGCTTCGCGTCCGGGATGGCCCTGCGCACATCGGTGACCGCGCTGCTGAGGGCCTCCATGGCGCTATCCGCCTCCCGGATGAAGTGAAGCGAGACCCGGCCATTCTGGCCCACCCCCACCAGGGCATCGTCGCATCCCGCCTCCGCAAGCGCCTCCACGTACTTCTCGGCATCCTCATTGGCGCTTCCGAGCCGGAACTTGAGCGTGAAGTCGTATTCCTTCATGGCCTTACCCCTTGGTCTCACCACTTTCGCCAATACAGTTGTCCACCACCCGACGGATCTGCTTGGCGTGGTTGTTCGGGTTCTTGGGGGTGCTCCAGATAGAGGATATGCAGTGCTCTCCGCAGCGGCATTCTTGCAGGTTGTAGGGGCAATACATTTTCCCCCAGGCATGGCCTCCGCCCACCTCCACTCTCCAGCCTCTGGATTCAGCGTAGCGCAGGGCGTCCTCTACCTCTTTTTTCGAATGCGTCTTCCTCGACATTCACCCTCCATCTAGTGATAGATTCTGACTGCACCCCGTTATGGTTGTCAATCGACAACCTGGAGCCCTCCGGGGGCTAACTCCCCCTGGGGTTGCCGGTCGCCCCGCTTCCCTGATTGCGGCCCCACCCCGCTCCAATTTGGACAAAGAGTCCGCCATCGATGCCGCCACCGGCCATCCCTTCCCCATCCGCCCGGCATGCCCAGACCGCATCCAAGGTACTAGGGCCAAGCAGGCCATCCTCGGGACCGGCCTCATACCCGAGGGCTAGGCCCGATAACTGGCTTAATCAGAGCTAAAACCTTCGGGATTTGAACCGGCGCTTGCTTTCCAACCCTCCCGTCCGGGAACTGGCAATCGACCGCTAATGGCCCCGGCGCCCGCAGCTTCAGGGGATCAAAACGGAATAAGCCTTCTGGATCTCGGCCTCTTCCAGCCCCCGGCCGTCCCTCACCTGGATGGCATTTTCCAGGTAGCGGCTCAGGGGAAGATCATCCAGCACGACCCAAGCCTCGGGCCGGTTATGCTCGAGCCATTGCCGGATCTCGCTGGCCCGACGCCGGGCCATGCCATCCCCTCGCCCGGCAAGACCCAGGACGGGGGTATAGGCCACGATAGGGGGATCCGGCCACCCCGCAGCCGCCAGGGCATCCCGGATGAGCCGACGAGGGACGAATTTCCGCCAGCCGCTGCATAAAACCAGCCCCGCGCCGCTGCCTTCCGCCAGAGTTCTCAGTCGTGCGACCGGGCCCTCGTCCAAAACCGCGAGGAAGGTGGCCAACTTACGCACCGGATCCGTCGGCAGTGCCAGGCCCCATTGGCCGTCCTCGCCTCGGCGAGGCTCGTACCATCCGAACGGTGGGAACGGCGCTCCGGACCGGTTGAGTACCCCGTCGATGTCCGCGATGACCACACGGTCCATTACTGTCCTCCGGTCTTTTCTCTTGTAAGGATTCGACCAATCCGAGGTGGAGTCCGTAGCCAGAACACCCAACCGAATACATGGCAGCCACACCAACTATAACTACAGAAAGGCTACCACCACATAGACTCAATAATAACTATTTACATTTAGAAAACCAAACAAAAAAACATTTCGACAATAATTCTTGTCAAAACAGTAAAAAACTTGTCATGCGCAACTAAAATGACAAGCACAACCACCGGACTTACCAATCCCCACCCAACCTCACCACTCGCCCTCCCCCGGCACCCATCACGCGGTAAAACAGGCATATTTCGGCGGAAGGCCCAAACGCCCCCCTGCCCAAGAAGCCCTCGAACCCTTTGGCCGAGCCGCGCAACCGCCAAATGGCGCCATCAACCACCTTCTCCCAAACCGCGCCGCCCCGACTCCTTTGTAGGCAAAGGCACAAAGCCAACCCGGAAGGCGGTACGGCAGCAAATTGGTGGCGAGAGCTACATCGTATTGTCCCACTAGCATCGCGCCGGTGGCGGGAACCCGCCAGCCCGCCACCGGGCTGCCCCCTGCCGGCAAACCTGCAGCCAAGGGCCTGGTCCGGGGAATCTGGCAAGCTACCCTGTCCGCGGCCCAAGCCCCAGGCCACGTACGAACGGACCGCGCCGGAGCAGGCCCAGGCGGACCCAGATGGAAACCAACAAATGGACGGAAGTGGTTGCCCAGGAAGCCAACCGGCTAAGGCAGGAATTGGGAGAGGCGCGATCGCACCTTTAGGCCGCCGAGCGGCGAGCCGAATCGCTGGGCCAAGGCGCTGCGCCGAACGGCCCGGGTGGATTAGGTCCCATAAGTGTAATATTGGAGGTCCTGAACCTCGTTGCCTCCCCGGTCACCCATGCTCTGCAGGCGCATCTGACGGGAAGCGGTGGTACCGAGGGCGATCCCTTCCCGGTCCGGGACTGGAAGGCCTTGCTGGGTCTTGCGGAGGCCGAAGAACCGGCCACGGGCTCCCAGGCGCGCAAATGGCTACGGGAAGACGTTAGCAAGCGGGAGTAGGAGGTTCAGGCTCCGGCGTCTCCGCTTCATATGGCCGGGTAATGGGGGTGTGGAGAATTAGGAAGTGATCTTTAATACCGGGCCGGTCAACCTACCCCTGCCAGAATCGGCTGTCGAAGCCGACTTCTGCAGCGGGGCCCACCACGACCTGGTCAAAGTCCCGATGGTTTGGGTTGATTATAAGGTTGGTCTATTGGGGAACGATTACGGAGGGCACCTGCAGGGCAAGGGTGTCGCCCCGGCGTAACCAGCCCTCTCCCAGACTCAGGGTGCTTTCAGGAGCCGGCTCTTGCCGCCAGTGTGCCGGGAGTTCCGAGTCCGGCAGCGTACGGGTGGCCTCATCAGGTACTTGGACTGGATACGTCAGAAAAATTAGGCCTCGAGATGCCGCAGCCAAGTGGACCAGCACCTCCAACATGGCCAGAGCCAAACTGGCCGCGCAATAAATCGCAGCCCAGCCTGGGGGGTTCCACCGTCTTCCCGCAATGCGGCCACCCTCCCTGGTGAATGCGGCTTCCTTCCATTTCGGATGGGTCAGACGCCACACCCGCATGAATCAGGCGATGCCGCCGTCAAGCACCCGAATAAGAAGCCTTTCCATCTCCTGGCACCCTTGGATGTATCCATGACGTCAATGGGCCGCCGCTCGGGTGGCTCGGGTGCTGGTTTTGGCTCGGGATTTGTTCGATGGGGACTCCAATAAGATCCACTGGTCGGTGGAGTACGGAAAATTCCACCCCTTGGCCCACCCCTGGACTTTTTCGCTAGAAGTGACCTGCCACTATTTCTTCAAGGCGTACCAAAAAGTCGGGTGGTGGGCGTGCTGGGGGCGAACCTGGAAATTGGCCTCCCCAAGAATGGTTACCTGGCGAGAGATTGAGGCCATGAAGGGGAAACTGCCCACCTGGGCAGAATCTTCACGCCAGTAACCAACTCCCTGGTCGAGCCGAATTTCCCATTTAGTGCCATCGGTCCACTCCAGAATCAGGATCCGGGCGTGAGGTACCGAGTGAAGGTCTTTTACCTCCCACCAAACGGTTCCGGGGTTATCCGTGAGCACGGCGCGAGCGACGTCGTCTCTGTCCTGGCGATCCTGCCAATCGTGAGACCAGGCTCTGGGTTCCTGGAAATGTGGTTTTCCCAGTTTGGTTGTCAGGACATGGATCTCCGTCCCTGCCCCCAAGCCTCCCGGATAATCCTTTAGCCCAGCAATCAGGCGCTCCATCAGGACCACCTGTATTGGAGACCGGAGATAGCGGTCCGAGTACGCCACATAGCTTAACTCGGCCTCCCCCCACAGCAGGCTGGCCAGATCTGGAACCTGTTCGGTAATCAAAGTCCAGGCCCTTCTTCCGAAGCCTTCCAGACTGCCGTCTAGCTGATGGGTAATCTCCAGCTCGGTGACCCCGGGGCTTGGTTGCGGCCTCAGGGCTTCCGGTTGAATGGCGTTGGCGGTCTTTAACTCGGTCAGGGTGTCGCCCTGCCATGGAGATTGAATGAATCGTGCGCCGGTGTCCCCGCTTCCCCAGAATGGGGCGGGCACCAGAGCCTTCGGATCCGACGTGGCCCATCGCTTTACGTGGTTGGAATCGGCGATTTCAACCGCCAACGGAAGGCGGCTGTCTCCGCTGATTGGCGGTTCGGCCGGGAGACTGTATAGGTAAGCATCGGTTTCGGCGGCGATGGCGAACAACTCGTCCAGCTGACTTTGCTCCAGCTCTTCCAGGCAACCCCGGTCCAGGACTAACGTCACCTCGACATCGGCGGTCTTCAAACGTCGGAGAGTATCCAGGAAGCGCCAATGAAGGGGTTCCCACTCGTTCGCCGAGCCCCCCAGGAACAACCGGATTTGGGTAAACGGACGGCGTTGCCACTCCCTTTCCACGGCCAGTGCCAATGGCTCGATTTCGAGGTGGCTCCGCTCGCCGAACAGTCGTAACTCTTCCGGGAGCTGGAGGGCGGCCAGGAACTCCTCGGTGAGGACCTCCGATGCCTTGTGGCGGTTCAGGTGGTCGACCTGGAACTGGGTCTCGTAGGTCAGGAGGCAGGCCTGGCATGCGGAGTCGCAGTCGTTAGGGCAGGAAAGAACCTCGCTCTTGACTGTTCTTAACAGCTCGGGGAGGACCCCGGGCACCTGGCTGGCGTAGCCGGCTCCGCCGCTGGCGGTATCGTACAGGTACAACGACTGGGTCCGGTTCTCGTGCTGGTCACGGCTCGCGGCGGCCGTGGCTCCGAGCTCGCCTTCCTCGATGCCAACCCGGTTGCAGAAGGCCCGGCGGAGCGCTACGCCCAGCGTATAGGCTGCTGCTCTGTCCTTCACCGGGTTCCCGAAGGCGTCCTGAAGTTGTAACTCGAAGATTTCGGTGGCATAGGTGGCCCCAAGCAGGACCTTGTCCAGGATGGCCCAGCTCTCCTCGTTGCCGGGACACACCCGTTCCTGGTCGTTGAGTTTCCCCCCTTGAAGGCGTTTGTGACCGTCCAGACTGGAAGGCCGGTCGCCGTCCACGGTCATCGAATCGGCCCGGCCGCAACGCAGGCAGAGCGCGTAACCATTCGCGTTAATGCCGTCGGATCGGTGGAAAAGGGTTCCGGAGGGGGTGGTCCGGAAACGTCCAAGGGGAGCGTTCGGGAGCATCATCCATTCCGCGCCGTGCATGGCAATCAGGGGCTCTCGAACGGGGATGTACTGGGGTACCGAGACATCGTTGTGGGGCGTGGAGCGAAAATCCACGGCGAAGCCGGCGGGTTGGAGGAAGCGGTCCGTTTGCAGTTTCGCTGCCTCGGAGCCACAGGCGGGGCAAGTATCCGGCCGAGCGAGTTTGACACCGTTGGCGCCGCACACCGCGCATTGCCAGATCCAGCGCAAATCTTGGATCTCGGGGGCCCCCTCTGCTTCGACCGGTAGCTGCCAATTGAGAGTTACCCCGCTGCTCCGGTAGACCCGGCCGTTTAGCACGGTGTCGGTCCCCGGCGCATAGTCCCGCATGGCCACGGCCAGATCCCGGGTAGGATAACCGGCCCGGCGCTGGCGATTATCCTCGCGTTCGCCCTGGGGATTACTCGCCCTGTCCCGGTTCAATTCTTCGGCCGTCGTGGTAACCAGCGGAACGACGCCGGTCGGGAATCCGTACCCTGGCAGGAAGGCCTGGTTGGCCAGTTGGCGAAGGAGGTACTCTCGGCGCCAGCGATCGAGCCGCATGTTCAGGGCGATCTCGGGTTTGGACTGGCCATCCTTTGTTGCCAGCTCCCGGTATTGGGCGAGCAACCCCCTAATCTCGTTTAGCCATTCACTGGAGACTGCCTGCATGGCTTCGGCGGTCCGATCCATCAATTCCTGAACCGTAATGCCCTCTAGTTGAGAGCCCCGAGTCAGCGATTTGAGACCCCGGGGAAGATCCGTCGGCCAGGACTCGGGCGCCCGGCACCAGTAAATGAAGCGCTCCGCTGGCGTGGAACGCTGGTCCTCCTCCCCCGATGCTTCGTAGAACCAGCCTGTCCGGAGGCGCGGAACGCTGTCGGGCCCATTCGCTGACAGGAAGGTGGCGAGGGCCAGGGCGTTGATGTGGCGCTGGACGATGGGAATGCTCCGCAGATCAACTCGCGGGGTAGCCAGTTCGGCATTGAAGGGCCACAGCGGGTTGCGGAAAACCGCCTCCCCATGTGGGGTGGCCTTGCAAAGGGTGAAACTCAGTGCTGCGGACTCCCCCCGGCGCCCGGCCCGTCCGGCACGTTGCAGGAAATTGGCGGGATGGGGCGGGACGTTGTTCATGGCGACTGCCGAGAGGCCACCGATGTCCACGCCCATTTCCATCGTGGTGGAACAGCTGAGCAGGTTGATTCGGCCCTCTTTGAATTCCCGTTCACGCCGCGTCAGCTCGGCCCCGGATAGCTGGGCGGAGTGCTCCGCCGCCCGATAGTAGCGACTGAATCGGGCGATCCGGTCGCTTAGGTCGGTCCAGCCTCCCAGCACGCGCAAATGAGTAACCGAGGCGTCGCTTTCGAGCCAGGATTCCGGGTCGGTCTGGTCCGCGCCCTGCCAAAAGGGAAAGGGAAGCTGCGGCATGGGCACCTCCCTGCACTCGGCCAGGGAGTCGGGGGCTGGCAGGTCGGGAAGATAGGGCGTGAATCCCATAAAGGTCACGGGGAGAAGGCGCCGGGTAACCGGACAGAGCCAGGCCGTTTCCACGCCACGAATCCGGGCGGCTTTCTTGAGGTTTAGCTGAAAGCCCCCTTCGGTGGGGGAAAGTACCCCGGTTCCCGTTAGGGCCTTCCACATCGCCGTCAAAACCTCGTCGAGGAACCGGGCGTGCGATTCCTCGTCAAGGTCTAGG
Source organism: Thiohalorhabdus denitrificans (assembly GCF_001399755.1). Taxonomy (NCBI): domain Bacteria; kingdom Pseudomonadati; phylum Pseudomonadota; class Gammaproteobacteria; order Thiohalorhabdales; family Thiohalorhabdaceae; genus Thiohalorhabdus; species Thiohalorhabdus denitrificans. The sequence goes on along the minus strand of NZ_LJCP01000010.1, from coordinate 50,268 downwards.
CCGAATGCGTGGGAAAGCAGACGAATCAGTCGATTGCGCCGGGCGTTCCGGGAGCCGCTGGAAGGCCAGTAACGTTGGTCGGGATGGGTTTTTCTGTCGCCCGAATCGGGGGCAATAAGCAGGGACGGCTTGCCAGGGTAGCCGAGCCAGCGCCGGACGTTGGCCGGAATCTCCACCGAAGGGGCGCCGCTCCGGACGAAGGTGTCCAGCGCAAGCCGAAGGAGGTTGACCCATTCCGCGTGGGGGACTTGCTTCTGTTGGAGTACCGCCGGAACCGTGGTGGATTCAAGAGCCGGATAACGGAGCTGGGCGAACCCGAGGCCCTCCAGGGAGTATTGCCGCTTCGGACGTAGGAAGAACTCCCGGTAGAGGCAAAGGTCGGCGACGTCTCGTTCCGACAGGTTCCGGAAACTGAGCTCGCGCAGATCCTGGGACATCCAGGTGGAGAAGTCCTGGGCGCTAATGAGCTTGCCGGCCATCTCCTCCCACCCCAGTTCGGGGGCCGATGGTGTCTTCAGCTGTTCCAGCCGGGCGCGTTGCTCGTCAAGGAGCTGTTTAAGGTTCGGATTGCTACCCACCGCCTGTTCCAGAGCGGCGATCTGGTCTTTGGTCTTGGTAATGGTCTCCGTGTCGGGTTGGGTTTCCCGGCTGGCGGCTAGACTGTGGTAAATGAGGCTCCCCACGTAATCCCGTTCAATCTGCTGCTGGGCCTTGATGACGGAGCGGGCAGTCCCCTGACGGCTGTCGGTGAACGTCACGAGTCGACGACCTTCAAGGGGCTGCGCGGTGTTGGTTTCTCCGGACTCGGGCAGTAACGAGAGCAGGGTCGGCGTGGTCGAAGTGAGCAGGAACGGGGCGCCGACCCGAACCGGCCGGAACTGGCGCTCAGCGGGACCCGTCCCCTGGTGATCGCCGCAGTTGCCGCAGGAAAGACCGTTGTCGTCGGGGGCGCGCAGGTTCACGATCCGGGATTGGTTGCCGGACCAGTCCAGCTGGCCGTCCTGGCCGAGACCCACCTGGATCTGGGTCGCATGGTCCTCGGGCGTGATTAGACGGAGGAGGCCCCTCCCGGCTTCCCATTCGGGTGTTTCGGATTGGTTCTCCGTTTCCGATTCCAGCGGCTCTAGGTCTTGCTGGAATTCGTCCTCTGGGTTCTGGTCCTCGACGGGCCGGAGGTAATATTCCCCGTCCCCCCTACCGGCTCGTTCCTGGGCCAGCAAATACTCCGCCCCGCAACCCATGCACTGGACTAGTTCGAAGGCCGGCATACCGCACCGACAATGCTCCCGTCGTTCGAGGTAGACGGCGCCGAAGGGCCAGTCCTCTTTTTCCAAGGGGGTGCCCGCCTTTTCGGAGCAATGGGCATCGGCGCAGACCCAGAGCCCTGGCAGGGTTCGGTGAAAGAGATGGCCTCTCAGCGGCAGGAAGGGGCGCCCCTGCTCATTTCTGGCACGGCTGCAGGCGTCGAGTAGCTCCAGGGTTGCCTGCTGATTGGTCGCGCCCTGTTCCCCGAACAGGACATGGGTAAGCTGGGTTAGTGTTCGGGGCCGCTCAACCAGGCTGTCCCTCAACCGGACCAGGGCAGGCTCCTGGCAAACCGTCTGGTACAGGGACCGGGCATCCTCGGTTTCGAGGGAAGATGGGGATGGCGGCGTGTCCCCGGCATCCGGACGGGCCCTCAGGGTTTCCGGTGTTTCGCGCTTGCCGGCGATTACCGTGACCTGGGTGGTATCCACTCCTGCAAGGTCTGCTAGGAATTGTTCCAGTTCCCGCCAGGAGGCCTCGTCGTCGTTCCCGAGGGTTGCGGAAGTGGCCACGATATGCACATCGCCCGGGGCGCAGCCAAAGGCATGCATTGTCCGGCGGAGAAGCAGGGTGAGTTCCGCAGCCTGGGAACCCAGGTAGGTGTGGGCCTCGTCGATGACGATCCAGCGCAACCGTCCCTGGGATTTCGCCACGATGGGCTGATCCTCCGCCCGCACCAGCATGTATTCCAGCATGGTTGGGTTGGTGACCAGGATTTGCGGGGGCGAATCTCGAAGGGTCCGGCGGTCTGGTACTTCGCATTGCCATGGACTCTTGGCCTGGTCCGGCGTATCCCCGTTGTAGAGGCAGAACCGAATCTTGCCTTCGAAGGGCTCCGACCAAGCCTGAAGGCGTTCCTTTTGGCTCTTGATCAGGGCGTTCAAGGGATAGAGGAAGACAGCTCTCACACCCTCCTGGCCGCCGTTCTGGTTCTCGGCCAGTTCCCGCGTCAGGTCATCCAGGATGGGGACCAGGAAGCACTCCGTTTTTCCCGATCCAGTGCCACTGGTGACGAGCACCGAACGCCGCCCGTTCTCCGTGTCCCTGAGGGCCTGCCAGGCCTGGAGCTGATGGGTGAAAGGTTGCCGGGCCTCGGGAAATGAGAAATCTTCCGTCAGGTCCTTCTGGACAGGGTTCGCCAGGGCCTTGATCGCTTCGCCGTGCAGGAGATTCCCCCGAAGGTCTGCCATCGTGCGCCCCGACGGCTCCCACCCATACGCGGCCTCGAAAACGGGGTCGGCGAGAAGAGCATTGCCATGACCGGGGGCCTGCTGGAATTCGGCGCGAAGGTGGTCGCGTAATGGTTCGCTACGAAATCCTCTCAACCCGAGCACGGCCTGGCTGGACCCCTTTGCCAGCCGATTGACGGCGTTGCCGTAAAACCGCTTGGCTGCGTTCACGAGGTTTTCCTCATTTCTTCCCTGCCTTTTGCGAGGCCGAAAGTCAGGCCGATGGAATAGGCCCGATCGAACCACTCATGGTCGAAGCCGCGAATCAGGCGAAGTTCGTAGACGAGCCCCGGAGTTTGGTCCCCGTGGTGGTTCAGGGCAAAGGAGGCTGCGACAAAGGGAGCACATTTCACCGGACGCTGGATGCCGGTCACATCGGCAAACCGGAACCGCTCGCTCAGAAGGCCCCCGTCCGCTGCCTCCATGACCTCTGCCCCCGTGGGCCACCGTTCGTCGGCGTCATGCCGGCCTTGAAGGGCCTCGATCTCCGTGGCGACGTGGTGGTCGATGAAATCCGCCGGCATCTGACGAGTCAGCTTTAGCGAGTTGTTGGCTGGACCGCGGCCGGGGAAAAGGCTTTCCCCGAGCCAGTCGCAGAGGGAGTCGAAATAGGGCCGCACCTTCGTAGCGCGTTCCCGAAACCCCGTGAAGGTTTGCCACAGGATGTCCTCGGCACCGTCGATTCCCACCAGGGACTCACCCAGCTGAGTGAAGTACCGAGAGGCAGCCTGGTGCCAGGCACCCACCGGTAAAAGGCCCCAGGCAAAGGACATTTGCGTGGGGAAAAGCATTAGCCGGTCGAAGCGTTCCTGGTCGGCACGCAACAGGGCCATTGCGAGCGTTGTAGGATGGAGAACGAGGCGCCTGAGAGGATCCAGTGCCTTGGGAGAAAATTCCGTGGCCAACGCCACGTATTCCAGAAGAAGTTCCCAGTCCTCGTGCTCGGGTTCCGCTCCAAGCCGTTGAAGGGCCTCATCAATTTGGTAGATCCGGCGGTCCGAATCAGTTTCCCGGACCGCTGCCGAAAGTCCGCCTGTCTCCGCATCCATGTCTTCGCGGTGCCCGTTCGTAACGGTCCACAGGAGCGGCCGGAATCTGGCCCAGTCGCCGTCCCGGGCGATGACCCACCAGGGGCCGGGCTCCAGATCCTCCGGAATGGGCCAGATACCGGGGGTGTCGTCGGTGGGAAAAAGTGACCGGGGCTCCCGCCCCGGCTCCCAGAGGGGGAGCATGCTCACCGAAATTCGCGATGACCAGTCTTCCCCAAGCCTTTGAATGTCAGCGTAAGCTAGCTCAATCGTCTCTTCTTCCCGATCCGGGTAAATTCCCATGTCGTACTGGGCAACGTGGACCCTGGTTAGCTCCTGGCCCCATTGAGAACAGATCATCAGGCGAACGAAGGCGTTGGGGTGGTCAGTTGTGGCGAGCAAGTGGTTGACCTGATCGACCCATGGACCGAGATTGGTTTCCATTCGGCCCCCTTCCATGGGCGGAAGGGTTGCAGAGAACCCCTGCTCACCTAGGGTATGGCCTCCGCGGACGAGTTCGGCCTCCAGGAAAAACCGTTCCGTTCCGCTCGGGTGCTGCAGAATGAGATAAAGGGCGTATAGGCGGTCGAGGGCAACCAGCTCGCCTGCTTCTGCCCGATGGCCTTCGAGCTGGAACATCGCTCCTTTCTGTGGGTAGGGAAGCTTAAGCTCTACTGGATAGGTTCCGGGTACCGAGAGGCGGACCCGGACGGGGGCCAAGGCATGGCTCTGGACCGGATCACACCGAAGGGTTAGTTCGTCTTTGGTGCTTTCCCACGTCTCGAGGTGAACCGTTCCGGGCTCAACCACCTTGGGTTCCATAGGGGCCAGGCCCTTCATGACGTAATAACCCGGTTTCCCTTTGGAGCCGAGCTGGTGGCTCAGGGTGGTTTCAGGGGGAACCACGTCCGCCTGGCGACGGAGGCGCTCGACACCCGTAACGGAATCGACAAGCCTGATCCAAACCTGCCCCAGACAACCGGAGAAATTGCTGCTCCAGCCGGTGTCTCCACCGACGGGACGCCACTGGGGTTCCTCGTTGGCGGCCCGGCGTTGGCCAAATCCGGCATTTTCATAGAATCCGGGCATGCCCAGGAACACCGGGCGCTGGTTTAAAAGCCCGGTGAGCTGGGGGCCGCCAAGGCGGGGTGGCTCGGTCGTATCCTGAGGGGCACCGCATTGAATCCGGTAGCGGGCACCATCTTCCATGAAGAAGTCAACGCGTCCCCGCACACGGTAAACGGGGCGAGCTGATTCGGTTAATTCTCCCCTATGTTCGCAGCTGGCGTCAGAGGCTGGATCCGGCCGGCAGGACGCCGGGATCGCCACGAGGACCTCTTCGCTGCGGGCATCGACGGAGCCCTCCGCCACCCAGACCCATCCCCGTTCCCGGGTGGATTCCGAGAAAACCCAGGGGGATTCCCCCCAGGGGATCCCGTTTTGCAGGTCGATTTCTACCGCCTGGGTGCCATCGTGAAAAAGGATGTCGTGGGTTTCTTCCACCCCTGCCCCTTTAAGCACCACCCCATCCCGGCGGAGCCACTCCCGACGGTAGATGTCCTCCGAGCCCTCTCTGGGGAACAGGGTCAAAACCGCAACCGGTTCGGGTCCTCTCGGGGTCTCCAATTGAAGGCGAATCCGGGGTGGGGCGTATTCCGACGAGCCGAGCCAATGCTCGATATCGGGGCGGCTTAGCCGTTCGGGAAAATGGAGCACCTTTCGTGGGCTGAATTGCCCCGGACTCGTTTCCACCAGGGTGCCGTGCCAGAAAGGGCGGGCCGATGCAGCCCTGGCGATCGTTCGGGAATCCTCCACCAGGTTTTGGAACAGGGAGGCAGCCACCTCATCCTCAAGACGTAGCGGTAGCTGTAAACGCCAGTACGGGTCTTGCTCATCCAGGGTGGCAATGGGATCCCTGGCGTCGCCAACTTGGTCCTGCAGGTCAACGGTGCCACCGATCAAGCTAGCCGCCAGTCGGACAACTTCCTCGTTACGAAGGGTTTTCGGCAGATAACGGATATGTTCTCTGGCGAGCCGCTCAATGTCGTTCTGGGTGGCGCTACTTTGGTGATAGGCCTCGAGCAAGCGCCGGAAGAATGTCCGGAGATTGGCCCCTTCTTTTTGTAAAAGCCGCAAGGGAAGGCCGCCTTCGCAGGCGATAGTGGCCAGGAAAAGCCGCTGCCCTTCTGCCCCTCGTAGGACCTCACGCCCCCATTTTTTTAACCCTCGCTCCACCCAACCTCCGATTACTGGATGGCTGGGTGGCTCCATATCTAACGGATCGAAGACCGTCGCCCACGTCCAGGAGCCTCCGCTATGCTCTCGGCGAAAGGTTTCCGCCGCAAAAAGGCAGAAACACGCCTCCAAGCCCAATGGAGGGCTGCCGCGAAAGCCCTGGGGTAATACTTCCTTCAGGATGGCCATCACATCCTGGTAGGCCTTTTCCGAGCAACGGTAGGCGTAAAGGGGCCAACCTCGGGCGTCGGTTCGGGCCTCCTTGCCCGTGAGGCGTGCATGGGTGAAGAGGAATTCTTTGAGGAACGTTGTGCAATCCACCTTCCGAAATCCCCTTTTGTGGCGGAAGGATATTGAAAACACCGGTCTCAGGGAAGCTTAGCTCTTCCTGAGCTTGATTTTTCTTAAGCGGAGAATGTTGCCCGTTTTCGCCCCCCCATAAATCATTTTTTGTGGCTATTGGCAAATAAGGGGGAAATGGGGTTAACCGGAGTTTGGCCAAGGCGAGATTAACCTGTTCCCCAATTTCCTGACCAGGGGCAAACTTAGTAGAACCCACTTGCCCCCAGGAGGAAGTGCACGTGAAAAAGTGATTCAGCTAATGAGCAGATGGAATTGACCCGCTTTCTTGGACATCTGACCCTTCGGTTTGGAAAGAGTCACGAAAGCGTCGCCTGACTGACCCGCCCTACACACTTCCTATAAGCGCAATTATGGGGTGCCTCCGCGGCAGTCCCTGATTTTCTTCTTTGCCTTCGGAACAGCCACGGGGCCACCAAGTCCGGGAATGGAGGGCGAAGGGCTTGGCTCTATTATCCGGGGCCGTTGCCAATCCTGGTGGGCCAGGTTGTTCCCGAGGTCGCCCTCCTCTCCTGGGGACCACCTATCCAGACCCTGCGCAGCCGCTCCCCGGCTTCCCGGTGCGTTGCGAATGGCCACCACCGGGGCGGGAGGCCACAACGGGATGGCCCCGCTCCCGATACCCCTCCACCAAAGTGGTCAATACGTCGGGGCGATCCGCCTCGGCCGGACCGGGCCCGGCATCCATGAGCCCCTCTATTTCCTTCAGGGCTTCTTCGTGATTAGCCTCAACCTTGCAAGCAATTGAAAAACAACATTTATACCCTTTTATGGACGGATATATAATTTATGGCCTGATACATAAAAAGGCCAATCCTAGCGGTACAGGTCATGGAGAGGGTTGGTCTATCAACCTCCCGGCAAGACCCTGCGCACCTCCAAAAGAAGGCCCACAACGAAGGAGGGGTCCCAATACACTCTGATCCCGACCGGTGTTACTTGGGGCCAATTGTTGTTACAGTAACCAAAAAATGGGTTACTTAAACCTGAAAGCACGGTATGGAACATGAATCTGACCGATAACGACATCCGGCAGATCATTGCCAACCTCGGTCTTCCGGAGGGGGACGAAGCCATCCTTTCCGCCCTTCTCGGAGCCGGGGAGCCCGTGCGTCTGTCAGCGATCCTTGAGCGGGTACAGGGGGCCGTTCCGTTCGGCACGCGCCAGCAGTTGAGCCGCCGCCTATCGGCCCTGGTCGACTCGGGGCTCGTCCACAAGAGGCCAAAGGGGCCTCAGACCACGTATCGTCCGGACACAGAATCCGTAGCCCAGGCCTACCTCGATATTGACCCCGGAAAGCGCTCCCTCAAGTGGTTCCACCCAGCGCGGATCGAGGCCTATATCCCTGGCGAGACTCGCCTCCTTCCCCCAGAGGCCGCGGAGGAGGCCCGAGCGCTATCCGACGCCTCTCTCGAAATCGGGGATACCATCAACCAGACGGTTTTCCGGCGGCTTATGATCGACACCGCCTGGTCGTCTTCGCTACTCGAGGGGAATACCTATACCTTCGGCGAGACCGAGGATCTGATCGAGAAGGGGGAGGCCGCGGAGGGGCGGTCGGCGGAAGAGACGCGGATGATCCGCAACCACGCCGACACCGTAGACTTTTTGGTAAAGAACCGGGCCCTCCTCGAACCCAATACGGCTACCCTCCGAGGACTGCACAAACTTCTCGCCCGCGATCTGCTCGAGTCTCCCGAGGAGGAAGGCAACCTCCGGGGCGGCGAGGTCGCCATCGCCCGGACCGCCTATTTCCCCTCCCCCGACCTCCTGACGGTGGAGGCTGGGTTCGAAGGGATTGGGCGAAAGGCCCCGGAAATCCCGGATCCCTACGAGCAGGCGTTTTTCCTCCTGCTAGCCGTCCCCTATTTGCAACCTTTCCTGGATGTAAACAAAAGAACGGGGCGGATGGCGGCCAACCTTCCTCTCCTCCGGCAGGGACTCGCCCCCCTCTCCTACTTCAACATGGACCGGGAAGCGTATTTGCGGGGGATGGTGGAATTCTACGAGCTCGGGACCACGTCGATCATGACCCGGGTGTTTCTTGACGGCTACCGGTCCTCGGTGGAGCGGTACCGGACCTACTTTCAGACCATCGCCGGCAAGGAATCGGTGGCCAGGGACCACCGGAACACCATCCGCGAATTAGTGAAGGGTTTCGTCGGGGCGGTGGCGGACGGGAAGGCCGACCCCCGGGACCGTGACCAATTCCTCAGGAAGCATCTGACCCTGAACGATGTCTCCGTCCGGGACCGCATCATCATCGAGGCCAACCGCGAGCTCGACCGGCTCGGCCTCGCGGAAGCTATCGGCCACGGAATCGATCCGGAGACGTTCCAGGCGTATCAGGACCGGGTATAGCGGAACCTACTCATACACCTAGAGGCGGCCTAAATTCCTTGCAGATTGAATCCGCAGGGCAACCTTCCCCTCAACCAACAAAAACCTGACAAAAGATAAAATTTTTCTAATAATTAAGAAATATGCGGAAGCTGGGGGACAACCAATTTTTCTTCAATAGCATCCTTAATTTTTACTGACTGTTTTTTTCCAATTTTTACAAACTCTCTCTCCGTTTCGGACAACTTTTCCTTCAAATCATCTCTATGAATATCCCCCCTAAAAAATGCCCATAACAAATTAACACCGGGAACAAAAAACATAAATGCATCTGCAAAAGCAACTTCACCTTCCCAGCCAACCCCCCCCGAACCAATTTGTTTCATATTAATGCTATGCTCTTTTAACTTTTTATATTCCTGGGGCCCTATATTCGTACCGAGGGCATCGAACAATCTAATAGAGTCGCTTAGCACAATTTCCAGCCATTTATCCAGCTCAGAGATTTTGTTCTTTAACTCTTTCTTTGCATATCCATCAACTTTTTCCATTGAACCTTTAGTCGTAATCCGACGCTCGTCATAATATTTAACAACCAGTCTCCGCCACTCTTTTATTTTTATTTCACATTGTGACACATAATTACTTGCAATCTTCCTGCTTAAATTTCCTTTCACGCTTTTCAATACCCCGGTAAGAACCTCTTCTTTGCCAAAGGTGTTCTTCTCTCTTCCTCCTCTTAGGGTTTGGTTAATATTACATACTTCATATACTCCCCCATTGTCAGGAAACATCTCATTAATATAACGAGCCATCCCCCCCTTCTCTTCCTCCGAAGCAATATCCGATTTTGTTAGAACGAATACAACAGTATTACCCGCTTCATAAAAAGGTTTCAGTATGGACTCAACCTCAAACTCCTCCAACCTAGCTCTGGCGGCGTCCAAACAATATATTATTGAATGAAACCACCCCGAGATTTTTGATGATTTTTCGGCATCTCTTATTTGCTTATCAATAATTTTTCGCCACTTATCAGCCTTATCAGCCTCCATACCCCAACTATCATTTATTACCAACCTCACCCCGTCGAATTCTAATGGGTCATATGAATAAATGCCTGTTTCATTTTCCGAGGCCTCTGGGGTTACGGGACGCCCACTCCCAACTTTTGCAATGGTTTCTCCCCACAAATAATTTAGAAGTGCCGATTTCCCCACCCCAGATTTTCCTAACACCAAGATATTTGCTTTTTCCAATTTAAAGTTCCTTTTTCATGTATTGTTTAATAAGTTCTTGCAAAACTTCTGAATCAAAGTATTTTTGGATATCTACATTCTTTCCGTCAAGCATATCCTTCTTATACCTATAGCAAAGATCATTAACAGCCCAACCGATTGCAGCAGTTAATCCTGAGGCCACCGATGCATTTATAATATATCCGGCTGCCTGTCCAGCTCCAGGAATCAATTTTGCTAGGTTACCAACCAGCGTTCTTCCCACCTGAGTTGATATTTGCCCAAGAGTTCCACCGGAGACTATAGAATCAACACCTTGTATATCCCAGATAGACGTAATTTTTGCCAACATCGTGACTTGGTTAGCTACTAATAGCGGAGCATCTGAGAATGGGACGGGGGTTGCTGCACTCGAAGCTGCTATTCCTGAGTGTAGTTTGATTACATTCTTGGCTTCTGCATTCTTCTTATTAAAACCTCTTTTAACTGCGGTAATAAACGCATGCCGTACTGATTCGTCAATGTTTTCATATGCCCAATCTATTAAGTCTTCTACACTGAGACCAAGCTCGGGATCTTTTGATACCTCAAAAACAGGAACACCAGGGCAACTTTCCTTAAAGGTCTGTATCAATTTTTCTGCATCTTCATCCGAAACAACATCAGCTTGTGTAAATATAACTGCGATAGGGATTTTTTTGTATTTAATTTCTTTTACAAGCTCTATATCAATATCCCAAATTCTATGGGACGCAAAACTAATGCAATACCATACCAAGTGGATCTGCTTTTCTAATTTCCCTTCTCTATCTGTAACAAATTTTACAATATTTTCTTTATATTTATTTTGGTTTTCTTTCCCCGACTCATAACCTTCACTATCGTAAATTGTTACAAATTCGCTTTCATATGGCTTAATCCCACTTGTAACAGGCTCTCCGGCCCCTACTTGGGCCCTTTCCTCCCCAAACACCATATTTACCAAGGAACTTTTTCCAGTTCCTGTTCCGCCCATAACAAGGATATTTGGCTTACTTATTGAGGAGCGGTATTTTTTATACTCCTCCTTGAATTTCCCTTTGAAGTCCTCTTCGTTAAAACTTTGATCTTCCATTACTCCCCTCTCTCCTATTGACTTTTCTCGTTTCGTGCTACTGTTTTTAACTAACGTCGGTTTTTTTGAAGAATTTCTTTTTTCAGCAATAGTGCGGTACTTGCTTAGCCCTTCTCCACATAAACCGACCAGCACCAACCACCTCACACCAGGCTTCTTGGTGGGCACCAGTGATATCGAACTCTGTCCTAGGTGACAAGACATCTGCTCCAAAATGATTTTCCAGAACGAGACGTCAGATTTTGTCGCTAATTCCGTCCTCATTCATCGCGGGCCCTAGACAAAAGTATGGCGTGAGGACCTTTCCCTTTATAATCAGATGTGTCCAAGCCAAAGATACAAGGGAGAAGCCTCACGCCACGGGTGAAAGCGTAGAACTGCTCCGTCCTTCGTTCAACCGGTCCGTGGTCGTCGAAGCCCGGGAATCCAACCAGAGCAGCGACGCCGGACTGCTGCTGGTCTGCAATTTCCTGGAACGAGCCGGCACCTTCAGCTTTTTGGGGGAACGACTCGCCGATCCGCGGGATCCCGGGCAGGTCACGCACCCGCTGCCCGACCAGATGCGCATTGTGATCGGTCTGCTCGCCCATGGCTGGGGCGATCTGGCCGACGCCGAGGGCCAAGCCAATGATCCGCCGCTGCGGGTCACCGGCAGCGGTCATCGGGGACTGAGCCCGCTGGAGGTGGCCCCGCCCTCGCAGCCGACGTTGTCCCGTCTGCTGGGTACGCTGACCACCGAGGCCTACCGGGCCGTGCTCCACGAGGCCGTGCTTCGGCTGGCCGGCCAGCGCCTGCGGGCCGCCAATGGCGGCCACCGCAAGCGTCGCCTGATCCTGGACTTCGACGGCATGGCCATCGGCGTCGCCGGCCACCAGGCCGCCTCGGCCTACAACGGCCACCTCGGCGGGCGGGTCTATTACCCGCTCATCGCCCTTGGGGATCTCCGCCCGGCGAACGGGTGGCGCCCAGTACGTGCCCGACTTGGCCCGATCCAGCAGGGATCGGAGATTGTCCGGAAGCTCCCGGACATAATCCTGCGCGGTCTGCCCATCGACACCCGGCGCCCCGTCCTTGCGGGTCCGCCGGAAGGCTGCAAACAGCCAAGCCTCGTCGATGAAGTGGGCAAGCGGATTAAGCGGCTCGTCCGGGTGCGCCTCCGCAATGGCCGCTATCCGCTGGAGTCTCGAGGAGATGGGATCCGAATCCTTGGTTTCGGGCATCGTTCCCTCCAGCAGTTCCATCGCCCGGCAGCCCCTTTCCTCCACCGGGTCGCCCGGGGCGGCTTCCCCGGCTTCCTTGGTACTACGGGCTGCTCCGACTTCCTGCCGCCCATCCCAGCGGCTTCGGTCTCCCCTCGCCGTCTGGTACCACCGCTGCGCCCGCGTTTCGCTCCCGCTGGTCGCGGCGCACCAACCAGGGGCCTGGGCCTTCCGACCGGTGGCCCGCAACCGCGCTCGTACGGTGGGAGCGACAGGACCTCCCAGGTTCCCAGGGAACCCCACTGCGAACATGCCCTGGTCTTAGACCGCGGCGGGTGACTCGACCAAGCCGGTACAGCCGAGCCGTATTGCCTTCCGCTAATGGAACAGCGTCGGCTCCCGCAATCCGCTCCTTTCGCGGCTCCATACAGGGCCTGCCCGCTCACCGCCTACGCTTCACGTCATCGGTTGCCCGAGGACGCGCAAGGCTGGTTTCCGGCTGGTGGCTAGCCTTGGCCGGGAGGGTTTGCAACCCTCAGGGTTCCAGCACACCTTTTCATGGTCTATTCCAATCCCAGGCGTCTGAGCTTCGCCTGGCGCACTCCATTTGCGGCGTCGAGGAGCCTTTTTTCGGACCGCTCCGGACTGAATAGACCCCTCTTGTTAATCGGACAAGTCCCGGGCCCGTGGGGGGTGGCTGTCCCGGTCCGGGACATTACCTCCTGGCTAGCTGCCGTTCCGGAACCGGTGATTTGGTCGTTTTTTACTGGAAATTCCATCCCTTCAGGAGAAAGGGTAGCCTCCAGAAATACTCAGGCCCGGTGCAAGCCCCCCTTCTCCTGGCCCCTCTTTTGGCCTGGACTTCGAACCCTCTCTGTAGGGAGGCCGGCCATTGCCTGGTGGCCAATCCGCCCCCGTGCACTCCTTGACTTTGGAGTCGCCCCCGCCGGCGGCATTCCTCGTCCTTTCGGGCAATACTTGACGCTTTCCATGGCCCGGACCCTGGTGTTGTAGGTTCTCCCTCCGCCTTCCCACCCTTTTCTGTTGACCCCAACCGACTTCGGACAAAATTGTCTTGGTTTTTGACAAAAGACAAAATCCCTGGTAAAATCAAAAATGGATTTTTGGGCGCCCAAGAACAATAGAATCCCCGAATTTTGGCCCCGGCCGGGAAACCCCCGACCGGGGCCTTTTTGCGTTCGAGCCCAGCCACGGAGGAGCTGCCCATGTACCCAACCGACGCTTTCGCCCATCCCTTTATCAAGGCCCGAGCCATGCGGGCCCTGCGGGACGAGCCGCAGAAGGACCAGACCATCGCCGACCAGCGGGCCGAGATCCGGCGGCTCCGGGAGGAGATCGTCCGGCTCCAGTCCCGGCTCAAGCGGGCGAACGCGGAAAACCAGGATCTCCGGGAGGCCAGGGAGATTGCGAGGAACAGCGCGGAAAAGGCCGACGCCGACTTCCATGTGCTCGCCGAGGTCGCCAAGGAGTTCCGAGCCGAGGCTGGACTCCCTAAAGGGGAACTTGAGAAACGCTTCGATCGGAAGCGCGCGGAGCGGAAGAAGGGCTAGGAGGCCGGAACCCTTCCTCCTCCTACCTCCCCTCTTTTGCCGCCCAGAAAGGCCGGCCATGCCGTTTTTCCTCGACTGCGAGGCGGCCAGCCTCGATGAGACCTACAGCTATCCGATCGAGGTGGCCTGGGGCTGCCCGGACACCGGCATCATCCGCAGCTACCTGATCGACCCGACCGGGGTGGAGACCTGGACCGATTGGGATCCGGCGGCTCAGGCCGTCCATGGCCTGAGCCGGGGCTATCTCCGGGAACACGGCCTGCCGCCGCGCCAGGTGGCCAAGGAAGTCCTGCGCCAACTCTCCGGCGAGGTGGCAATGGCCACGGCCTGGGATGACAAGGGCTGGGTGGACGAACTGACCCTGCGGACCCGCGGCGTGATCGCCTCCATCCAGTGGCGGAACGCCCAGGCGCACTTCCTGGAGCTTGCCCGCAAGGACCAGGACTGGGCCGAAGAGGCCCAGCGCCTGGCCTGGGAGCGCCTCGAAGCCCAGGGCGTCCACCCGCACCGGGCCGCGAACGACGTGCGCCACCTGATGGAGACCCGGAAAATCCTTCTGGAGGGCTGAAATGCCGATCTTTTTGGATTTCGAGGCTTCCGGCCTCGGCCCGGCCAGCTACCCCCTGGAGGTGGCCTGGGGCGACACGCAAACCGGCGCGGTGGAAGCCCACCTGATCGACCCCACCCCCATCCCAGAGTGGGACGACCCCATCGACACCACCGCATGGATGATGCACGGCCTCAGTCGGGACTACCTGGCCGCGCACGGCGAGCCTCCGGATCGGGTGGCCCGCCGGATGAACGAGGCCCTGGCCGGCCGCACCGCCTACTGCACCGCGATCCACTACGACGGCATGTGGCTCGGGGAGCTTTTCGCCGACCCGGAATGGGAGCCCGCTTTCGGGCTCCAGGATGTGGACCGGCTCTGGGAAGGCTTATTGGCGGGCGGCCCTGCGGAGCGCATCGAGCAGGCCGACGCCGCGGCCTGGAAACGGATGCAGGCCGAGGGATGGCAGCCGCACCGCGCCGAGGCCGACGTGCGCCATCTTATGACCATGTACCGGATCCTGGCGCTGGGGTACTGACATGAAAGACCTGAATTGGACCCGGGCCCTCGAAATGGCCGGCGAGGGCGACCTGGAAGAGATCGAGGCCGTGCTGCCCTTCGATGCAAACCCCGAGGGCGGCCACGCCTCCATCATCGGAACCATGGCCGGCACCCCCGTCAGCATCCGCCCCAACCAGGACGCCCCGGAGGAGGTTCCCGAGTGGAAGCTGCCCAAGACCGAGCGGAGCTGGTCGCTCGCGGACGCCGATTGGCTCGCCCGGCTGCTGCGCGGCGAGGACCTCACCGTTTGGACGGCCACCCAGCAGGAGTCGGCCCTGGATGATCTCGACGCGGCGCTGGACCGCCTGCGGCGGTCCCGGGACGCCCTGCCCGGTTACCAGGGCACGGACTTGGATTGGGCCGTGGCCAGCCTGCGCCTCGCCATCGTCGAGGCCGAGCGGGCTAGGGAGCGGATTCTGGCTGGCGAAGCCAAGGAGAGCAACGGTGACGGACCCCAATAATCACCAGGGGGAAGAAGCCAAGCCTCTGCACGGAGCCCAGGTCCAACGGATCACCGAGGCAGGCATCGAATTGGCCGTGGATAGCGAGACCTTTTGGCTGCTCTACGCGGACTACCCCTGGTTCGCGGAAACCTCCAGGGCGGCCATCGAACGGGTGGAACGGCATGGCCCTGACCATCTCCACTGGCCTGACCTCGATGTAGACCTGTCGGTCACCGGCTTGCGCGAACCCTGGCGATTTCCGCTGCAAGCCAAGCCGTGGCCGGAGAAGTGATCGAGAGCCTGCGTCACTACGCGGAGGCTCTCCGACTGCCTTGGAAGGAGGACTTAGCCATGCCCGGCCTACTATTTGTCGGCGATCCCCACGGGGAGTTCGGCCCCGTGTTTGACCGGGCCGCCGAACTCGGCCCCGAGGCCATTATCCTCCTCGGCGACCAAGCCCCGGAGTCCGATGGCCTTCTCGCGCTCCTGGAAAAGGTCGCCCCCGTCTACTACATCCTGGGCAACCACGACACCGACACCGTGCGCGAGGGCCCGGAGGACGAACCGGCCTACCCCTACCTGGAGCGCCACCTGGCGGAGCTGCCCCGAGACCGCGACCTAACTGGTCGCGTCGTGACCCTGGGCGGGTATCGGGTCGCCGGGCTCGGCGGGATCTTCCGCAGCAAAGTCTGGGAGCCGCAAAAGAACGGGGTGCGCTACGAGACCCGGCAACGATGCCGGCGCGACACGCCCCGGCATACCCGCTACCGGAACGGGCCGCCGGCCAAGCAATGGTCCTCCATCTGGCCGGAGGATTACGCCGCCCTGGAGCGCCAGCAGGCGCACATCCTGGTGACCCATGAGGCCCCGGAGAGCCATCACCACGGCTACCGCGAACTCGGCGACTTGGCCCGGACCATGGGCGTCCGGGCCCACGTCCACGGACACCACCACACCGGCTATCAGGCCCGGATCGAGGGCGGCGTGCTGGTGACCGGCACGGCGGTCCCCGGCCAGGACGGGGCCAAAGGCGTGGTCACCCAGGCCCGGGTGCTGGGCGAGGCCGCCTTTTAGGAGCCGAGGAATATGGACGACACCAGCCCAGAGCGGATCGTGTTCCTCGATTTTGACGGGGTGTTGAATCGCAGCAACACCTGGCCCGCGCCGAGGTCGGAATACGACCCGGCCCGGAACCTCTCCTGGGACAGCTACGGAGAGCGGGTATGGCGGCTCTGCCCCTCCCTGGATGGCCAGGGCCAGGCCCTGGTGATCCTGGAGTGCGCCCTGGTGGCTCGGGCGCGCGAGATCGTGGAGGCCACCGACGCCCAGGTGGTGATCTCCAGTTCCTGGCGGGCCACGGTCCCCCTGGACGAGATCCGCACCCTGCTGGAGGCCGCCGGATGGCCGGAGCCGCCCCTGCTGGGGACCACGGATCCCGACCTGTTCGAGGACGCCTGCGCCCGCTGGCAGGAGGTGACCGACTGGCTCCGGCGCTGGGGCCAACCCCAGGCGTGGGTAGCCCTCGACGATGATTGGGGAGCCCCGGAGGATCTGGACCTGCCGGTGATCGAGGTGGACCCCACCCGGGGCCTTACGGAGGCCCAGGTCAGCGAGGCCATGCTGCTACTGTTCGACCCGCCCCTGGCGGGCGACAAAGCCTGACAGGGCCGCTCAAGCCCGCCAATGCGGGCTGGTCTCGGGATCCTCCAACAGGTCCTCCAGCGTGAATTGGGGCTTGGCCATCTCAGGCGGCTCCAACCCGGCTCTGTACCAAAGCAGGTTGGCCTGGTTGCGGCCGGCCTCGTTGATCTCATCCATTTTTTGCTCGAGTTCGTCCCGGATGCTGGGCGAATTCTCCAGCATTCTCTTCAGCCACCATCGTCCATCCAGCCGGAGTTGGAGCCAATATTCCAACAGCCCCCGGGGCAGGCCCTGTTGCCGGCCGGCGGGCCCAGCGATTAGCGCGGCGATCAACTGTTCCGCCGAATCTTCGGCCTGGGATACCTGGGACCGGGCAAGGTCGAGGATCTCGTCGGCCAAGGTCTCCGGGTCAACGCCGGGTATCGCGGCCCCATGCTCCTGGATCAGCTGCGCCTGCTCCCGCACCCAACGGACGTAATCGACCTCGTAAAGCTCCTCTGGAGGCAGTTTTTCGTAGTCTTCATCGGCCATAAGTAAGACTCCCGATTTCCAGCCCCTCAACCTGGTAAGGAGACAACCATGCCCCTGCAACAAAACATCACCCCAGCCGACCGGCTCAAGCAAGCCCACCCGGACATGCTGGGCATGGCCACCCTCTCCATTCGGGAAGCCTGGATCCCTCTGGTGGAGCGAATGATCCAGGAACTGGAACGTCTCCAAAACGACCGTGGGCCCCTGCCGGCCCCGCTGTGTTTTACCGCGATCTACGAGCGGTATGGCGGGCTTGCCCTAGACCCCAGGCCGGAGGAGATCCCCAAGGGAGACTCTTACCGGGAGCCCATGCTGCGCGCCCAGCAGGAGGCCCTGCGGACCTGCCACCGCTGCGGGGAGCCCGGTAAGGTCCAGGTCATGGGCTGCGACGGGGCCGCCGTCCACCTGGAGGCCCTTTGCCCCTGCTGCACCCTGCGCCTTGCGGCCGGTGAGCCTCCCAGCGATTATCGAGAGATCCTGGACCGGCTCCTCGAAGAGGGGGCAGCGGATCCCTGACCTGTTTACGTCCTCCTGCCTCCGCCGTTTTATTGGGCAAAAAAGGGCCTGCATTGGCCCTTCCCGAGGACAAAGGTGGAACCACCCAAGCCAGAAGGTGGCGGAAGGTCATATCGGGCTTGCATGACCAGGCAACCTCGTGAGGATAGATTGGTCTCTATCCACTCTCTACAAGGAGGGATGTGCCCATGGGGAATGCCGCTGAGGGAACTCCGGAAAGCCGGGAGAAACAGGCCCGGGTCGGCTTAGAGGTCTTCTGGAACATCGCGGACAAGTGGGACCTAACTCCCGGACAGCAGCAGACCTTGCTGGGGGTCGGGGAGTCCACCTTCCACCAGTGGCGCCAGAGCCCGCCCCGGGAACTGTCCCGGGACACCCTGGAACGGCTCTCCCACATCTTCGGCATCTATAAGGATCTACACCTTCTTTTTCGGGAGGAGGAGAACGCCGACTCCTGGATCCGACGCCCCAACAAGAACCCCCTGTTCGGGGGTCGGCCCGCCCTGGACCTGATGCTTACTGGGGAGGTTTCGAACCTGTTAATGGTTCGGCGGCACCTGGACACCCAGCTGGAGGGGTGGGCATGACCTTCCTTCCCGGCCAGTTTCCCTAACCCGTTACCGGATGCTCTCCGCCCGCCCCCCCTGGTCCGCGCCCAGAAGAAGGTCTTGCGGCCCTGCCCCCGTCGTGGGGGGACCGCCCTTGGATTCTAAAGAAAGAAAGCAGCCCTTCTACCTAGAACCCTTTCCGGCCCCCCAGTCCGGCCTAAAACCCAAGCCCGGCCTGGGGACGGATACCTGCCCGTTACAAACACCACTCTTCTCCAATACCAGACTTCCTCCCCCCGTTACAGGAGCTCGACCCCCGAGGGAAATGTAACGGAACCTCGGGCACCCCGATCCGGCCATGCGGGGCCAAATGGCGCCACCCAGCGCAATGCGGGGCCCTCGGCTTCGGCTCGACCGGTCCGCCTCCGGGGACGGCGCCGATTGGCGCCATCCCTCTCCGTCTGCCCGTTGGCGATCCTCTTCCCAAGCGGCGCCATTTGGATATATCCCCCCTGGGTCCGGCAAAAGCAAACCTCGGCGAATCCTAGGGGTCGGCCGCCTAAGGGACGGGGAAGAAAGACTGCGGTCCACCAGTTACTTCCTATAATTCATATTCCGGCCGCTTCCGCCCGGCCCGGCAGGCAGGCCGCGTTCCGGAACCAGGTGGGACCCGGTTCCGAAGCGACGCCCCGGGGGCAGGCGAGCGCCTCCCCTGCCCTCTTCCTTCCCCAGCTAGCTCCCATAACCGAAAAAACCGTTTTGGGGGGAGCTGTCAAAACCCCGGGGTCCCCGTACCCTCCTGGGCAGCAGCTATCCAGGATCGCCGAGGAGGCCCCATGTCCCACTTCCCCGCACCGCTTGGCCGCCAGCTCGACGGGCTGCCGCCCGAGGTCCGCGCCGACGCCGAGGCGGCCCTGGGCTACATGGGCCACACCCGGGCCGAGAACACCCATTCCGCCTACAGCAGCGACTGGCGGCTGTTCGAGGCCTATTGCGAGGCCCACGGCTTCCCCGCCCTGCCCGCCCCGCCCGGGGCCGTGGTCACTTGGCTGGCGTGGATGGCCCGGCCCACGCAGGAGTCCGATCCGGTCCAGCCGGGCCGTCCGGCTTTTTCCCCCAACACCATCGCCCGGCGTCTGGCCGCGCTGAACGCCCGGCACCGGGACCACCGCCTTTCGCCGCCCGGTGACCACGTTGAAGTCCAGAAAGTCCTCGAGGGAATCAAACGCCACCGCGGCACGGCCCCGGAGGGCAAAACGCCTCTGCTCACCGAGGACGTGCGCCGGATGGCCGGGCTGTGTCGCCGCGACACGGCCGCGGGGCTCCGGGATCGCGCCCTAATCCTCCTGGGCTTTGGCGGGGCCTTCCGCCGCTCCGAGCTGGCCCAGCTGAACGCCGAAGACATCCAGGTGCCCCCCGGCGGCAAGGGCCTCATTGCGACCCTGACCCGGTCCAAGGGCGACCAGCAGGGGGCAGGACGGGCCGTGAGCGTGCTGCGAAAGGAGCCCGACCTGTGCCCGCTCCAGGCCTTGCGGGAATGGATGGAGGCCGCGGGGACCGGGCAACCGGGCGGTGACCTGGCCGATGCGGGCCCCCTGTTCCGCGCGGTCCAGCGGAACGGGCGGATCCCGGCCGTGATCCGGCACCGCCGGCGCCGGGGAGAACCCTTGGAGGAACGGCCGAACCGGCTGAGTCCCCGGTCCATAGGGGCGATCATCAGCCGCTACGCCGCGGCCATCGGCCACGACCCGGCCTCCATCGGAGCCCACAGCCTGCGCGCCGGCTACGTCACCTCCGCTCTGCTGGCGGGGGCTAGCCTGAACCGTATCCAGGACGTCACCGGACACCGCGCCATCGAGACCCTGATGATCTACTACCGCCATAGCGGGGCCTGGGAGGACCACCCCTCTTCCCTGCTCTAAAACCTTACCCGCCCTACAGGAGGCCTGCTTTGCCAGAGAATTCCGGACAGAAAGCCAACCCCATCGCCGAACCCACCCTGGAAGGCGGCCACCAGGGCCGGTGCGCCGAACTGCCCCGGATGGGAAAGGTCTCGTGGCCCGAATGGCACCGTGTGGGACCCGCCCCCGACCCGGAGGTAATGCTGGAAGCGAGAATCGAATTGGCGGGGACGTTGTTCCGGCTGGTGGCCTGCCGGGTGGTGGCGCCCGAGGCGGCCGGATGGACGGAGCATTCCGAGCGGGGAGACAACCGCGAATTGGAATGGAACCCCGAGGCCGAACGGGACTGGTATCGACAGACCAATTCCCCTACCTTTGAAACCCTCGACCCTGAGGAACCCCGGGTGGAGAAAACCACCCTTATGGAACGGCTGGACCATTGGTGGTGGGACGCCGTCCTGGAGATGGAGGCGGAGGACAGTATTCCCTTGCGCCTCCCCGGCCTGGAAGGCGCCTATGTAGTCATCGGGTTCTCGCGGCACGGCCCTCCCCCGCGGAACGCCAAGGGATCTCTGGACGGGGACCCGATTGCCTATGAGAAGCACGAGCCCGGCCTGGGACAGGAGCTGCTCGGTGTCGTGGAGATCGGAGAGGGGCTATTGATGGACCTCTGGGGGATCGCCGGTGTGGAGGGCAATCCGGAAAGGGAGAACAATTTCCTGCCCGCCTCCAGCCGGTTCGAGGCAAAGGCTGACCGCCTATCCATCCAGTTCGGCCCGTCTCCCAAGGAGGGGCTTCTGCCTGCACTGGACTTCCGGGGCCGCCACTATTTGGTTACCTTGCGCTCCATCACCTATAAGCTGGACGGGGTGTACGACCAGTAGCGGAGGACCCGCAAACCGGAACAGGACCCCGGACTACCCTCCGGGCCTTCGGAGTGGCGCCATCTGTACCCGGCCGAACCTGCATCGCCCCATCCTGGATCAGGTGGCCCCGGATGGCGCCATCCGGCTAAAAATCGCGCCCCGAAGAGTTCGCATTTTCCCTGCCCCCGGAATCTGCGGAAGGATGCCCACCACAGGCCTTTCGGGCCCCGCCTCCGCCGTCCACCTTCCCCTCCGGGACAGGATTCGTCCCCTCAGAAGGGCAGTGATATCTCTCGGGGGCTTGGCGGAACCGTGGAAAAGCAGCGTATTCCGCTTGTTTTTCAGACCCCACCAGGCTTCATTCAACCCTCCCTCAGGGATTCGAGCGTACCAAGCACCCGATCCAGCTCCCCGGTAAGCCCCGGCAGGGCCCGGGCATCCAGGGTGTCGAGCACCCCTCTATAAAACCACAAGGTGTCCTCCGGTCCCGCATTGAACCGCTCCCAGAGCGCTTCCCCCTGGTCCCGGTAATCCGCGAGCAACGAGCGGGCGTTGTGGAGCTTGTCCGCCGCGGACACCCGCTGAACGGGCTCGGGAGAATCGCGAAGATGGGCGATGTAGGCCTCCTTGCGCTCGCGCCACGGCGGCTTGGGCTGGGTGTCGGCGTCGCTGCAGGCGTCCACGATGCCGGCCACCTTGTCTCCGAAGCGCTCGCGGATCTCTTCGACGGTTGTATCGGTATCCTCCACCAGGTCGTGGAGCAGCCCGGCAATGGCCTCGTCCTCGTCGCCGCCGTTCTCCAGGACCAATGCGGACACCGCCATCAGGTGGCTGATGTAGGGGATGGCGGTCCCCTTGCGGTTGTGGTCGCGGTGGCGCTCGCTGGCCAGTGCGAGCGCCCGGTCGAACCGCTCGCTCAGGGGTTGGAAGGCTTCTTGGGGGGGTGCCATCGGGTTAGCTGGCCTCCATGAACCGTTGGTTTTCGGGATTGGCCTCGGCCACCAGCATCTCCAGGCGTACCGTGGCCCGGGTCATGCCGGTATAGATTCGTTCCAGATCTTCCGTCAGCCGGTCGGCACGGGGGTCAACATCCGTGAGGATCGCCGCCGGGGCCTGCTGTCCCTTGAACCGCCCTACGGTCTCCAGGCGGATATCGCCTTCGGACATGACCTGGCGGTCCTCCGCGTCGTATTCCCCGGTAAAGCGGGACAGGCGGAAGCTTCCCAGGGTATCCACCGGCCACAGGGGGCAGGAGCCCATCCCCCGGACGGTCAGGATTACGATCTCGTCCTTGGCAAAGCCCATCCGGACCAGCTCTTGGAGGCGGTGGGCGAGCCGCTTCTGTTGGTCCGCGGCGTCGGTGAAGGCGGACACCCGCACGCCCAATCCCGGCAGGGGATTGGCGGCGGTGAAGTCAAAATCGAGGCTGTTCTGGATGAACCGGGCGATGGAATCCGGCGTCCGGTAGTTCTCCGGGCTGCGGTACCCGACGAAACCCGGGAGACCGACCTCCCGGTTGGCGCGCACGTTCTGGTCGGGATCCTCCATCCAGAGCATGTCCGCATCCCCGGCCGCGAACAGCTGCAGCCCCTCGAACCATTCCTCCTTGAAGTCCTGCCCCTCGTCCACGATCACCGGATCGAACTGCCATTCTGGGGCCACCTCGAACTCCAGAACCCGTTCCATCAGCTTGTCCCAGAACTCCGGATCCCGATTGACCTGCTGGAAATCCGGCCGGTCTCCCTGAGCCTCCAAAAAGTCCGCGAGCAGCTGGTGCCAGGTGCTCACCCGACCGCCCTCGGGCAACCGCTGGCTGAGCTGGTTGGCCAGGGGCCGGTTGAAGCAGACCAGCATGGGTTTGCGGCCCTCGGCCAGGGCCTGCCGGTAGAAATGGCCGGCCACCTGGGATTTGCCCGACCCCGCCGCCCCTTTCAAACGCAACCGCAGCGGGGACATCTCGATGCGGTCCAGCACCTCCGCCAACCCACCGCTCAGCCGGGTGAAGGTCTCCTGGTGGTAACCGATGTGGGCGTGGATGTCGGGGACGATCTCGAAGGTATGCCGGAAGAACTCATGGACCCGGCGCCCCTGGGCCGAGCGGATCTCCGACCGGCCCGACAAAAGGTGCTGGATCCGCTCCACCAATTGGTCGGCCTGAGAGGCGTCCACCACCCGTTCCGCGTCCAGACCCACCGCATTCAGGTCGGCCACCCGATGATCGGGGCAATAAACAATCACCCCGGTTTCCAGCTTCCCCTGCTTGCCGTGCATCCGCTGGAATTTCTGCAGGACCTGTTCCTGGGCCCGGCGAATCTGCCGCACCGGGTTCTTCCGCGACTCCCCGTGCTCCTTCCAAACCCCTGCCCATCCTCGGTAAGCGGCCCATTCTTCTGCTCGATCAACAGGACCTCGCCGTCGTTATTGGCGACGACGAAATCGATCTCCCCGAAGACGGGCTTGCTCCCGTATCCGTGGGACCAATGGACACTGTGGAAGGCGGTGTAGCGGCTTGGCAGCTTGTCCCGAAGGATGCGAAGAGTGGCGGACTCTCCGGGGTGGATATCCTCCAGGCCCAGGTCGGTGAGGTCCGAGGGAATGAGATAGGCCACGGGGCGCCTCCTTGGTGGGGCCCCATGGGTACCGGACCCGGCCCCGGAAGACAACCTTGACGGACAGGCTTGTTATTTTCTCCAGGACTGCGACAACGCTTGTCGCAAACGACCATTAAGGTTTCTTTGTTGCCTCGGGCCTAGGCCAGGCTGCTGGCAAACACGAGGGAAGCCCACAACTCCAGCCCTCTTGGTGAAGACGACCAAAATAGCCCTTTTTGGCACTATTCTTCTAGCCGGGTGTCCGCAACGAACTGTCGGGCTAATGACACAGCCCAGCCCCGCACCAGGGCGGGACTTCCAGATGTCCCGGCTACCCTTATCACCAACCCACTGTCCGGGTACTCTGTCTTCGAAAAAAGACAGGGGTACCCACCATGAGCCATCCAGGATTCGTTTATCTAGTGGAAACAACATCTCCGGAGGGAAGCTGGGCAAAGGTTGGGGTAGCAGCCCGGATTACGCGGGTTCAGGACCATGAACGCAGCGGTTGGCGGATGCGGTTCAATTCATTTGAGGAAAATTACCTTATCGAGGACCCCAGGCTTCTTGAGCAATCCATTTTGGCTAACTACCCCACGACTGGTGACTCCCGAATTTGTCCAGCATGTGGTGCTTCCAAACCGCCAGTAGGACGTAATGGCTCCGACGGTCTTACTGAGGTCATCCATCTGGACTGTTTCCCAGATCTTCCGGAGCGATTCGGGGACGCCTGGAAACATGCGAAGCGCCTCCCACGCGACCAAGCGGCCCCAGTAGCCTTCGATCCCGCCCAGGTAACTCCCCCTGGCTTTCAATTGGCCGGGGACCCTTGGGTACAGCACCCCAACATGGAGCCCGCAAGCTACGGGCATTATCCCTGTAACGTTTTATGCCTAAAGGGTGTCGCGCCCTCTGAAGCATTGGACGTGATTGATGATGCTTGGAGGGAGGGGGCCTCTGATATCCGACGTGAATTATGGGACAGATTTGGGGAGCTAATCCTCAACAAAAATCTTCTACCCTCTCAGAAAGCCAAGGGATCAGGGGCAAAAACCAAATCACGCGTGGCTGAATTCCTTAAGGGCATGGCCCGCGAACCCAAAGTCAAAGTGTTGCTACTTAGCGTCCGGAAACCAGGGCGCCTATATGCTTACATAGAAAATGTATAACAAGTTGTCCTGGCAATAGCCGCTGAACCTCTGGATGTAGGCGTTTTCCATTGGCCTCCCAACCACGGGCCCGGCCGGAACACCATTCATCAGGCTATGGCCAGGCACTGAATCTGGACCTCCTTGCTGGGCCACGGCCCCCCAGAACTTTAAAAGGGATAGTGATTGAAAAATCAGGACCGAAGCCTGTATCGCGGCTGCCTGCTCGGTGGCGCTGTAGGAGATGCCCTCGGGGCGCCGGTGGAGTTCTATAGTCGTCAGTCCATCCTGGCCGAGTACGGTCCCGGTGGGATCCGGGACCTGGCCCCGGCCTTCGGGCGGATTGGCGCCATCACCGACGATACCCAGATGACCCTGTTCACCGCCGAGGGAATGCTTCGCGCCCATGTGCGGGGCTGCATGCGAGGCATCACCACCTACCCGGGCGTGACGGCCTATGCCTACCTGCGCTGGCTCAGGACCCAGGGCGTTGAGCCCCGGGCCCGATGCGAATCCGACGGCTGGCTGATCCAACATCCAGAGTTGTTTGCCCGCCGCGCCCCGGGCAACACCTGCATCCAGGCTCTGGCCGCCCTGCAGGAGCTCGGGGACGGGGCGGACAACCACAGCAAGGGTTGCGGGGCCGTGATGCGCGTGGCCCCGGTGGGGCTCTACTACGCCAACTGGGCGGGTGTGGATGGCAAGCGGACGGCCAACGCCTTTAACACGGCTGCGGAGATCGCCGGGATCACGCATGGCCATCCCACCGGCCAGCTCGCCGCGGGCTTCCTGGCAGTGGTGGTCGCCGAACTGGCGCGGGGGGAGGATCTCCAGGTAGCGATAGCCGGCGCTAAGAAGGAACTACGGGAGCACCGTAACCACGAGGAAACAACAGCCGCTGTGGAGCACGCGGAACGCCTTGCGGTCACCAATCCCGGCGATCCCCAATCTCTTCCGGAGCTGGGCCAGGGCTGGATCGCCGAGGAGGCCCTGGGGATCGCGCTATATAGCGTCCTATCCACGACGACCCTGGAGGAGGCCGTGACCCTCGCCGTCAACCACGACGGCGACAGCGACTCCACCGGCGCGATAACCGGCAACCTGGCCGGCGCCCTCTACGGAGAGGAGGCCATCCCGGAACGGTGGCTGGAAGCCTTGGAGCTACGCGAGGCCATTTCGGCCATGGCCGAAGATCTTCATGAATTTCCGAACTGGGGAGTCAGCGAGTACGGAGATCAGGAGGTCAACGATTACTACTGGGCCCGTTATCCTGGGGAGTGAGCCCACAAAGGGCCCTTCGACGCGCTAAAGGGATCTTTCCACTTCGCCGATGCGCGGCGCCAGCAGAAAAATCAGGGTGATGAAGGTCCGCTGGTTGCGGCAACCGCGGGCCCGCGCCCGAGCCGCCTGAAAAATGCTATCGGGCCCCTCCAGCTGGGCACTGGAGGCGGTGTACCCCAGCTACTCAACCCCCTACGCCCATTCGTTGGAACTGATCCCCCCATCGATTTGTAAGGTCCGCCAAGCCAGCTTCCAAAGGTGATCCGTGACGACTCTGGCCTAGGAGGATGAACAAGACATGGGGAGTTCGTATGGCCTCGACCAAAGGTGCCCCTGTTCGCCCGCGCAGGTTCTGTGCCAAGCGTTCGGCAAAGGTCTCCCGCTCCTCCCGCGGGAAATGCTGGTAGATCAGCAAAGAGCTACCGGTATCCCAGAGTCGGTCGACCTCCGACCAGCCTAGGTATTTGGACGAGCCCTTCCTTCCGACCGGGCAGGAGGGAACTTCCAGCCCGTTGTCCGGATCTAGGAAAACCAGGTCGGCTGATCTTGCCCATCCAAGCAAATTGGAAAACCATTTCGCGCGCTGTTGGGAGTCGTCTGGGACCATGGCTGGATAGAAAACCGCCGAACCTAACAACCCGGACTGCTCGATCATGGCCACGTTGGGAGGTTCAGGAGAAGGTTCCCCCAATCGGGCTGCCAAAGTGTCGAAAAGCGCGGGATCATAGCCTCGCCATTTATCCGGCTTGGTCAGATAGTCCCGCTTTTGGCCATCTGCTCCCTGATCGTCCGGGGTCATCATCCATGTAACCAGCATTTGGCCAAGTCCTGGCTCTGATAGGGTTCGTAAAAGGCTGTACTTGCGGTAGTCGTTGACGTCGCCGAAATATTGGTTTTTCAAGGCATCCTCTCGCCTGGCTTCCCAAAAAAGCGATTCCGCTTAGCAAGGATCCGGGGGCAGATCAGCTTTTTGCGCAACGTTTGGCTGGTTTTTCCCCGACGGCCTGCTCGCATCCCTAGACGCTCGGCGAATACCATTTGCGGCGTCGAGAAGCCGTTTTGCGGCCGTCAGCCGCCTATACTATGGCACTGGGAGAGGGGCCATCATGGATAATCCATATTTCCGGGGTTGAGAAGGGCCCGTGTGGGGCTGAGCTGGATTGTCCACTCACTGAGCTGCTCGGTGGATACGTCCGCCTCCCCCAGCATGGTCAAAAGCTCTTCCTGCCTGGGCTGGCCGAAGACCACTCGGTAGGTAGCCAACTGATGCTTCAGGCGGCGGAAAGCTTCCACCTCCCGGGTGTAGGGGAGCGCCGGCACATGGCGCTGCACCTTGAAAGGCCCTGGAGCAATCCAGAACGGAATCAAGTCGTTGGCCCCTTTTTCGCGGGCCGACCGGTCCGCCACCGAAAACAGAAGTTCCCAGAGGTCAGCCCCGGGCGCCCACCCCGCTCTGGCATCCTTTCCAAATTGGTCGGCCACGTTTCGGCGCACCGCGTGGCCCTTGTAGCGGTGGATCCGGCCTTCCCGCTGCTCTAGATCCACGGGGTTCCCGGGGAGGTTCCAATGGACCAAGCGATGGCACCAGGGATGGAAATCCAGCCCCTCCTGCCCCACCGAGGTGCTAGTCAGCACGAAGGGCCGAAAGGGGCTATTGAAGGCGGCCCGGATGGCGTCCTGGCTGACCATCCCCTCCTCGGTGCGGAGGTCGCCGAACCGCTGGGCGAAGGTGGTCCGGATGCGCAGCGTGTTGGGCTCGAGGCCCCCGTTGCCATCCGGCTGCAGAAAATGGGCATGGACCCGCGTCGGGCGCGGATCGATGCGCGCGGCCAATTCCTCCACGCAGACCTCGGCCACCTTGTCGGCCGGGGCTTCCTTGGACCAGGCATGCTGCTCCCAGGCCAGGTGCCAAGTTTCGTCCATGACGGCCTGGAGGTTCCCGTCGATGCAGTAGCGCAGAACGCGCCGCCAGTAGACGTGCTCGCCCAGGGCCCCTTCCCTGCCTTCCAGCTGCTCCAGCAGTGACATGACCGCCGGCCGGTTGAACAGGTTCCAGTAGGCCTGGGCAAACCGGGTGGCAAGGGTCCGTCGCTTTTGGTCCGACAGGGCGGCCGAACCCAAGGTACGGGTCGCTATGACCCCCGGTGCGCCCAGCGCCAAATCAGTCAGATGCTCGGCCAAGCCCTCCGGCTGTGGCCCCAAGGAAGCGGGATCCAGCTCCAAAAGGTCCTGGAGGTACGCGGGGAGGACATCGGGGTTGGGTTTCCCGGTCTCTTCCGGAGACGCAGATGCCCAATACTGGAGGAAGTCCCGAAGCCCGGGATCCAACAGCAGGGGCGCCATGTACTCCCAGCGGGGATCCGGCTCTTCGGCCGGGTCAGCCTGCCAGTCCAGCTCCCCGAGCATCGCCTCGATCCGCCCCCGAACCCAGCCCCGTACGTCGGCACCCTCCGGGGCTGCCAGAGGGTGCGCGCAGTCCGCGAGCACGGTGCTTGGCATGAGCAGCAAGAGCAGGCGGTGGCGGGAGCGAGTCCGGTTCTGTTCCCCGAGCCGCAGCAAGGGGCTGCGCTGCTCCCAGTAGTCTTTCAGGGCCCCGCCGGTCATGCGCCGCTCAGCCTCGTAGCTGAGCACACCGCTCACCACGTCGGGCACGAAGTTCCAGGCGGAGAACAGCAGCGTCTTGGTCCGATGGTCCTGCCCCTGGAATGGACCTCCGAGGGACCAGTACGGCAGGGAGGGGGGCATCCACAGCAGCTTCCAGAGGCCCGTGTCCAGCAGCTCATTGACCATGGAGCGCAGCTTGGCGTGGCTCGGATCCATCCGCTCCCACCGGGCGAGCGCATTACGGTCCAGAAAGGCATCCGGATAGCTGTCCAGCACCCGCTTGAGCTTGTCCGGCTGTCCCTCCCGGGCCTCCCGCACCCGCTCGTTGACCTTGTATCCCTGCATGAAGTGCGGGAGGTAGGGGCCGGCCTTCCAGTAGGCCATGGGGTCTCGGTCCCCCACGGCGGTGAACCAGGCGTCGGCGGCCAGATACTGCCGCACATCGCCCGGCGCGAGACTCAGGTCGGTTCCGTGCTCCTCCACCATGGCGTCTTGCTCGTCGCTCGCCGCCACCCGCTCGGTCCGGGCCATGATGGCCTGCAAGCATTCCTCGGCCGCCTGCCTGGCAGCCACCACATCGTGGCTTTGCCCTTTCGCAGCACGCTTGAGCTCCCGGCCGAAGGCCGCGAGGCGTTCCTCCAGGACGGCCACACGCACCTCGTCGTAATCCAGGAGGAACCGGGTGGTGGCGAGGAAGTCCCGGTAGTGATTGTCTTCTTCTTCCGCGTCCGCGGTGTAAAGCTTGTAGGGCGTGGCCGAAAGCAGCAGGGTGTGGACCGGCTCGCCCCGGGCATTGCGGGTATGGAACAAGCGCTGGGCCAGCTTCGCTGCCGCGTCGGGTCCGGCCTCGTCCTGGTTCACCAGCGTCTTGAAGCGCTGGAATTCGTCCAGGATGACCAGGTCCGGCTCCAGCGCCTCGATGCAGACCTCGGCGAGGTGTTGCCGCAACTGCCCGGTCAGGCGGTCCCGCTTGCGGCGCGCCTCGTCGGGGTACTCCCCGTTGGGGTATCCCTCCGGCCCCTGAAGGAACCAGCGGTCGATGGCCGCCTCCAGTTCACCGAGCAGCCGCTCGTCGGCCTGGACCCGCTGCTGGAAGCGCTCCTTGATGCCCGGCTCCAGGGGCCAGGAACTGCGCAGGGCCTGGCGCCAGCGCTCCGTGCCCACCCAGCCTTGCAGCAGGTTCTTCAGGCCCGTTTTGGCCGGCACCACCTCCTCCAGCAGCCAGTACAGGACCTGCCGCTCCTCGGATTTCCCGCCGGAGCTGCGCAAATCGAAGGAGGTACCCGGGGTGAAGCTGACGAAATTCGCCTTGGGGAGGGAGCCCTCCTTTCCGTCGGCCTGCCGTTTCTCGGGCGCCATCTCCGTGGCGAGCATGGTCAGGCGGGTGGCGTGAGCCTCGGCATCCTCCGCCTGGCCTGTCACCTGCAGCTTGGGGAGGTTGGAGCGGGCGATGTTCTGGTTGCTGCAGATGTAGATAACGTCGATGCGGTCGGTGGTATCCCAGAGATGGTCCAGACCCCGGGCGATGATGCCCCGCGCCACCAGAGTCTTGCCCAGGCCCACCTCGTCGGCCACCAGGAAGCGCCGGGTGCTGCCCTCCGCCTCGAACAGGCGGTGGAAGGCGTGGTCCACCGTGCGGCGCTGGAAGGACTTCAGGGGGGCGAGAATGGCTTCCGGATCGGGACGACTCACGTTTGGGCCTCCTCTTGCAGCGCCGCATCAACGGCCTGCCAGATGGCGTACAGGTCCTCCGGAACCACCTGCTCGCCGCTAGCGCCCTCCTCCGCCAGGTCCTCCATGATCCGGCGGACCGTATCCAGGCGCTCGGGGTCGCGCGAGGCTACGCGCAACAGGTCCTCCAGGATGGTCTCGGCCTGCAGAGGCACGCCGCGATCCTGCCTCTGGCCCTCTTCTCCCCCGGTCTCGGCCCAGTCCACCAGCCCTTCCAGGCCGCCAAGCAGGGCGCGCAGGAAGGCCAGGAAACGCTCGGGAGAATCGATCAGGGTCCGGAGCACCCGGTGCATGCGCCCCTCGGGCAGGCCCTCGGCAGGCAGCTTCGCCACCAGCGTCACGTCGTCCACCTCCGCCGCGGCGCGCAAGCGGAAGGCCACGAACGCGGTGAGCCGCTCCATCCCTAACGGCCATTCCATGGACACGCCCCAGGGGCGTGCGTGATCCCTGCCCAGTGTGACCGGCCAGGCCTCCACGGTGACACCGTCCACTTCCGGGACCGAACCTTCGATCCGCCACTGCCAGTAATCCTCCCCCGGGGCGCACTGGATGGTCAGCCCGGCGTTCAGGAGGGCGTCCCGCTGTCTTTCCAGGGCCTGCTGGGCGTCCTTCTTTGCCTGGTCCTCCTCGGCAGCCTCATGGCGCTGGTATTTCATGCACAGGCTGGCGAAGCCCCCGTCCCAGAAGGCGTCGATGCCCCTTCCATCATCGGCGCCCTCGGGCTTCAGTGGCGCCTCCAGGCGCGCCATCACCTCCACGTTCCGCCCCCGGAACGCCGCCGGCGTCAGGTTGGCGGAGCCCAGGTACCACTGCACACGGTCGCCGTACTCCGCCGCGATCAGCTTGGCGTGCAGCCCGGAGGGACGACCGGCCGTATCGTCCCCGGGCTCATCCAGCGCGGCCTCCATCAGCACGTGCTGGTTCTCCCAGGGCTTCAGGGCGTCCGCCGGCAGGGCGTCCAGGGCCTCGGCGCGGCTGACCAGGCGCAGTTCCTTCGCCTCCTGGCCTGCAAGGCTATCCAGGGCTCCCTTGCCCACGAAGGGGGAGACCGCAAGAAGCCGCTGGGCCCCAGCCACCGGCTGCCACAGCCCACCGTCCGGGCCGTCCAACCCCAAGGTTTGAAAGGCAATGGGATCCTGGAAGCCGTGGGGAGCCGGGAAAGCGGTGCGGGCCAATTCATCGGCGATTCCTTCGAGGGCGGCCTCCAGCTCCGGCCCCAGTGGCTCGCGGCCCAGACTGGGTAGGCGCCGGACCAGGTCCGCCAGCGGCTGCGAGGCCGCCTGCGCTTCTTCCCCGGGCGGCGCCTCGCTAACCAATGCCACGTCCCAGGAACGGTCGAAAGTGAGGTTGCGGGAAGCCACCGCCACGCGCAGCAGCGGCTCGTCCTCTCCGCTCAGGAACCGGGCCACCCACACCTTGGGGTGGAAGGCCCCGCCGCCGGGGGCTCGGACGGGATGGACGCTGGAATCCAGGGCGCCGTACAGGTCCCGCTGGACACTGGGCAGGGCGATTCCCGCCTCGTCCACGTACACGTGGACGCGGTCCGAAGCCTCGCGCAGGGCCTGCAGCAGCAGGACCGGGTCTTCCAGCAGATCCTCTACTCCGCCATCGGCCTGGGCCAGCACCGCCAGCGGCAGGGCCAGCAGCACCTCCAGGTCCAGGCTGTAGGTGGTCATCACCGTGCGGTCGAGGCGGTAACCCGCCGGGGGCCGGAGGATGTTCGTGGCAACTTCGCGGGCGTCCGGGGAGAGCATCAGCGGGCCAGCCCTTCGTGGAGGTCGGTCAGCAGGGTGCGTACCTGCGGCCAACGGAAGTCCATCCGGCCAACCCCGACATCCCCACGCCAGTCGAGCAGGCGGCTTTCGTTGACCAACCGCGCCCGGGGCCCCTTGAGGGCCCGTTCCCGCTGCTCCACCAGATCCCGCAGGGCCTCGCTTTCGGCCACCTCATGCGGACCTACTGCTGCTACTCCATAGGTCCACCGTTCCACGAACCGCTTGAGGGGCGCCTTGATGGGGGCGCCGTGCCGGGCGCCCAGATCCCATAACGCCTCGGGGTCGAATTGGGCCTCCTGGGCCTCGCGACCGGCCCACTCGGCCAGGGCCTGTTCGTACTTCTCGATGCCCGCCTGCTCTCGCCCCTGGGGATCCCCATAACGCTTTTTCCGAGTCTCGGCGAGCACCAGGTTGTAGAGCAGCGGCGCCCCTTCCAAGTGGAGGGAGAACCGCCGGCCCATCTCAACAACCTCCTCAAGCCGGGCAGGCAAGTTGGGCCGGCCGGGGATCTGCCAAAGCCACGGCACACTACCCAGGTCCTTTGCACCCTCCCGCACCAGCCAGGCCAGCAGGCTGTGGGGAACATTGGCCTCGATGCAGCCGCGGACGAACTCCGCCTCCTCGGCGGTCAAGTCGAAGCTAGCGGACTCGAGCAGATCGTCGGGGGGGTCAGGCAGGTGGGGATTCCAGGTTTCCTCACGATCCTGGGCTACCCCGGTATCGTCGGAGTGGCCTACCGGAGCCGGGCTGGCCAGCTCCCGGAAGCGCCGGAAATACCAGCTCTGGCTCTGGTTCGGATCGAAGATGCCCCAACGCACCAGGGCCGACCAGTAGGCCTGGCTGGGCAGGCGGGACAGGCTGCTCCCGGCGTAGGCGCCGATGATGCCCTCCTGGTCTCCGAAATTCTTGAGGGCATCCACCAGCCGGAGCTCCAGGGCGCGCGCCTCCGCCGCCACGTCCCTTACTTGGCTAGGCCGGGCCTCCAGCTGCCGGTAGAGCCAGGGAATGAACAGCACATAGCGCAGGCGGGTGTGCAGAACGGAAGTGCCCGGAAACAGGGCGTCGGATAGGAAATCGCGAATGGGCCCCAGGCCCAGCTCGTCAATGGTGCCCTGCTCGTTGAACAGGTCGAGGACCCGCCGGACCTTATCGCGATCCGAAGCGGTGAGGTCAATCCAGGTCAGAAAAGCTGGGTTGGCGTTCATGACCGCCCTTTCGCCAGCATATTTATGATCAGCCGGTCAAGGTCTCCGACTGGTGGATCGCGGACGAGCCTCTCGGGGAGTGAGGGCGGCGGATTCAACTTGCAAGTGCAAAACCGAGCTGTTCGCTCGGGACTTCCGTTGTGTCCGGACTCGGAGGAAGCCACACAATCCTCCGAGTCCGGACAGCTGTCTGGCCTCGGGGTAGGTGACATTTCCCCGAGGCCAGACAGCTACCTCTCGGCTCAGGGTGCCAAAATACCGATCTTACCCCCGGTTAGTTGTCCAGCAATAGGCCCCGTCGATGCGACGCCGACCCAGAAGCTAGCGTTCAGATGGAACGTAGATGGTTGCATTCGGTCCCCATGACAACCCGATACCACCAATGGATCTTTGTTGTAATTCAGGGGTTAACAAACCGGGAATTTTTAAAGTAGATGAATGGGTTCTTTCCTGGTACCCCAATGGGTAGAAAATCCGGCGGCCTACAACGCCAAGGTTTGATACCTACTTATCAACCCCCAAATTCATTTGGGGGGCATACCCTAATTCTGTTTCAACCCTGCCAGCGGCTTTAAAAATCGGATAAACGTCCAAAGACCCAAAAGAAAAATCAGAATTTATCAGTCCCAACAAATATTTTTCGGATTCCGGGGTAACTCCGCACCGTTTGCAAACGATATAAGAAACAGACTCCGCTTCGATTTCCCTTTCGCGGTATCCCAGATAAGATCGGTCCTTAATCTTTAGCTTCTCATCGCCCCCTAGATGACCCAAAAACAGGTGACCAAGCTCATGGATTAAGGTGGAAAATTGAACACTATTTTTGTGGTTTTTGTTTATACGTAATGGGTAGATATACTCTTCTTTTTCTCTTTCAGCCAAAGGCTCTTTCCATATATAACCGGCACTCCCATCCGCATGATCAACACCCTTAACAAAAATCCGCTTGTTTTCAAGAATTTCAAACTTTTTCTGTAGCTCGTCCTCGCCCAGTGTCCCATGGGCTCGGAAGGCCTTGGCAACATCCTTGGGAAGCTCCTTACCCCCAAAGGTGTCATCCACATCAAAGACAAGTGCAACGGGGCCAAACGGCCAAAGTATGAGTAAGGGACGAGCATCCTCCTTGACGCCCCTTTCAAACCGATCAGCCCAATCTTTCGCCGAGGCGGCATACTTTAGACCCGGCCTTTGGATATGAAGCAACATCGAATTAAAAGGAGCAAAATTCCTTAACCTAACGACAAAATCCAATAGCTCCTTATAATCTTTCCCTCTTTCATAAATCCTAGCCTGCTCAAACAGTTGGGAAAGCAGATTTCTGGGATCGTGCTCCTCTTCTGCCAAATCCCTTATCCTTTTTCAATTCTTCTTCACCTGGAGCATGATGCCATGGGGGTTTCAACGCAGCTTCTGGATTTCCTCCCCCGCCTCCCGGTAACCCGGCCTACAGGAAACTGACAACTCATCCGGTTCCGGGGATCAATCCCCTTCCTCAAATTCGGAAAACGAAAACCCTAAACTATTACTATTTTCTTTTACGACCCTTTGGATTTGCTCATCGAATCCGGATTTCGACCGAGCCTGGACCTCAACTGAGATTTTGACCTCTACACCTGCCTGAGCCGAAAAATGTTCGACCACCTCATCCATGATGTTGGAAAAGTTCATTTTGGCCATTACCGGATCCAGATGAACGGTCCCATAAAATTGGGTCTTCCCCGAGTCGGGAGAAACTCCGGCCCCAGTCTCAGGGCCAGCCTCTGGCGAGGGCCCGGAGGTCCCAGGCACACTTTCAGTCGTTCCCGAGGAAGAGGCCCCTGGCTCACTCCAGGCGGACTCCTTAGGTTGAAGTTGGGCTTTGTATTTAGCGGCCGCCTCCCGCTCAATGAGCAGGCTTTCTTCGCCTAATTGGATCGAGCCAGTATTGCCGAACAGGAACCCAAGGTACCGATCCCCCTCTTTACCCGCCGAGAAACCGAAATAGTCCTCCGATTCCACGCCCTTTGCGATGGCTTCCTCGAAGACGTTGTCATTCAGCAAGCGGGGTAAAAACAGGTAATTACAGATATCCTGCCAAACCTGGAGGGCCGATACCTCCGCCCGGTCCTCGCCGAAGTAATACTGGCCCAGGATCTGGCGCAGATGGATGGGGGACCATTCATAGACCACCAACTCTTCCTCTTTGAGCTTGTGCTCGATTTCCTGGATGAGGTTGGTGGCCGATGTGGAAATGGGCAGCCCCTCCCACTTCAGCTCCGGGCGCCTCTGGCTGGTGAATTCCTCATAGGGGGCCACCAGCCATTTGAAGGTCTCCCGAATGAGCTGGGTCAGCGTCTTTTCCGCTTCCTGGACCGCCTGCTGGGCCTCGTTCCATTGGGTGTTGTCGTACACCACGCGATCGGCCTTAAAGTCTTCCAGAATGGAGCTCCACGCGCGAAAGCTCCGAACCTGGTCTTTCAGGCGGTCGACGTTCTCACGGTCGGGAGCCAAGAAAATAAGCCGGTTCTGGTGCTGCCGCGGCTGGTCTCCCCGGTTCCGGAGCCGCTCCTCTGCCGCCTCTGTGGCCGGTCGGGTTTCCGTTCGCCCATAGG
The DNA here is from genome assembly GCF_001399755.1 of Thiohalorhabdus denitrificans. Classification (NCBI taxonomy): domain Bacteria; kingdom Pseudomonadati; phylum Pseudomonadota; class Gammaproteobacteria; order Thiohalorhabdales; family Thiohalorhabdaceae; genus Thiohalorhabdus; species Thiohalorhabdus denitrificans. The sequence continues at coordinate 14,168 of NZ_LJCP01000010.1, read as the reverse complement.
CCGCATCCGGAGGAAGCACCACCAGACGAGGACCCACGCCGTATTCGTCCGGTATGTCGCCGGACGGGGTGAAAACATGGATGCCGCCCAGGCTATGGTCCTTGCCAAAGATCCGCTCGACGCGCCCTTTAAGGAAATTCAGGTTCTCCTTGGCGTCGTTTAGCCGGCTCTTGCGGTTCTCCATGTCCCGCCGCAGGTTGGGCCGCGTGTCCAGCCAGAAGCGGTCCCGATCCGCATATAGGTACTGGAGCCGATCCCGGAGGCGTTTGAGGACATCTTCGTATAGCCCCAGCGTCTGCCCGGGCTGCCCGCATCCCAAAAAAATGCGCTCCGTTGGCAGACCCCGAGCATGCTGTCCCGCTGCGGACGGGCTGGAATCCGGAGCGCTGCCGAGGAAGACGGCCCGGGCTACCCGTCTTGCGGCCTGAACGCTCCCGAAGCGGGTCTCATTGTTGTCAATGCGCTGCGTTTCCGCGCCGGGGCCGTCCACCTCGGCATCGATTACCGGCTCCCACCCCTGTGGGAGATAATGGATGCTCTTGTTGCGGACCGTGGAGTCATAAAGGGGCAGCGAGCCGGGCATGATCAGGGGGTCCTGATCGTTGTCGCTCCACAGCCGATGGATGACCACCGCCATCAGCTGCAAGACCCCCCGGGTCCGTTGGAATTTCTCCAGGGTGGACCAATCCTGGTACAGGCGATCGAAGATCTCGGGGTGAATCGGGTAGGTCTGCCGTAGGCGCTCGCGGTAGCTCTCCTCCTGCACTTCCTGAGGGAGCTTGTCGCTGTTTTCCCGGTAGTAGTCGAAGAAGGCGGCGCACACCTCGTTGATAGCCTGTTCCTCGCCGGTGGTATCGAACAGGCGCCGGCGCACCACCTCAAAGGCCTCCTCAGCGGCCAAGGGCTTCCAGACGGATTCCACGCGGGCGAAGTATTTCTCCAGGGTCACCAGGGTTTGGGCACCATGGGCACTGCCGGCCTCCAATTCGGACTCCGGCAGGGAGGCCAAGATGACCGCATCGGGAACCGACTTCACCGCCTCGGTGAGGGCCTGGATGAAAGACAGGTTGCTGTCATAGGTGCCGGCGGGGTATTGGTGCCCGGGTTCGAATTGGCGGATAAAGGCCAAAAGCTCGTCGATGAGGATGGCGCAGGGTGCGGCCTCCTTGAGCAGCCCGATCAAGACCTCCTTGCCCGGGGAGGTGCCTTCCGCGTCGGATCCGGAAACCAGTTGGTAGCCCTCGGCCCCCAACAGCTGCCAGGCCAGCTCCCCCCAGAGGGTGTTTACGGTATGGCCGTCGTGGTTCTGTGGCTGGCTTGGGGCCAGATTGTTGCCGTCGAGAACCGCTATGCGTGAGTAAGGCAGGCTTTGCACCCCCGCCTCATCCAAAACGGGCGGAATCCCGGCCAATCGGTCCGTGCTTACCTCCCGGCTAGCCAGGTGGTAGACCGCCAGCAGGGTATGGGTCTTGCCCCCGCCGAAGGCGGTCTGGAGCTGAATAACGGGGTCACCCCCCTGCCCCGCTAATCTTTGGGCCACGGAGATCAGCAGAAGGCGCATACCTTCTGTGATATAAGTGCGGTTAAAGAAACCCTCTGCATCCCCGTATTCGGCCGGAGCGGAGCCCGCCTGTACCTGGGAGATGTCCGCGGCGAATTCGGACTGCTGGAAGGTGCCCTCCAGGACGTCCCGGTGGGGTTTGGCGATCTCCCGCCAGGGCTTTATTGCCATCCAAGCCATCCTTTTAGGTATTAAGTTCAAACATTGATAGGAGGGCTAATAGTTGAAGCCCGTCTGAGTTTCTTTTGGGCCAGCCTCTTTGGAGGCAGCCAGAATCCCTGCCCAGGCCGTGATCAGGTCGTTGTAGGCCTGGGCCTCCTCCGCCCATTGCTTACGCTCGCAGAGGGTATAGAGGTGGTAAGCCAAGGCGCGGATGGACTCGCCACGCTCCGGCATGCGAGCTAGCAAAGCCCCGGCCCCGGATTCCCCTTCCTTGTTTAAGGCCCGAATAAGGTAATGGCAAGCCTCCCAAACCGGGGTCCGGTTATCCTGCTCCGGCCACCAATCCTCCGGATATTCCTCCCACTTCAACAAGCGAACCTTACCGCCTCCGGATTCGATCACCCCTGCCTCTTTTACCCCCTCAACGGTCGTGCCTTTCGCGGGAGCCAGGACTTGAGCCTCCCCAAAGTCCCCGGCCTTCCACCCGTGTTGGTCGAACCAATCAACACAGAATCCCGTATCCGGGTCCGCTTCGCCGATTCCACCCAGGACCTCGTCCTTTACCCGATTGATCAGGATCAGGGCATCATGGACGGACATTTCCGAACCGTCCTGATTCAAGACCGCCGAGTATTGCGAAAAGATAGCCATGCCTGGCCCAAGGGAGGCCTGAGCAAGGTCCACCGGGGCTACCGGCGACTGGCCGGTGGTACCCCCGATCATGGTCGCTAGGGATACTGGTAAATCTTCACGAAGCTCGCGTTGAAATTGGCGGCGAGTAATAGTTTCAGCATCGGGGTCGCGTTTACGGCAGACCAAAACGATGGAGGAGGCAAGGGCATTGGTACCGGAGCCGATCATGCGATTCCCCAGCTCAGTTCGCATGGGCCAAGTTCCACTGATGCTGAAACCAGCGCGAATGACTGCCTCAAGGAAAGCCTCCCAGCCGGTGGAGGTAATCCCTTGTTCTTTTACTTCTGACTGTTTAAAGGCGTAGTAAATGGTTACAGGAAAGGCAGGGTGGGATTGTTCGACAAGATTGTTAAGGGCGCGGGTCATCCCATCCATGAAAAAGATCTCAGCCGCCTCCTTAGAGCCATGACGGTATGGCGCTGCGACCAGCTCTTCTGCTTTGGGTACTACCATGGTAGCGAAGAGGTTGGGGAAATACGGTTTCAGGCTTCTACGAAGCCAGACGTAGAAGAAATCGGAAAGATCGGCGTAGCTTATGTTGTCATAATAAGGTGGATCAGTGGAGATGACTGCATTAGCCTCAAATCGTGGGTCCTCCGCGTTTGCTTGGCTTGCCTCACCTGATCGACCCGTCAGGTTCCTTTCAAGCACTTTCATCATGTTTTTAAGAGAAACAATAAAGTCACCAGCCATACCACTGAAAGCATTTGATTCGGAAAAATCCCACACCATTGGCAGCGCTTGGCGGCCGAATGTGGCTATTGATTGGTCCATTGAAGGTTTCCATCGGCATAGGTTGCTCTGCGCATCACTCATCTTGCTAACAGCAAGTCCTAAATAAGTTGCCAAAGCCTCCCCATATGCCGTTGCTGCAACCCCACCATCATCGAGCCCCACCCCATCGTCGCCCATTCCCGCCACCTTGGCATCCGCGATGGCCTTACCGCGGGCCTCGGAGATGAGGTCTGAAAAGGTATTGAGGGCCACTAGTTGGCGAGGGGTAAAGAGGTCACCCCACTCCTTCAGTCCATACGGAACGCACGTTCCACCGGTTAGCTTCTCAGGCACATCACCGGTCGGCCGCCATTCGGGAGTTGCTTTACTTGCGGCCGCAACCATCTCGTCAGTAGGCGGCAAATAAACTCTGCCACGGGTTCCTTCGGCAACCACTGCCATAAGCCGGCTCCCCATTCGCCCGGCTTGCCCTTCACTCTTAATGTATTTGCCGTCAATTGGCGATCCTGAGACCAGGCACCAAAAATCGGCACTGTGCCCACCTGCTTTCGTGCCCTTTTTTCGCTCCTCAAAATCCTTCGGCTTCCCCGTTTGCACCTCAAACCAATACCGGTCCCCCTCCACAACCGGCTTTACATACGCCTCCTTCCCCTTCTTGGTGGAGAGCACAAAGCTGGAGGCCAGTGGCACGTGGACATGGGAGAAGGCCGGATTGGGGCTCTTTACCGTCCGTGCCCAGATCCAGGCGATGACCGTCAGCTCCTGGCCGATGTACGGCCTCAGATCCGGCCGCCCCTCAGCCATCTCCTCCGTGACCTTGGCCTTGGGGTAGAGGTGCCCAATGCGCTTTTCCGCCTCTTGGCGCATCCAGTGGCCATACCTGCGCACGTCTTCAGCTAGGCCATGCGCACCAGACCATTCCTCGTGGAGGCTGGCCTGTTTCTCCCCTTCCGGAACGGGTCCTACCGGGGTCTGCCCCGCGAACTTGGGTGGGATCTCGATCATGGCCTTGTTGATAAGCACGGCCACGGGATTCAATTCGGAGGCATGAGCTTCGAGCCCCAGACGCTGGGCCTCCAGCGGGATCGCGCCGCCGCCGGCGAAGGGATCATGGAATGCGGGAAGATGCTCTGGATCAAAGCCGGGTTTTCCGCGATTCTCTGGCATCTCGCAGGTTTCCCGCCAGCTTTTGCGAATCGCCTCTCGGGCTCGTTCCAAGACCTCCTCGTTGTTGGTGTTCTCCCACTGCACCAAGTCGTGGAGGATCTTGAATAACTCCTTCCGTTCCTCCTCGGCCTGAGCCTTGGTTTTTCCGGCGTAATAGCCCCGCTCGCCTCCGGGGTCATTGACCATCTGGGCGAAAAGAACCGCACGCGCTGCGGCTAAAGGCCGCCGGGCCCACCACAAATGAAGGGTGCTGGGGTGGCCATGCCGAATGGACTTCTCCTTGGCTGCGGCAGCATTAATATCGTCAAGTGGCAGGGCCACCTCGATCAGCTTCTTGGGGGCTTTCATCTTTTCGCTCATTGAATCGGTTCTTGGAGGGTTTCCGAAGGAGATATGGCGGCCTCGAGCAGGTCGGCAAGGTCGTAATTGACGCTGGCCACCCCGAATTCGGGTTCCTGGCTAAAGGGCTGACGGAGGTAGTAGGGGCCTTCGGTCTGATCGGCCTCGTCCACGAGCACGATGGCCAACAGGAACTTGTCCGCCTGGTTCAGGGCGTAGGCGATCTCGTTGCGGCTGACGGTGATTGTGGTCTGGCCCTTGGCCCGGCCCTTGACCTCGATGTGGCGGGCCTCGGGGAGGCGGCCGTCCTGTTCGGGGGGCTGGGCCGTCAGATCCCAACCGCATTTCTGGCTGGAAACGTCCTGGACCCGATGGCCCATATTCTCTTCGGCGGACCGGACGGCTTCCATGGCGATCTGCTCGATCCGCTCGCGAGCCGCCGCGTCCGCGGACCAATCGGCTTCCCCGCGCCGCTGGGCGATTAGGCCGTAGGGAATGATCAGGGCACCGCCCACCACGGCCGGCGAGTTGGCGACTACATTGCGCTGGGCCTCCAGCCCTTTCCTCCGCTCTTCCAGTCGCGCCGAAAGCTCCTCCGCGCGGCGGCGCGCGTTGTCGGGCTGCATGCGTGGCTGCTTCCCGGCTTCCACGTCGCGTTCCAGCTCAATGGCCCGGCCCGACCAGTAGTTGATCTCCTTGACAAGCCGTTCGTGGACGGCCCCCAGAACCTTTTCCACGCGGCGCTCTCGGCGGTTCTTTACCTCCTGGAAATGCTCTGGGACCAGGTGCTCACCGGCGTATGCCATGGCTTGGCTCTCCAGGCCTTCGTGAACCCAGTCGGCGCCAATGATATCGGAAACCAGCTCCTTTTCCCCGTCCTCAAGGGCCCGCATATCCAGGTGCGGGGCCCAGCCCGCGAAGGTCGCGTTCCCCTCCGGGTCCAGGGCAACGAACTGAACCCGTCGAGATACGACGCGTGGTGGATCCCCGGCGCCTTCACGGACCGTATGCTCGAGCATGAACACCACCCGAGGCTCCGTTCCCGGATCCTCCGGATCGACCAGCACGCTGCCCTGCTTGAGCTTGGACCGGCGGTCTTCGAGGATCAGATCGGTGGTGGCCGCCATCAGGGGATGGGCGGGGTGAATCAGGTCGGCGGTCGGCTTTTTGGGGAGATGGATCCGGTCCTTGTCGAAGCAGACTCGCTGGTAGCGCTTGAGCACGGGTGTCCGGGTCTGACCGATTACTCGGTCCCGCTCCCGGATCTTGGCCGGTACATGGCGGATCTCGGCACGCCCAGACTCCCGCGGGCGCAGCTCACCGCCCAACTCCTGGAAGGCCTGGTTGAAAAAGGCCCGGACGAAATGGGGCTGAAGCTTGCGGGCCTCGGCCTTTTCCATTTCCTCCTTGACGGAGAACAGCTCTTCCGTGCTCAGGTGCTCCTCGGCCAGGGCGTTGCGGTCCATGATGGCCTTGAGGTGGTCACTGTCCAGCTGGGAGTCGATGGCCTGATTGAGGCGCTCCTGGACCTCGGGCTGGTCGCCGTATTGGATGGCCTGCAATAAAAGGTCCTTCAATGAGGCGTCCTCGAAGGCCTCTCCCAGGACATCGAAGACCTGACCGCCCAAGGTCTCTCGCTCGGTCTCCAGCTTTTCGAATAATCGCTGGAAGACCTGCCCCTCCCGGGTACCGGACGCAACCATGTTCCACAGGTGGCAGACGTCTTCCTGGCCGATGCGGTGGATGCGTCCGAAGCGCTGCTCCAAGCGGTTGGGGTTCCAGGGAAGGTCGTAGTTGACCATGAGGTTGGTGTTCTGGAGGTTGATACCTTCCCCTGCCGCGTCGGTACCCAGGAGAACCAATACCTCGGGGTTGTGGCGGAACTCCTCTTGAATCTTCCGCCGCTCATCCCGGTTGGTCCCGCCATGGATGGTGACCACTGCGTCGGAGCGCCCGAGAAGTCCTGTGATTCGCTCCCGCAGGTAATTCAGGGTGTCTCGGTGCTCCGTGAAGATAATGATCTTCCGCCGCTGGCCGGCCTGGGTGTACATCTCTGGCTTGTCCTGGAGCAGCTCTGACAGCTCCTCCCATTTCCGGTCCGCACCGGCATCCCGTACGCCTTTGGCCTTCCCCTCCAGGTCCCGGAGGGTCTGGATTTCCGCCTCAAGCTCCTGCGCGGTTTCCGCGGCGGTGGCTTTGTCCACAACCTGCTCGGACCAAGCCTCGTACTCGTCGCTGGGAAGCTCTTCATCGGCCTCATCGATGTTTTCCGGCACATCCAGCGTTTGGTATTTGACGAGGGTCTCGGAGACTTGATGGCCGCGGGCTACCGTCTTCATTTCGTCCCGTTGCTCCTCTAGGCGTTTGCGGCGCCGGGAGAGGGACTGGTAGATGGCTTCCGGGCTGGAGGCCAGTCGCCGCTGGAGCTGGGTCAGGGCGAAGCCCACGGTCCCCTTGCGTTTGCCCTCCAGCTCCTGGGCCCGATTCATCTCCTCGCGGACGTAGTCGGTAACCTCCGCGTATAGGGCGTACTCCGGGTCCGAGAGCTCGTAGTTGACGGTATAGGAGTACCGCTCGGGGAAAAGGGGGGTCCCGTCGAAGCGAACCAGATCTTCTTTCACCATGCGTCGCATCAGGTCGGTCACATCGACCTGATGGGCCCCCTCCCGGAATTTTCCGTAGAACCGGTCCTCGTCCAGGAGCCCCATGAAGAGCTGGAAATCTTCTTCCTTGCCGTTATGGGGCGTAGCCGTCATGAGGAGTAAATGGCGGCTCGTCTGCCCTAAGAGCTTGCCCAGCTTGTAGCGTTTGGTCTCGTGCAGCTTGTTGCCGAAATAGGTGGCGGACATCTTGTGGGCCTCGTCCACCACCACGAGGTCCCATTCCACGTTTTCCAGCTTTTCCTGGAAGTCCTCATTCCGAGCCAACTGGTCCAGGCGCGCGATCAGGCGCTCGTTCTCCTGGAAAGCGTTTCCTGTTCGAGAGGCCTGATCCACGTCCCGGTTGAACAGTCTGAACTCGAGGCCAAACTTCTCGAATAGCTCGTCCTGCCACTGCTCCACCAGCCCGCCGGGAGCGACCACCAGGATCCGGTGCGCGTCCGCCCGCATGATGAGCTCCCGGATATAGAGCCCGGCCATGATGGTCTTGCCGGCTCCTGGGTCATCGGCCAAGACGAAACGCAGGGGCTGTCGGGGGAGCATTTCCTCGTAGACCGCCGATATCTGGTGTGGCAAAGGCTGAACGTCAGCGGTGTGGACGGCCATCATGGGATCGAAAAGGTGGGCCATGTTGATCCGGTAGGCCTCAAGGCCAAGCTTGAAGGCTTCCGGGGAAGCATCGAAGGCCCAGGGCCTGCCCGCCTCCGCCAATTCCAGATTGGGCTCGTCCGAGCGGAAGACCATCTGCTCCCCGAGCTGGCCTTGGCCCGTTCGGTAGACAACGGTAACCGCGCCCTCACCAACCGGATCGGAGGATACGATCTTCACAACCTCGTTCCCGGCCAGCCCCCTTACTTGCGCATCCTTTTTAAGGTCTTCCAGCTTCACCATTGGAACTTCCAGTATTTTTGGGTTCTTTGGCCGAAGAGCCGCTCGAGGCTTTGGTGGATGATGCCGTCCCTCACCGACTGGGTATCGCAGACGTCCCCGGCCACCAGCACAACGCCCCTCGCCTTCCGCGCGGGCCAGCTCGCCAGGGCACTCAGGGTCTCCAGGCGCTGGTTGCGAAGAGCGGCCCCATCGTAACCCGGGATCTGCCCCTAGCCCTTCCCGATCTGCCAGTCAGCGGTATGCAGGATACGGATGGTCAAGGCAACCCTTCCAAGTGCTTGGCGTTCCCCTCATCTACCGGAGGATTGCGACTTGTTGGGTCGTATAGGACTTCTCACGGACTCCGGGGGTTTGTCGCTCTGCCCTCGATGGCCCGGCCGGCCCAGGCGAAACGCCCCGGCAGTCACCAGCGTTTAGTCTTCCTTGCGCATGATCCTCGCCCGTCCGGACCACGCCTGTAGGCGAAAGTGAGCCTTGGGGAGGGAAGGCTGAAACCGCCCCTTTCGGCAAAAGGCCAGGACTTTCGGGGCTGGGAGCCGAATGTTTTCGAGAGACAGGCCAGATGGGCAGGTTATGAAGACATATCCTGGCACCGTACGCAACTACAAAGCCCGCCATTATTCTTCGGATCAGACCCCAAAAACAGTCAATTAGAAAAGAGCATAACCCATTCCCCTCATGGAAGGGTTGGTTCGCTCTCGAGGCTCACTGCCGCCATTTGCCTTGGCCGCGACCCGAGATGTCGCATGGCCAGGGTAAAACATCGCGGCGTTCCTGGACGGAACTGTTCTTGTAAGTCCAACTCCACCCGCGTAGCCTGCGTAAAACTTTAAAAAGAAAGGGGAATTATCGTGCGAGCACAAACCGCCACCCTGGGCCTCGCGGTCCTCTCCATGCTCCTGCTGACCGGGTGCGCGAGCATCGTTTCCGGGCGCAATGAACAGGTGTCCTTCGAATCCGAGCCGGAAGGGGCGAAGGTGGAGGTGGACGGGCGCACCTTGGGCCGGACCCCGCTTACAGCGAACCTGGAAAAGGATTCGGGACAGATCATCAAGGTGAGCAAGGAAGGCTACGAGACGGAGACCATGGAGCTGGACACCTCCGTCAATCCCTGGTTTTTCGGCAACGTCATATTGGGGGGCCTGCCGGGCTCCACCACCGATGCGGCCACCGGCTCCATCTACGAGTACAAGCAGAATCACTACTTGGTCACGCTGAACGAGAAGGGTACGACGGAAGGGGTGGCCAGCGATGGCCAGAAGATAAAGAAATACGTCCTTCTGAACTTCGACAAGCTGCAGGAAGCCTCTTTCACCGAGGAGTACACGAAGAGCGAGGCCTTCCTGAACTTGGTCGACATGCTGGGGATCGATCTAACGAACCAGTCCGCGGTGGAGCAGGTTCGCGCCACCTTGAAGGAGGAAGAAGAGCCCATGGCGGCCGCCAGGGCCATCGCCGAAAGGACCAAGCATAACGAGGAGCAGGCCAAACTCCGGTAGTTCTACAAGGAGGGTCGGCGAGTTCGGGATTTTCCGGAATTGAGAAGACCCCTGGAGGGGAAGAGGGACATTGGTCACACCTGCAACCACCCACCGGAGCCTGCATGCATCTCGAAGGAGTTAGGACGGGGACTCAGGAGGGGGATCCGGCTTCCCCTGTGGCCTTGGTTCTCGGGTTGGGAGCGCTTAGCGGCCCCGGGATGAGCCCCGAGCTGTTACGGCAGGGACCGCCAGCGGAATACCTCCGGCTCGGTCCCGGAGAGGAGTCCAGCGGCCTGGCCGCGGACCTCCGCGGGGAGAGCGGCATCGAGCCCCTGTGGGAAACCGGGGTGGAGGGGCTGGAAGCAGCCCGGGAAGCCCTTCTCGGCCGCCTGAATTCCTCTCCCCTCGTTATGGTCCTTGGGGATCCCGGTGACCCCTTTGTCCGGGAGCAAGTGGACTGGCTCGGGGAGGTCCTCCCCAATACCCGGGTCCGGCGGGCCCTCTGGGTCCAGCCGCCGAGCCAACCGGGAAGCCTAGCCGGGCGGTTCCCCGGCCCCGTGCTGGAAGCATGGCCGGGCCGGAAGGAACCGGAGTCCGGGGCCGAGGCCTCGACCTTCCTGGCCGGGGCGTTGCGGGCCCTACTTCGGAGTGTGACCGATCCGGGTTTCATCGGCGTGGACCCCGCGGATCTAGCCGTGAGCTGGGCCGGGGCCCTCGGGGTGTTCAGTGAAGGTACCGGCACCGGCCCGGGACGGGCGGGGCAAGCGGTCCGCACGGCCTTCGAGCAGGGTGTGGAAGCAGGTGCGCTCCACGGCGGGAGCCTTCTCACCGGCGCCGTGGTGCAGATTCGGTTTTCCCCGGAGGTGGAGGTTTTCGAGATCGAAGAGGCCATGGAGGCCTTCCGGGAATGCATGGAGCCCTGGATCCGCGAGGAGCCCCCCTTCGTCGTCGGTGCGCCCATGGAGGAAGGCGACCAAGACCCGGAAAGGCTCGCCGTGGAAATGGTCACCTTCTGGTATGGTGCCTAACCCTTCTCCATACCCTGCCCCCTTTCCTGCGTATTGCATTACAGGGGTTAAGGTGAGCCGGACCCAGGGATTTGGCAGCCCCTACAACGTTCCTCGGTTGAATCCCTTGGACAATCTATTTATACCCGCAGTCAGCCCCAAATAAGGAGGGACCATGGAGTCAAGCTGGGCTGAGCGACAACGCCGAACCAACAGGCTTGCTAGAAAACTGGCAGGACATGTACTCCACCGCCAGGACGTGACCCCTAGCCAACTCTTGGGGCTTTCCAAGCTTGCCTGGATATCGGATAGCTATGAAGGCTCTAACGCCAGCTATATACGAAGTACAAAGATTCCCGCCCTCGAGAGCATCCTAGGAGCCAACTACTCTGGCCTTGGTCTAACCGATGTGGCGGCTGATGTTGCAGAAAAACTAAATGATCCCTCGGCCGAGGAGTTGGTCGCGCACCATACGGGTTTCACCAACTTCTATAATGCGTTCAGAAATAGTGTTGGGGGCTGGGTAAAAGATAACTTCCCCATCTTACTTTCCCTCTTCCGACAAGCATCCGAAGCGAGGACAGACGCGGAACGTCTTGAAATCGTGCGCCAGATATCGACTCTAGAACGCATCCCCAAGGCAAACAATAAAGGCCAGAGGATGCGTTCTGAGTATTTCCTCGCCCCAGCCTTTTTTATTCTTGACCCGGAGATAAGATTTCCAATAATCAATGGATCTAATAACGTACAAGAATTGCTTAATAGTCTAGATGCTTCGAATTCCTCATTAGAAGACCAGTACCTGAGCATGGTTCAACTATATGGAAATGGAGGAATACGTGATGCCGCCGACCTAGACCAACTTGGAGGAGACGACCTACCTGACTTCATTCCTTCTTCCGACGGCAAAACACGAAAGCAGATCCTCACCGCGACAAACACTGAGGAAGGTTCCGGTCTTTCGCTCAAGGACGAGGCGGATATAGAATCACTACAGGAATCCAAAAATCTTATAAATAAAAGAATTCACAACCAAATTACTAACCAACTCCAAGAAAAGCTTTCTGAGTTCACTCTATTAGAAGGGTGCACTAATGACGCCATGTTCGATGTCATGGTGAAAAACTACGATAGCAAGCGCAACGACCTTATAATTGAGGTCAAGAGTTCCTCCGAGCGATCACACGTCCGCATGGCAATTGGACAGGTGTATGACTATTGGTTCAATACAAAAGGAGAAATTGGCGAACACATCGCCATTCTTCTCCCCGAAAAGCCCTCAACAGAAATACTTAGTCTCCTTTCTTGGTTAGGCATTGGCGCAATGTGGCTCAATGAGGGCCACCTTAATTCTTTGGATGAGTGGCTAGAGCACCTTAAGGATTAACAAACCAATAAACCGGACATGAAAAAGTCGGGCTCGCGTCGTTGTAGCTATAACCTAGAATGCGGCGTCTTGTCAGCCTGTTGAACCTAGGTGTGCCGTAATAAGACCTTGTCCACGGTTACCCGATCACGCTGCCCAGTGGCTGATCATCCAGGCTTCCATGCAGGGAGCCCCTTTGGTCCGTAACCTGATTGCCTTTAAAGAGGGTATCGGACCTGAGTGTTTGATTTTCTGGTATGTACCTTACTCAGCAATAGAAGGCCTTGAGCTGGTTCTCGAGCCGTACCCGGTCCACCCCGCCGTGCAGGTTCAGCACGTCCGGATTGAAGGATCGGTTCCCCGCGTAATGACTCCAGTTCTCCGCCAGCCACTTTAGGTCAGCGGCCCGGATCAGGCCGACGTCAGTGTCGGTGCCGGACTCCGACTTCAGCCGCGTCGCCTTTGCTAGGGCTTCCTCGGTGTAGTCGGGCACCACCACCAGAAAGGCGGTCACCCGGCGTTCGGCGTTCTGTATGTAATGCTTGAACTGGTCGTACTCATTCTCCGGGAAGTCGTATGGCCCTTCCTTGCTCTTGTTGTCCCAAAGGAAGATGGACTGGCCGCTCGGATGCGTGAACCCGCCGTCGGCGTGCTTGGAACCGGCCATATCAATCAGCGAAACCCCCAGCTTCTCGGTTACCAGGTACCGGGTGCCCTCCTCGAAAGCGCCCTCGATTTCCCGGTCCTTGGTGATGACCTTATTTATGTAGAGGTTATCCCGGTTACGTTCGGCCAGCCAGGCCAGGACCCCATAGAACCGAGCCCGATCGTTAGTGGCTTCCTCATCGGACAGGATGCGTAGCTCATCGTAATAGCCGATGATGTTGGTGATGCGCTGCTCCTTAGTGCCACTGACCCGCACCTGGTGCAGATTGCGGCAGATGTCGCCCAGCTCGGCATTCGTCAGGGCATCCAGGGCCTCGCTGGGCTGCAGGTCCGCCATCAGCACCCGTGCGATCTGTTCCTCCTTGCTTCCGGAGGTTGGGACACCCCCGGCCTTCAGGATGGTGTAGAGCTGGTCCTTGTTGAGCTGCTCCGTCAGCATGCGCTCGAAGACCGAACGGGGCAGTTCCAGGCCGATGGACTGTTTCAACCCGGGGGCGAGTTCCTCGGGCACCAAGCACTGCATCCCGTCGGGGTGGTTGTTGGCGTAAAACACACACCCTTTGATTTGCAGTTCCTTGATCCCCTGCTCGATTTCGGCATCGGTATGCACTCCGTTGCCCGCCTTGGGGAAGGCGTTAAGCTGGGCCTGAAGCCGGTAGTGATCCCGCAGGGTTAGTCCTAGGGTCTGGCGCAGTTGAGCCAAAAGCCGCCCCTGATCGAGGCTTATGCCGCCTTCCAGGGCCGCCTCCAGGACCGTCCGGTAAACCCGCAGGCTGTCGGCATCCTTGTACTGCAGCGCCTCCGATCCTTGCCCCGCCTCTTCGATGATGGCCTGTTCTTTCGCCTGGACCCGGTCTAACAACTCCCCTTCCTCGAGCTGATGTTCCCGCTCCTCAAGCAGGGCTTCGATGAGGAACCGGTACAGAATCCGGTTATCAGGATTCGTCCGGGCCAAGTCGAGGCGCTGGCCGACATTGGCCGGGTCGACCAGGGAGGGGGTGTCATGGACCAGGATTTCCCGCGTTTTTTCCTCATCGGGCTTACGGGATTCCGTTCGATAGCTCCCCAGAATGCGCCAGAGATACCGGGAAGACATATATTCGACCGCATCCTGCAGCTTCATGCCGGAACCCTTTTCGTGAATCGGGGTGGGGTTATGGGAAAAAGGATGCCAATTTGGATGTGCTAGCACAAAATTCCTTCGAAAGGAGGTACCAATCTTCGTCGACCTTCTTAGGGGATTGCCCGGGCATGGACCTCCTCTTGGCTAGGAAAACTTACAAAGGCTACCTCGAGGCCGCGTAAGGGAATGCTGGAGTTGACCCGCTTTCGTGGACACCTGACCCTTTGGCTTGAAAGGAGTCCACGATGGCCAAGTCGCAAGCCCGGTATTCCGCGGAATTCCGGGAGCAGATGGTGGAACTGGTCCGGGCGGGCCGG